>JAYPAN010000004.1:0-2458 GCA_038123715.1 Rhodobiaceae bacterium | reverse complement strand
TAATCGAGGTCTCCAGTACTGGCCTGTAAATATCGCTAACGAGTTCTTGGGCTGAAAATGGTTTTTCAGTTCTTTCAAGATAGGATAGAAAAGCTGATGAAAATATAGAATGCTGACCACTTGCGGAATCTAATATTGGCTGGTCTCCGCCTGAACTAATTGCCACCCTTGATTTAGTTGCCTCGAGCTCGTCATAGACGACGTCGTTGATGTCAACATCGACAACCTCCACGCCTCGGGTAAGGTTCCCCGAAAAACAGGTATCGGCAACAACTAATATGTTTCGAGCGGGAATTTGAGACAGTTTCCGCTTAATCGTGTTATCCTCTAACCATTGGGTGTCATCGTCTGGGCTAGCATCAACTGGCAACCAAAAAGAGGTGTTAGCCTCGCTTTTCCCATGTCCAGCAAAGTAAACTATTAGCTTATCATTTTTTTCCAGAGACTTGGCTGCATTAAGCTCTTGAATTAATTCTCTCCTATCCGGGTTTGGTATTACTTTGGTTTCATATCCGTATTTATTCTTGAGTATACTTGAAAGGCGACTTGCATCATTTTTAGGCGTAACAAGGTTTTCGAGCGACTGATATTCGTCTGCATAGAATATCAACGCTAATGATTTGCCAGCCTTTTGCGCAACTGCTTTCTCGTCGCTTTTTGCCACATACTCTTTTGGAAGCCCCAACATCTCTCGTCTTGCCTGTGCCACCAGGTTTGCCTCCTCTTCACCGACGAAGTAAAGGGCCAGATCTTTCTGTGCCATTTCGCATTGCTTTGTCATCCAAGCCTCTTTAGACAGCGTTTGGCATATCCAGAAGTTTTTGAAGCTGAGCCTCGCTTTTTCTTTCGCATTTTCATTTTCAAGTAAGATTTGATTTCGATAGAGCCAGCCTAATTCCTGAAAGACATCTGCCATGCTCATAGCCTTTCGCTTTATCAGCCAATCCTCATATGAAACAGTCGATGTAACGTCGTAAGACATAAGCAGGTCATCTGGAGACTCATTTCTTGCCATCTCGAAAAGTTTTTTTCTTTCTTCAATATTATTTTTCTTATCTCCTAGATGAAGTTCAAGCCGCAGCAGATTGGAGGCCCCAATTCCCTCGTAGTCAATGGCCTCCCTGCCTCGGTCATATGCCATCCTGTAATACTCTCGAGCTTTTTGAAAATCGCCTGTATGTTCCGCAATAATGCCGGCTAAATTAAATGCCCTTGACTGATCGTCGAGTGCGTTTGTTTGCGCAGCAATCAGGGCAAATTCCATTGCTTCTTCAGTAGGATTGGAACGATTGACTATGTGACGGAACTCGAATAATCGATCCGCATAATTATATTGTGCGTTGTGCCCCCCAGATTCTGCAGCCAATCGGCCGTGTTTTATCGCTAGCTCTGGGTTCTTCTTATCGAATGATCCATAATAATAATAAGCTGAAAGTATTCCGTTAGCTTCGCTGAAATATTCATTGTCTTCGTTCGATGCTTGCTTTTTAAGAAGCTCAAGAGTAGGCAGAAATTCTTCTTTACTCATGAATTCATATGGTAAAGGGTCTTCAGACTCAATTATGAAATCTGCTGTATCGATTACTAGGTCGAGTTCGTCTTCGTCACCTAACATCTTCAGTGCTCGGGCACGGTCTAACTTATTTTCTAGTCCAAATTTTTTTAATTTGCCCCTGAACTTTGATCCAAGATGCACCAGAATAAATGTTTCTCTAATTGCATAAGTGTCAGAGTTTTGCCGATAATCCGTTTTTGCGGAATATGCATCCAATATATCAAGGGCTTCTCTAGTAGATTGCCGATCATCAGCCACTTGAAGCAGCACGAAAACAAGGACATCTGCTGCAGTATAATGCCCTCTAGCCATAGCTGCCCTGAGGTAACTCTTCGCTTCTTCTAAATTTGGCTTATCATCGTCCGGCCAGGCGGCAAGAAGTCCCAACTGCAATAGAGATCGTGGGTCACCGTCATCTGCTGAACTTTCTAGAAGGCTATAAGCTTCCGCTTTATCTGGGGCCCCTGCCACGGACCAAACATAACACTCATACAGCAAATGGGCTGCTAAACCTGCACCCTTCTCGTGAGCCGTTTTAAGGAACTTGCAAGCAGCTTCTTTATCTTCTTCTTCCTGAAACCACCCCTCAAAAAGAATGGCGCCCATAGCATATTCGTACCAACCATCATTGTTGTTTGGCGCAGATGCACTATTGACGAAGCCGATTAAATTTTGATTGGTAGCTTTATCATCGGATGGCCCAAAAATAAAATCAAACTCTTCATCTGGCGCCAAAAGGGAAACCAAAGCCGCCAATTTTCCTGCGAATTCGGGTTTTGGGTTTGTGTCCTGTGCCAACATACACTTTTTTACAACTTCAATTGCTTCAAACCGTTTTTGTCCTCCATCAATCTCAATTACATATCGTGGAGCCAAATATTCATCTAGGCCAGAGCACTCGCC
>JAYPAN010000003.1:107741-118812 GCA_038123715.1 Rhodobiaceae bacterium | reverse complement strand
CTTTTCCATGCCCAGCCGATAAACCCACATGGCGGTGGTCGGACAGCCCCAAACGGGCGCTGGTGTCAGATTTTTTCCTCGGCGCGCATGTGCGAACGCGGCGCGGCACCAGCCTCGACAATACATTCCGGCCGGTCAATCTGGTTGAGACCGACTGGCTGATGATGGTGACGCAATTGTCCAGTTTCACCCGTGGCGCGGTGCATGGTCATGTGCATATTTTTGCCGAAAATGGCACATTGCTGGCCGCTTCGAGCCAGACTGGCCTGTTGCCGCGGCCTTTATAATTGCAGCGCCCCGTGATTGAGGCGCGGCAGCACATAACGGCCAAACAAGTCACATTCATCGCGGTGCGGATAGCCCGACAGGATAAAGGCCTCAATGCCAAGGGCGCGATAGGCATTGAGCTTCGCCAGCACTTGATCGGGGTCGCCGACAATTGCCGCCCCGCAGCCGGAGCGCGCTCGGCCAATGCCCGTCCATAAATTATCCTCGACATAATCGCCCGTGCCGGCGGCATTGGCGGCGTCGCGCATTTCGGCCTGGCGGCGCACGCCATAAGAGGCGCTGTCCAGCGAGCGATTGCGTATTTCCTCTCCGGTTTTGTCATCCAATCGGCTGACAAGCTGGTCGGCGGCGTCGCGGGCTTGCGCTTCGGTTTCGCGCACAATCACATGCACGCGATAACCGAATTTCAATTGCCGCTTATAGGCGCTGGCGCGGGCGCGCATATCGGTAAGAATATCAGCCACCTTGTCCATTGTGTCGGGCCACATGAGAAACACATCGGCTTCACGCGCGGCCACATCGCGTGCGGCAGGCGACAGGCCACCAAAATAAAAGGGCGGACATTTGCCGGAGACGGTCTGCATGCGCGGCGGGGCGAGGTCGAGTTGAATATGCGCCCCGTCAAGCTGCACCGCCTCACCATTGAGGAATTGCCGAAGCGCCTGCATGGTCTCCAGCGTGCGCTGATAGCGCGGCGCGCCATCCATTTGCTGACCGGGCAGGTCGGAGGAAATAATGTTAATGGTAAGCCGCCCGCCAAGCATTTGGTCGAGCGTTGCCAATTGGCGCGCCAATTGCGGCACCCACATTTCGCCGCAGCGCACCGCCACCAAAAGCCGCATTTTTTCCAGTAAGGGCGCAATGCCACCGGCAAAGCCAATCGAATCCATGCCGAGCTGATAGCCCGATGGCAGCAAGATATTGTCAAAGCCGTTTTGCTCCGCCGTCAGCGCAATGTCGCGGCAATGCGGCCAACTGGCTTTCAAAGCCGGGTCTTCAATGCCCAGAAATTGATAATCATCATCACACAGGGCGGAAAACCAGCTCACCTCGACTGGCCTCTCATTCATGCTGTCACCTATGCTGTTATCGCTCATCTCGTTGAACCTGTTTGCTGTTGGTCAGGGCAGGGGAACGCCTTCGGCGGCTTCAATCAGCGCATAAATATCGCGCCGCGTCAGCGTGATATGTTGTGCGGCGGCGGCAGCGCGCATACGCGCCGGATTTTGTGAGCCGATAATGGCAATCGGCCTCGCCGGATGCGCCAGCACAAAGGCCAGCGCAATGCCGGCGCGGTCAGTCTTTTCACGCGCTGCCAAAGCGTCAATTTTTTCCAGCAAGACAGGCGGCACGCCATCACCCGATGCCAGCCGCCCACCGGCCAGCGGCGACCAGGCGAGAAAAGCCGTATCACTGCCCATGCAGCGGTCAAGCGTGCCATCGCGCAACATATCAAGCCGCAGCAGCGAATACTCTGATTGCAGCGATACAAGCGGCGCTTTCAGAAAATGACGCAGCGCATCTTCTTGTGCCTGTGTGTAATTGGATATGCCGACCATGCCGATTTTACCGGCGGCGACCAGCCCATCAAGGGCGGCGGCGGTTTCTGCCGGATGAGCAAACATGTCGGGTCGGTGGATTTGGTAAAGGTCAATATGCTCGGTTTGCAAACGCGCCAAAGAGGCATTAACGGCGCTGTTCAGATAATCGGCTCCGGCATGATAGGGCAGGCCGGGTATAATGCCGCCCTTGCTGGCCAGCACCATTTTGTCACGCAAATGCGGATTGGCCGCCAGCACTTTGCCGAGCAATGTCTCGCTTTCGCCAAATGCCTGTCCGCCCCAGTCAAGGCCGTAAACATCGGCATTGTCGATAAGCGTCAGCCCCAGCTCAAGTGCCGTTTCAATGCGCGCCGTGGCGTCTGCAACCTTGTCACCGACCAGCCGCCAACAGCCAAAAGCCAGCGCCCCAACCGGTTTGCCGCCAATCATGCGGGGCTTTCCCTGCACCAGATTTTCATCACCATATTGCGTCATAAGCCAAGCTCCGACATATCCACGCGGCGTTTTTCCACCGCCGCCATTTGCGCCGCCACCCCCATAGCAACGGCGCGATGGCCGTCAAGGACAGTGACCTGAACATCGGCGTCGCCGCGCACCGCGTCAAGAAAAGCCTTGTTTTGGTGATAAGTCGCGCCCGAATGATAACCGGCCTTCAAAATCTCCTCCGGCACATGAATTTCCTCCTCGCGCACGCGCCAATTTTCCCGATTGCCATGCGTGACGATATTTTGCGGCAGCAGACATTCGACTTTTGCCGTGTCGCCCATTGCCGCCAATTCCTCGCTATGGCGCGAGCCTTCGGCAAACATGCATAAATCAAGCATGGCGCGCGCACCATTGGCAAAGTCAAAAACCACATAGCCATTGTCCCAAATATCGGGCGTGCGACCCTCATAGCTTTCGTCCAAATGATTGACGCTTTGACCGGCAGAGGCGACCACGCCGGTCGGCTCGCTGCCGATAATAAAACGCATCAGGTCGAAAAAGTGACAGCATTTCTCAACCAGCGTGCCGCCGGTATTTTTGTTGAAACGGTTCCAATCAGCAATTTTGGGCAGAAAGGGAAAGCGGTGTTCGCGGATGGACAGCATATGCAATTGCCCGATATCGCCGCGATGAACGCGGGCTATCATGTCATGCAAAGCCGGTTTGAAGCGATATTCCATACCGACCTGAAACACCAGCCCATTATGGCTGACGCGCTGCATGACTTTCTGTGTATCCTCCAGATTTGTGCAAAGCGGCTTTTCGCACAATATCGGCTTGCCCGCTTCCAGCGCCAAGGCCAGAACGTCAATATGGTGAAAATTCGGCGTCGCAATGACCAGCGCGTCGGGGCCGTCATCGCCAAGCAATTGTTCAAAATCATCGGTGACAAAAGGCGCGTGCCTGTCATCTGAAAGCAGGGCGGCGGCTTTGTCGCGCATGGCGGCATCAGTATCGGCCAGCGCCGTGACGCGGACATCGGGCAGCAGGTTGAAGTTCACGATATGCTCCTGCCCCATCATGCCAGTGCCGATAATGCCAATGCTGATATCACTCATCCTGTGACCCCGTGAATTTTCCAAGGGAAGAGATACGAAAAACAAGACGCATGACAAGGCTCCTAACTGGATTTGTAGCAGCTTTAGTGTAATTCGGGAATGGCGTCGCCATGCGCTTCCAGCAATTCATCAACCACTGACCATATTTCATCAAGCGTCAGCTCCGCCGCCGTATGCGGGTCGAGCATGGCGGCATGATAGACATGTTCGCGCTTGCCGGTGACCAGCGCCTCCACTGTTAATTGCTGGACATTGATATTGGTCTGCATGAGGGCGGCGAGATGCGGCGGCAGCGCGCCGATTTGTTGTGGCGTTACGCCCTCGGCGTTAACCAGACACGGCACTTCGACACAGGCATTTTCCGGCAGATTGTCGATAAGCCCGTTATTGGCGACATTGGCGTGAATTTTATCCTGCTTGTCCAGCACAAGCGCGGCAATGATACGGGCGGCATATTCAACCGATTTTTCGCATGTCAGTGCGCCACCGCTGGTCAGTGCTTCGGCCTGCGCCTCCCATTCGGCCATTTGCGACAGACACCGGCGCGGATATTCGTCCAATGGAATCTCGAATTGCTCTATCAAGTCGGGTCTGTTGGCCTTGATGAAATAGGGCGTATATTCGGCAAAATGCTCTGAGCTTTCCGTGACGAAATAGCCAAGCCGTTTCAGCATGTCATAGCGCACATGATTGGCGCAATTTTCCCAACCGCGCCCATAATCGCGCGTCTCGGCCAGTTTTTTGAGGCGCGGATAAAGGTCTTCCATACGGCCATTGGCATGGCGTTTTTCAAACCGTGTGTAAAAGGCGACATGATTGATACCGGCGCAATCATAGTCAATATCTGCTGGGTCTTCGCCAAGGTCGCGCGCCAAATCCATCGCTGTGCCTTGCACGGAGTGACATAGGCCGACATGGCGCAATTGTGGCGCCAGCCGCGTCAGCGCCAGCCCGTTAATTGCCATTGGATTAACATATTGCAGCAGCAGCGCATCAGGGCAGCAGGCCGCCATATCTTCGGCAATGTGCAGCAGAACCGGCACAGTCCGCAGGCCGCGCATAATGCCGCCCAGCCCCAGTGTATCGCCAATGGTCTGGCGCAGACCGTATTTTTTGGGAATATCGAAATCAATGCGCGTCGCCGGTTCATAGCCGCCCACCTGCAACATGGTGATAACAATATCGGCGTCCTGCAAGGCGGTGCGCCGGTCAAGCGTCGCTGTAAATGTCGGATGCGTGGCGGTGGTTTCGGCAATGCGTTGAGCTACAATTTGCGATGTCGTTAATCGCGCGGCGTCAATATCATGCAGCGCGATATGGGCGTTTTCCAGCCCCGGCTCCAGCAAAATATCAGTCACAATGTTTTTCATAAACACTGTGCTGCCGGCTCCGATTATCGCTATTTTGACCACTTCACACGCCCCGCCCCGCTTGCTGTGTTTGACCGGCTCGACTTGTCCGGCCTATAGCGGGCCGTCAAAATGAATGCCGTTTTTGGACAAGCGGTCAATCAGCGCTTGGCCGAGGCCGGAGGCGCTGGTCAGCACGCCGCCATAGCCGTCGCCACCGGGCAGGGTGTCGGCGTCTTCAACAAGGCACAGCGCCGCTTCGCTCACCAGCTTGGAGGTGACTTTATAGCCGGGGTCGCCCGCGCCATGCATGGCGTAAACAGACTTGCTGCCATCTTCGGCTTCAACAATGAATTTGCAGTCAAACCAGCCACTGTCGCGTTGGGCTTCATCCGGCCCTTCACCGGGCTGGCGCAGAAACGGTCGCACCAGCTTGCGTAAGGGGGTCATGATAACCAGACCGGTCAGCGCCAGACCGGCCAGGCCTTTCCACGCCGCCCCACGGCTTTTGTGATAGGCATATTCCTGATAGCTGAAATTGCCGCCATAAGGCTCTTGTCTTTGGCTGAGCAGGGCGGCGGAGCGACGCACAACGCGCGTATTGGCCGCCGCCATCACAAAGGGGCCAGCCCAGCCGTTAATTTCCGGCTTTTCCGCCACGCTCAACCTGTCGCGCTCGGCTTTTTTCATTTCCGGCGTATAGCTTTCCGGCGGGTTCAGCAAAAACGGATTGGTCATGTCATCGCCAAGGTTCAAATCACCCATGGAAAAAATCGTTTCAAGCGTGCCGCCCGACGCCTCGCCCTTATAAGAATGAAAGGACTCGACGCGCCGCACCGGTTTGCCGGATTGGCGGATGCTGAAATAGCTGCCCAAATCGGAAGGTATCGAGTCAAAGCCGCAGGACGGGATGATGCGGATGCCTTTGGCGGCGGCTTCGTCATGGTGCTTGGCGATAAGCTCCTTCACCCAGAAATTCTCGCCGGTAATATCGACATAATGAGTCGCGTTTTTTACGCAAGCCGCGACCAGCTTGGAGCCATAGCGGTGAAACGGCCCTGCCGTTGACAAAACAACCTTGGTGCGCGCAGTTAGCGCCTCAAGAGCCGCTTCGTCATCGCCATCGGCAATAATGATTTCGCGGCCTGACGCGGTTGATTGGGCGACGGCTTCCAGTTTTTCCCGATTGCGACCGGCTATCGCCCAATTTAATTGACCTTTGCGCGCTTGCAGATAGGCGGCGCATAATTGGCCGGTAAAGCCGGTTGCGCCGTAAACAATTATGTCCAAGTCTTTTGTCATATTTTCCTCCTCTGGCCTGCCTTCATAATATAGAGCTTGCGTCGGCAAATAAAATTAAACTGTTTGGGCGCGCCATGCGCCGCGATGCAATGACAGGCCAATCAGTCCGCCATAGGCGACCATGGCAAAGGCGGCGGCGGCAAACACGCCATCCAGCCCCATTTCCAATTGCACGGCGCAGAGCCAGCCGCCGCCAACCGCCAGCACGACGCGCAGCATGGTGGCTGATATTGGCCAGAACATTTTCCCTGCCCCTTGCGCGGCAAAATACAGCGACAGGCCAAAGCCGTAAAAGCCGAACCACGGGCCAACAATGCTGAAATAGCGCGTCGCCACTTGTGTCACGGCGGCATCATCGGCAAAAACCGGAATCCAATATTCCGGCGTCAGCGACAAGAACACGCCAATAAAACTGGCAATAAGCGCGGCGGTCGCCCCGCCAATCCAACCAATCTTTTCAGCACGCGCAATTTGTCCGGCACCGACATTGATACCGACCAGCGAGGTCATGGCCGCGCCAAGGCCGAAAATCAGCGGTATCATCAAAAACTCAATCCGCGAGCCAATGCCGTAACCGGCCAAAGCTGTTTCGCCAAATTGGCCGACAATGGCGGTCAGGGCGATAATGGTGGCGACATTGAGAAAGGGCGATAATGAAGCGGGCAGAAATACTTGCATAATATCGCGCAGCAGCACCGGCGAAAACCGGCAGGCCGACAGGCGCAAACGCACCGGCAAATGCCCCGTCGCCATCAGGCCAATCAATATCACCCCAACAATAGCGGCGCTGGCAATGGCGGAAATGGCTGCACCGGCCACACCCATCGCCGGAAAACCGAACAGGCCAAGCACCAGACAGCCCGATAGCGGCACTTGAATGGCGGCATTCACCAACATCAGCAAAGCCGGGGTTTTCATCATGCCGACGCCTCGGAAAATGGCGGTTGTTGTCCCCATCAGCCAAATGAATAGGCCGCCGGCAAATAACAGGCCGCAATAGGCGACCGCGCCGTCCAAAGCCGCTTGCGAGCCGCCCAATAAAGCCAGAAAGCCCGCGCCGAATAAGACAAAGGCTAAAAGGAAGGCCAGCCAGCCCAATAGGGCAAGGCCGAATGCGTGCCAAATCAAGCGCTCTGCCGCGTCAATGTCGCCAGCCCCATAGGCGCGGGCAATGGCGGCTGATACTGCCCCGCCCAATGCGCCGCCGGACATGGCCAGATTGAGCATGAGCAGGGGAAAGGCCAGCGCAATAGCCGCCAGCGCGCTGGCGCCAAGCTGGCCGATAAACCACACTTCAGCCAGGCTGACCGAGGCTTGCAGGAAAAAAGCAATCGAGCTGGGCGCGGCCATACCCATCAGCAGGCCAAAGGGTGGCCGCGTCAGAAAATCGGCTTGGCTGTTCATGTCCGGCTCTCCCCCGTTAACGCCCGCAGCGCTCAATAATTGCCCTTCTCGGCAATTGGACTTATCACCATTAACAAATGCTGACCAGTCGGCTATAACACGCAATCTAAGACGGGACAGAAATATGGCCATACATTTATATAAAAATGATTTGCCGGACGGGCTGGTTTTTTCCGGCGCTGTGGCGATTGACACGGAAACCTTGGGGCTGAAGCCGGTGCGCGACCGCTTATGTCTGGTGCAGATAAGCGGCGGCGATGGTGACGCCCATATTGTGCAATTGGCGCGCGACAATTATGACGCGCCCAATTTGAAGGCCATGTTGACCGACCGGTCGCTGTTGAAAATCTTCCACTATGCGCGTTTTGATGTCGCGGTGATTGCCCAATATCTGAATGTGCATGCTGCGCCGCTTTGGTGTACCAAAATCGCCTCCAAGCTGGTGCGGACTTACACAGACCGTCATGGCTTGCGCGAGTTGTGCCGCGAATTGCTGGAAGTTGATTTGTCCAAGGCGCAGCAAAGCTCCGATTGGGCGGCTGAAGAATTGAGCGACGCGCAATTGAACTATGCCGCTTCTGATGTTTTATATCTGCACGCTTTGAAAGACCGGCTTGAGGCCATGCTTGATCGCGAAGGCCGCCGCCCGATGGCGGAAGCCTGTTTCGATTTCGTGCTTGTGCGGGCGGCAATGGATTTGGCGGGCTGGGAAGATATTGACATATTCTCGCATTAGCCGGTGCTTACCCGCAGCCTGTCGCGGAAGCGCGTGATGGGCGCGCCTGCCCCCGATGACAAGACAATCGACCGCGACCCGCGCGCCCATTCGCGCCGTATCGCGCGCTTGCGTTTGGCGCTGGCGGCGCTGGCGTTCATTTTGCTGGCTATATTGATTTTATCGCCGCGTGGCGGCTCGGAGCGCATTTTGCGCCCGCTTGGCGATATGGTGTTAAGCGGGCCGGTCTATCGCGGTCTTGACGCTGATGGCCGCGCCTATGTGCTGCGCGCCGAGCAGGCCAGACGCAAAAGCGATGATGATGCAATTGTGCTTTTGGACGGCATTTCTGCTGAACTTGACGCCGAAGCGCCGGCCGCGCAATTGCGCTTGCGTGCCGAGCGCGCTGAACTTGTCCGCAATAGCGGGCGCGCTGTGCTGCAAGGCGGCATTGTGGTGCGTAATGAGGCGGGCAGTGAAATGCGATTTGAGCAACTCAATGTTAATATGGATGATGGCAGTCTCAGCAGTGACAAGCCCCTGTCGATACGCACGCCGCAAGGTCATTTGCAAGCCGACAATATGCAGGCTTCGCGCGCGGCGCAGGAATATCGCTTCGGCAATGTCAGAATCGTGCTGACCCCAAATAAGCAAGACAGGGCGCAATGAAACGCTTGATAAAAATAACACGCTCAATAATGCTTTTGTGCCTGCTGGTCTTGGCAGCACCGGCTTGGGCGCAGACGCGATTTTCAACCGACCCGGCGGCGCGGACCATTCTTGAGGCAGGGCGCATGTTGTGGCAGCAGGAAAGCGGGCGCATGGTGCTGACCGAGGGCGCGCAATTAACCCAAGGGCCAATGATATTAACGGCTGAGGCGATGGAAATCATATCGGCGGCGGGCGGCGGTGAGCCGGAAAAGCTGACGGCCAATGGCAAAGTGGTTTTGCGCTCGGAAAATGGCCGCGTGGCGCGCGGCGACAAGGCAGTTTACAGGTTTTCGCAAGAAACCCTGACCCTGACCGGCAATGTGGAAATGAGCGACACAAGGCCTGACGCGCGCGCCCAAAAGCTGAGTGGTGCGGCCTTGACGATAAATATGCGCGACGGCACATCGCGGCTGACAGGCGGCGACAGGGGCGGTCGCGCCCGCATTGAATTGCGACCCGACAAGTAGCGGCTTTTCTTCCGCCGCCGCTTGGGCTAGGGTCTGCCCTATTATGTCACATGCCGGTTTTATAAATGACTGCTGCCTCTGAAATGCCTTTATCATCCGGAAAGGATGTTGCGCCAGCCGATAAGGATGCGGGTTCCAATGCTGCAAATGCTGCCAGTGGTGGGCTGGCGGCCATAGATTTGTGCAAATCCTTCAAAGGCCGCCAAGTGGTAGATAATGTCTCGCTGCAATTTGAACGCCGTGAAGCGATTGGCCTGTTGGGGCCGAACGGGGCGGGCAAGACCACGACATTTTACATGATTACTGGTCTGGTCAAGCCCGATAGCGGGCGGGTGCTGATAGACGGGCATGATGTCTCAGATTTGCCCATGTATCGCCGCGCCCGCATGGGCATTGGTTATTTGCCGCAGGAAGCCTCAATTTTCCGCACGCTGACGGTTGAGCAGAACATTATGTCAATTTTGGAGACCACCGGCAAAAGCCGCGACGCGCAAATGGTGCGGTTGGAAGAATTGCTCGATGATTTCGCTATTGGCCATGTGCGTCATTCGCGCGGTGCGGCGCTGTCGGGCGGCGAGCGCCGCCGGGCCGAGATTGCCCGCGCGCTGGCCAGCGACCCATCTTTTATTTTGCTAGATGAGCCATTTGCCGGTGTTGACCCGATTGCGATAAATGACATCCGCCTGCTGGTCGCCAAGCTGACCGAGCGCGGGCTGGGGGTTTTAATCACCGACCATAATGTGCGCGAGACATTGAGCATTATTGACCGCGCAGTGATTATCGCGGAAGGCAAAGTGCTGACCGAAGGCTCGGCCGAAGATATTGTCAATAATGAAGATGTGCGCCGCCATTATCTCGGCGAGGATTTCGCGCTTTAATCGCTTTTCACCGCAATCAGGGCGATTGCGCTGGACAAGCGAACATGTCTCAGGCACAGTTATTTTGTAACCGGTGACAGGCGCGAGCCTTTCGAAACAGTCTCCGCCTGCTGCCACAGCAGAGGGTGAGGTTTTAACAAAAACACCCGGAAAGGAGACAAAATGAACATTAACATTTCTGGACGGCATATTGAGACCGGCGCTGCCTTGCAGTCGCATGTGGAGGCACGTTTGACCGAGGCGGTCAGCAAGTATTTTGAGCGATCGGCTGATATCAATGTCACCTTTTCCAAACAGGGACATGCATTTGAGGCGGCCTGCGCCGTGCATTTGGACAGCGGGCTTTACCTGCATGCGTCGGGTCAGGACAGTGATGTCTATCAGTCTTTCGACCAGTCCGTGCAGAAAATTGAAAAGCAATTGCGGCGCTATAAGCGGCGGCTGAAAAACCATCACGACCAGAAACGCGCCCTTGCCGCGCCGCCAGTGGCGGCTGAAAAAGTCTTTGCGCCGGAAGCCGAGGCGGAGGAAGCGCAGGCCGAGTTCACGCCGGTGATTATTGCTGAAAATGACCGCGTGATACCGACATTGTCGGTCAGCGAGGCCGTGATGCAATTGGAGGTCGGGCAGTCCGATTTTGTGCTGTTCCGCAGCGTGGCGCAGGAAAAGCTGAGCCTCGTCTATAAACGACCCGATGCCAATATAGGTTGGCTGGAAGTGGCGGAAGTCTAGCCGGTCGGCTTGTCCGGCTGCCGCATAATTAACGCAGGCTTACCAGTGCCTCAGGCTTACCATTGCCGCAGGCTTACCAGAGAGCGACCGGATTTATCACCATTTGCACCGCGCCTTTG
>JAYPAN010000003.1:72801-107641 GCA_038123715.1 Rhodobiaceae bacterium | reverse complement strand
GCCGCAGGCTTACCAGAGAGCGACCGGATTTATCACCATTTGCACCGCGCCTTTGAGTTTGGGCTGACCCAGCACAAACATAAACTCGCGCACTTTTTCGCGCGCCAGACGGCCTGTATTCATTGTCTCAAGAATGAAAATGCCGTTTTTCTTCAGCAAGGTGACATGGCCGTAAAACAGCTTGTCGCCCTTAATGGCCGGCACAGCTTCCAAGCCCCAAGTGTCCGCCCCGACGGCCATCGGGTCGAATGAGGCGAGATATTCCGCTGCCGCATTGGTAATGCCCGGAATGGTGGACACCCAAGTTTGCGGCGCGCTTTTCAGCATGGCATCTGTATAGCCGGTATGCAGCAAAATCACATCGCCTTTGCGGAAACTGACGGCTTGGCGTTTTGCCGCTTTTTCCAAATCAGCGACGGTGATGGGCTGGCCGGGTGACATGGTTTTCACACCGAAATAGGCGGCCATATCCAGCAACACGCCGCGCCCGACCATTGGCGGGATTTTCTCAATGCCAAGCTTGGTCAGGCCGGTAATCGGCGAAATATCAGCGCCCTTATTGCAATTGTAAAATGTCCGCGCCTCGCCCATATGACCCAGCCCGTCAAGCTGCGGGCCAGTGCCAAGCCACATTTGCACTAAATCATCATTGGAAGCGACATCCCAGCCATAGAGTTTTTCGACATCAAAGCCGAATTGCTGGTTGGGCTGGACAACTTGCAGCGCGACCGAGCGCGGCGGAAAAGCCGGCATGCCCGGCTCAATGACAATGCCGAGCGCATGGCTCTCGCCTTTCTTGACCAGTCCGGCGGCCATACGCACCTGCTCCGGCGTTACATGATTGGCCGCGCCAATCTCATCATCTGCCCCCCATTTGGACGGCCTGCATGTCTGCTTGGCTTGCGCCGCCCCTATCATGCTTGTGCCAAGCAAGCCGCACAGCGTCAAAACGCCAATTGCCATAAAACGCCAATCGCGCTGTTTCATGTTACCCGTCATGCTCACTGTCCTCCTGTTAAAATGTCCTGCTTTACTTGACCTTATCCCTCAATGAATGACCAATTGACACCACACAGATGCAGCCTGTCAGCCTCAACCGGCAAGCCCATCGCCGCCCCGCGCGCCAGAATATCGCGCGGTGTCGCTGCGGCGCAGCGCAATTGCACATGGTCGATAAATGGCGCGGGTGTGTCGGCTTCGACGAAATCCATCACCGCGCCGTCAAATATCACCTGATTGCCCTGCACCGGTCGTTCAAGCAGTCTGCCCCAATGCTGCGCCAGCTTTTGTGGCTCGGCAGCGCGCATGGTCAGGCCGGCAATCGCGCCGGTTGCGGCGGCGGCATAATCTGGCGGTGTCGTGGGCGGCCATTTTGTCCACTCCCAATAGGCATTGGGCGATTGCCAGTCTTCGCGCCCCATACTGTCAACCGACACAATCGCCCCGCCAAAATCAGCCGGATGGAAATGCGTGGCCGACAAATCCGCGCCTGCATGTGACCAGACTTTGCGTATGCCCTGCTCGCCAATATGCGCGGCAATAGGGGCGGCATTGGCGCATTGGAAAATCACCATATAGAAACTGTCGCCGCGCCGCGCCAAATGGCGACCGCCTGCCGTGTCCTGTCGGTCGGGCAAAGGGCTGACCACTTCAATGAAATCGCCGCCCGATTGCAGCAGGCCATTGGCCAGCCCGAAATGCGCGACGCCGGGGTCACGATAGATAATGTCGGTTTGCAGCAGGGCGCATAATTGCGCCAGTGTCGGTTCAAGCTCATGGGCGACAAGGCAAATCTGGCGCAGACGCATGCGAGCCTCCTCTAAGCGGCGCTTTCAGCCGTTTGGGCGCGCTGCCCGATTTGCAATGCGGCTTTTGGTGTGACTTTGAAGCCGTGATAATCATCGGCGGCAATGGCGTCGCATATTTTCCGGTAAACGCCGACGCCGCCGACATAGGCAAGGAACATGCGCGGCTTGCCCGGCACATTGGCGCCCATGTACCAGCTATCGGCTTTCGGCAATAAGGTCAGCCCGGCCAGATGCGCTGTATGGTCGGCCCATTCATTCTCAGCCTCTTGCGTGGCTTCAATGCTGGCGTAATCATGGGCGCGCATCCAGCCAATACAATCGCTCACCCAATCGACATGCTGTTCAATCGAGACCAGCATATTCGACAAGACAGACGGGCTGGATGGGCCGGTTATGGTAAACAGATTGGGAAAACCGGATATCGCCAGACCGAGATAGCAGCGCGGGCCGCCAGCCCAATCATCGGCCAGCCTTTGCCCGTCCGTGCCGCGAATGTCAATCGCCATCAGCGCACCGGTCATGGCATCAAAACCGGTGGCAAAAACAATCGCGTCAAACTCTTGCGTGCCTTGCGTGGTGGCAATGCCGGTCGGCGTGATGGTTTCAATCGGCGTGCGGCGCAAATTGACCAGCGACACATTTTCCCGATTATAGGTTTCATAATAATTGGTATCAATGCAGGGGCGTTTGGTGGCATAGGGATAGGCTTTTGGCACCAAATCTTCCGCCGTTTGCGCGTCTTTTACCGTGGCGCGTATCCGGTCGCGGATAAACTCGGCGACCAGATTATTGGCTTCCTCATTGATGCCCAAATCGCTGAAAGTGGCTGACAAGCCGGTCAACAGCCCCTCACCCCAAGCCTGCTCAAACCGCCTGTTGCGCTCTTCCTCGCTGACATCAAACACGGATTCGGGCTGGCGTTCCGGATTGGGAATACCGGCAGCATCCAGCCTTTGCGTCTCGCGAAATGCGCGGTAATGCTCTTTCATGTCGGAAATTTCCGCATTGGTCAGCGGCCTGTTATGAGCCGGTGTCGAATAGGCGGCGGTGCGTTGATAGACGACCAGTTCCTTGGCCTGTTCGGCAATTAACGGGATGGATTGCACAGCCGAGGAGCCAGTGCCGATAACAGCGACACGCTTGCCGGTGAAATCAACCCCTTCATGCGGCCAGCTACCGGTCTGGTAAGTGTCACCTTTGAAATCATCGCGGCCGGGAATATCCGGCGTTTTGGCCGAGGACAAGACACCGGTCGCCATGATGAGATAATTGGCCGTTACCCTTTCGCCGCTATCGGTTGTCACCAGCCATGCCGCCTTGTCTTGCATATAATGGGCGCTGACAACCCGCGTGTTGAAACTGATATCGCGGCGCAAATCAAAGCGCTCGGCGACATGCTGGCAATAGCGCAACAATTCAGGTTGCGCGGCATATTTTTCCGTCCACACCCAATCCTGCTCTAATTCTTCGGAAAAGGAATAGGAATAGGCGAGGCTTTCAATATCAACCCGCGCGCCGGGATAGCGGTTCCAATACCAAGTGCCGCCCACATCATCACCGGCTTCAAAGACGCGCACGGACAGCCCCATATCGCGCAGCTTGTGAAGCTGATACATGCCGGAAAATCCGGCGCCGACGACAATCGCATCGACTTCAGCCGGCGGGCTGAGCCAGCGGTCAATTTCACCGGCCAGCCAGTCATGCGCTTGAGCGCCGACCGGCAGAATGTCACTCATGGAGAAAAAGCCGTGAATTTGCCGGTCAAAGCGGCGGGCAATAACCGGCACACCAGCGGCGCGCAGGCTTTCGGCATAGGCCTCGCCCTCATCGCGCAAAATATCAAACTCGGCGGTTATCACAATGGCCGGTGGCAGCCCGTCCAGCTTTTCGGCCAGAATTGGCGAGGCCAGCGGGTTGAGGCGGTCGCTTTCCTTGGGCGTATAATAATCCCAAAACATGTCCATGCTTTCGGCGGTCAAAAATAATTGCTTGTCTTGGGCGTGATAGCTGTCTGTGTCGCGCCGCCCGTCAATCACCGGATAGACCAGAATCTGCATGTCGATTTGCGGGCCGTTTTCATCACGCGCGCGCAGGGCGGTGGCGGCGGCCAGATTGCCCCCGGCACTGTCGCCCATGACGAAAAGCGGCACATCTCCACCGGCAATTGCTTGCTTATTCTCGGCGACATGATTGAGCGCCGCCCAGCAATCATCCATCGGAACCGGAAAGCCATGTTCCGGCGCTTTGCGGTAATTGACCATGACAATAACCGCCTGATTGGCTTCGGCCAGCTTGCGGCCAAGCGGGTCGAAATCATCGATATTGCCAATCACCCAGCCGCCGCCGTGAAAATAGACAATCACCGCTTTGGCTTCTCCTTCAGGGCGCAGAATACGCGCCGCAATCGTCGCGCCATCTGTCGTGGCAATGCTGATATCCTCGGCTGAAACATTATCCGTGCCTGCCCGTCGGCGTGATTTGGCAAGCTCGCTGTAAACAAGGCGCGCCTCATCCGGTGTCAATTCGCTGAAAGGCGGCAGCGCATTGAGTTTCATATTGGTCAGCAAGGCTGTTGTGGCAAAATCCAGCTTCATCTTTCCCTCCCTGTATTTTCTTGAAAACAGGCTAGCGCGCCATGCCAAACTCGTAAAGCCTGCACTTTCCCAATTTTATTTTTCGATTTGGTGCGCGGCGCCAATTCGCCATTGTCGCGCGCGGTAAAAAATTATAGTTTGCCCGTCAGACGCAATCGGGGAGAAAATGATGAGCGAGACCGTAAACATTGCCGGGCTGCAAATTGCGGCGGAACTGGCGGATTTTATTGCCAATGAGGCGGTGGTTGGCACGGATATCAGCGCCGATGATTTCTGGGCGGCGGCGGCCAAAGTGCTGAACGCCCACCGCGACACCAATAAGGCGCTGCTGGAAAAGCGTGAGGCCTTGCAAGCGCAAATTGATGATTGGCACAAGCAGCGTCAGGGCGCGCCGCATGATGCCGCCGAATATAAGGCGTTTTTGCAGGAAATCGGCTATCTGGTGCCGGAAGGGTCGGATTTCACCATTGAAACCGCCAATGTTGATGATGAGATTGCCAAAATCGCCGGCCCGCAACTTGTGGTGCCGGTGAAAAATGCCCGCTTTGCGGTCAATGCCGCCAATGCGCGCTGGGGCAGCCTGTATGATGCGTTTTATGGCACGGATGCGATTGACCAATCCGGCGATTTATCGCCTGCCGGTGCTTATAATCCGGTGCGCGGCAATGAGGTTATCCGCCGCGCCAAAGCCTTGCTCGACGAGATTGCCCCGCTTGACGGCGTCGCGCATGGCGATGTAACCGCCTATGCAATTGTCGATGGCGCTTTGCAGGCGACCCATGCCGGTGGCGTGACCGGACTGGCGCAGGCTGACCGGCTGGCCGGATATCGCGGCGCGGCTGATGCGCCCGACGCCATATTGTTGAAAAACAATGATTTGCACGCCGAGATTTGGATTGATGCAAGCCATAATATCGGCAAGGACGACAAGGCGCATGTAGCCGATGTGTTTCTCGAATCCGCTGTCACCACGATTATGGATTGCGAGGATTCGGTTGCGGCGGTGGATGCCGAAGACAAGGTCGAAACCTATCGCAATCTGCTCGGCCTAATGCGGCGCGATTTATCGGTTGAGATGGAAAAAAATGGCCGCACCATGACCCGTTCTTTGGCCGCCAATCGCGATTATACCGCGCCGGACGGGCAGGGCTTCACCTTGCCGGGTCTGTCGCTTATGCTCATTCGCAATGTCGGCCATTTAATGACCAATCCGGCCATTCTCGACGATCGCGGTGATGAAATACCCGAAGGCATTATGGATGCGCTGGTGACCGGACTGCTTGCCAAGCATGATTTGGCGAAAACCGACATGGCGCAGAAAAACAGCAAATCCGGCTCGGTTTACATTGTGAAGCCGAAAATGCACGGGCCGGAAGAAGTTGCCTTTGCCGATGCGCTGTTTGGCGCGGTTGAAGCCGCCCTTGGCCTGCCTGCCCTGACCATGAAAATGGGCATTATGGATGAGGAACGCCGGACAACGGTGAATCTGAAGGAATGTATTCGCGCCGCCAAAGCACGGGTGATTTTCATCAATACCGGTTTTCTTGACCGCACAGGCGATGAGATTCACACCTCAATGGAAATGGGGCCGATGATACGCAAAGCCGATATGAAAGCGTCGGGCTGGCTCAATGCCTATGAAGACTGGAATGTCGATATTGGTCTGGCTTGCGGTTTGCAGGGGCGGGCGCAAATCGGCAAGGGCATGTGGGCGATGCCGGATTTGATGGCCGCCATGCTGGAGCAGAAAATCGGCCAGCCCAAAGCCGGTGCTGATTGTGCTTGGGCGCCCTCGCCAACCGCCGCCACGCTGCATGCGATTCATTATCATCAAGTTGATGTGGAAGCGGTGCAAAATTCGCTGAAAAGCCGCACCCGTGCCTCGATTGATACAATTCTGACCATGCCTGTGGAAAGCCACCCGCAATGGTCGCCGGAAGATGTGCAGCAGGAACTTGATAATAATGCACAAGGTATTCTCGGCTATGTGGTGCGCTGGATTGACCAAGGTGTCGGCTGCTCGAAAGTGCCGGATATTCATAATGTTGGCCTGATGGAAGACCGCGCCACTTTGCGGATTTCCAGCCAGCATATTGCCAATTGGCTGCATCACGGCATTTGCTCGGAAGCACAAGTTATGGAAACCATGCGCCGCATGGCCGCCGTGGTGGATGGGCAAAATGCCGGTGATGCCGATTACACGCCAATGGCGGCGGATTTGGACAATTCCACCGCCTTTGCCGCGGCTTGCGATTTGGTGTTTCAGGGGCGCGCGCAACCAAGCGGCTATACGGAGCCATTATTGCACAAAAAACGTCTGGAATATAAAGCGGCGCAGTAAAGTACCGGTTTGTGACGGCCTTTACGACCCGACCGGTGCTGCCGGTTGGGGCGGGCTGGTGCGGCGGCGCATGGCGACCAGCGAAAACACATAGCCAGCCAATGCCCCGGCCAGGCAAAGCATTAAAAATCCGTCCCAATTGCGCGCCGCGCCAATGGCGGTGACTTGAAATGCCGCCTTCAGCGCCAACAGGGTGACACCGACCGAGGCAAATCCGGCCAGTGCGAAAACCATATCGGGCAGTATTTTGACAATGGAAAAAATGACATTCCCGACCGTCATGGCAATCAGAAAGCCCAGCCCGAAAATTGACCCGAATAAGGGCAGCATATTGCCGATATCCTTGAAGGTTGTGTCAATGCGGGCAGAAAATGGTATCTGGACGCCCAAATCGGTCAAGCTGCCAAGCGCGAATTGTGTGTTGACCGTTGCGCCAAGCACAACAAGCACAACCCATCCGACCAGAAAGGCCAGAAATTGGTCAAGGCTTGGAATAATTTTTTTCATTTCAAAGACTCCGATTTGGATGCGTTGCAATGGCGTTTCCGCTGCGCTTGCAACTGATTGTAATCTGCTTATGTTATACAATTCAAGCGTTTCGGTATCTTAACAGGGAGCAAGCCAAAAATGGCAATATATAATAGGATAGCGTCAATAATGATGGCTCTTGTCTGCATGGCGGTTTTGGCCGCACCGGCACGCGCCGGTGATTACCGGTTGAGCATGATTGCCGACGGGCTTGACATGCCTTGGGGGCTGGCCTTTCTGCCCAATGGCGACATGCTGGTGACTGAATTATCCGGCGCGCTGCGCCTGGTTCGCAATGGCGAGGTGCAAAAAGCGCCGATTGAGGGTGTGCCGGAAAGCCTGTATGCAGGTCAGGGCGGGCTGATGGATATTGTGCTGCATCCGGATTTTGCCGAAAACGGTTTTGTTTATCTTTCGCTGGCGGCGGGCAAATCCTCGGATAATAAATTGCGTGTCGTGCGCGGGCGCTTCACCGGCACGGCACTGGAAGATGTGAGAACCATATTTGAAACCGCACCGGCCAAGGATATAGCCGTGCATTATGGCGGGCGCATGGCCTTTATGGCTGACAAGACATTGCTGATAACGGCGGGCGACGGTTTTGATTATCGTGAGGAAGCGCAAAATCTCGGCAATCATTTCGGCGTGATTGCGCGTGTCACCGATAATGGCAAAGTGCCTGCCGATAACCCGTTTGCCAATGATAATGCGGCGCAGCCGGAAATCTGGTCATATGGCCACCGCAATCCGCAAAGCATTATCTATGACGCGCCAAGCGGCCTGGTCTATCAGACCGAGCATGGCCCGCGCGGTGGCGACGAATTGAATCTGATTGAGCCGGGCAATAATTATGGATGGCCGATTGCCACTTACGGGCTTGATTATTCCGGCGCCAGCATCAGCCCCTATCAGCAATATGAAGGCACAGTGCAGCCGTTGAAATACTGGACGCCCTCAATCGGGCCTAGCGGTATGGCGCTGTATCGCGGTGCAGATTTTCCGGACTGGCAGGGCGATATATTCGTGACGGCGCTGGTTTTTAACTATGCGGTGCGCGTTGATATGGAAAATGGCGCGGCTGTGAGCGAGCAAATCCTGTTCACCGAGATTGGCGAACGCTTGCGCGATATCCGCCAAGGGCCGGATGGCAAGCTGTATATTCTGTCGGAAGGCGGCGATAGCGGCAAGCTGTGGCGGGTTGATACGGCCGGGCAATAGTCGGATAGATGAAATCAGGTAAAGGGGCTGGACGCCTGCCCCTGTTTGGCGTATAACCCGCGCAACTTATTCAGGAGACGAGAACATGGCTGTTCCGAAGCGAAAAACCACACGCTCGAAGCGCGGCATGCGTCGCGCCACCGATGCGCTGGCTAACCCGACCTATATTGAAAACCCCGATAGTGGCGAATTGCATCGCCCGCACCATATTGACTTGAAAAGCGGCATGTATCGGGGTCGTCAGGTCTTGCAACCAAAAGATTAAAACACCGTTTCGACGGGCAGTTGGGCGCGCCATTGGCGCGCCTTTTGTGTTGCCGCTTCTATCGGTGAGGCGTCAGCAGCTTCAAAATGCGCCGCGACAATTTCCATCACACTGTTGCAAATAAAAATATGCCGCGCCGTTTCCAGCATGGCGGGCGTCACTTGGCCTTGCTTTATCGGGCTGTCGGGCAATTGGCGCAGCTGTGCCAGCATAATGCCGGGCAATGCGCCTTCCGCCAGCGCCGGTGTCAACCATTGCCCATCGCCTGTCTCAACAATTACATTGCCCGCCGCCGCCGAGGCAATGCGTCCCCATTGATTGAGCATCAGCGCCTCATCAGCGCCATGCGCGATAGCCTGTTTGCGCGCTTGTATATTGGGCAAATAATTGCCGGTTTTGAACGCGGCATCGGGCTGGCCGGCCAATAGGCCATAATCGCTGACATAAAGTTTCACACAGGCCAATGGCGGCGGCGCTGGCGACAGGCTGACAAGGCACAGCGCATCCGCCGCTTGTTGTGGCACAAGTCCGCGCCCACCGGCCCCGCCGCTTATGGTAAGCCGCAGCACTTGGGGGTCATCCGCAGTGTTTTCGGCCAGCAGCGCGCGCGCCCATTGTTTCAGCGCCATGCCCAAATCGCGCGCTGGCAGATTATGGGCAGGCAGATTCAGGCCATAAAAATCACAAGCCGCGCGCAAGCGTTTTATATGCGCCTCCCAAAATTGCGGTATGCCATTTTTGACCAGCACGGTTTCAAACACGCTTTCGCCCAGCAGCAGGCCGCGATCTTGCGCCAAAGCCAGTTGTGCTGGCGCGATCGGCTGACCATTGATTAACACCGCCGCCATCACACGCTCTCCGGTGCTGGCCGGTGCTGCTTCATGCAGGCCAGAAAATTGTCAATCAATAACCGGCCATGCGGGGTCAGGATTGATTCCGGGTGAAACTGCACACCAAAAACCGGTCGGCTGACATGCGCGAAAGCCATGATTTCGCCCTTGGCGCTGTGCGCGGTTGCGCGCAGGCAATCGGGCAGCTTTTCGACAATCAGCGCATGATAACGACCCGCCTGCATGGGCTGGGGCAGACCGGCAAACAGGCCGTCGCCATTATGGTGAATGGATGAGGCTTTGCCATGCATGGGTTCGAGCGCGCGCCCGACCGTGCCGCCAAAAGCCTGCGCCAAAGTCTGATGACCAAGGCACACACCCAGCACTGGCATATCAGGCGGGCAAGCGGCCAGCAGCCCAAGGCTGATGCCGGTTTCATCCGGCGTGCCGGGGCCGGGCGAAAGAATAAGCGCTTTTGGCTGATGCGCCAGAATATCCCCCAGCGGTGCATTTTGCCGAATGGTCACTACCGGCTCACCGGCTTCGCGCAAATAGCGCGCCAGCGTTTCAACGAAACTGTCAAAATGGTCAATGACAACAATCATCCGGCTTGCTCCGAAACCGGCGCTGGTGATGCGAGCGCGGTGAAGCGGTCAATATCTTCGCCCAAAGCCAGCGCCAGACCGCGCGCCTTGTTCAGCGTTTCCTCATATTCCACCGGCGGTTGGCTGTCGGCGACAATACCGCCGCCGGCCTGAAAGCTGATATCGCGGCCACGCAAAAGGGCGGTGCGAATAAGGATATTGCTGTCCATTCTGCCGTCAAAGCCAAGCCAGCACAGGCTCCCGTAAAATGGCCCACGCCGCATGGGTTCCAATTGGTCAATCACCTGCATGGCGCGGATTTTCGGCGCGCCGGTGATTGAGCCGCCGGGAAAGCAAGCGCGCATGACATTGGCCGCGCTTTTGCCCTCGGCCAAGCGGCCGCGCACAGTGGAGACCAGATGATGCACATTGGAAAAGCTCTCAAGCGCACATAATTGCGGCACGTCAATCGTGCCATCGGCGCAGGCACGCGCCAAATCATTACGCAGCAAATCGACAATCATCACATTTTCGGCGCGGTCTTTTTCCGATGCCAGCAAGGTTTCGGCAATTTGGCGGTCGGCTTTGGCATCGCGCAAGCGCGGCATAGTGCCTTTTATCGGGCGGGTTTCAACCAGATTGTCACGGCAGTGCAAAAACCGTTCGGGCGAGGCCGAGGCCAAGGCAAAATCGTCAAAGCAGCCATAGGCGGAAAATGGAGCCGGGCTGATACGGCGCAGGCGGCGATAATAGGCAAAGCCGGTGTCAGTCGCAGCCAGACGGGCGGAAAAACATTGCGCCAGATTGGCCTGAAAAATCTCGCCTGCCAAAATCCGGTCAATAATGTTCTGCACCGTGTTTTCATATTCGCTGCGGGTGAAATTACTGTGCAGGGCATCAGCCAGTGGCGGCGTGCCGAGATTGTCATCTGCCAAGGCGGTTAAGCCGGTCAAGGCGGCCAAGGTTTTGGCGCGCGCCGCGCCAATGCGGTCATGCCATATTCTCAGCGCGGCCTCTGCCTTTTTGCCATCACCGCAGCCGGTCAGCAGAATAAAACAGCGGCCTTGCCGGTGGTCGAAAGCCAGCACGCTGCCATATACCCCCAGCGCCATGGCCGGCAGGCCAAGCCGGTCTTGGGCTTTAATCTGCACCGCATTGTCCAACCCCGCGCCCAAATCATAGGCCAGCATACCGGCGATACCGCCGCGAAAAGGCGGCAGCATGGCATCCATATCGGGCGGCAAATTGCGCCATGCATGTGTGCGGACATGCAATAGGCGGTCAATCGCGTCAAACCCGGCTTTGGCTTCATGGGCTTGTTTCATAATCACCTGTTCGGCATCGGCCATAATAAAACTATAGCGCCCTGCCGGATGGTCATTGTCGGAACTGTCCAGCCACAGTGCGCCGGGCTGGTCAGCGACGGGTGCAAAGACCGCTTCAGGCGCAATCCAATCAATTTCCTCGACACGGGTTTGGCTTTCGGGGCAATGGAATGTGAGCATTAGCGGCTTCCGGCTTTCGGCGCGCGCGGTTTGGGAAACCAATCCGGCGACGCCATTTCAATACTGGCCGCATCGGGCGCGGCCTCGGTGTCGCAGCGCACCAGACTCCAAGCGCCCAATGTGGTGGCTGTCTGCCAGATATGGGCGGCAAAATCCAAGCGCGCCTGCTGGTTCAGCGCCGCGTCAGGGCCAAGATGGGCGGCCTGCGCGTCATGCCCGTCCGGCGAGGCGGTCACCACCACCGGCGCACCGGCCAGCCAGTGCCAGCTTTGCGCCTGCGACAGGCGTTGCCAGCTGTAAAAGCCGTCACTGTCGAGCAGCATAAGGCGTTGCCAGCCGGTCGCGCTGTGCGTCAAGCCTTCAGCATAGGGGGTAGCATAGGGGGCAGCTATGGCGTCATCAATGGGCGGTGTCGGTTGCAAACCCAATGCGTCGGCCACTTGCCGCGCCGACAATGTGGCAGGAAAGCGTGTGGCAAATGCCTGTGCATTATCTCGCATCCCTCAGAAATTATCCTTGCGGCTACGGATTTCGGCAAAAACATCAACATTTTCGGCATGAGCCATATTGAGCCGCGCCCGAATAGCCGGGTCGGCGACGCGCAAAAACGGATTGGTGGCACGCTCCAGCCCAATCTCGGTCGGCACGGTCGGCTTGTTCTGCGACCGCAAGGCAGTGATGTCGGCAATTCGCGCCTGCAAAGCGGCATTGTCCGGGTCAATGGTCGCGGCAAAAGCGGCATTGGCGGCGGTGTATTCATGGGCGCAATAAATCAGCGTGCCATCGGGCAGGCCAGCCAGCTTTTCAAGGCTTGCCCACATTTGCGCCATTGTGCCTTCAAACACCCGACCGCACCCCAAGGCGAACAGGCTGTCGCCAACAAAGGCCAGACCGGCATCGGGCAGATAATAGGCAATATGACCCAGCGTATGCCCGCCCACATTGAATATCTGAACCGCATGGCCGCCAAAGCTTATCGTGTCGCCATCATCGACCGCCTCATCAATGCCGGGGATTTTATCGGCTTCACCGGCCGGGCCGATAATCCGGCAGCCGGTCGCCTGTTTGATTTCCAGATTATTGCCGGCATGATCCCAATGGTGATGGGTGTTCCAAATATGGCTCAATTGCCAATTGCGCCGTTCCAGTTCGGCCAGAATGGGGCCGGGTTCGGGCGTGTCGATACAGGCGGTTTCGCCGCTTGCCGCATCATGCAGCAAATAGCCGTAATTGTCGTTCAGGCAGGGTATTTGGGCAATGTCCAGCTGGGTCATGGGTTTCTCCCGTAAACGGGCGCGCCATGTTTCACGACGCGCGCCGATAACAAATCTGACACGAGTATAGGCGATACGGTATAAATGGTAAATCATGGCTGTTGATATATTGGATTTGGCAGAATTTTACGCCGCGCCGCGCGGTCAAATGGTGCAGCGTCAAATTACCCGCGCGATTGCCCAATGCTGGACGCCAGCGGGTGATGATGTGCTGGTCGGCTATGGCTATGCGCCGCCCTATGCCGCGGCATTATGGCCGGATGGCCATTGGCATTTTCTGATGCCCGGCCAGCAAGGTGTGATGATTGCCCCATCCGAGGTGCGACGCATGACCGCGCTGGTGCAGGAGACCGATTGGCCATTGCGCGATGCGTCGGTCAATCGTGTGCTGATGGTGCATGGGCTGGAAGCGGCCAATCAGAGCGAAGCCTTGCTGGGGGAAATCTGGCGGGTGCTGGTGCCAAATGGTCGCGTTATCATGCTCGTGCCAAACCGCACCGGCTTTTGGGCGCGCCGCGATGGCACACCTTTTGGCACGGGGCGTCCTTATTCGCGCGGGCAATTGCGGCGCATGGTCAAACAGGCCGGTTTTGTGCTGCGTGACATGCAACCGGTTTTGATGATGCCGCCGCAATTACCGGTGCGCGTGCAGGAAATACTGGCGCGCCCTGCCGGTTTGTTGCGTTATATTGTGCCGCAAATTGGCGGTCTGTGGTTGGTCGAGGCGCAAAAACAACTGCCTGCGCCTTTGCGCGCGCAAAGGCGGCAATGGCACTATGCAGGCGTGCGGGTGCGTCCGGCGCTGTCCTCAACCAGCTCTTTTACCGATAAAAATAAGCTGCACTCAGCCGCGCTTCAGCAAATAAACCGCCATTTCAGCCAGTAAATTATGGCGCTTGCCGGGCGGGCCGGAAATATGGCGCGCGCGGCCATTGGACAATGTGATGCAGCGGTCAACACTCAGACCCAGCGTGTCGCATAAATCATTGAAATCGAGCAAAGTGCATAAATGGATATTGGCGGTTTCATACCAGCTTGCCGACAGCGTGCCGGTTTCCGGCATACGCCCGCCAGTCAACAGGTTGAGGCGCACCTGCCAATGGCCGAAATTGGGAATGGACACAATCATCCGTTTGCCAATCCGCGCCATTTCGCGCAACACATCATGCGGCTTTTGCGTCGCCTGCAAAGTCTGGCTCAGAATAACCATGTCAAAGCCATTGTCGGGATAATAGCTCAAATCCGTATCGGCATTGCCCTGCACCACGGACAGGCCGCGCGCCACACAGGCATTCACCCCGGCCTGGCTCAATTCCAGCCCGCGTCCGTCAGCCTGGCGCAATTGCACCAGCATATCCAGCAATTCGCCCTCGCCGCAGCCAATATCCAGCACCCGCGCGCCATCTTCCACCATATCGGCGATAAGGCGCAAATCAATGCGCTTTTCGGCCAGATTACCGGCTGCATTGGCGCGTGGGTCAATCATTTGCTGCCTCCGCATCTGTGTCGCCATTTGGCGCAAGACCGCGCGCTTTGGCAGCAGCTTCAAGAAAGCCGCTTAGCGTGCTGACCATTTCCGGCTCGTCGAGCAGAAACGCATCATGCCCTTTATCGCTTTCGATTTCGACAAAGCTGACATTGGCGCCTGCGGCATTCAGCGCGCGCACCAGTGCAATGCTTTCCGAACTGGGGAACAGCCAATCGCTGGTAAATGACATGACACAAAACCGTGTTGCTGTGCCGACAAATGCATCGGCCAATATCCCGCCATGGTCGGCGGCTATGTCGAAATAATCCATTGCCCGCGTGATATAGAGATAGCTGTTGGCGTCAAAACGCTCGACAAAAGTCACGCCCTGATGACGCAAATAGCTTTCAATCTGGAAATCGGCATCAAAGCCATAGCTGACTTTCTCGCGGTCTTGCAGATTGCGCCCGAATTTGCGTTGCAGCGCGGCTTCCGACAGATAAGTGATATGAGCTGCCATACGCGCCACAGCCAGACCTTTGCGCGGGTGTTCGTCCTGGTCGTGATAAGTGCCGCCATGCCAATTCGGGTCGGCCAATATGGCTTGCCGCCCAACCTCGTGAAAGGCGATATTCTGCGAGGAATGGCGCGCTGAACCGGCAATCGGCACAGCCGCGAATACACGCTCGCCATGCGCTGCTGCCCATTGAATTGTCTGCATCGCGCCCATAGAGCCGCCAATCACACAAAATAAATCCTTTATGCCCAAATGGTCGAGCAGCAGATTTTGGGCGCGCACCATATCGCCAATGGTGATGACGGGAAAATCAAGACCGTAAACCCGGCCATCCGGCTTTTGCGTTGCCGGGCCGCTTGAACCGGCGCAACCGCCAATCACATTCTGGCAAATCACATAATAGCGGTCAGTATCAATCGGCTTGCCCGGCCCGACCACACGCGACCACCAGCCTTCCTTGCCGGTCAGCGGATTGTCGCCGGACGGGTGATGGTCGCCGGTCAGCGCATGGCAAATCAGCACGACATTGGATTTGTCTTTATTCATCTGGCCAAAGGCACGCCACGCAATGCTGATATCAGGCAGCACTGAGCCATTGTCCAGACGCAAATCAACACCGGATAAAGTGGTCACCGCCGCACCCGGTATAGCGTCATCCTCAATTGTCGTGCCGTGTGTCACCGTGCAAATCCTAACTCCGCGCGCCGTCGCCGCCAATACTTATGGCCGGAACAGATGCGCCTTCCAACCAAAAATGTCAATCTTTCCTTTGATTTACAACGCTTGGCGGCTTATGACTAGGCGAGATGAGTGACGATGACAAAGCCATGACGCAAATTCTCGACAAACCGGCGCTTTCCAGCCTGCGCGCGCAGATTGACAGTGTTGATGCCGAATTGCGCGCCTTGCTGAAAGCGCGTGCCGATTTGGTTGACCATGTGATTGCGGCAAAGGCTGATGACGGGGCGCTTTTGCCGGTGCGGCCTTGGCGCGAAGCGGCGCAAATGGTGGCACTGGCCGATTGGCAGGCGCATGTTGCGCCGGCTTTGCCATTGGCCGGTTTTCTGGCGATTTGGCGCGAAATTATCGGCGGCTCATTGGCGCAGCAGGGCGGTTTGACGATTGTGACACTGGAGCAAACGCAAGCCGAGGCGCGCGCTCATTTTGGCGCATCTTTGGATTATCAGCTTTGCGACAATGCCCGTGATGCGGTGGATGTTGTGCAGAAGAACCCGCGCAGCCTTGCCGTTTTGCCGCCTGAAGCGGCGCTGGCGACCGGCGGGTTGGAAATTGCGTCAAATGGGGCTTGCGTGTTCAATCTTCTGCCGGTGCTGACGCCGGTGACGGCGCTGTGCTATGGCGCTGTGCCTTTGGATTTGACTGAACCAGGCTTGACTTTGGTGCGGCTTGCCGTTGCCGCCATGCAAGCCGATGATGGCGCTAATTTGGGCGAAGCCGCCCAAGCGGCATTGGATGGCGCAGTGGCTTTGTGCAGCGATGAAACAGCTTATATTGTGGCGCTGAATGGCGCTTTTGACGCCGACATGATTGCCGAGATTTTTGACGGGCAGGCGGTTTGGCTGGGCAATTGCCCGCAGCCGCTTATTGCCAATGGGGGTGGGGTATGAGCGCGCCGCGCCCGCGCCCGCCTTTATCCGACCTGCCGCCCTATATTGGCGGGCGTGAGAGCGTTGAGGGCATTGCCGACCCGTATAAGCTGTCGGCCAATGAAAACCCGCTTGGCGCGAGTCCCGCGGCTTTGGCGGCGCTGGCCGATTTGCCGTCTCTGGCGATTTATCCTGATGGCGGCGCGCGCGCTTTGCGCGACAAGCTGGCCGCGCTGAACGGTATTGAGGCCGACCGGATTATTTGCGGCAATGGCTCGGATGATATTTTGCAATTACTGGCGCAAGCCTATCTGGCGCCAGGCGACAATATGCTGCACAGCGCGCATGGCTTTCTGATTTACAAGCTGGCCTCGCGCGCGGCGGGGGCTGACACCATAAGCGTGCCGGAAAAGGATTTGACGGCAGATGTTGATGCGCTGCTGGCCAGCGTCGATGATGCAACGAAAATTGTGTTTTTGGCCAATCCGAACAATCCGACCGGCACGATGCTGGGGCGCGACGCGATTGCCCGCCTGCATGCCGGATTGCCCGACCATGTGATATTGGTGCTGGACGGGGCTTATGCCGAATATGTCGAGCCAGATATCTATCCGCACGGCTTTGATTTGGTTGACGACAATGCCAATGTGGTGACGACGCGGACTTTTTCAAAAGCCTATGGGTTGGCTGGTTTGCGGCTCGGTTGGGGCTATTGCCCGCCCGGCATTGCCGATGTGCTGAACCGCTTGCGCGCGCCGTTTAATGTCAATCAAGCCGCGCTGTGCGCCGGGCTTGCCGCTTTGGATGATCAGGCGCATATCACCCAGTCGCGGGCGCATAATACGCAATGGCGCGATTGGCTGTGCCAGCAAATTGGCGGGCTTGGCCTCGCTGTGCGCGGCGGGCAGGCCAATTTTGTGCTGATTGAATTTGCCTCGCCCGAACAGGCGCAGGCGGCCGAAACGGCCATGTGCGCGCATGGGGTTATCCCGCGCGGGCTGGCGGCTTATGATTTGCCCCATGCGCTGCGGCTGAGTGTCGGCACACAAGCGGGCAATCGCGCTGCCATTGATGCGCTGGCCGGTTTTTTGGACACAGCAAAATGAGCCAGCCAATTATCGCGCTTTTGGGCTTGGGTCTTATCGGCTCCTCGCTCGGCCATGCTTTCAAAAAATATGGGCTGGCGGCGCATGTGTCGGGCTATGCGCGCTCGGAGAAAACCCGCGCGCGTGCGGCGGCTTTGGGTTTTGTGGATAGCGTGCATGATACGCCGGAAGCCGCCTGTGCCGAGGCCGATATTGTGTTTTTCAACACGCCACTCAGCGCGATTAAGGCGCTGGCCGAAAAAATAGTGCCGACTTTGAAAGACGGCGCGATTATCACTGATGTCGGCTCGGTCAAGGCGGGGGTGATTGGCGACATAAAGCCATTATTGCAAGACCGTGTTCATTTGGTGCCGGGTCATCCGATTGCCGGCACGGAGCAATCCGGCCCCGATGCCGGTTTTGCCGAATTATTTGAGGGACGCTGGTGCATTTTGACGCCGGAAGGTGACGCCAATCTTTATGCGGTAGAAACCATTGCCAATTTATGGCGGCAAATGGGCAGCGAGGTTGAGTTTATGGATGCCGGCCATCATGATTTGGTGCTGGCCATTACCAGCCATTTACCGCATCTGATTGCCTATAATATCGTCGGCACGGCGGCGCAGCTTGAAAATGACACACGCAGCGCGGTGATTAAATACTCGGCCAGCGGTTTCCGCGATTTCACCCGTATCGCCGCCTCCGACCCGATTATGTGGCGCGATATTTTTCTGCAAAACAAAGAGGCCGTGCTGGAAATGCTGGGGCGTTTCAGCGAAGACCTGACCGTTTTGCAGCGCGCCATTCGGCACGGTGATGGTGATTATTTGGAAAACACATTCACCACCACGCGCTCCATCCGGCGCAGCATTATTGAAGCCGGACAAGATGTTGACCTGCCCAATTTCGGGCGCGACCAGCGCGACGCCAGCGAAACTGATTAACGCCAGCGCGGCGCGGAACCAATATCCAGCGGGCCTATCATGCTGCGGCCATTTTTGAAGATAAGCGGCACAGATAACCGGTCGCCGGTCTTGCCGGTCAGGGCAGAAGCCAGTCCGGCCAAAAACAACAGACGTTTGCGCTCGCGCCGGTCGGCCAGACCAAACTCCTCCAGCGTTTCCAGCAAAGCGACCAGATTAACGACATCGAAATCAAGCTGGCCGGCCATCAGCCCGTCTGCGCCAAAACGCAATACACCCTTGCCGAGCAGGGTGACATTGCGGCGCTCCAGCGTCAGCTTTTCCACCCCGATCTGCTGGCCTGAAAATTGCGCGATATTCTCCATGCCGCCCAGCATGGCGGCCGGAATGTCGAGCTGCATGTCAAAACGCGGCAAAGGCGCATTATCGTCAATCACCAAATTGCGCCCGCGCAGTGCCATGTCATAGCGCGGTGCGCCGTCATTGCTCGGCGCATCAATCCGGCGGCGCAAAAAGGCGGCAAAACTGTCAGCCCACATGGTGATGCCGGTTCCACCAAAAGCAAATCGGGCATCGGGTTTTTGTAATTCGAAAGCCAGCCGCAACGGGCCGGTCAAATCGACAACGGCGCTGGCCATATTGCCGGCATGGCGGATGGTGATATCGCCCCGCGGCAGGGCAATCTTGTGCGCGCCTTTCATATCCAGCACGGCATGATTGGGACGCCACGGCATGACGGTCAGACGCAGCGCATCATTTTGCCAGCGCATTGTCTCATCAGCCCAAGCGGGTCGGTCAATATCCAGTGTCAGCCGCGCCGGAAAGCCGGAAGCCTTGGCCTGTTCCCATTGCGTGCCATTTTCCTGCAAAACCGCCAGCACTTTTTGTCCGGCAAAATGCCAAAAGCCGAAATAGACGCCGAATAATCCGGCCAGCCCCAAAAAAGGCGCGACCAGCAGCCAGCGGCTTTGCGGGCTTGCTTGCCGGTCTGTCTTATTGTCCTGTGTTACGCGCACGCTTGCATCACCTGTCAGTCACTGCCGGGAAGGCCAGCCAGCGCATAGAGGTAGCGAACATATTCGCCCAGCAAAAGCGAAAACGTGCCGGGGTATCGCCACCATGCTTCCAGCTTCACATTGGCCGGAACCACAGGCCAAGCCGACAGGCGCATGGTCGGCATGGCGCGGCGCATTTCAAGAAAGGCGCGCGGCACATGATGAGCGCTGGTAACAATAATCAGCGAATTAAAGTCATGCACTTGCGCCCAAATTGCTGTCTGCGCGGCATTTTGCACCGTATTGGTGGCGCGCGGGTCGAGGTCGATACAGCAGGCAACCGCATCCCGAATATCCGGCACTTGTGCCAAAATTGTCTCAAAGGACTGGTCTTCATAAACGCCGGAAATCAGCAATCGCTGGCCTTTATTTGCGTGCAGCAATTCCATGCCGACAATCATTCTTTCATTGGCCGTGCCGGTAAAGACCACAATGCCATCAGCCTTTGGCACATTTTCGGGCGGACGCGGCAGATTATTGGCAAAGACAATAAAAAACACAATGAACAGCGCCAGACCGCTTATCGCCACACCGGCAAGGCTCTGTTTCAGCTTGCGGCTCTGGAGGGTTTCCGGTGGCGGGTCAAAGCGTGACATAGTGGTTCTTCATGCGCCTTTATAATCGCGCGCGCAAATTGCGGACGACATGGTGGCGGGTGACCTGCCAGCTCAGAAAAACCGCGCCGAGTGGCACGGGCAACAGCCAAATATATAAATCGCTATTGCGCGCATCGGGCAGAATTGTGCCAAACAGATAGAAAAACAGGCAGGCCGCCAAAGTGCCGGATAAAGCGGCCAGCAGGGTGAGGCGGACAAAATGGCCTTCAAAGCGGCGCGAAATATAGCTGTCATGCGCGCCAATCTGGTGCAGCACATCAAGGATTTCCTGATTGGCGAGCAATCCGGCGCGGGTGGCAAATAAAATCACCGTGCCGGTCGCCAATGTCACCATAGTCAAGACAAGGGCGGCGAAAAAATTCAGCGCCCGCGCTGCGCCTTCCAGCGTTTGCCGCCATTTGCCATGCGTGTCGAGCCGCGCGCCGGGCGCGACTGATTGCAATTCCACTGACAGCGCGTCGGCGGGAAAATCACCGCTGGCATCCGGATGGATTTCAATCAGCACGGGCAGGGGCAAATCATCGCCGACATTGCCGCTGCCCAGCCAAGGCTCCAGCAGGCCGATAAGTTCCGGCTTTTCGAGAACCCGCACCGAGGCAATGCCGGGCATGGCGTCAATCACCCGCAAGACGACCGGCAATTGCTCATCCGCCGTTTGCGCCCGCGTCTCAACAATCTGCACGCTCACCGCACTTGTGGCGCGCGCCAGCCAACGCTCGGCGGCTTGATTTGCCAGCAGGCTGTTGCCAAGCGCCAGACACGCCAGAAATGACATGACCATCGTCACCGCCACCAAAGCCGGCCCGGCCAGATTGCGCGGCGGCAAAATAGCGGCCGGGCGATGGCCGTCAAGCGGGTCTGGTGCGGTCTGGCTCATTGCGCCACCTCGGCACCGAACATGCTGATATGATGATTTTCCAGATGCAGGCGCGGGTGCGGGAAATGCTGCCATAATTGTGCGTCATGGGTGGCAATCAGCAATGTCGTCCCCATTTTATTCAATTCGTTGAACAGGCGTATCAGCCGAACGCCCATATCCGGGTCAACATTGCCGGTCGGCTCATCGGCAATAATAATTTGCGGGCGGGTAATGACCGAACGGGCAATGGCCGCGCGTTGTTGCTCGCCGCCCGACAATGTGGCGGGATGCGCCTTGAGCTGATGACCCAGCCCGACCCATTCCAGCAATTCAATCGCATTGGCGCGATAATTGGCTTCACGCACACCGGCAATACGCAAGGGCAGGGTCACATTGTCATAAACCGATAAATGGTCAATCAGCCTGAAATCTTGAAACACAACGCCGAGTTGACGCCGCATCAGGGCAAGTTGCTTGCGCTTCATCCGGCTGACATCTTTGTCGAGCAGAAAAACCCGACCGGCGCTTGGCCGGTGCGCGAGAAAAATCAGCCGCAAGAGCGAGGTTTTTCCCGCACCGGACGGGCCGGAAAGGAAATGAAACGACCCCTCCTCCAGCTCAAGGCTGATATCTTGCAGCACATCGGGGCCGTCCTGATATCGCAAACTGACATTTTCAAGCCGGATCATTTTCTCTCCCGCAAAAGCGCTTTGCCCTATTATGCGCTATTCGGGCAGGGATTCCAGCTTTAGCATATCGTCATAATCGGGGCGGCGGCGGACAATGTGGAAATTATCGCCATCAACCAATATCTCCGGCGCCGGTGCGCGGGTATTATATTGCGAGCCGAGCGACGCCCCATAAGCGCCGGCGGTAAACACGGCCAGCAAATCACCTTCTGCCAGTTCCGGCAAATCGCGGGCGAGGCCAAGAAAATCGCCGCTTTCGCAAACCGGCCCGACAATATCCCATGCGCGATTGTCGCCCGTGCTGTCGCGCACCGGCGCAATATGATGATGCGCGCCATAAAGCGTGGGGCGCAGCAATTCGGTCATGGCAGCATCAATAATCATGAAATTTTTCGCCCGACCATATTTGCTGCGGACAACCGAGCCGACCAGAATCCCGGCATTGGCAGCAATCAGGCGACCCGGCTCAAGCATGATTTGACAGCCCGCATCGGCAAATAATTCCCCAATCAGCGCCGCATAGGCCGCCGGGTCGGGCGGCGCGTCATTGCCGGTTTTGTCATAAGGCACGCCCAGCCCGCCGCCCAAGTCAAGCCGCGTTATCTTATGCCCAGCCGCGCGTAGCCGCGTCAGCAATTGGGCGGTTTTTTCAAACGCCGCGCGAAATGGCGCCAAATCGGTGATTTGGCTGCCAATGTGAATGTCAATGCCGCACACATCAATGCCGGTTAAGCTGCCAGCATGGGCATAGGCCGCCTCGGCTTCTTCCCAAGCAATACCAAACTTGTTTTCCGCCTTGCCGGTGGAGATTTTTTCATGCGTGCCAGCATCAATATCAGGATTGACGCGCAAAGCGATTTTGGCGGTTTTGCCCATAGCACAGGCCACCGCGTCGAGCATGTCAATCTCATTGACGCTTTCGACATTGAATTGAGCAATACCCGCCTCAAGCGCGGCGCGCATTTCATCGGCGGTTTTGCCAACACCGGAAAAGACAATTTTGTCTGCCGCGATACCGGCGCGCAAAGCCCGCACCAATTCGCCCTGTGACACAATATCAGCGCCGGAGCCAAGCTGCGCCAGCGTATTGATAACCGCCAAATTGGAATTGGCTTTGACCGAATAGCAAATCAGCCTGTCGCTCAGACCGGCATCGGCAAGCGCATTGTCCAGCACTTTGTAATGATGCTCCAGCGTGGCGCGGCTGTAGCAAAAAAACGGTGTGCCGACAGCCTCGGCAATATCGGCCACGGCGACATTTTCCGCATGCAGCGCGCCATTGTGATAGGTGAAGAAGTCCATCAGCCTTGCCCTTCCGCCATATGTGCAGCCGCTATTGCGTCGCTCAGATAGGGCAATTTCAGCGCGCCGCGCTTGCCGCAAGCGGGCAGCGCAGCCAGCACGGCAAATAGGGTTAATGCGGTAAACACATCGCGCAAGCGCCTCATGACCCATCTCCCAGCCGGTCGCGCCAATATGCGACCATGGCGCGCACATTATCCGGTGCTGTGCCGCCATGACTGGTGCGGCTGGCGACTGAGTTTTCAACACTCAGCACGGAAAAAATATCATCCGTGATGCGCGGCTCGACCGCCTGCATATCGGCCAATGATATCTCAGCCAGCCCGCATGCGTTTTTCTCGGCCAGTGCCACCAGCGCGCCGGTAACATGATGCGCTTCGCGAAACGGCAAATCAGCGACCCGCACCAGCCAGTCGGCTAAATCGGTGGCGGTTGAAAAACCGGCTTCGGCTGCCGCTTGCATGGCGTCTGTATCGGCCTCCAGCGCGGCCATCATGCCGGTCATGGCGGCCAGCGCCAGTGACAGGCTGTCGAGCGCGTCAAATGTGCCTTCCTTGTCTTCCTGCATGTCTTTGGAATAGGCCAAAGGCAGACCTTTCATCACCACCATCAGCCCGGTCAGCGCGCCCAATATCCGACCGGTTTTGGCGCGAATAAGCTCTGCGGCGTCCGGATTGCGCTTTTGCGGCATGATGGATGAACCGGTCGAAAACGCATCGGGCAGGGTGAAAAAGTCGAAACCGGATGACGCAAAGATGACAATTTCTTCGGCTAAACGCGATAAATGCGTGGCGCAAATCGCCGCCGCCGACAGGGTTTCAAGCGCAAAATCACGCGCCGACACGCTGTCCATCGAATTGCCGGTCGGTTGGTCAAAACCGAGCGCTTTGGCGGTCATGTGCCGGTCAATCGGGAAAGATGTGCCAGCCAGCGCAGCCGCACCAAGCGGGCTTTCATTCAGCCTTTTGCGCGCATCTTGCAGCCGCCCATTATCGCGCGACAGCATTTCCACATAGGCCAGCAAATGATGGCCGAAAGTCACGGGCTGCGCCGGTTGCAAATGGGTGAAGCCGGGCATGATGGCGGCGGCATGCGTGTCGGCCTTGTCCACCAAAACCTGCATTAGCGCGTTTATCTGTTCGCTTAAATGGTCAATCATATCGCGCAGATAGAGCCGGAAATCGGTCGCTACCTGGTCATTGCGCGAACGCGCCGTATGCAGCCGACCGGCAGCAGGCCCGACCAGCTCGGTCAGCCGCGCCTCGATATTCATGTGAATATCTTCCAGCGCGCGGCTAAAGGCAAAATGTCCGGCTTCTATTTCCGCCAATATGTCATTCAGCCCGGCCATAATGGCATCCGCATCATCAGTGCCGATAATGCCGCGCTGCTTGAGCATGGCACAATGCGCCAGCGACCCCCGAATGTCCTGCGCGAATAGGCGCTGGTCAAATCCGATGGATGCGTTAATTTCTTCCATTATATCGGCAGGGCCGCCACCAAACCGGCCGCCCCACATACGATTACTCATTTATCACTCCACAAGTCAGGAGAGAGCTGTGCCTTCACCCGTGCCAAAATCGGCATTTTTCAAAAACGCCAAACATCTTACACCTGTTCGCGCCCTGCTGCTCGCATTTTGCGCCCTCGGTGTTCTGACCTTCTACCTGAACGAGACGGGCAAAGGCAAGTCGCCAGATGCCCAAGCCAATGCCATGGATGCGCCTGCCCTATCGGGCGACATGCCAACCAATTTGCCGGAGAATTTTATTCTGCATCCGCAACCGCGTCCCTTACCGGCAATGTCCTTCACACTGACGGATGGTCGCACAACCGGTTTGGAGGCTTTTGCCAGTGAGATTGTGGTGCTGAATTTCTGGGCGACATGGTGCGCGCCCTGCCGCAAGGAAATGCCGCAATTGGACGCTTTGCAAGCCCATTTTGCCGACAGCCCCGTGCGGGTGGTGGCTCTGTCGCTCGATCGCGGCAAAATTGACCGCCCCGCCAAGTTTTTGGCTGAGCTTGGCATTACCCATCTCACCCATGCCCATGATGGCAGCTACAAATCAGCCCGCAATGCCGGTCTTATCGGTCTGCCGACGACTTTGGTGATTGATGCAAAAGGACACGAAATCGGAAGATTGGCCGGTGAGGCTGATTGGAACGCGCCTTCCGTGCAAAGGCTGATTGCCAATCTGCTTGATGCTCAGCGCGTAGCGACCGGCGCGTCGCCGCTATAATCGTAAAAGCCGCGACCGGTTTTGCGCCCCAGCCAACCGGCCTCGACATATTTGACCAAAAGCGGGCAGGGGCGGTATTTGCTGTCGCCCAGCCCGTCATACAGCACTTGCATAATGCTGAGACAAGTATCCAGCCCGATAAAATCGGCCAATTCAAACGGCCCCATGCGGTGATTGGCGCCCAACCGCATGGCTTTGTCTATGCTCTCCACCCCGCCAACGCCTTCATAAAGCGCATAAACCGCTTCGTTAATCATCGGCAGCAAAATCCGGTTGACGATAAAGGCGGGGAAATCTTCCGCCACGCAGGAGGTTTTGCCCAATGTCTCGACAATCGCGACAATTTGCTCAAAAGTGGCGTCATCCGTGGCAATGCCGCGAATGATTTCCACCAGCTCCATCACCGGAACCGGATTCATGAAATGCATGCCGATAAACTTTTCCGGCCTGTCCGTCGCGGCGGCCAGTCTTGTAATCGACAGGGATGAGGTATTGGAGGCAATCAGCGCGTCGGGTTTCAAAATGGCGCTGACTTCGCGCAAAATATCCAGCTTTATCGTTTCATTTTCGCTGGCGGCCTCAATCACTAAATCGGCATTTTCCATAGTGTTCAGGCTGGCGGCCGGCGCAAGACGCTCCAGCGCGGCGTCACGCGCGGTTTCTTCGACCCGCCCTGACGCGGTCTGGCGCGCCAGATTGCCGCTGATTGTGGCGATACCGGCTTCAATGCGCTCCTGCGACACATCATTGAGCAAGACTTGATAACCGGCCAGCGCAAAGACATGGGCAATTCCGCTGCCCATTTGTCCGGCACCAATAATGCCTATTGTCTGGCTTATCGCCATATTTTGCCCCTCGCTTATGCCAGCGCCGACAGCACTGGCACAGATTTTCGTTTAGAGGCCAGCTTTGTCAAGCTCTTCTTCAAGCTCCGGCACGGCGGCGAATAAATCAGCGACCAGCCCGTAATCGGCAACCTGAAAAATCGGTGCCTCTTCATCCTTATTGATGGCAACGATAACTTTGGAATCCTTCATGCCAGCCAAATGCTGAATCGCACCGGAAATACCAACGGCAATATAAAGCTCAGGCGCGACAACCTTGCCGGTCTGCCCGACCTGATAATCATTCGGCACAAAACCCGCATCGACAGCGGCGCGCGAGGCGCCCATAGCCGCGCCCAGCTTGTCGGCGACTTTTTCCAGCATCGGGAAATTATCGCCCGATTGCATGCCGCGCCCGCCGGAAATCACGATTTTCGCCGATGTCAGTTCGGGGCGGTCGGATTTGGTCAATTCCTCGCCGATAAACTCGGACAGGCCGGGATTATCGGCATTGGCGACGGTTTCAATCGCCGCGCTGCCGCCCTCACCGGCAGCCGGGAAGGCCGTGGCGCGAATGGTAATCGCTTTTTTCGCTTCATTGACGCGCACGGTCTGAATGGCATTACCAGCATAAATCGGGCGCTCAAATGTATTGGCGTCATGCACGGCAATAATATCCGACACTTGCGAGCAATCGAGCAAAGCGGCAATGCGCGGCATGAAATTCTTGCCATTGGTTGAGGCGGGCGAGGCAATCGTCGCATAAGAATCGGCCAGCGAAACCACCAATGCGGCCATTGGCTCGGCCAATTGTTTGGCGTATTGCCCGTCATCGGCCAGCAAAACTTTGCCGACACCATCAAGTTTGGCGGCTTGGTCAGCGACGGTGGCGCAGCCTTCACCGGCGACCAGAATATGCAAGTCACCATCCATTTGTGCAGCCGCGTTGACCGCTTTCACGGTCGCATCGGCCAGAGTTGCGTTATTGTGTTCGGCAATCAGCAGCGTATTCATTATATCACCCCTGCTTCGTTTTTCAGCTTGTCGACCAATTCGCCGACGGTTTCCACTTTCACACCGGCCTCGCGCGCGGCAGGCTCGGCAACTTTGACAATTTCCAGACGCGGCGCGGCGTCAACGCCGTAATCAGCAATGGTTTTCTCATCAATCGGCTTTTTCTTGGCTTTCATGATATTGGGCAATGAGGCATAGCGCGGCTCATTCAAGCGCAAATCCGTGGTGACAATGGCCGGCATGGCCAGTTTCACAGTTTGCAGCCCGCCATCAATTTCGCGGACGACATTCAGCTTGTCGCCGTCAATCGACAATTCGGAGGCAAAAGTGCCTTGCGACCAGCCCAGCAGCGCGGCCAGCATTTGACCGGTCTGGTTATTGTCGCCGTCAATCGCCTGCTTGCCGAGTATCACCAAATCCGGCTGTTCTTCGGCAATTACCGCTTTCAGGATTTTGGCAATGCCCAGCGGCTCCATATCCTCATCGGTCTGCACCAAAATGCCGCGATCAGCGCCCATAGCCAAGGCGGTGCGGATGGTTTCCTGCGCTTGTGTCGGGCCGACAGAAACAACAATAATTTCCGTTGCCGTGCCAGCTTCCTGCAAGCGGACAGCCTCTTCGACGGCAATTTCGCAAAACGGATTCATTGACATTTTCACATTTGCCAAATCAACGCCGCTTTGGTCGGGCTTCACCCGAATTTTAACATTATAGTCAACAACCCGCTTTACCGGGACGAGAATTTTCATAGGTCTTTCCCCCGTTTTGATCGTTTTCACAATCGGTGGGCGAAGATGTAAAACGTCACTTGCAATAAGTCAATTCGTGATTGCCAGCGCCGCCTGCGGCATAACGAACCCGCTATTCCGACGCGCGCGTGGCGGCCGGTTGCCAAAGAATATCACCTTCACCATTTTCGCCCGCATTGGCGCTGCGGGCGGCAACAAATAACAGGTCGGAAGCGCGGTTAATATAGGCGCGCGCCGGTTCGGAAAAAACCTCGTCATTTTGAGCCGTAGCGGCACTCAGCATGCGCTCGGCACGGCGCATAATGGTGCGTGCCAAATGCAAATGCGCCGCCGCCGGATGCCCGCCGGGCAGAATAAAACTCTCCAAAGGCGCCAAATCGCCATTTAACCTGTCAATCTCGCTTTCCAAACGCGCCACTTGCTGCGGCACAATCCGCAAAGCCTCGAAATCGACATTTTCGGGCGTCGCCAAATCAGCCCCCAAATCGAATAAATCATTTTGCAGCCGCGCCAGCACCGCATCCAATTCTTGCATCGCGCCGGTGTAGAGCCGCGCCAGGCCAATCGCTGCATTGGCTTCGTCCACCGCACCATAAGTGGCAATGCGTAAATCATGCTTGGCACGGCGGCTGCCATCGGCCAAGGCGGTTGAGCCGTCATCGCCGGTTTTGGTGTAGATTTTGGTGAGCTTGACCATGCGCGCCTAACGTCCGGACAAATAATAGCCAATCATCACCAGCGTGACCGTGGCAAATTGCAGGCCGACCCGCCAGCGCATCAGTTTTTGCGAGGTGCTGGCACTGCCATTTCGCAACATGTTGAACAAGCCTGCCAGCAAAACCAGTGTCACCGCCGCCAGCCCGACCGGTATCAGATAATCAACAAAACCCATAGGCGTGTCTCCATAGTCTTGTGCCGGCGCAATGGCTGGCCTGTCTTATTATGTAGCGGGACGCGCCGCCGGTTCAACCAGACGCCGCGCAATCACATCGGCCTGAATTTCTGCCGCACCCTCAAAAATGTTCAAAATGCGCGCATCGCACAATATCCGGCTGACCGGATATTCCAGCGCAAAGCCATTGCCGCCATGCACTTGCAGCGCATTATCGGCACATGCCCAAGCAATGCGGGCGGCCAGCAATTTGGCCATGCCTGCTTCAAGGTCGCAGCGGTCGCCGGAATCCTTGCGGCGGGCAGCGAAATAGGTGAGTTGGCGCGCGGCCAGTATTTCCGCCGCCATCATGACAATTTTACCGGCCACGCGGTCAAAATTGAAAATCGCCTGACCGAATTGCTCGCGGTCAAGCGCATAGGCCAAAGCCGCATCAACCGCCGATTGTGCCACGCCAATGGCGCGTGCCGCGGTCTGGATGCGCGCGCTTTCAAATGTCTGCATTAACTGTTTGAAGCCGCGCCCTTCCACGCCGCCGAGCAGCGCATCATCGGCAATAAAGAAGCCGTCAAAAGCAATGTCATATTCCTTCATGCCGCGATAGCCCAGCACATGAATTTCGCCACCGGCCATGCCTTTGGCAGGAAACGGGCTTGCGTCATCGCCGCGCGGTTTTTCAGCCAGAAACATGGACAGGCCGCCATAGCCCTTGTCATCAGGATTGGTGCGCGCCAAAAGCGTCATCACATCGGCGCGTGCGCCATGGGTTATCCATGTCTTATTTCCATTGACCAGATAGCCGCCCTCGGTCTTTTCCGCCCGTGTCGCCAGACCGGCCAAATCGGAACCGGTATCCGGCTCGGTAAACACGGCGGTCGGCAAAACCGAGCCATCGGCAATCACCGGCAGGAATTTCTGCTTTTGCGCCTCGGTGCCATTTTGCATAATAAGCTCGGCGGCGATATCGGTGCGCGTGCCAAGCGAGCCAACGCCAATATAGCCGCGCGACAATTCTTCTGAGACCACACACATGGCCTGTTTGCCCATGCCCAGACCGCCAAAATCTTCCGGTATGGTCAGGCCGAATACGCCCAAATCGGCCATTTCGCCAATCAGTTCAAGCGGAATAAGCGTATCGTCCAAATGCCATTGATGGGCAAACGGGGTTACTTTTTCCTCGGCAAAGCGGCGAAACTGGTCGCGGATAAGACGGTGGGTTTCATCAAGACCGGCATCAGCCTCGGCGCTGCCGGTTTCACCAATCAGCCGCGCCATGTCAGCCCGCCGCGCCGGTGTGTCGCCATGGGCGCGCAATGCGTCAATCGCGGCATGGTCAAATCCCGGTAAAGGATTGGGCAATCCCATATCCTGCGGTCGCATAATTTCGTTCTGGCTCATGACCAGCCCACCGGCAAGCTGGTTCAGATATTCACCGCAGACAATCAGCACCAGCCCGGTTTCAAGCGCGCCAAGCCGGTTTTGCGCCTGCATATTATGGCTGTAATCGGAAAGGCTGCGTAATGTTTCAATATAGGTGGCCGCCCAAGCGCGCCCGTGGCGGGCGGTCTGGCTGTCAGCATGGGAGGCAGGCAGCGGTGCGCGCAAGCCATGATACAGCCCGTCCAGCGCCGAAACGGCTTCGGGTAAAAGCGCCAAAAGCGCCTGCGCGTCTTGCGTTTCGCCAATTTGTTCAATCGCCGCACTCATTTGCCCAGCATACTCGCTTGGTGGCACTTGGCAAGCTGTCTCAATTGCCAAAAGGTCGCGGAAAGGGGCTGTTTCAGCCATCCCCAAAAGGGGCGGGCAAAAGCGCCAGAACAGCCTCGCGGTCAAAACCTTGCTGGCGCAGTTCCCGAAAACCGCTATCGCCAGCCTGTTTTGACAGCCGCCGCCCATAAATGTCGCGTATCAGCCGGTGGTGAAAATAATCCGGCTCCGGCAGGTCAAGAAGCACTTGCAAAACGCGGTGAATGGCGGTCGCGGCGGTTAAGTCAGCCCCGCGTGTCACTTGCGTGACATATTGCGCCGCATCATCAATCACCACGCTTAAATGATAGCTGGTCGGCACATCTTTGCGGGCAACCACCACATCACCAAAAGCGGCGGCATCTGCCGCCATGCGTTGCGCCGCGCCCGTATTAAGCTCGGTATAAAAAAGCGCGCCGCCCTGTTTGCGCTCGGCTTCAGCCACGGCGCGCGTCATATCCAGTCGCCAAGCATAGCTGCCGCCCTCCCACATCAGCTCGCGGCGGCGGCTGTCGGCTATATCACGATACAGGCCGGGATAGACCGGCGCGCCATCCGGGTCGCGCGGCCAGGCGGCATCGCCGCCGGGAAATGCGGCAATCGCCTCGGCAATTTCGCGCCGTGTCGCCCAGCACGGATAGACCAGCCCCATTTCGCGCAAGGTTTTGAGCGCATCGCCATAAACCGCAAACCGGTCGGATTGGCGCATGACCGGTTGCGGCCATGTCAGCCCCAGCCATTCCAAATCCTGAAATATGCCGTCAACGAAATGCGCCCTTGCGCGTCCGCTATCAATATCTTCTATCCGCAGCATACATGTCCCGCCAGCCTGTGCCGCGCAATGTGCCGCCATCAGGGCAGAATAGGCATGGCCGAGATGCAACCAGCCATTCGGGCTGGGCGCAAATCGCGTCACAAATCCGTTGCCGGCCGGTGCGCCGCTATCGGGTTTTGCTTCCGTCATTTGCCTTCCTGCTGCATAATTGCGTGATGCAAGCATATAAATCGAAAGCTGATTTGCAAAGCGCGGTGGAATGGCTGGCAGCACGCGATGACCGCCTCGCTCATGCTTATGACAAACATGGTCTGCCCCCTTTACGCAAGCGCGCTGACGGGTTTGACGGCCTGTGCCGCCTGCTTATCAGCCAGCAAGTCTCAACCGCGGCGGCAAGCGCCATACAGGCGCGCTTTGATGCGCTTCTGCCCGATAAATCACCGGCGCAATTACTCGCCGTGCCGGATGAGGCGCTGGCCGCTTGCGGTGTGTCGCGCCCCAAGCAACGCTATCTGCGCGGGCTGGCGCGGGCGATTGTGGAAGATGGCCTCAATCTGACCGCTTTGCGCCGCGCCGAAGATGACAACGTGTTTGACACATTGGTGGCACTGACCGGCATTGGCCCGTGGACGGCGGATTGCTATTTGCTGTTCTGCCTTGGCCGCCCCGACCGGTTTCCGGCCGGAGATTTGGCCTTGCAGCAAGCCTATAAAATGCTTTACCGCCGCAATACCCGTCCCGATGCCGCCGAATTGGCCGCGCTGGCGCAGGTCTGGCAACCGCATCGGGCGGCGGCGGCGCGGCTTTTATGGACTTATTATAATGGCAAATTAGGCAGCCAATAAGTCCCAAGCGGCACAATTATAACGTGTGACTTTTGGTCACTTGAACAGACAAAGCAAAATACGCAAGTCTTGCGTGTAACAATTCTTTATTGATTTAGGGCATAATGAAGTCGTGGCATGATTCGCAATCATGCCGGCACAAGAGCAGACAGACAGGGCAAACAGACGGGAAGCACTGATAGGAAGCCGTGACATGCAGACAAGCCGACCTGACATAAAAGATTATGTGAAGGCCAGCCCGCCTGACTTCAAAAACCCGGAAAGCTGTCCGGCGCTTGTCCTCAATGCCGATTTCCGCCCACTCAGCTATTATCCGCTGTCGCTTTGGTCTTGGCAGGACACTCTAAAAGCGGTGTTTCTCGATAGGGTGAACATTGTCTCGGAATATGACACTGTGGTTCACTCGCCCTCGACCGATTTTGTGCTGCCTTCGGTTGTGTCGCTGAAAACCTATGTCAAGCCGCCGCGCTTTCCCGCCTTCACCCGCTTTAATGTTTTTCTGCGCGACGGGTTTTCCTGCCAATATTGCGGCGCACCGCAAGATTTGACCTTTGACCATGTGATACCGCGCCGTGCCGGTGGCCGCACAACTTGGGAAAATGTCGTGGCGGCCTGCTCGCCATGCAATCTACGAAAAGGCGGGCGGATGCCGAAACAGGCAGGCATGTTTCCGCGCAATAAACCGCGCCAGCCCAGCGTCTATGAATTGCATGAAAATGGACGGCGTTTCCCGCCCAATTATTGCCATGAAAGCTGGCAGGATTATCTCTATTGGGACACTGAGCTGGAGCCGTAAGGCAGCAAGCGGGTCAGCGTCAGTATTTTTCCGACAGTTTAATCGCCGCGCGACAGCCCATGCGGATGATTTGCGTCATCAGCGGATAGGCTGGCGCCTGTTCCGCACCTTCGGCCAAAGCGGTTTCGCGGTGTTCGGCTTCATCAGCACGGAAGGCTTCGATTTTTTCGCGCAATTCCGGTGCGGCATCAGCCGCCTCCAGCTCTGCCAATTGCGCCGCATAATGGGCGTCAATTTCCGTCTCAACCGCCGCCGTGCAGGCCATCGCGGCTTTTTCGCCCATTAAAGCTGTCGCCGCGCCGAGCGCAAATCCGGCCATATCCCAAAATGGCGAAAACACGGTCGGGCGCACATCGCGCGATATGATTTGCCCGTCAAAATAGCTGAGATGCGCCTGCTCCTGCTCGGCCATATGCTCAATCAGTCTGACCGTGGCCTGCTTGTCGCCTTGGCGGCCAAATACGGCCAATTGCCCGTCATAAATGCGCGTCGCCCCATGCTCACCGGCATGGTCAACCCGTATCATTTGCTTAATGCGCTCATCCATTTTTTCGTTTCCCGTCGCCAAAGGCAGCCATAAAACCCAGTCCTGCCAATACCAAGCAGACCAGACCATTATAACCGGCCAGCGAAATGCCGAAAAGGGTGAAGGCTGCTTCATCACAGCGCACCAGCTCGCCTGCATCAAGCGCCTGCATGAGCTGGTTTATCGTGTCAAAACTTTGTTGCGCCCCTTGCGCGCAAGAAGCGGGGCCTGGCCAAAATCCATATTCGACACCGGCATGGTAAAAGGCGAGGAGCGCACCGGCCAGAAATATCATGCCGACGGGCGCCATCAGCCCGCGCGCGGCAATTGGCGACAGCCTGTGAAGCAAGAGCGCGAATGCGGTCAATGGCAATGCCGCATAATAAGGCCATCTTTGTTTCAGGCATAAATCGCAAGGTATCAGCCCGGCAATATGCTGCATGGCCAAAGCGGCGATAATGGTCGCCAAGCCAATGACCAGCACGCTGCTTGCCATGCGCGCAAAGCCCGATATTGCAGCGCGCGCGGCCATTACCCTGCCCGCGCCAGCAAAATAAACCCGCCCGCCAGCAGCACAACAAAAGCCGCACTCAACCAACCAAAATAGCGGTCGATAAACAGTTTCACTTGCGGCCCGGCCCAATAGACCAGACCGGCCACGGCGAAAAACCGGATGCCGCGCCCGACAAGGCTGGCGACAAAAAACGGCACGATTGCCAGACCGGCGACACCGCTGGCAATGGTGGCGACTTTGAAGGGCAAAAAGCTGATGGCGGCGGCCAGCACAATCAGCACGCCCCATTCATCGTAAAAGGCGGTGAATTGGTCAAACGCCGCCGCGCCGCCATAAAGTGCAATAATCGGTTCGCCCAGCACCTCCCAGAAAAACGCGCCAATCACATAGCCCAGCAGCGCGCCAAAAGCCGAGGCCAATGTGCAAATAGCGGCATGGAAAAAGGCGCGCGCGCGGTCGGCCAGTGCCATGGGTATCAGCATCACATCGGGCGGGATGGGAAATACCGAGCTTTCAATAAAGGACAGGCCGGCCAGCCCCCAAACGGCATTGCGATGGCCGGAAAGTGCCAATGTCTTGTCGTATAATTTGCGTAACATGGCAGTCAAACTACCCTGCGCGGGGCATACGGCAAAGCCATTTTTCTCCCCATAAAGATGATTGGCAGATGAATGTTGACCGGCGTGCGATAATCGGGCATGTAACATTTGACTTTCGGGTCGGCCCTCGTGGCGGAATTGGTAGACGCGACGGATTCAAAATCCGTTGCCTTCACGGGCGTGTCAGTTCGAGTCTGACCGAGGGCACCATTCCTGCAAAAATCATCCGCGAAGCTGTTGTGATGGCTGTC
>JAYPAN010000003.1:43218-72701 GCA_038123715.1 Rhodobiaceae bacterium | reverse complement strand
CTGTCTTCACTGCTGTCGTCATTGACTGGCAAACCGGCATTTGCGGAAACCGCGCAAGCCGGAACAGCTTTGTTTGCAATACAATTTTTTTGGGCTTAGGGGCTGCAAAGCTGTGGTTAGGGTTTCATGTCGATGATTTTAGGGAGATAGACATGTTACGACTTTTCACACTTGTTGCCGCCTTGTTTTTGGCACCACAAATTGCCGCCGCGCAAGCGGTTTGGGCGAATTATTCGTTCAATGTAAAGCCCGGCGCGGAAGCCAAAATAGAAAAAGCGGTGCGGGCTTATTTCGATGGCAATGAAGCATTTAAGGGCAAGGTTTTTTTCAACCGCCAAGTCATAAATGGCGCCAATCCGGCGACGCATAATATCGCCATTGTGCAGCCGAGCATGAGCGATTGGGAAACAGGTGTGGCGCGCACTCGCAAAGATGCAAAATTTGCCGCGCTGGCGCAAATCGTCGCGCAAAATGCCGTTTCCATTGATGAAAGCCTGCTGACCCATGTCAAAGGCTATGGCGAAATCAAGGGCGAAGGCGCCAAATTCATGACTTTCGCGCTGTCGGTTTCGAATCCGGCAAAACTGGTGAAAGCGTTTGACAAGGCGTTTTCCAAACCCGGCTCCTGGACATTGACCGGGCCGTTGGATTTGTTCGCCGTGACGGCTGGCGGCGCGCCGTCTATCACTCATATTGCTGTTGTGGCTATGGAAGATTTCGCCTCATTCTAAAGCTATTTGAGTTCCGAACATTATCAGGATATGCGAAAAGATTTGGATAGTGTGCGCCAAATTCGTGCCATTGGCATGGTTGAAAACATTGTTTTCCAAGGGCCATTTGATTTGAACACACTGCGGTAGAGCGCGCTTAATCGGAGAGGAGATGGTGCTGATTGGGCGCCATCTCCCCTCTTTATCTTCTCTTTTATTCACCGATTGTCATGCGGGTCGGCCTGATTTGCGTCAACAGGGAAATGCTAATGCGCCTTGTGACAATCCTTGCCTTGCTGTTTGCACCGCCTGTTTGGGCGCGCGATATTGATGCGGCAATTCATTTGAGTTTTCTCGGCGACAAAATATCAGTTTCCTACCGCTATGATGGAAGAGATATAGCCGACAGCCTTGTGCGGTTTTATTGCCAAAACCAATTCGGGAAAAAGGCAGATTTGGGGTCTGGAGCCTGCACCAAAATGATGCCGATGGAAGCCAATCCCTGCAAGGCAGGCGGCCTTTGCCAAGTGCAGGGCATTTTCTGGCCTATTGGCAAAGTCACAAAAGATTTGGGGCAGATGCCGACCGAATCCTCTCTAATGTTTTCGGGCAAGATGCTTCCAATCTTGCCGGCAGATTAATTGATGGAGGGAAATCTCATGGACGCTCAAATGATGGAATTACAAGGGCTGTCAGTTTTTGGCACGTTAAGCATTGCTTTTGCCTTGCGTAGCATTGGCAGCATATTGTTGATATGGCTGGCATTGCGGATTGCTAATAATATCCGCAATTCAGAGGAAGATAATATGGTGGCCAAGGTTCTTGGCACCGGATTTGGTGTCCTCGTCGTGGCCGGCGCCTATTACTGGCAGGCGGCCTATTTCGGCCTTCGCGCAAACACAGCGAATAATTTTAAACAGCTGAGTGAAAACGGCATGGAGCTGAGCGCAGGCGTCCAGCAATTTGTCGCCAATTTCGCGTCAGTTGACCCTGTAACCGCGCCCGGCCCGGGTCTTATTCTGTTTGATTTGATTATTCTGGCTATGATTTTGGCTTCCATCTGGATGCCTAAAAAACAGTAACTGCCAGCATTGCATGATTTGGGGGAGCAGATTTGTTCCCCCAAATCTTCTATGTTAAATCTTCTGCCACTGTCAGCCGCATTTGCCGGAAATTGAGCAAGTCGGCGGGCAGAGATGCTAGAGCCATTTGGCGAAAGGCGCGGTATCCACACCTTGCGGCACATACCATTTCTTGACATCGCCATCCCAACGACCGCCCAGCGCCTTACATTCTTCTTTTTCGTCAAACGGGCAATTCAGATAGATGCGTTCGCCTTCTGACGGGCTTGGCGCGTCGGCATTATCGGTTGCTTTGCGCGGCTCCGGCCTGTCTTCCGATACCCCGTCTTGCATCCATTGAGCAAAAGGCGCATCATCCATATCGTCGGTAATATACCATTTGCGCGCATCGCCATCCCAGCGCCCGCCCAATGCTTTGCAGGCGTCTTTTTCTTCAAATGGACAATTCAGATAAATGCGTTCTGCCGACATGATATTCCTCCAAAATCTGCTCACGGACTATGGGTCGGACGCGCCAAATAGTAAAGTGGGTTTATGCGTGTTGCTGACCGCGCAAAAATGAGAGGCAGATTGACGCAATGAAAGCGCTTGGCAGCGCAGCTTGCAAACATTACAGTGTTGGCACAGATATAGGAGAAAGACCATGGCCAAACCGGGTCGTTTCCGCCGCGCAATGACGGCGTTGAAAAAATTGATTGCTGACAAGGAAGACACCAAGCAGGTCTTTATTATTCTTGAGGCAATGGCTGGCAATTCTGGCTTGCGGTCTTGGCGACGCTTCCAAAAAGCGGCGACCGCCAAGGCGATATTATCGGCTGACCGCCCGCTAATGGCGCATTTGATGGATCGCGAGGCGCTGGCTGCCATGCCGGAAGGCTCGCTGGGGCGTGCCTATCACCGTTTCACCGAGCTGGAGCAAATCTCTGCTGATGGGCTGGTGGATGCCAGCGTTGAGGGACGCGAAGAAACCCGCGAAATGACGCCGGAGCAGGTTATTTTTCATGACCGCCAACGCGATGCCCATGATTTATGGCATGTTGTAACCGGTTATGGCCGCGACCCGCTTGGTGAATTGTCGCTGCTGGCTGTGACATGGCGGCAATTGGGCAATCCCGGCATTTTGATGATTATCGCCATGGGCTATTATGTGGCGCGCAAGGAGTCGCCGGAATTGAAAATTGGCGCGGCCTTGCGTGAGGGTTTCCGGCGCGGCAAAAAAGGCCAATGGCTGCCTGCCGCCCATTGGGAGGAATTGCTGCCGCGCCCGCTAAATGAAGTGCGTGCCGAGCTGGGCTTTGCCCGACCCGACAAATATCGCGCCGTCATTGCCAGCGCTGCCGATTTGCAAACCGCTGGCCTGCCTGCCGAATAAGCCGGCGCGGTCAGGCCAAACGCAATATACCAGACTTGTCATGACTGTTACCCTTTACGGCATCCCCAATTGCGACACGGTCAAGAAAGCCCGCAAATGGCTGGACGCGCAGGGCATTGACCATGTGTTCCATGATTTCCGCAAGGATGGGCTGGATGCCCAAAAACTGGCCTATTGGCTGGCGCATGTTGACATGGATGTTTTGCTCAACCGGCGCGGCACAAGTTGGCGCAAGCTGTCGGATACTGACAAGGCGAATAATGATGTGGCGCATTTGACCGCTTTGATGCTGGACAATCCGACGCTGGTCAAACGCCCGGTCTGCGAAAAAGACGGCACGGTGACGGTTGGATTTACCGCGCAAGTGCAGGATATTCTGGCCGGTTAATCGGCGGCTTTTTCTATCTCGAAAATATATAAATCTGCACCACCGGGGCCTGCCCCCTTATGCTGGCGCGCCGCGACGATAACATGGCCGTGCTGACCGGCAAAATGCGGCACATCAATTTGCGCCATCGGGTCGGTGGCGTGCAGGGTAAGATGGCTTTGTGCCGGACAATCGCGCAAAGCGGCTTGCAGGCGTAAAACCGGCATGGGGCAGTTCAGCCCGGTGGCGTCAATGACGGTCATGTCGTATCAGTTAATGTCATCAGGCAGTGTTATCAAGCAGTGTTATCAGGACAATATGGCCGTATTCGGAGCTTGCGGGCGGGCTGTCGCATATTCGGCCATACCGGCAAATAATTCAGCGATTTCAGGGCGTTCCTGCACGCCAAATTCATGGAACAGCGTGGCGCAATTGACAATGATGCGTTCGCGGTCGCCCCAATCGTCAAACACGCCCAGCGCAATGTCAAAAGCGGCTTCTTTATAAGTCATGCCCGCCTCATAGCGCCGCCGCGCCTCATTGCGGATGGTGACCAGATAATGCCGCACTTCCTCCACCCCGGCGCGCGTGGTGATAGGCCCATGCCCCGGCACAATCGTCTCCACATCCATAGCGATAATTTTGTCGCAAGCGTCAATCCAGTTCTGCACCGGCCCTTCCCAGATAATCGGGTGGCCGCCAATGAACAGAATATCGCCCGTATAAACCGTGCGGTCTGCTGGCACATGCACCAGCGTGTCGCCCGGCGTATGGGCGGGGCCGACATGCAACAAATGAATATCCTTGTCGCCCAGTTTAATGGTGGTGTCGCCGTCAATCAGCGTGTCGGGCATTTTTTGCGTCACTGATTTGAAGTCAAACGGGCCAAAGCAGCTTTCAATATATTTGCCCAAATCGCCCAGTTCCGGCGCGGCGTCCAAAAAGCCCTGCACCAGCGCCGGTGGCTCTGCCGCCATATGCTCTGCCGTGGCGCGATGGGCAATGATTTGCGCGTCCGGGCAACAGCAATTGCCATTGCAGTGGTCACCATTATGGTGGGTGTTAATCACTTTATTGACCTGCTTGGCGGCGCTTTCGGCATCGGCATAGGCGGCCAGCATGTCTTGGGTCAGCGGCACGTCAAACAGTGTGTCCACCACCAAAGCCTGGTCGTCATCAACTATCAGGCCGGAATTCGACCAGCCCCAGCCGCCATCGGGTTGCAGCCAAGCATAGGCGCCGTCGCCAATTTGATGCAGACCTTTAGTATAGGCAAATTTTGGATGCGCCAGACTCATTTTCCCCTCCATCTGTGTCTTACAGCTTAAGCGCAAACGCGGGCTTTACATAGCTTTATCTCACGATAAACTTTGCAGGATAAAGAGGGAGGCTCTGATGACAGATTTTATTTTGGTAAAGGCGTTGGAAGCACAAGCGCGCGACAATGGCGGGCGCACGGCGCTGGTATTTAACGGGCGCGAAACCAGCTATGGCGAACTTGACAGCCAGGCCAACCAGGTCGCGCAGGGGCTGTTGGGTGAAGGTATTGCGCCGGACAGCCGGATTGCTTTTATGGGAGCCAATTCCGACAGCTATTTCAGCCTGTTATTGGGGGCGCAAAAAGTTCGCAGCGTTTTGGTTGGGGTCAATTCGCGCCTCGCCGGGCCGGAAGTCGCCTATGTGCTGAATGATGCCTCGGCCGAACTGGTCTTTGTCGGCAAGGATTTTGTGCCGCTGATTGAAACGATTTTGGCCGATTGCCCGACTGTGCGTCGGGTGATTGCGATGGATGGCGGGCATAATGACTGGGAAAGTTTCGACATTTGGCGCGCCGCCCATGAAGCGACCCCGCCCAATCATGATTACCAGCCGGATGATGATTTTATCCAGCTTTACACATCCGGCACAACCGGCCACCCAAAGGGCGTGCAATTGACCAATACCAATATGGGCAGCGCGTTGCACCAGGCCAATTCGCAATGGGGCAATTGGCAGGCTGATGACCATGTTCTGCTGTGCATGCCGCTATTTCACATTGCCGGTGTCAATGTCGGGCTTATCGGTCTGGTCAATGGCAGCAAAGTCACCGTGCTGCCGGAGGTGAATCCGGCCGAGATTTTGCGATTGGTTGAGGAAGAAAAAGTGACCATTCTGTTTATGGTGCCTGCGGTTATTCTGTTTGTCATGCAACAGCCCAATATCGCCGATATTGATGTCTCCAGCGTGCGGCAGGTGATTTACGGCGCTTCGCCGATTGCCGAAGATTTGCTGGTCAGTGCGGCCAAAGTGTTTACTTGCGATTTTGTGCAGGTTTACGGGCTGACTGAAACGACCGGTTGCGGCACGCATTTGCCGCCTGAAGACCATGACCCGGCGCGCGGTAAATTGCGCTCTTGCGGCAAGCCCAATATGGGCGTTGAAATTCGCATTGTTGACGAAAACGGCCAAGATATGCCGCAGGGCGAAGTGGGTGAAATTATCATGCGCGCCGCCAGCAATATGAAAGGCTATTGGAATCGGCCGGAGGCGACCGGCGAAGCGGTTGTTGATGGCTGGTTTTATTCCGGCGATGCCGGTTTCTTTGATGATGAAGGCTATGTGTTTATCCATGACCGAGTGAAAGATATGATTGTATCGGGCGGCGAGAATGTCTATCCGGCGGAAGTCGAAAATGCGCTGTTTGCCCATCCTGAAATCGCCGATGTGGCGGTGATTGGTGTGCCGGATGAAAAATGGGGCGAGGCGGTCAAAGCCTGTGTCGTGCCTGCGCCCGGTGCGTCTGTGAGTGCGGAAGAAATTATTGCCTTCGCCCGCGAGCGCATTGCCGGATATAAATTGCCGAAATCGGTTGATTTTGTCGAAGCCCTGCCGCGCAACCCGTCGGGCAAGATTTTGCGCCGCGAATTGCGCGACCCGTATTGGGAGGGGCATGAACGCCGCGTCGGCTAGCTGTCGGCTTTGCCTTTGCGCCGCGCCGGTGGCAGCGCCAGTGCTTTTTGCGTCTGTTTGAGCTGTTTGGCTTTTTCAGCCTCCGACCAGCCTTGCCGGTCGGCCATATAATCGGCAATGGCGTTGATTTTGCGCGCCGATAAAGCACCTGTCTGGCCTTCATGCAGGCGGCGGCGCACAATGTCATCCAGCCTTATCGCCATTTCGTGCTGCATCGCAAAAGCTGTGCGCGCCGCCAAAAGCGGATCGCGCAAGGCTTCCAGCCCGCTTGTGTCCATCGCCATCATATCGGGCAGCATTGTGCCGTAAAGCCGAGACAGCGCGTCAATGTCGCCATGTCCAATATGCGGAAAACTTTCGCGCATATCGTCCATAAAATCGGCCAGGCTGCGCGGTGGGCAGCAGGCCAAAAGCGTCGCACCGGTGCGGCAAGTCGGGGTCGGGCGCTGCAAATGCCGGAACACGGCATCAGTCACCTGCTCGGCTAGACGCCGCGCCGTTGTCCATTTGCCGCCCAGCGCCGAAATCAGACCTTCCGGCCCGCCATGCGCTTTATGGTCAAGAATCTCCGCCCCACGGCTTAACCCGTAAGTTGCTGTCTCCGCGCCATCGGGCTTTGCATCTGCCGGGTCAGCGACAAGCGGGCGCAGACCGGCATAGGCATAGACAATATCCTTGCGGGTCAGGCCAAGACGCGGCAGCGCCTTTTGTGCCTTGCCGAGCAGCGCGGCAATATCGTCATCGCCTACCGCAACTTTATCCGGGTCGCCCGGATAGGCCGTATCGGTGGTCGCAAACAGGCTCATCCCCTGCCAGGGCAGAACAAATAAATGTTCGCCATCCACCGGCATGGCCAGCGCCGTGCCACGGGTAATATCGCGGGTGAGAAAATGAATACCCTTTGAGCGCACCAGTTTTTTCGGAGGCGGCGCTTTTGTGGCCTGCTGCATTAGCCCATCGGCCCACGGCCCGGCAGCATTGACAAAAACGCTGGCGCGCAGCCTTGCCTTTTTGCCGTTTGTCATGTCTTTGACCGTAACCGTCTCGATTTTATTGTCAGTGACCGTAAAATCTTGCGCTGCGGCATAATTGACCGCCACCGCGCCGGCATTGACCGCGCTTCGCACCATCGCCAGACAAAGACGTTCCGGCGACAGCATTTGCGCATCGTGATAAATCATGCCGCCGGTTATCGGCCCGTTAATGCCATCCCTGTCCAACCCCGGCATCAGCCCCATTGTCTGAGCGGTATTTATTGCGCGGTGGCCGGGCATGCGCTGCATACTATCCGCCCCGAAATTGCGGCCAACGGCCAGCCAATCATAGGCGGTCAGCCCAAGCCGCATGGCATTGCGGCTTTGCATGAAAGGTTGATAGGTCGGCAAAACAAAAGGCAGAGGACGCACCAAATGTTTGGCAATACGCTGCCAAATGCCTCTTTCGTGCAAGCCCTCGCGGACAAGGCCAATCTCGCCATTGGCCAGATAGCGCAAGCCGCCATGCATGAGTTTGGAAGAGGCAGCCGAAGTGGCGGCAGAGAAATCGCCTTTTTCGACCAGCGCCGTTTTCAACCCGCGCAGGGCGCAATCCAGCGCAATCGCCACACCGGTCGCCCCGCCGCCAATAATCGCCACGTCAAAGGGCGTATCTTCAAGAGCCGAAAAAATGCGTTGCATGAAATGTCACAATTATCCGTCGGAAATCGGCGCGCTGGCCCGTCCTTTAGCCGACTGCCAATAGATGGTTGTCGTCACAATGGCAAGAAGTATAGACTGATTGCCATATAGATTAAAGCGGGCGAACAAAAGCGCACCGACTAAACTGTGAGGGCGTGAAGCGGGGAGGGCGCATAATGGCGCATATTCAGGCAAATGGCTTGCAACTGGCCTATGAGATATTTCCGGGGCGTGCGCCGCAGCGCAGTGTGCCGCTTATTCTGGTGCGCGGGCTTGGCTCGCAAATGGTTCAATGGCCGCAAGCCTTTATCGACAGTTTCCGCCAAGCCGGCATGGATGTGGTAATTTTCGACAATCGCGATATTGGTCAAAGCGAAAAACTTGATGCCGCCGGTGTGCCGGATTTATCAGCCTTGGCGGCGGGGTTGCGCGCCGGCAGTTCTTTTCCGGTGCCTTACGGGCTGGATGATATGGCCGATGATGTGGTCGGCCTGATGGATGGGCTGGGGATTGAAAAGGCCAATTTGTTTGGCATGTCGCTGGGCGGCATGGTGGCGCAGCATTTGGCATTTTCGCACCGAACGCGGTTTGAGCATATTGTGTGCGTTATGTCGGCCTCGGGCAATCGCGATATGCCGATACCGCGCGCCGCCGATGTCGCCCCGCCTGATGTTGAAGATATCGAAGCCGTGACCGCCCATCTTGTCGGCAATTACAAAGAAAATATGAGTCCCGCCTATCCGACGCCGGAGGCGGAAATGTGGCGCGTGGCGGCTTTATGCGCGCCGCGCTATTATCCGGCTGGCATTGTCCGCCAGATTGCGGCCACCATGTCGGATGGTAGTCGGGTAGAACGGCTGAAACAGGTTGATATGCCGTTTTTTGTGGTGCATGGGCTGGAAGATGCGCTGATACCGCATATATGCGGTGAGGAAATCGCCGCGCTTGTGCCAAATGCTGAATATCTGCCAGTGCCGGGCATGGGGCATGATATTGGCCGGGGGATTGAGGCGGTTTTGCAGCCTGAAATATGCCGGTTTTTCGGTCTCCCGAATAGCTGACACATGCTTGACAGGATGCCGCGCCAATGGTTGATAAAAGACAGCACAGTTTAAGCGGAGAAAACCATGTCGAAAGCTGAATCGGTCGCCATTGTCGGCTGGGGTCACACCAAATTTGGAAAACTCGAAGAGCAGGGGCTTGAGGATTTGCTGGTCGCGGCAGCCAATGAGGCGTTGGCCGATGCCGGCGTTGAAGCCCATGAGATTGACGCGATTTATGTCGCCACTTTCAATGCCGGCATGTCGGAGCAGGATTTTATTTCCTCGCTGGCCTTGCAGGTCAATGAGGCGTTTCGCTTTACCCCGTCCACACGGGTGGAAAATGCCTGCGGCTCCGGCTCGGCGGCGGTGTTTCAGGCGGCCAATCTGATTGAGGCAGGTCGCGCGCGGCGTGTATTGGCGATTGGCGTTGAAAAAATGACCCATTTGTCGAGCGCTGATGTCGGGCGTTGTCTGTCGCGCGCCAGCTATATGCCGGAAGAAGGCGATGAGGGGCTGACTTTCCCCGGTATTTTCGGCGTTGTCGCCAATAAATATTTTCAGAAATATGGCGACCAGAGCGATGCTTTGGCGCAAATTGCGGCCAAAAATCATAAAAACGGCGCGGTCAATCCGCTGGCGCATATGCAAAAGGATTTCGGCTATGCGTTTTGCCGTGCCGAGTCAGAGAAAAACCCGCTTGTTGCCGGGCCACTCAAGCGCACGGATTGTTCGATGATTTCAGACGGGGCGGCGGCGATTGTGCTGTGCGATGCCGAGACGGCGCAAAGCCATGACAAGGCGATTGCCCTGCGCGCCCGCGCCCAGGCCAATGATTTCCTGCCGATGAGCCGACGCGATGTCACCGCTTTTGAGGGGCCGGCGCGCGCCTGGCGCGATGGTCTGGATATGGCCGGTGTCGAGCTGACCGATTTGAGCCTGGTTGAGACGCATGACTGTTTCACCATTGCCGAGCTGATTCAATATGAGGCAATGGGGCTGGCTGAAGCCGGTCGCGGCGCCGATGCGCTGGCTGATGGCACGGTTTATAAAGACGGCGCCTTGCCGGTCAATCCGTCGGGCGGGCTGAAAGCCAAAGGCCATCCGGTCGGCGCGACCGGCGTGTCCATGCATGTGATGGCGGCGCGTCAGCTGATGAATGATGCCGCTGACATGCAGGTGAAAGACGCCAAGCTGGCCGGTATTTTCAATATGGGCGGCGCGGCGGTGGCTAATTATTTGACCATTTTGGAGCGCGTGAAATAGCCTATTGGGTTGCCTGTTTCAGATAGGCAATGACATTGTGTCGGTCTTTGGCCTTGCGGAGACCGGCAAATGACATGCGCCCGCCCTTGACCAGCTTGCGCGGGCTTTCGAGATAGGCGTCAAGATTTTCTTCCGTCCAGTCTTTTGCTTCGGCGGCATAGGCCATCATGCCCTTGGAATATCTATAACCCTCCAACGCGCCAATGCCGCGCGCGAACATGCCGTTTAAGTGCGGGCCGACGCGGTTTTTCGCGCCTTCGCCGACCATATGGCAGGCAACGCATTTTTTATACACTTTGGCGCCTTTTTCCGGGTCGCCCTGCGGATAGGGTTCTGCACTGGCCTGTGTGGCAACCAAAATTGCCAGAAAGGCAATGACCAGCAGGGTTGTTCGGGTGGCAGATTTAAGTGATATTGCGCGCATGGCTCTCTCCGTTTTTTTGCAAAATAGGCACGCGCCTGCCGCCTGCCAAGTGCCAAGAAGTCGCATGGATTGATATTTTGGCTTGGAGCGCTGTTTCAAGGCACCAGCCAGCTTGCGGCGGGCGGATTGGCGGTAAAGTCAAACCGCGCCCGCCGGTGGCCGCGCGCCGCCAGATACAGCCATTCCATTGCTTCCACATGGGCAGCGACCGGCACAAAATGAACCGCGCCATCATCGGTTGCCGCCGCGTCAAACACCACTTGTTCCGGCCTGTCTATCGTGCTGCCCGGTGCTGTCGTGACTTGATAACATTCGCGGCTCATCGGGCGGGTTTTGGCCCAAGCATCGTCGCGCGCCGCGCCGGTCAGCATGTCGAGGCGCACATCAAGGCGCAATTGGATTTTGGCACCGGCATCGTAAAAATGCATGGCGGCGCGCGGATTGGCTCGTAATTCGTTGATTTTGTCGGAGCGCGCATCCGTATGAAAGCGCAGGCTGCGATTGGCCTTGTCGCAGGCGCGCAAGACAATTGTGCGCAAGCGCGGGCGGCCATCCAGCCCGATTGTTGCCACTGTCGGCGTGTGAAAGGCGCTGCGCCGGTCGGCCGCGCCGCGTTCCAGCATCGCCCAGCCATAATCGCAACTGCCCTGCAAATCATCATAGCAGGCGAGTAAATGCCCGCGATTTTCTGAATTGTTTGCTGTCTTTGTCATGGTCAGCCATATATAGGGCGCTGGCGGCTTTACGCAAATTTTACCGCCAAAAGCCTATTTTAGGGTTTGGAATAGCGACAAATCACCTCACTATATGGAAATGCTACGCTTTTAGGGGAATGGCAATGAACAGGTCAGGATTGAAATTCATCACTCCGGTTTTGGTATGTCTGGTTTTGGCGGTCGTGACACTTGGCGCGGCGCAGGCGCAAAACTATGTTGGGCTGAGTGGCGGTCTGATGGATATGAAAGATTCACCCAATGACATTGACAGTCAGGGCTTTACCCTGATTGCGGCGGGGCAATATGACCCGCGTATCGGCATTGAGTTCACATATACCTCAATTGCCGATGTGAAAGTCAACAGCCAGACAACGCGGGCGGAAGTGATTGGCCTGTCTGCTCTTTTTCGCTCGCCAGGCGAAGTTTTTGTGCCATTTGCGCGGGTAGGTATTGGTCGGGTCAGCGGGCGCATCGCTGATGATGTATCGCCCTATAAGAAAAAGAGTGAGGGTTTATTGATCGGCATCGGTGCCGATTTCGACATGAGCTATAATTCAGCTTTTCGGGTGGAATATGTGGAAGGCAAGATGGACGGCACAGATACCAGCCGCTTCAGCCTTGGCACGATTTACCGCTTTTGACCGGCCGTTTTCAGCGATTTGGTGATCCCGGCAGGATTCGAACCTGCGACCCCCGGATTAGGAATCCGGTGCTCTATCCGACTGAGCTACGGGACCGCCGCGCTCATTTATAGCATATTCACCCTGCCGCAAAAGCCACTGTTCGAGTGATTGTCCAAGTGATTGTCCGAGTGCCGACTCTATTGCCACTCATATCGTTTTTTTCGCGCGGGCGTCGTCATAAATGACGGGCTTTCACTTTTATGTTTGACATTGAAAAGGCTTCACTTTTTAATGATTTTGGTTTTTATCGGCTATCCCGAATTGAGTTCGTAACAATGTCTGCGTTTGGTTTCTCCCTTGTCGAATTATTGGTGACAATCGCCATTATCGGCATTTTGGCGGCTGTTGGGGTAATCGGCTATCAGGCCTATATTGACGAGACCAAAAAAGAAGTTGCCCTGACCAATGCCAATCGGGTTGACCGCGCTTTTCAGCATGATGTGGTGGTCATTTCAGAGGAAATGATGGGAGACGGGCGCACCGCGCTGGCGACCGACCGTGACCAAATCATTGAGGCCGAAAGCGATTGCATTGAATATATAGCAGCCGCCGTAACCACACTGAATGAGACGCACACCAATGCGTTTGACGAAACAATCCCTTATGCGGTGAGCTTGCATAAGGAGGCGGAATGGGCGAGTGCCTCTTCGGCCACTGGAACGGTTTTGTTCAAAACCGGTATTGCCGATACGCGCCAGTCGCCATTGAATGAGGCCGCGCTCAAAGGCGGGCAATTGGGTTTGCAATGCGCCAATGCGTGCAGCCCTGTCAGGTCAACGGAGTTTTATGTCCATCGCTGCACTTGCATTAATCCGGACGGGTGCGGTTTGCATACATTTGAAGATGGCGACGGGTCAGCCGAAACGACCAAATATGTCTCCGAAGTGGAAGATGGTTTGCGCTGGGACGATAATGGCAAGATCCTGATTGGGCAGCATTTGCCCGAATGGGTCTGCCCACGCCCGCAAGATGAGGGAAGCGTATGTCCATGAACCGTTTGCCCGTTAATTTTGCTGTTTTGCACTGTCACCATGCGCGTCGCAACCGGCAGGAGCCAGTGTCATGAGGCGGGATAAATATATGTTCAGAAGAAAGCCCAACCGGCGCCGCATCTGGGGTGAACGGGTATTCTGGTTTTTGTCGTTTTCCGGCTCGGCCTTGCTTATCATGTTTTGGCTGGAAGCGGCGACCACGGAAAATGTTGATGACCAAACCGGCACGACCAATAAAGTCAGCAGCCTTGCGCCGATTATCGTCAAAACCGACCGGGCTGGTTAGCCGGTTTGGTGGGCGGCATATGAGGTTTTGGCGTAAATGGATAGCGGCGGGGCAGGCGCGGGTGTCCTTGGCTAACAAGACCACCGCCGGAAAGCTGACTGGCGCGTTGACTTTCGCATTGAGCCTGTTGGCTACCCCGTCATTGGCGCAGCAAGATATTGATGCCTTGCGCGCCGAATTGTTTCGCAATCCCGCCAATATCCAAACCAATCTCGCTTATTTGCAAAGCCAACTTGCCGAAGGCAATTATACTGGCGCGGCAGCGACATTGCAGCGCGTTCTCATGGTTGACCCGGAAAGCAAGCTGGCGCGAGTTTTATATGCTGAGGTTCAATTGCGGCTGGGCAATAAAAGCGATGCTCGGCTGGCCTTGGATGAGCTGATTGCCGACCCGACGACACCTGCAGATATGCGCGCCCGCGCGCGCAGCATTTTGCGCCAGCTCGACCAAAGCGAGAAAAGATTGGGTTTTCAGACCAGTATTGCGATAGCCGGTGGCAGCAGCGACAATGCTTTGGGCGCGCCTTCGGCCAGCCAAATCCTCTATCTCGACCGGTCATTTGACAATACAACGCTTGAAGTCTCGGAGGCCTTTACCGATTATGATTTGCTCGTCGGTTTCACCTATGCGCCGCAAAGCTATGTCAGCCAGAGTTTTATGGTCAATGTCGGCATTGCTGGTCGGCAATTTGCCTCGCTTGAGGCGCTGAACTCACACAGCACATTCGGCACACTCAGCTATATGCGCGCCGGGCGCACCGCCCTGTCGGTCGGGCTGACCGGCTATAGCACACAAGTCAATGATGCAGACTATAGCGGCGGGGCAAGGCTGGTTTTCGGTGCCAGCCGCGCAATTGGCAGCCGTGTGGAGGTTAATGGCAATTTCACGGCTGGCCTTTTGCGCTATCAGGCCGGTTCCGGTCTGGCCATTGCCAGCCAGCGCGACAGCACCAGCGCACGCTTGGCTTTCGGCGCTGGTTACAAACTCCGCCTGTTTGGCATGGCAGCCACACTCGGTCTGCATGGCGGCCATGAGACGGTTGCCGCCAAGGCTGATTATTTCTCTACCGCCACAACCAATACTGGCCTGTCGCTCTCTTTCCTGTCGGATAATGGTCAAATCCAGATATCCGCTGATCAATTTGCCGTTGATTATGATGCGGCCGACCCGCTGGTCAGCACGCTGGTGCGTGAAGATGAGCTTGAGCGCATAAGTGCCTATTTCGGGCGCACCATAAGGCCAAGATTTGTCGGCCCGGTCACGATTTTCCTGTCAGCCATATCGACCGACAGCACATCCAATTTGCCCAATTTCACCCGCACGGTCAGCGAAGCCAAGCTGGGCTTCCGGAAAGCATTTTAGGAGCGCCGCCTTGTTTAATTTGCCTGCCATATCCGCCAAGCCCCGCCGCATAGTTCGTATGGCGGCCATTGCCATTATGGCCGGCTCTGCCTTGCTTGTCACAGCTGCGGCGATAAACAAAACCGAGGCGCGCCCGCTTTCGGGCATTGTGGCGGTCTCAACCGGCCCGATGTCGGCCAGCTATCTACACGATGACCGTCCGAGGGCGCGTGACTTGGCCGCCGGTGACGATGTGTTTTTGAATGATGAGGTCAGAACCGGCACGCGCACAAAGGCGCAAGTTTTGTTGCAAGATGAAAGCGTGTTTTCAATGGGGCCGGGCAGTTCGGTTGTGTTTGACGAATTTGTCTATGACCCCGGCGCCGGTGACGGCTCATTGACCGCCCGTCTGGTCGGCGGCAGCATGCGCTTTGTGTCGGGTAACATTGCCAAAAAGGCCGGCGATAAAGTGTCGCTGAAAGTGGGCAAAGCGTCTATCGGGATTCGCGGCACGGAAATTCTTGCGCGTCACAGCGCGGCGGGCAGTCGTCTGGTTTTGCTGTCGGGTGAAATGGAAATTTCCTCGCCTGCCGGCACTGTCACCATTGCCCGACCCGGCTGGGGCATTGAAATTGGTGTTGAAGGCACGCTCGGTGTGCCGCGATTTGTGCCGCCGCAAGACATTAACATGATGATGGCCCCATCTCAGGATAATGCGGCTTCAGCCGATAGCGGCGGGCAGGACGACACAGATGATGCCAATTCAACTGATGCCAGTTCATCCGACGAAAGTGAATCCGAACAGACCGCCAGCAGCGGCAATGATGATGGCACTGGCGGCAGCACAGAAGATGGCAGCAGCGCAGAAGATGGCGGCAGCAGCGCATCGGATAATGTCTCACAATTTGACGAAGCCCTGACCGGCATTGGCGAAACGCCGGATGCAAGCGGTAGTCTCAACCAGATTGTTAATATCATCGTGACCGCGCCGAGCCGCAATCCGAACAATCAGCCACAGCTGGATTTGGCACAGTTGACCTTGGATTTGAACGAGAACAATCAGACCGAGCAGGCCGGTGCCATTGTCGAAAGCGAATTGGTTTCCTTTTCCAATGGGGTGATTCCGGCCAATCCGTTTTTCGTCTCCGACAGCAAAATCCTTGTTCGCTATGGCAGCCAGTGGAACAATATGGTCGCCAGCCCTGCCTATTTTTCCGTCTTGCGGAAATTGTTGCGTGAAAAATTCCCCAACAGCATCGCCGCCGAAGGCAGCTCTCTGCCGCAATTTGACAATCTGCCCTTTGTTTATCGGTTAAGCGGCAATGTCGCCGACAGCAATGGCGATTTGGTGCATGGCGCGGTCAGTCTGGACGATTATGACGGGATTTTGGCGATAGCCAATTTATCCGGCAGCGCCTATTTCCTCAATGGCACGCTGTCCGCCGATGAACAAACGGTCTTGGCGAATTTCACCAGCAATGGCGGGCGGGTCTTGGCGCTGGGTCAACCCGGCACGGCACAGGCGGCGTCGGTCTCCGCGCATCTGGATATTTTTCAAAATGGCGCGTCCTATTCAGCCAATGGTCAAACGGCGCAAACGCTGAGCCTGGCTCCCGCGACGGCGGATAATGCCTTAACGGCGGGCGTGCAAAACATCGCCCACGCCCATGCTGACGGATTTCCCTTATTCAGCTTCTCCGATCTGAGCAATGCCGAAGCGCTGTTGCAGACCAGCGACGCCAATCCGCATGTGGCGGGTTATGGCTTTGATTCCGGTGTTTTGTATATTGCCCGCTATGGCTGCGCCTCGGACGGCTCTGGCAGTTTCGGCATTGAAGCGCTGGGTCATGATATGGGGCAGTTTTGCGCCAATCTTGTGGCCTCATTGGCTCCCGACGACAGCCTGCGCGATGTTGAAATTGCCAAAATAAGCCTGCGCGAGGACGATGGCAGCCAGCCAACTTATCGGCTGATATCGGGCGGTGACGGCCTGTTCCGCATTGATGGCGATCGACTTTTAATGGTCGGCGGCCAGACGCCTGAGGCGGAGGCTTATGAATTGCGTATTGGTGTGACCGGCGCCGATGGTGTCGAAAAGCGCATCACCCAGAATTTCACCATTTCCGGCACTGCCGGTTCGGCCGAAAGCAAAATTATCAGCCGCCGGGTGGAGGTGCAGGCCGGTGCGGCGGTCAATCTTGTTGAAAACGGCACGCTGGTCAACCAGCAGGATTTGCCCGACTGGATTACGATTACCAATAATGAGGACGGCAATGTGGTCGGCACCGGCACGCCTGGCCTGCCCGGCGATATCACCCTGCATTATTCGATTGGCGAAGGCGACACGGCTTATGACCGCTATGTCCGGCTGGCCGTGGCCTCGGATTGCGCCAGCGATAATTGCAGGGCTTTTCTGGCCTCGCTGGACACGCAAAGCCCATTGACCGAGGGGCGGCATTATTCGCTGGCCGGTTATCAGCCCGATTTCACCGCATTTTATGACCGGTTCACCACCGGTCAGGGCAATTTTTCAGGCGGTCAAAACATAGAGGGCGAGACCGGCACAGCGCGCGCCAATCTGACTGTGTCAATAAATTACGCCGACCGGCAGGCCGATATCATTGCCAGTGGCGTGTTTGCCGATTTTTCTGCCGCTGACGGCACGCAAGCCAGTGGTTCATGGCGCACGCAAATGAATGGCCTTGGCTTTGACACGGGTTGTTTGTCGCCCGGCAGTGCGATGGGTGGAGCGATGTGCCATTTCGACAGCCAGGACACGGCGCTGGCCGCTATTCGCCAAACCTGCACTGGCAATTCCGGCTCCTGTGCCGAAGATAATCACCCCAATGTGCGTATGGCCCCCATTGTGTCGCTGGCGCCCTATCCATTGGCCAATCATGACGGGGCGGAAACCCACAGCCTGTTGGCGGCGCAACGCCTGTATGACACGCGCGGCACTCTTGGCTCGGAAGGCGCAGCGCTTAATCCGGACAGCCCAAGCTATGCGCTGACCCCCAGATAAGAGGGGTCACGCAGGCTAAAACCGGCTTTATGACGCCATAAATGGCTCAAGATAGCGGATAATTATGTTCAGGGTTTCTCTTTTCATCTCTGCAATTTGCAATTTATTGTCATTATTGCGCCCCAATTCCATCAAAAACATATCCAAGACCGAAACAACCATGCGCGCTATTGCGGCTTCATGTTCGGCTGGTGCATTGAGACCGGCTCGCCGCAGAATATGGTTATATTGCACCGTGAAATAAGACAACATGTTACGATAGCGCGACATCAGGGCTTTTTCCGTCTTAATGGCATTTTGCGCCTCGGTAAACCAAGGGTTTTCATCCAGATAAGTCTCTAACATGTCGATATTATCTTTGAACAAATCATGCCAGTGACCCTCAGTCACTTTTTCTGTGAGAGCAGCCGACAAGACGGCATAATCTTCTTCAAATTGCTGCGCCATAGTTGCCAAGAGCGCCTGTTTATTCGGCCAATAACGATAAATGGAGGTCTGCTTGATATCGGCTTGGTCGCAAACCGCGGCCAAGGTCAAGTCACTGTAACCCTTCTCTACCAAAACAATTTTTGTCGCTTCCACGACCATTTCAACGCGCTGGCGTGAGCGTTCCTGCAACGGCAACTCACGAATGTTCGTTTCCATGAACCATACTCCCTTACTGCGTCAAATATCGCATAAACGGGCTATTGAAAAAACAAAAATGAGTGACATTAAAATGACTTCCGGCGAATCAGTAAGTAAAATGAAACAGTTTCATAGTTCGCATGGGGAAGGGCCTGATGCGCCTGGTAGTGTTGGTCAGTTTATGTGGGTTTGTCCTCGCGTCATGCGGGCAGAAACCGCAATCCCTTTCCTTGCAGGAAATCAAAAAGCAAGCCAATTCAGATTTTGTCGCCATTAGCTCGACACCGGAGCCTTTGCAAAGACCGGTTGACCTCTATGAAGCGATTGCGCGCGCTATATTGTTCAATCGCGAGCATAAGCTGGCCGCTATGGAAGCGGCACTGAGCCAACGTCAGCTTGACCTTGCCAATATGGATTTGCTGCCGGCTTTGGCACTGCGCGCCGGTTACAGCATGCGCGACCAATATGCCGCCTCGGTCAGCACCACATTTAACGGCGATGAACCCGACCCGTTGCCCGACCAACCGGTCTATTCCGTATCGCAAGACAAGCAGCGCGCCACGGCAGGTGCGGAGTTAAGCTGGAATCTGCTGGATTTTGGCTTGTCTTATGTGCGCGCCGGACAAAATGCCGACCGGCGCATGGTGGCTTTGGAACGCCAGCGCAAAGTCGCTCACAATATCAGCCGCGAAGTGCGCGCCGCCTATTTCAAGGCGATTGCCGCGCAAAACCTGCTCAGCGAATTGGCGCCCTTGCTGCGCCGTGTGGACAGGGCGCTGGAGGATAGCCGCCAAATTGAACGCCGTCGCCTGTCCTCACCGACCGATGCCTTGCTCTATCAAAAAGAATTGCTTGAAATCCGCCGCACATTGCACACGCAACAACGTGTGCTGATGACCGCCAAGTTGGAGCTTGGTCAGCTTATGGGGCTGCTGCCGGGTCAAGATTACCGGCTGGCGAAGTTTGACTATATCATCCCGGAAATTGCGATGAATATGGCTTTAATGGAGCGCTCGGCGCTGATTAACCGGCCGGAGCTGATGGAAGCGCAATATCAACAACGCCTGTCGCGGCGCGAAGTGCGCGCATCTATTTTGTCCATGCTGCCGGGCGTCACATTGAATGCCAATTTCAGCTATGATGACAGCGACTATTTGAAATATAGCGACTCGGCCGAATTGGCCGCGCAAATGAACTGGAACCTGTTTTCGGTGTTTTCAGCGTCAGCCGCGCGGCGTGTAGCCGAAGCGCGGGTCTCACTGGCCGAAGCCCAGCGCCTTGCGCTTTCTATGGCGGTGCTGTCGCAAGTGCATATTGCCAATATGAATTTCGCCCAAGCGCGGCGCGAATATGAAACCTCCGAAAGGTTTCTTGATGTCTCGCAGCGTTTGACGCGCCAGACCCGCGACGCCCAGCGCGTTGCCAAATTTGGCGAGTTGGAAGTTATCCGCCAAGAGGCCAGCCTGTTGCTCGCCAATATGCGCCGCGATATCGCCTTTGCCGAATTGCAAAACAGCTATGGGGCGATTTATGCTTCTATCGGGCTTGATATTGTGCCGGACAATATCAATACGCGCTCGGTTGATGACTTGACGCGGGCGATTGAAAATAATCTGCAAAATTGGATGCGGAAATATACCAGAGTGGTTGGCGGTGATCAGGATGTCATTACGCCGATACAGACCCAGTCGCCAAGGCTTGGGCCTGACGGATTTGTGTTTAATGAGCGCACATTCTCTGCCGGTCAAAATCTGCGCTATTATGCGACACGGCAGGACGGCACATCATTGCCAAACTGGCTGAAATTTGATGCGTCGGCGCGGAAATTTTTTGGCACACCGCCGCAAGATGCCGGCAATATCCCCATTCGGGTGATTGCCCAATATGCCAATTTGCGTGTGTCGGATTCGTTTATTCTTGAAATCCCAAAAACCGGCATTGCGCGCCAGCCTGTTGCTGCCGTGCCGCCCGCCATAAAACCGACGACATCGCTGTCATCGCGTTCGGCACAGGCACGCAAGCCTGCTCCGGCGGCGCAATCGAAACCGAAAGCCAAACCCGCAAAACGCAGCGGCACAGCCTCACGCTTTGTGCAAATACGCGCTTTCACCAAATATGAGGACGCCAAATCCTTTGCTGCGTCCAGCGAGCGCATTACCGGCTTGAAAGCCTTTGTTCGCAAAACCAAGAAACGCAATCCGCCGCTATACCGGATTATCATTCCGGCTTTCAACAATGCTGAAGTGCAATCGGTTCTGGCAAAAGTGCGCGAAGCAGGCATTACCGATGCCTTTGTAACGCGCGATTAGGCGCAGCTTAAAATCCTTAAAACCCGCTTTCGCGGATGAACAGCGCGGAAATCTGTTTCCATAATTGCGACAGGGGCGAATAGGGTGCAGTGCGGATGTGCAGCTCGCCGAGAATATCATGACCAATCGTGTCTTTGCCGGTTTCGACATGTGCAGTGGGCATGAAGACGGTTTTGTAAATCGCTGTTTCAGGCCGCCATATTTCCGGCGCTTCCGGCTCTTCGCGCGTGGCGATTGGCCCGCCATGCGGTGAGGCCATTGCGCGATGGGCAAGATTTGTCACCGCCGTTTCATCCAACACTTGCAGGCGCGCGGGCATAGCCGGATGCAGCCCATTATCGGCCAGAAAAACCCCGTCGGCTTCGGGTGACAGTTTTTCAAGCCGCCCTTCCTCAATATAGGCGGTGATGCGCCGCGCATTGTCGCTGTAAATGAAAATAAGCTGCTCATCGGAACGATGCCAGCGTCCGGCTTGCAGCTCGTTTGACAGGCTGACGCGCCCGCCAATGGTAGCACGCACACTCAGCCTTTCGCGCCGTTCCAAAAGCCCGCGCAATCGGCTTTCACCGGCGGCGAGTTCTTCCTCACGCACCAGCTTGTCGCGCAGATTTTCGCGCGAGGCGGCATGGCGGCGAACATAGGCCTGCAGCAGGCGAATTTTGCGTTGCTCGGTCTCAATGTCATGGGTCAGCGCGGCACTGCGCGCGGTCAGCAAAATATCGCCGGGCTTGACTTGTGCGCCATCGCTTACATGCACGGTTTCAACCAGCGCGGCTTCGGGCAGGAAAAGCTGCATTTGCCGTTCGGCCTCCAAAACGGCAGGCACTGAAAACCCGCTGCGCCAAGGCAGGGCAATAAGACAAACCAGCCCGCCCAACAGCAACAGCGTGCGGATGGTGTTTCGGTTCATAGAGAACAGCGCGCGCCTTTGCCACCATTGGCGCATTTCATTGACAATCGGGCGAAGAATAAACCAGCCAATTTCGACAATGAAAAGAAATAGCCCCAAAAGTTTGAAGGCGAAAAAATAGACCAGCAGAGCAATACCGATAAATAGGAAAAACCGGTAAGCCCAAGTGGCAAAGCTGTAAAAGACGAGGAAATAATGACGTTGCCGGTCAAAAGGTTCCGGCACTGGTTCGGGCAGGCCAAACAGCCATTGCCGCATTTGCCAGCGCGCCAGCGCAAAGGCACGCGGCTGGAGGTTTTGCATACCAAGATAATCAGCCAGCGCATAATAGCCGTCAAACCGCATAAACGGATTGAGATTGACCAGAAGCGAGCCGACAATGCTGGCTGTGGTCAGAAAATAGGCGACGCTGCGGAGCGGCCCGTCATCCATTACCCCCCAGGCAAACAGCGCCAATAGGGCGATATGCAATTCCACCAAAATACCGGCAAGGACGATTTGCAATTTCTTGCGCGCATCAACCAGCCGCCACGCATCAGTATTGTCCGTATAAAGCACCGGAAACAGCACCAGCAGCGCCACACCCATTGAGCTGACGCGCAGGCCGTGATATTTGGCAACCAGCGCGTGACCCAGCTCATGCGCCATTTTCACCCCGACCAGCGCCAGCAGGTAATAGACCATGCCCTGCATATTGAAAAAATAGCTGAAGGCACTGCCAAAGGCTTCCCATTGGTAGAACAGGTTGAACAGGCCATAGACCCCCAGCGCATAGACAAGCAGTCGAAAGCCCCGCCCGGCCAATAAGCCCAATATCGGCAAAAGCCGCGCCAAAGCGCGGTCGGGACGGATAAGCGGGATTTTGATGAACAGATAATTATGCACCAGCCACATAAACCAATGCGTTTGACGGCGTTGCCGGTTCTCTGCCAATTGGCGCACATGCCCGGCATCCTGACCGGCGACCAGAAAATTCTCGCGCGTAAAGGCGATGAATTTCTCAATGTCATAATCATCAATATCAAGCTTGGCTTGGCGGATTTGCGCTTTCAGCGCCGCCAGTGAACCGGTTTTACGAAACAAATCAAGCAAGACAACGCCGGTGCGGCCAAGCGAAAAATACTGATGGCGCAGCGGGTCATACAGCAACCAACCCTGCTCGCCAGCCTCATTGCCGCTGCCCGGCAACAGCCTTAAATCCTGCCTGATTCTGGGAATCTCCATGCCTCAGCCCACAGCGCCGGTCACAGACCCAGCATTTGCCGCGTCGCCATAATCGGGCGCCGGAACAAGAGATAGAATAAGGTGGTGCGCGGCCCATAAACCCGCGCCGTACCATGCAGGCCAATGCGCGGCACGGTTTCTCCGGGCAGCAGCTTTGCCCGCACCATATAGGATAAGACACCGCTATGAGACAGGCGCGATTGATAGGGCAGTTTGGTGATTTCAGCGCGATAAGAGGTCAACGGATTGATATCCAGAAACACATCAACCCGATTGCCGGGCTTCAATGTCACCGCATCGGCCACGGGCAGGGCAATTTCAATTTCCACCTGGTCGGGGCGCGCCACTTCCATAATTTTCTCGCCCGTCTGCACCGGCCGTCCCGCCCATTTGCGCTTGTCGGCAATAATCGCCAGACCGGCGGATGGCGCGGTGATTTGTGTGCGTCCAAGCTGTTCATCGGCATAGGTGATTTCGGCGCGGCGCATTTCAAGCTGCGATTGCAATTCGGCCATGCGCGCCTTGCTGTCAGTGTTTGAAAACGCCATTTGCCGCGAGCGCAGCAATTCGGCCTCGGCGACACGAAAGGCGCGGCGCGCCACTTCGAGCTGGTTACGCAGGTCGAGGTCAACAAGGCGCACCAGCACATCACCTGCCGCCACCGCCGCATTGGGGTCAACAACAATTTCCTCAACCACACCCTCAATCGGCGCGGTGACAATATAGGGTTGCAGGGCGCGGGTCTCGGCCGGTGCCAGCGCGGTCAGCGATACCGGAAACCAAGCCAGCGCAAACAGAGCAGCAGCGCCCACCCATTTGCGGCGGCCTTGGGTCAAAAATTGTTTTAGCCGATTGGTCAGCCCCGGCGTATGAAAAGCGGCCAGCGCATGACCATAAACATCGGCCAAATGGGTCAGCGTTTCCATTTCCGCCGCATTGAACGGGTCGGGGCGGCTGACCATAAGCACGCCCATCAGACCCTTGCCGGCGGCGCGCAAGGGCAGCAGCAGCATATGGGGCGGTGACAGATTTTCCACTTCCTGCAAATCCTCAGCGCTTATCGCCGTCGGGCCGGTTTCCGGCGCCAGCTTTTTGACCGCCTGCTCCAGCCATGTCACCAAAGGGGCGGTGCGCTCGACCACCGGAATGTCGGACATGGCGACCACGCGCATGGCGGCAAACCGGTCGCCAATGCACAGGGCCGCCTGATGGTGGCCGACCAATGCGCGGGTGCGATTGCAAATGGCAAAACCCAGCTCGTTCAGGCTTGGTGCGTCGCGAATGGTCTGCTCAAGCGACAGTAATTTTTCGACATTGGCGGGGGTGGCCTCACTCAAAAGTCAGCACTCCACTCATGCCGGGCAGCAAATCGGCAGCGTCGGCGGCCTGAATAGCACCGCGCAAAACCGTGGTCTGGCTGACCGGGTCAATCGCCCCGCTAACCGCTTCAATAGTGACTTTGGCGCGCCTGCCAGTCTCATCAATCAGCATATTGACTTGTTGTCCGGGATTTATTGCGGGCAGCCAGCGTCCCGGCACAATAACTTCCACTTCCAGCGTTTCGGAGGAAACGATTTCAATCAAATTGCGGCGCACATCAACGCTTTCATGGCGGTTGACCAGCAATTCCACCACTTTGCCCGGAAATGGCGCTTGAATGGTGCAGCGGTCAACATTGAGGCGGGCAATATCCAGCTCGGCGCGGGTTTTTTCCACTTCGGCCTCGGCCAGCGTCACATCAAGCTTGCCAATGGAGCGCATTTTTTCCAAATCGCGGCTATTGGCGAGGCGGGCGCGGGCGGCCTTGGCATCGGCGGCGACTTTGGCCATTTGGCTTTTGAAAATACGGCAGTCAAACGAGACCAGCGTTTCGCCCTTTTTGAAACTGTCGCCGGTGCGCTTTGGCACGGCGGTGACAATGGCGGCAATCTCGCTGGCGAGAATGGCGCGTGTCTGGGCTTTGACCAGCCCGCGCGCCTGTTTCATTTCTTCGGCTTGAAGCTGTCCCGTGGTGACAAATACCAGCAAGGCAAAGGTCAGCAGGCCGAAAACCGGCCAGCGCGCTATTGGGTATGCGGTCGGGATACGCAACATAACAAACACAAGCTAAAACTGTCTAACCGCCTGAAAGTCAGGCATTTACCGATTGGGGTCAAGCGCAAACTTTGGGCTTATCGAGTGCGGAAATGGCCGTCAAACGGGCCGGGTGGCGCGCGCAAAACAAGCAGGTCGAGCCAATCGGGATTGGCCGCCGTGGTAAAGCAGGATGTCATGCGGATATCGCGCATATAGCGACGCTCAAAGCCCTGATAGGCGGGCAATTCCCGTTGCAATTGCGCCAGACAATGCCCGTAAACAGCATCGTTAAACCCCGCGCCTTTTTTCTTTTCGGTCATGCCCGGCACGCCGAGAAAAGCGGCATAGGCGGCGCGCTCGGCTGCCCCAAGCGGAAAGGCTTGCGCCACCGGTATCTGGCCGCATAACAGGGTCAGTGCCAAAACCGGCATTGCCCGCCTGCTCAAAAACGCTGCTACCACCATGCTCCCACAATACCTGACTGTCCGAATTGGATTTGCGAATCGATTCGCGAATCATCTGATTCGACATTAGCACATTTCAGATACGAATCATGACCATAAGCAGTATGCCGACATGCCGCGATTTTCGGGTCGCAAACCGGCTTGTCAATTATGGTCATTATGCTAGCGAGTCAGAGAAGGGCAAAGAGGAAGAAGACAGATGTCCCGCAAGGCATTCATGCTGTTTATCGCGCTGTCGCTTTGGCAGGGTTTGGCCGTGACGGCTTGCGCCGATGCGCGCAATTTGCTGACTATTGGTTGCGATGGCTGGTGCCGGTCGGCGCAATGGCGCGGGTCTGATTATGCGACGATTGAGGCGCAGCTGGCGGCGGCCAAAAACCCGCGCCGGCAAGTCATGACCAGTGGCGAGGGCGGTGTCACCCCATTGCATTGGGTGGCAGCCTTTGGCGAGGCGCGCAGCCCGTTGGAGGAAAAAAACCGCGATGGTTGGACGCCCTTGCATTATGCCGCCGGTTTCAACAAAGAAGCCGCGCTGGTCGATATTTTGCTGCAAGCCGGTGCGGCGCTTGACGCGGTTGATGATAGGGGGCGCACGCCGCTGCATTTGGCGGCGGAACATCATAATGAGGTGATTTATGAAAAATTGCTGGCGGCAGGGGCGGATTCTTCCATCAAGGATAATAGAGACCGTCTGGCGGCGGATGTACTGGCGCGCACAAAGAAGCTGTCAGACGCTCCTTTCTGGCAAAAGCTTCTGGCTATCTGGCAGGAAATGGGAGAAAACTGAGATGATGGGTATAGGTTTTTTGCGTGTGAGGTTTACCGCTATTTGGCGGCGTTTGGCTTTGGCAGCGATGCTGGCCGGTGCGTTGGCCGCGTGCGGCCCCAATCAGACGCTGATGAGCGAAGCCGATGAGGCGCGCATCGGGGCGGAAAATCACCAGAAAATAATCAAAGAGTTTGGCGGTGTTTATGACGATGCGCCGCAAATGACGGCCTATGTCGAACAAGTCATGCAGCGCATTGCCAAGGCCTCTGAGAAGCCTGAAAAAACCTACACCATCACCGTGCTGGACTCGCCGGTGGTCAATGCTTTTGCCTTGCCGGGCGGCTATACTTATGTGACGCGCGGCCTGTTGGCTCTAGCCAATGATGAGGCGGAACTGGCCGGTGTTATCGGCCATGAGATTGGTCATGTAACGGCGCGTCACGGGGCGCGGCGGCAAACAACGGCGGTTGGCACAATGGTTATTGGCGCGGTGCTGGGCGGCTTGCTGGAATCGGCCACCGGCATCAGCCGTCAGGTGACAAGCGATTTGGTCAATCTGGGCGGCAATGCGCTGCTGGCCGGTTACAGTCGCGGTCAGGAATATGAGGCCGACCGGCTGGGCGTTGATACGCTGGCACGCGCCGGATATGACGCGACGGCGGGGGCTGATTTTCTCGGCGCAATGGGACGCTATGGCGCGCTTATGTCGGATAATGGCGGGCGTGGCGGTGTTGACTGGTTTGCCAGCCACCCCAATACGCAAGACCGGGTTGCCCGCGCCCGCGAACGCGCCAAACAAAGCGACCTGACTGTTGCGCCGCTTGGCCGTGGTCGGTCTGCTCATTTGGCGGCGATAGATGGCATGGTGTTCGGCACGGATGTTGAACAGGGGCGCGTTAAAGGGCGTCAATTCGCCCATGCCGGTTTGCGTCTGTCTTTCGCGGTTCCGAAAGGCTTTCGACTGGTCAATGCGCCCGACAAAGTAACTGCGGCGCATGAAAATGGCCTGCAAATCATATTCAATACCGCCAAAAGGCTGGATGGCGAAAGCGCGCGGCAATATGTCGATGATTTGGCGGCTGAAACCGGCAATGTCATTGACCGCACCGCATTGTCAATTGCCGGACGCGCGGCCATGTTGGCCGTGTTACGCAGCAATGACCATGAAATGCGCTTGCTGGTTATCCCGCATGACAGTAACCGGTTTCTTCGCTTTGCTGTTCACGCACCGGTCAGCCTTGGCGGCAATGCAGGTCTGACCATGCAGAATCTCCGCCGCACAATCAGTTTTCTGTCAAAAGGGCAGGCGGCGGCGATAAAACCGCTGCGCGTGCGTGTTCAAAATGTGCGGGCGGGGGACACGATAGACGGGTTTATAGGCAGGATGCAGGTTAATGACCGCAAAAAACCACTATTTCTGGCTTTGAATGGCTTGAGCGAAACCGACCGGCTGGTGCCGGGGCAGAAAGTCAAAATTATTGCCGAATAAAGAGTGAGCCTATATCAGACCGACGCGGCGCGGGTCGCCGCCCGTGCATTCCATCAGCGCGCCCTTCAGCTTGCCGAGCGCTTCATGCTCAATCTGGCGCACGCGCTCTTTGGAAATGCCGAGCTGATGGCCGAGGCTTTCAAGCGTCACCAAATCTTCATTCAGGCGACGCGCGCGGATAATGGTCAATTCGCGTTCATTAAGCTTTTGCAGCGCCGAGGCTATCCAATTATGGCGGCGCATCCCGTCAAGCCGGTCGCTGACTTCCTCATCGGGCAAATCGCGCTCATCGACAAGCAAATCCTGCCATTCGGTCACTGTGCCTTCATTGGCGCCATCGGCGATTGTCGCATTGAGGGAACGGTCATTGGCTTCCAGCCGCCCTTCCATTGACTCGACATCTTCCATCCGGACGCCGAGTTCGCGCGCCACATATTGACGGCTTTCATGGGTCATGCCGGCGCCGATATCATTGATGCGGGCGCGCAGGCGACGCATGTTGAAAAACAGCGATTTTTGCGCCGCCGTTGTGCCGGTGCGAACAATCGACCAATTACGCAGCACATAATCTTGTATGGAAGAACGAATCCACCAGCCCGCATAGGTTGAAAAGCGCACTTCGCGCGCCGGATCAAAGCGTTCTGCCGCCTGCATCAGGCCGATATTGCCTTCCTGCACCAAATCGGACATGGGCAGGCCGTAATTTCTGAATTTTGCCGCTATGGAAACGACCAGACGCAAATGCGCGGATGTCAGCTCATGCATGGCGCGTTCGTCGCGCTCTTCTTTCCAAAGCCGCGCCAATTCGCGCTCATGCTCAAGTTCAAGCATGGGCAAGCGCATGGCGCGCTTGATAAATTGCCGCGTTGCCTGTTGGGTTTCGTTGGTTTCCGCATGTGCCATCGTGTATCTCCTGTAAGAGATACGCAACTCATGGCGGACTGGTTCACCTTATTTTGGAATGATTACAAAAACCGCACGCCCAATCAGGCCGCATCCGGTTCATTGCGCCGCCGCGCCCCACCCGTGGTTTGGGCAAGAATCGCTTCCAGCTCGACAATCGCCTCATCTTCCGTGACTTTGCGAATGGTCGCCACTTCGCGCGCCATGCGCTCCAGCGCGGCTTCATATAATTGGCGTTCGGAATAGGATTGTTCGGGCTGGTTTTCATTGCGGAACAGGTCTCGCACCACTTCGGCAATGGCAATCAAATCGCCGGAATTGATTTTTGCCTCATATTCCTGCGCCCGACGGCTCCACATCGTGCGCTTGACCCGCGCCCGTCCGCGCAATGTCTTGATAGCGCCGTCCAGCGTGTCCGCATCGGCCAGCTTACGCATGCCGATTTGCTTGGCTTTGTCCAGCGGCACGCGCAAAACCATTTTTTCCTTGTCGAAATTGATAACAAACAGCTCAAGCTGCATACCGGCAATTTCCTGGCTGGAAATCTCAACAATTTGACCAACCCCATGCGCCGGATAAACAATATGCTCATTGACCCGATAGCCAAGCGCTGATTTGCGCGCCACGGCCTCGGTTGCCTTGCTTGCCGCGCCAGCCGCTTCTTTGGCAACAGGCTTTTTGGCTGCTGTTTTGGCCGCAGCCGGCTTTTTGGCAGGTGTTTTTGCTGCCGCTTTGGCGGCGGGCTTTTTGGCCGGCGCTTTTGCTGTTTTTTTTGCTGCCGTTTT
>JAYPAN010000003.1:4837-43118 GCA_038123715.1 Rhodobiaceae bacterium | reverse complement strand
GCTTTTGCCGCTGTTTTTGCAGCAGGTTTCGCCGCCGCCTTGGTTGTTGTTTTGGCTTTTGCCCGCGTGGCGGGCTTCTTCGCGGCTGTCTTAGCCGACGTTTTCTTGGCTGTTGCCATTATCTAAGCTCCTGTTGGCGGATGCGTTGCGCGAGGCGCATAACAGCATTTATCCGCACTTATGTCTCATTGCGCCGCGCGCTGGAGACTGTCCGTTCATTCCGGAGGAGTATATCACAAAAAAGCCGAAAGTTCAAATGCTTGGCCGTTATGGCCGGAACTGCCGAGCAATCAATCGCCTTCGCCGGGCGCTTCGGAGAAGAAATCCTCGAACTTATTCTCCTTGCCAACAAAATCATCGGCATCGGCAGGCGGGTCGATTTTCATGGTCAAATTCGGCCAGATTTCGGCAAATTTTGTGTTCAGCTCAAGCCATTTTTCCAAGCCCGGCTCGGTGTCCGCCTTAATCGCTTCGGCAGGACATTCCGGCTCGCAAACGCCACAATCAATACATTCTTCAGGGTGAATGACCAGCATATTCTCGCCTTCGTAAAAGCAGTCCACCGGGCAGACTTCCACGCAATCCGTATATTTGCACTTGATACAGGCATCGGTCACGATATAGGTCATTTGTTTCCTCGTTTTTGCCCAAAGGCGGTTAGCTGTCAGTTTCCGATTGGCCGAGCGCGGCCATAGCGCGGTTGCGGGCGGCACCAGCTTGCTGGTCGGTAATATAGACCAGTCCGGCGACGCGACGCATCAGATTGGCTTCATAATCGTCAACCACACCGTCGGCAAGCACAATCTGCCACAAGACTTCAACCAATTGCAGCTTGTGGTCAATGCTGAAACTGGCATTTATTTGCTGGGTGAATTGAAACAAGTCATTGGCCGACCCAAGCGCTTCATGGGCTTGCGTTAAAAGCGTTTCCGCCTCACCCGCATCCAGCCCGAAATGCGGGCCAATCAGCTTTTGGATAAGCGCCTGCTCATGGGCGTCTATATCACCGTCAATCTGGGCGGCGCGCACCATTAAAGCGGCGGCGGCAACATGCAGTGCGTCGGCATTTTGCGTGAGCGTGCCTTGGGTTTCAGTCTGCTGAAAAAAATCTGTAAGGCGTTTTAGCATGGGATCTATCTAGCGCGATGCGCCCTGTCTGACAATATCTGACTATATTTATAAATGCGGCAAAAGGGCGGCAGAGCGTTCCTTTCCGTGCCTATCCGTCGCGCAAATTGGCGAGATAAGAATCTTGCTGGCGGCGTTGTCTTTTGGTCGGGCGTCCGCTGCCAGCCTCGCGCGCGGCAGGCTTGGCCGCCTCCGCCGCCTTTTTTTTGGCCGGTTGCGGTGGGTCGCGGTCAAGATACAGGCATTGCGCCTCACTGGCCGGCCCGCGGCGCACGGAAAGCTGCACCACTTCAATAATGCGGATATGGCCATGCAGGGCGAAACTCAGCACATCACCAACCCGCAAACGGCCACTGGCGCGGGTCTGTTTCAGGCCATTGACCCGCACATTGCCAGCGCCGGTAAATTGTGTTGCCAGACTGCGCGTCTTGAAAAACCGCGCATGCCAGAGCCATTTATCAATCCGCATGGCGGCGCTGTCTGCATTGGTAGAGGGCATTTGCGGCGCACGGCTCATTTGTCCTGCAACTCCTTGCCTTTATTTTGCAATTGCGACAGCACGGCGAAAGGCGAGTCGGGGTCTATCACCGGTCTGCTGGCCTGTTTGCTTGCTTGTTTGCGGTTTTGGTTTTTGCCATTGGTGTTTTTACTCGAACGCTTGTCACGGCTGTTTTTGTCAGGCTTGCCATTATCAGCGCTGGCGCGCCGGTCGGCTTTGCGCGCTGCGCCGCGCTTTTGGGCATGGCCGGTATTTTTGCCACTGTTTTTTCCGGCATGACGGGCGCGCGGACGCCAGTAAACCGGCGCGGCATCCGCTTGTTCGGCTTCTGTTGTCGCGACTTGTATTTCTTCATTGGCCGCGCCATTTGCGTCTGCTTCCTCAGCTGGTGGGTTGGTTTCCTTGGGTTGAAAGGATTGATAGCCCAAGGCGGACAGGATTTCGGCCATATCCTCAGAGCCGCAACCCATAATGGACATCATTTGCTCATTGATTTGAAAACCGCGAATCCGGCGCGGCTTTTCAGCCAGCTTGTCAGTCGGCTTGTCAGCGGGGGAGGGTGCAGGGGCATCATCTGCCGGTTCAGAAGCCGGTTCATCCTGCACTGCCGCCTGAGGCGGCTCTTTTTCCGGCGCAACCCGTGTTTCGTTTGCCTCATTTGATGGCGCTGGCGTTGATTTTTCGGTGTTTGCGACCGGCTGTTCCGGCGCTTGGGCTTTTGCGGCCTCTTGCTCGGCCTCGCCATTCAATAATGGCCGTATCAAATCGGCCAGGCGTTCCAGCATGTCGAGCCGGATGGCGCGATTGCGGGTCGGATAATATCCGGCGGCGCGATAAAGCCGGTTCGGCACTTGCGCCCGTTTGACCGATGTCAGACCTGCCGCCGGAAGGGCTTGCAGGTCGGCGGCCAGATTGCGCCCCATTTCGGCACTCACCAGCAGCGCCAGCAAGCGCGCGGCAGCCGGTTTTAACAGGGCGGGAATAAACACATTATAAGCACCGAAGCGGATGCCCTGACGGCGCAATTGGCGGCGCATGGGCTGGTCAAGACGACCCAGCATATCGGCAATTTCGATGCGCGGCAGGCTGCCTTTGTTTTCAAGCAATTGAAAAGCCAGCCCGCGCCCCAGCCCGTCAATGCCGTCGCTTTCCTGCAAGGTAAAAAGCGGCGCCAGTTCGGTTTTCATGCGGTCGCGCAGCCATAATGTGAGGCGTGCCTCGGCGCGCTGGCGCAATTCGCCGGTCAGGATTTCATCGGCCAAAAGCTCAATTTGCGGGTGCAGATAGGCCAGCGCGTCGCCGGGTTTTTCCTGTCCGGCAAGGCGCAATTTGCCAATGGTCGCCTGCTGCCAGATAATCTCGCCATTATCATTGAGCGTGAAGGCGGTGTCATCGGCAAAGGCGATATTGCCCGCCCGCAGCCGCAAGGCTTCGCCGACCGCTTTTTCAACCGCTGCGCGCGCCGGGCCGACCGGAATTGATTTCAGGCGCGGGTCGCGCTGCACATGCAGGCCGGTCAGGCGTCCCATATATTCGCCAGCCACCATAATGTCACCGCTGTCTTCAATATCGGCTTCCACTTTTTCCACTCCTTGCAGGCGGCGCATCAAAGCCGACGCCTTGCGGTCAACAAATTTGCCCATCAGCTTCATATGCAGGGCATCGGACAGCCGGTCTTCAACAGCGCGGCTCATTTCCTGCCAATGCTGCGGCTCGGCAACCCATTGGCTGCGATTGGCAATATATGTCCAAGTGCGGATATGCGCCAGCCGCATGGACAAAGTGTCCAAATCGCCTTCGCTGCGGTCGCAACGATTTATGCGCTCGGCCAGCCAATCGGCGGGAATGCCGGTTTCATGGCGGCTCAAAAAGCCAAAAATCTCGCCAATCAGCGCACTGTGTTCGCCCATTGTGGTTTTGCGGAAATCGGGGATTTGCGCGACTTCCCAAAGCAGTCGGATTTGCGCTTCATTCTGCGCCAAATCACGGGTTTCAGGGTCGCGGCTCAATAGCCGCAACGCCTGTAAATCATCGGCCACCGGCGCGCGCAGCAATCCTTCGCGCGGCACTGGTGCCTCAAGGCTGGCAAGCAGCGCGTCTAGGCTTGAAAAATTGAGATTGGGATTGCGCCACATCAATCCTTTCACCGGCTCAAAGCGATGGGTTTCAATCTGCTCGACCAGCGTCTCGTCAAACAAGTCAAGATCGCCGGTCACACCGAAACTGCCATTGGTTTTGTGGCGTCCGGCGCGGCCGGCAATTTGTGCCAGCTCGGCTGGCGTCAATTCGCGGTGGCGGCGACCGTCAAACTTGCGCCTTTGGGCAAAAGCCACATGGTCAACATCCATATTCAGCCCCATGCCAATCGCGTCCGTGGCGACCAGAAAATCAACCTCGCCGGATTGATACATGGCGACCTGGGCATTGCGGGTGCGCGGGCTGAGACCACCCATCACCACAGCCGCCCCGCCGCGTTGCTGGCGGATGATTTCGGCAATCGCATAGACATTTTCAGCCGAAAAGGCGGTAATCGCACTGCGTCGCGGCAGGCGCGACAATTTCTGGCTGCCCGCCCAATTCAATTGCGACAGGCGTTCGCGCGTCTCCACCTGCACTTTCGGCAAAAGGCGGTCAAGTATGGGGGCCATAGTCGCCGCGCCGAGCAAAATGGTTTCTGCTGTGCCGCGCGCGTGCAAAATCCGGTCGGTGAATATATGACCGCGTTCCGGGTCGGCGGCCAATTGACATTCATCAATGGCGACAAACTCGACGGCGCGGCTGACCGGCATGGATTCGGTGGTGCAGATGAAATAGCGCGCCTTGGGCGGCAGGATTTTTTCCTCGCCGGTAATCAGCGCCACATCAGCCCGATGCACGCGGCCAAAATCACCGGCCAGACAGCGGTCATAGACTTCGCGCGCCAGCAGCCGCAAGGGCAGGCCAATCATGCCGCTTTGATGTGCCAGCATGCGCTCCAACGCCAAATGGGTTTTGCCGGTATTGGTCGGCCCCAGCACGACGCGCAGGGCTGGCCCGAAAGCAGCGGGTTGATGACGACCGGTGGCAGGATAGGACATGGGCCTAAAATGGCAGAGTTTGTCTTTGAAACAAGCCCAAAGGTCAGATTTTAACAGGCAAGTTGCAACAGGTTGGCGCGGTTTGTCGGGCAGGACAAGGACAATTGGGAACAGAAGTCGAACAGAGCATGTCCGAATCACTTACATAGTGCCGCTTCGCGCTTCGTTCACCGCTAAATCTTGTAGGTCGTCGGCTTTTGTCGCCATATCGCCCGATTGTCTCGCCCGCCGCCATGCGACGAAAAGTGCCATGTTGGACAAGGAGCCGGACATGGGGTCGAACAATGGCAAAGGGGCATTACCGCTTGCCAGCCCCCCAACTGTCGGGCAGACTTGACCTCAATAGGGGACAGGGAGACAGTCATGGATTTCGACATACCGGAAGATATCAAATCTTATTTGGCCGAGCTGGACAATTTTATTGAGGCTGAAATTGTGCCGCTGCAAATGCAGGATGACAATAACCGGTTTTTCGACCATCGCCGCGAACATGCCCGCACTGACTGGGACAATGAGGGTCAGCCGCGCGAGGAATGGGAAGATTTGTTGCGTGAAATGCGCCGCCGCGCCGATGCGGCAGGGCATTTGCGCTTTGGCCTGCCCAAAGAATATGGCGGGCAGGATGGCAGCAATCTGGCAATGGCGGTTATCCGCGAGCATTTGGCCGCCAAAGGGCTTGGCTTGCATAATGATTTGCAGAATGAAAGCTCGATTGTCGGCAATTTCCCGCAAGTGCTGATGTTTGCCGATTTCGGCACGGCGGCACAAAAGGACACTTTCATCAATGGTATGCTGAATGGCACGCACCGCATTGCCTTTGGCCTGACCGAGCCAGACCACGGCTCGGATGCGACATGGATGGAAACCCGCGCCGTGCCAGAGACGCGCGACGGGGTTGATGGCTGGCTGATAAATGGCGAGAAAATGTGGAATACTGGCATGCATGTCGCCAATTACGATATGATTTTTGCCCGCACATCGGGTGATGATGGCGCGGCGCGCGGCATTAGCTGTTTTCTGGTGCCGACCGATGCGGAAGGCTTCAAAATTGAGGAGTATTTGTGGACATTCAACATGCCGACCGATCATCCGCGCATTTCGCTGACCAATGTCTGGGTTCCCGACAGTGCGATTTTCGGCCCGCGCGATGGCGGGCTGGCGCTGGCGCAGCATTTTGTCCATGAAAACCGGATAAGGCAGGCCGCTTCCGGCGTCGGTGCGGCGCAATATTGCATCAATGAAAGCGTCGCCTATGCCAAGCACAGAAAGCCTTTCGGCAAGCCGCTGGCCGCCAATCAGGCGATACAATTCCCACTGACCGAATTGCACACTGAATGCGAGATGATACGCAATCTGGTCTATAAAACGGCGGCGCAAATGGACACAATGTCGAAACCGGAAGTCGCGCTTAATCTGTCGGATAAAGTCTCCATGTGTAATTATCGCGCCAATCGGCTGGTCTGCGAGGCGGCTGACCGTGCCATGCAAGTGCATGGCGGCATTGGCTATTCGCGCCATAAACCATTTGAACATATTTACCGCCATCACCGGCGCTATCGCATTACGGAAGGGTCGGAAGAAATCCAGATTCGCAAAGTGGCCGGCCATTTATTCGGCTTTATCGGCAAGTAATTGGAGACCAACATGACCTCGCCCCCTGCTGGCTGGCAGCTTTTTGATTTGAGCGACCGCTTAGGCGCGGATACGCCGCATTTTCTGGCGCATATCGGCCCGATTTATATGCGCGAAGACGATATTGGTCGGCATCTCGGCTTTCGTGTCTTGCCGCATATGTGCAATCCGGTCGGCATTTGTCATGGCGGTATGCTGATGTCGGTAATGGATACCGGCCTTGCCTTTATTCTGCACAATGCGCTGAAAAACCCGCATTTCACGCCATCGGTGAGCTTTAATTTCGATTTTCTGGCGCCCGGCAAGCTGAATGATTTTCTCGAAGTGCAAGGTCATTGCACAAGACATACCAAGCGCACCGGATTTGTCAGCGGCTTGCTGGTTGGGCCGGACGGGCCGGTTATGTCGGCCAGCGGTATTTTCAAAATAACCGGTCAGGATGTTGATTTGGCGCGCCGCAAAAATACTTGACGTTGGCCAAGGCATTTTCTATATCAAGCCTTCATTTGCGCCCTTGCGTCATGGCTAGGGCGCTGTCTTTTTGACGGAGAACGAGCATGTCACGGGTATGCGAACTGACCGGTAAATCGGTGATGAGCGGCAATAATGTGAGCCACGCGATTAACAAAACGCGGCGGCGCTTTCTGCCCAATTTGCAGCGCGTCAGCCTGCCCAGCGAAGCGCTGGGTCGTGCCTTGCGCCTGCGTATCAGCACCCATGCGCTGCGTTCGGTCGAACATCGCGGCGGCATTGACGCTTTCCTGATGAATGCGGCTGACAAGGATTTGTCGCCCAAGGCGCAAAAGCTGAAAAAACTGATTGGTGCCAAGCTGGCTTAAAGCCGCAAAGTCGGCACAGCCATTTACCCTGTTTGCCTGGTTTGGCTTTATGAGGCTGCGCCGCGCACCGGGCGCGCTGCCGTTCGCACACCGCCGCGCCCGCTTGCTTGGGCGGATGCCCCGCTTGTTGATTGACCAGATGCTTGTCCCGCGCCAAGGCTTCGGGCTTCTTTCAACGCGCCTGTCGCAACCCCTTTCACCGGCTTGGTGTCAGATGGGGTGTCGTCAAACAATTCGGCCAGCTTGTCGGTCATCGCGCCGCCCAATTGCTCGGCATCAACAATGGTCACGGCGCGGCGATAATAGCGGGTGACATCGTGACCAATGCCAATGGCAATCAGCTCAACCGGCGATTGGGTTTCAATATCTTCAATGACATTGCGTAAATGTTTTTCCAGATAATTACCGGCATTGACGCTCAATGTGCTGTCATCAACCGGCGCGCCGTCTGAAATCACCATGAGAATCCGGCGCTGTTCGGGACGCGCCAGCAAGCGGTTATGCGCCCAAATAAGCGCTTCGCCGTCAATGTTTTCCTTGAGCAGCCCTTCGCGCATCATCAGGCCAAGATTGCGCCGCGCCCGCCGCCACGGTGCATCGCCGGATTTATAGACAATATGGCGCAAATCATTGAGCCGACCGGGATGAGCCGGTTTGCCATTGGCCATCCATTGCTCGCGTGCCTGCCCGCCTTTCCAGGCGCGTGTAGTAAAGCCAAGTATTTCGGTCTTTACATTGCACCGTTCCAGCGTGCGCGCCAGAATATCGGCGCACATGGCGGCAACCGTAATCGGGCGACCGCGCATAGAGCCGGAATTGTCAATCAACAGCGTGACCAGCGTATCGCGGAATTTGGTGTCGCTTTCCATTTTATAGGAAAGCGGCTGCATCGGGTCGGTAATGATGCGCGACAGGCGCGCCGGGTCGAGATAACCTTCTTCAAGGTCAAACTCCCAATTTCGGTTTTGCTTGGCTTGCAAGCGGCGTTGCAGGCGATTGGCCAGCCGCGCCACCACACCTTGTAATTGTTGCAATTGCTGGTCGAGATAGGCGCGCAGACGGGTCAGCTCCTCAACATCGCATAAATCTTCCGCCTCAACGGTCTCATCAAACCGGCTGGTATAAACATTATAGGCCGATTTTTCCGGCGTCACCGCGCCATCGGGCGCATAAGGCTGGGCGGTTTCACCGGCTTCCTCGCCATCGGTTTCGCCGTCAACTTCATCGCCTTCCATTTGCAGACTTTGTTGATCGCCCTCTTCCATATCGGCATCGCCGATTTCCATGTCATCAGCCGACATGCCATCGGGGTTTTCGGCCTGACCGCCTTCGCCCTCCTGCTCGCCATTATCGCCGTCTTGACTTTCGCCGTCCTCGCCGTCGCCTTCCTCATTTTCATTGCCGGCATCGGTCATGCCCAAATCGGCCAGCAAATCGCGGGTGAGACGGGCAAAGCCGGTCTGGTCATCTATCACCTGTTCAAGCTGCGCCAGCTTGTCACCGGCGCGCTCATCAATCCAGTCGCGCCATGCCTCGACCAGCCCTTGCGCGGCAAGCGGTGGCGCCTGACCGGTCAGTTTTTCGCGAACCATAAAGCCAAGCGCATCGGCCAAAGGCGCGTCCTCGCGGGTCATTGTGTCGGCATAGCCGAGCTTGCGGCAGCGCGCTTCATGCATGTCATTTATATTGCGGGCAATACCGGCCATGTCGCGTGCGCCCAAAGCCTCGCATCGGGCGGTTTCAGCGGCTTGGAACGCGGCGCGCGCATCGGTTTCATCGGGTGCAAGACGGGCTGCCAATGCGCTGTCATGATGAGCCAATTGCAGGGCGAAACTGTCGGATTGGCCGCGCACATTTTGCCGGTCGCCCGGCTCAAGGTCGCGCGCCGGATGCGGCAGGCGGGCGCGCAAGCCCGCCAAAGTCGGTGTTTCCGAGCCAAAGCTGACGGTCAGCTCGGCCTCCTCGGCAATCGAGCGCATGGTCTGTGTCAGGGCGCGCTTGAACTCCTCTACTGGTTCATGATTGCTCATTTTTTCCTATCGCCGCTATCATCCATTGGGTCGCCCGACCGGTCGGGCGCAAGTAAAGCTATCCTGCTAGCACGCTGATGCTTTCAGCCGGTAAGTCCTCGCCAAAGCAACGCTGGTAAAATTCGGCCACTGTGGCGCGTTCCAGCTCATCGCATTTATTCAGGAATGTGACCTGAAAAGCGAAGCCCAAATCGCCGAAAATCTCGGCATTCTCCGCCCATGTCAAAACTGTGCGCGGACTCATCACGGTCGAAATATCGCCATTGATGAAAGCCGAGCGCGTCAAATCGGCCACCCGCACCATAGCCGATATTTTCTCGCGCCCCTCGCTGCCTTCATAACCGACCGCCTTGGCGTGGACGATATCGGTCTCGCGCTCATGCGGCAAATAATTCAGCGTGGTGACAATGTTCCATCTGTCCATCTGGCCTTGGTTAATTTGTTGCGTGCCGTGATACAGACCCGATGTGTCACCCAGCCCGATTGTGTTGGTGGTGGCAAACAGGCGGAAACAGGAATGCGGGCGGATGACTTTATTCTGGTCAAGCAGGGTCAGCTTACCCGCCACTTCCAGCACGCGCTGAATCACAAACATGACATCGGGGCGTCCGGCGTCATATTCGTCAAATACAAGGGCGACGGGGTTTTGCAGCGCCCAAGGCAGAATCCCTTCCTGAAACTCGGTCACTTGCTTGCCGTCTTTCAGCACAATGGCGTCCTTGCCGACAAGGTCGATACGGCTGACATGGCTGTCGAGATTGACGCGCACACAAGGCCAATTCAGCCGTGCAGCCACTTGCTCAATATGGGTGGATTTGCCAGTGCCGTGATAGCCCTGCACCATGACACGCCGGTTATGGGCAAAACCGGCCAGCAGCGCCATAGTTGTGTTTTTGTCGAACAGATAATCCGCGTCAAAATCCGGCACATATTGATTGGGCTGGGAAAACGCCGGAACCTGCATGTCAATATCGACGCCAAACATTTCGCGCGCCGAAATCGTGCTATCGGGCATATCCGGCATCGGGCCGCTATTTTGCCCGTTTTCTTGTGCCTGCGCCGTTTTACTCATTGTCAGTTCTCCCTGAGATTAAGGGTTTGTCCAACCCCGAAAGCGAAAATTGTTACCAGACCGTGCCGTCCAATACCAGTTAACAAAAGCCCGAAGCTTTCAAAAAATCATGCGCCTTGATGACTTTCTGCAAGCGTGCTTCATGGCGGCGGTCACCGCCATTTGTATCGGGGTGATATTTTTTGACAAGCTGCTTGAAGCGTTGCTTGACATCTTTGGCGCTTGCCGTGTCCTCAAGGTCAAGCACTTGCAGGGCGCGGCGCTGGCCGGATGTGACATGCGTGCCATCGGCGCGGCGGCGCAACTCACCTGCCACCGGCCCGGCATGACCCATAATTTCAAGCGGGTCGGATATGCGCCAGCCACCGGCATCGGGGATTGCCCGGCGCGCACCCATTGACCAAGTTGGCCTGTGGCCGGTTGTAGCGCCGCGGCGATAGGCTTCGATATCTTCGTCTGACAAGCCTTCAAAAAAATCATAGCTTTGATTGTATTGACGCACATGCTCGAAACAAAATTGGCGCTGCTGCGATTGGCGCGGGCCGGCCGGAGCCGGATAGGCGGCGGTCTCGTCGCAATCGGGCCAGTCGCAGACGCGGCGATTGGCTTCGGCTATCGGTTCGCGCCGTCGTGACATGCGTATCATGTCGAAATATTTCGAGTTCAAATTCATTCTTGCCTTAAAGCCGTTCTCTTCATATCGACGAATTATACCAAAACCTGCCATGCTGTCGCGTCTGTTCATGGGCAAACATATATGTCATAACAAGGCAAACCCAAATCGGAGATGCGGCTTGATTGGCGAGATTATCAGGGAAAAACTCAAGCGACAGTTAAGCCCGCAAAATATCGAAATTATTGATGAATCGCATTTGCACGAAGGCCATGCCGGCGCAAGGCCGGGTGGCGAGACACATTTCCGCGTGAAAATCACCGCCGCCGCCTTTGCCGGTTTAAGCCGGATTGACCGTCAAAGGCTGGTGCTGGAGTGTCTGGCCGAGGAATTGGCCGGCCCGGTTCATGCGCTTGCCATGCGGTGCTTGTCGCCTGATGAAGCAGAATAGCGCGCCGCCCTGTCTTATGAGGCGGCAGCCGGTTTGGCGCTGACCGGCGGTTGCAAAGGGCTGATACGCACTTGCAATATCTGGTTGCGCTGGCGGCTGATAATGCGGAAGCGCAGCCCGTGAAACTCAAATACTTGGCCGATTTCGGGAATGGCGCGGGCTTCGTGAATCACCAGACCGGCGACTGTATTGGCTTCCTCATCCGGCAAAGACCAACCCATTTCGCGGTTCAAATCGCGTATGGAGAGAGAGCCGGCCACTTCCAGCGTGCCATCGCCGCGTTGGCTGAGTTCGCTGGCCGGGCGGTCATGTTCATCATCAATATGGCCGACAATTTCTTCAAGAATGTCTTCCATTGTGACCAGCCCCATCAACATGCCATATTCATCCACCACCAGCGCAAAATGCGCCTTGCGGCTGCGAAACGCATTGAGCTGTTCGCCCAGCAATGTGGTTTCCGGCACAAACCAGGGCGGGCTTGCCAGAGCCGGAATGTCAATGCCGCCGGGGCCGACCGGACTATTGGCCAAGGCGCGCAGCAAATCCTTGGCATGTAGCACGCCGACAATGTTTTCCGGCTCATTGCGCCAAAGCGGCACGCGCGTATAGGGGCTGTCGAGCATTTGCCGCACAATTTCCTCGCTCGGCAAATCGGCATCAATCATCATGATGGATTTGCGGTGAATCATAATTTCTTCGAGATGCGTGTCATCAAGGTCGAGAATGCCGCCCAGCATATCGCTGTCATTTTTATCCACGCCGCCTTCCTGCAAATGCAGGTCAATCGTGCCGCGAATTTCCTCATGCGCGGGAAGCAGTGACCCGGCCTGCGCCGATTTGAACCCGGCCAGCAGCAAGACGCTGCGCGAGATAAAGCCCAATAGGCGCGAAAACGGCGCCAGCAAAACGACCAATATCCGCAAAATCGGCGCGGCGCGCAAAGCGGTCAAATCGGGGATGAGAATGGCGTAAGTCTTTGGCAGAACTTCGGCAAAGGTGACGACCAGCACGGTCATGACTAGCGTCGCATAAACCACGCCGCTTTCGCCCAGCACTTCGAGAAACACTGAAGTGGCCAGCGCCGAGGCCAAGATATTGACCAGATTATTGCTCAGCAATACCGCGCTCAACAGCCGTTCTTTCTGTTCAAGCAGAAAAATAACCCATTTGGCGCGCCGATTGCCTTCGCGCTCAAGGCGCAACATGCGCGCTTTGCTGGTGGCGGTCAGCGCGGTTTCCGAGCCGGATAAAAAAGCCGAAAACACCAACAGCACCAATATAAAACCGGCGGTCCACAACTGACCGGCGCTTATCTCATAGCCAAACAGAATCATGGCTCAATGGCTCCATTGGCCAGCAAAAAGGCCGATAAATCCGGCACATTGACATCATTGGCAATAAAACTGTCGCCCAAGGCGCGCGCCAGTATAAACCGCATTTGACCGGCCTCGACTTTCTTGTCCTGCTGCATGGCTTCCACCAGCTTTGTCACAGCAAAACCGTCCGGCGCAATGTCGCGCATCCAGACCGGCAGACCGGCAGCGGCAAGCACTTGGCGCAATCTGACACTGTCTGCTTCGGCGCAATGGCCGCGCGCAACGGAAAAGTCAAACGCCATCACCATGCCAAGCGCCACGGCTTCGCCATGCAACAGCCTGCCGCCATAGCCGCACAGAGCTTCGAAGGCATGGCCGAAAGTATGGCCGAGATTGAGCAAAGCGCGCTCTCCGGTTTCGCGTTCATCGCGCGCTACAATATCGGCTTTGGCATGACAGCTTTGGGCAATGGCATGGGTTATCGCCGCCGGTTCCAGCGCCAGCACAGACGCGCCATTTTTTTCCAGCCAAGCAAAAAAATCGGCATAGCCAAGCGCGCCATATTTGACGATTTCGGCATAACCCGCCGCCAATTGGCGCGGTGGCAGGCTGGCCAGCACATCGGTATCGGCCAGCACCAAATTGGGCTGGTGAAACGCGCCAATCAGATTTTTGCCCTGTGCGACATTTATCGCAGTTTTGCCGCCAATTGAGCTGTCAACTTGTGCCAGCAAACTTGTCGGCATTTGGATAAAGCGTGTGCCGCGGCGCAAAATCGCTGCCGCAAAGCCGGTCAAATCGCCAATCACACCGCCGCCAAAAGCGACAATACAGTCATTGCGTTCGATTTTTTTGTCGAGCAGCCAGTCGCAGACGCGCTCAAGATCGCCGAATGATTTGGTCGGCTCGCCTTCCGGCAATATCATTGTGTCGGATTCTATTTGGGCATCGGCCAAGGCTTTTTGCAAAGCGGGCAAATGCGCGGCTGCGACGGCGCGGTCGGTGATAATCGCCAGTTTTGGCCGGTTCAAAAGCGGCGCTATCAGCTTTGCGGCATCGCCAAGCAGACCGCTGCCAATGACAATATCATAGCTGCGATTGCCTAGTTGAACAGGCACGGTTTGTCGAACAGGTGAATGCGAACTCATCTTTCTGCTTTCTCACCTGTCAGCCTTACGCAAAGCGGGCGGTTTTGTCCAGCCATCGCTTTCATGCCTCGCGCGTTTGGTCAAATTGCTGAACCGCCTCAATTATCTGCCTCACTGCCGCATCATGGGCGCGGTCGGACAGCGCAATCCGGATATCGGCGTCGGCATAAACCGGCGCGCGCTCTTGCATCAATGTCTCAAGTTTTTGCCTAATATCCACACCGGCCAGCAATGGCCGCTTGCCGGGTTTGCGTTTGACCCGCCTTTCCAGCTCGTCAATCGGCACATCCAGCCAAATGGTAATCGCGCTTTCGGCCAGCAGTTCGCGGGTTTGCGCGTCCATGAATGCGCCGCCGCCAAGTGCCAACACTTGCGGCCCGCGCGCGACCAGCCTTTTAATCACCCGGCGTTCGCCATCGCGGAAAGCGGCTTCGCCATGATTGGCGAAAATATCGGCAATTGGCATGCCGGCGGCTTTTTCGACTTCGGCATCGGCATCGTGAAAAGGCAGTTTCAACACTTTGGCCAGCCGCCCGCCAAGCGAGGATTTACCCGCCCCCATCATGCCGAGCAGAACAAGCGGTCTGGCGGGCGCATGATGGGCGCTTGCCGCTTCCGGCAATGGTGTTTCCGCTTCCCCCGTCATCTCTGCCTCGCTTTACTGTTACGGCCTGTCTGTGCCAATCATGGCTGCTTACCGCAAATTACAACAAATTGATGATTTTTTGGACAATTTCCTGCGCTTGGTCTCGCCAAAGCCGCAAATAGGCCTATAATCCGCCAATAGCCGGACTTGCCCAGATATCGCCATAATGCGGGCTTATCAAAGAAGGCTGAGAGCAGGAGTCGCGATAATGGATGCGAAATGGCCAGTTATACTGACAGTGGCATTGGTGCTTTTGGCTGGTGGCATAATTTATCTGGCGCAGGCCATAGAGCCGCCGCGTGAAACTGCGGTTGAGGTTCTGGACAATGACCGGTTCGCGCAATAGCGCCTTGCGCGACAAGATAACAGCCCTTGTCTGTTTTTGTCTGGCGCTGGCCGTGGGCGCAGACTTGATAAACGCGCAGGCAAATGCACAAGACATGCGCGCCATGCGCGCGCCGCTTTCGATTATTCCTCCGGCAGCGCAAGCCGATTTAACCGCCGGTGCTGGCGCGCGCAACAGCCGCACAGCCAAGCTGGCGCCCAATGCTGCCGCCCGCCAGATGAAACGCGCCGTGCGCGCTGTTGCTTCGGTTCCCGGCACACAGACCGATATTGTGCAAATCGGCCAATTGGGTGCGTTGGAAGATGCGCCAATCGGGCTTGAGGACGGGTTTGGACGCTCGGTCTGGGCGGGCGCGCGGCTGGCCTATGTCAGCGATTTGCTGTCACGCCTGCCTGAAACTCATCATCTGGCTGCCCTGCGCGAAATGGAAACCACTTTGCTGCGGGGTGCGGCCAGCGCACCGGCCGGTTCGGTGCAAGGCACAAGCTGGACGGCGGCGCGCCTCAACCGGTTACTGACGCTTGGTGAAACCCGCGATGTGATTGACTTGGCTAATTTGACCGGCGCTGCCGCCAATGATGCCTATGCGCTGCGTATATTGGCGCAGGCCTATTTGGCGCGCGATGAAAGAGACGCGGCCTGCACATTTGACTCGCCGCAAAAAGGCATGGTCGGTCAGCGAGACACCAAGCTGTTTTTTCTGAAACTTCTTATTTTTTGCCAGTTAAATGGTGGCGAATATGACAAGGCGGCGCTGGCGCTTGATTTGAATGAAAAAACCCTGGCCGATGCCGGTTTCTTCCGCGATTTGGCGTTTTTGGTGGCGGCACAAGCACCGCTGGAAGGCGATGACACGCAATTGCCGCCCCTGCCGGTCGAGCTTGATGTGCTGGATGTGGCTTTGTTGCGCCTTGCCCAGCTGACACCGCCGACCAATCCGGCCAGCCTGCCACCGGCTTTCTGGCCGGTCTTGGGCAATGATTATACCATGCCGCCCGCCCTGCAATTGGCGGCGGCGCAAATCTCTGTGCAGCGCGGCCATTTACCGGCTGACAGTTTTTCGCAAATCGGGCAATTGGCCGATTTGGAAACTTTTCGGCAATTGCCCCTGCCGCAACCGAAATCGGCTCTGCCGGAGGCTGTGCGAATGGCGATGACGCTGCGGCTGGTTGATGCTGCACCGGTTGACGCGCAAGGCCGGTTAATGGCGGTTTTGCTGAAACAGGCGGCGCGGCAAAATAAGTGGGCGACACAAGTGCGCGTGCTGAATGACCAGCTGGTTGATTTATCGGCCAATCGCGCCGTGCCTGCCCCCAATAGCGGGGCTGATGAAAGCACGGGGTCGGCCAATCAGGCAGCAATGGACGCGCCAGCGACAGATGATGTTTTTGCCGACAGTTTTGCCCTGTCACCGGCGCGCAATGATGATCCGATATTGCTGCCCGCCTTGCTGTTGCTTGAAGCACCGGCGACTGAATTTGCCGATTGGCCGATGCCGGAATTGATGACGCGGCTATTGGATGAGGCGACCGGTAATATACCGCTGAGCGAAGGTGAGCCGCTTGCTGCCCTGTTTGCCGATGATGCGATGCCGGTTTTTGATGCGCCCGATATGGATGCCAATTCTGTCGCTCTCGAAAACAATCCCGATATCGTCAATCAGGATGCGGCGGGTGAAGATATGGTTTCGGCCTTTCCGGCAGCCGGTTTGCGTGCCGCGCCAGTCAATGATTGGGAAAGCTATATCAGCGCTTTTCAGGCAACCAAGGGGGCGTTGCGTGCCTATTTGGCGCATGAGCTGGCGGTCTGGCAGGGGCAGGGCGTCGCCTTGCCGCCGGTTGTGACAGCGATGCTGGGCTTTGACGAGCAAACCCCGCAACAGGCGCGCTTGATGAAACTGGCCGAGAATGGCTGGGTCGGTGATTTGGTGTTGGCACTGGTCGCTGATTTCGGCGCCCGACCGGTGGCGGACATGGCGCCGGGTGATGTCGCCGCCATGTTGACGGCATTGCGCCAGGCTGGTCTCAATGCACAGGGCGAAAAACTGGCGCGCGAGATTTTGCTGCACAGCGCCGCGACGCTGATGGCGTCGGATGCGTTTACCGAAGCTGTCGCCGCCGCCGACCCCGCCATTATTGGCGGCATGGTTTTTGACGATACGGGTTTTGACAATATGGCGGAGGACGCGCAATTGCCCGCAGCGGACGCAGACGGAGTGTTTGCGCCAGTGCCGCCGGGCAATGGCCGCTAAGTGATGGCCGCTGGGTGTTCTCATATCGTCATAAGCCATATCGCCCTATGTCAAATTGAAAGAGCAGGGCATGACATCTGAGCGTCTGATAGGTTTGTTTTTGGATATGATGGTTGCCGAGCGCGGCGCATCCGAGCATACGCGCGCCGCCTATCGCCGCGATTTGCAAGGGCTGGCTGCTTTTTTGGCGCAAAAAGGCGGCGACATGCTGGCGGCGCAAGACACGCAATTACAGGCTTATATGCAGCATTTAACCAAAAAAGGTCTGGCGGCTTCAACGGCGGCGCGGCATTTTTCAAGCCTGCGCCATTTCTATAAGTTTTTGATGCTGGAAGGCTTGCGCGCCGATAATCCGGCTGATGGGTTGGAGCGCCCGAAAACCGGACGCCCTTTGCCCAAGCTTTTGTCATTGGCTGAAACCACCGCGCTGATAGAGGCGGCACACGCCTTGCCGCAGAAAAATGACCGGCAAAAGGCCGACCATTTGCGCGCTGTTTGCCTGATTGAAATGCTTTACGCCACCGGTATGCGGGTCAGTGAATTGGTCGGGCTGCCGCGTCAGGCTTTGGATGGTGACAGCCGCGCGATTATTGTGCGCGGCAAGGGCGGGCGCGAGCGTCTAGTGCCATTGTCGGAACCGGCGCAACTGGCTTTGGCGGGCTGGCTGGTCTGGCGCGACGCGCAAAAACAATGGCAGGATTCGCGGTTTTTATTCCCCGCGCGCAGTCGGCAAGGCTATCTGACGCGCCAGCGTTTCACACAAATCTTGGAAAAACTCGCCATGCTCGCCGGTATTGCGCCGCGCCGCGTCTCGCCGCATGTGTTACGCCATGCCTTTGCCACTCATTTAATGCAGCATGGCGCTGATTTGCGCGCTGTTCAGCAAATGCTTGGTCATGCTGATATTTCCACCACGCAGATTTACACTTATGTTCTTGATGAGCGCAAAAGACAGCTTGTCGAGGCGGGGCATCCGCTGGCTGTCCAAAAGCTTGGATAGGGCGTCATGGCGACGCAATGTCGATATTGACACAAGGCCACGGCACAGGAGATAAGACCAATATGCAAAATTATCTGGAATTCGAAAAACCGATTGCCACGCTGGAAGGCAAAATCCGCGAATTACGCAGCGCCGGACAAAAGGATGGCGTTGACATTGTCGATGAGATTCAAAAGCTGGAAGGCAAAATCCGCGATCAGGTTGAGAAATTATATAAAAATCTCGACCCTTGGCAAAAAACGCAAGTGGCGCGCCATCCGCAGCGCCCGCATTGCATGGATTATATTGAGACGCTGGTCGAGGATTTCACCCCGCTGGCCGGTGACCGGCTGTATTCGGAAGACCATGCGATTATTGCCGGTATTGGCCGTTGGCAGGGTCAGCGCGTGGCGGTGCTGGGCCATGAAAAAGGCTCTGATACGCAAGGCCGCCTGAAGCATAATTTCGGCATGGCCAGACCGGAAGGCTATCGCAAGGCGGTGCGGGTGATGGATATGGCCGAGCGTTTCGGCCTGCCGGTTGTCTCACTGGTTGATACGGCGGGCGCTTATCCGGGCATTGGCGCGGAGGAGCGCGGCCAGTCTGAAGCGATTGCCCGTTGCACGGATAAATGCCTGCAAATCGGCGTGCCTTTTGTGTCGGTGATTATCGGCGAGGGCGGCTCCGGCGGTGCGCTGGCGCTGGCCACGGCCAGCAAAATCATGATGCTGGAACATTCCATTTACACAGTCGCCTCGCCGGAGGCTTGCGCGTCTATTTTGTGGCGGTCATCGGAGCAGGCCAATATCGCGGCGACCGCGCTGAAAGTAACGGCGCAGGATTTGTTGCAGCTTGGCGTGATAGACAAAATCATTGCCGAGCCATTGGGCGGCGCGCATCGTGACCGTGGCACAATGATTGATGATGTCGGTCTTGCTGTGTCGCAGGAGCTGGCGCAATTGGCCACGCTGACGCCGCAGCAATTACGCGATGCCAGACGGCAGAAGTTTCTTGAAATGGGGCGTCAGGGCATTGCCTGAAGACTGCCTGAGAATTGCCTGAGAATTGCCTGAGAATTGCGTGAGGCGCCGCTTAAAGCTTACGCATAAAATCCTGCACTTCGCCGACAAATTGCGGCGCGTCCTCCATGGCGGCGAAATGACCGGCTTGGTCAAAATCATTCCAATGCACGACATTATAGCCATATTCCACCATGCGCCTTGGCGGGAAGGTGATATAGGGTTCAGCGAAATTGCCGACACCGACCGGTATTTCAACCCTTTGGCCGTCGGGAATATCTGCCCCTTCTTCCATAAAGCCGCGATAAAACCATGTTGAGGTCACGAAATTATCATTGACCAGATAAATCATCACATTTGACAATAATTGATGCGGCGTGTAGCGACGCGCCAATTCGCGCCGCCCTTGCGCGTTGAGATTGTCGCTCCAGCCGTGAAACTTTTCGACAATCCACGCACATTGTCCGACCGGACTGTCGGCCATGGCAAAACCCAAAGATTGCGGCTTGGTCATTTGCAATTGCAGATAAGCGCCTTCCATTTGCATGGTGGCGGCCATTTGCATCGCCCATGCCTGCTCCGCTTCGCCTTCCGGCATGGCGGCGGTGCGCGCGCCATACATGCTGATATGAATGGCCTTGCAGCCGCCGCCCTTATCCGTGCCATGATGCAGGCCAAGCATGGCGGTGACCAGACTGCCCCAATCGCCGCCCTGGGCGACATATTGGTCAAAGCCCAGCACATCGCGCATCAGCCTGTCCCACATGGCGGCGGTGGATTTCGGGCCAATTGGTCGCTTCGGCTTGCCGGAAAACCCATAGCCCGGCAGAGACGGGCAAATCACGGTCAGCCCGTCCTCGGCCTTGCCGCCATAATTTTCCGGATGCGCCAGCCGGTCAATCACATCAACAAATTCATAGACCGAGCCGGGCCAGCCATGCGTCATCAACAGTGCTTGCGGATTGTCGCCGGAGCCGTCCTCGCGGATGAAGTGAATGTCAATGCCGTCAATTTCGGCAGTGAAATGGGCAAAGCGCTCAAGCTCGGCCTGCGTGTCCTGCCATTGATAGCTGTCGAGCCAGTAAGCGCAAAGCGCGCGCATGGCGGTCAAATCGGCGCCATAGGCCCAGGGGTCTTCATTGTCGCCGAGCAAGGGCGCATCGCCCCATTGATAAGCGGCCACGCGGTCGCGTATCCAATCAAGCCGCGCTTGCGCCACTTTGATTTCATAATTTTGTGCAGCCATGTTTCCCCCCGCAGAAATAACTCTGCCAGTCAAAAAGGCTTAATGCGGAAAGGCAAGCGTTTTTTGCGCTTAACGCACCGCGCCGTGGCAATGTTTGAATTTGCGACCCGAGCCGCAAGGGCAGGGCGCATTGCGCGGCACTTTGCGGAAAATCTCATCCGGTATGGCGGCCAAATTATTTGCTGAGCCATCTGCTGCTGCATCCCCCTTCAAATTGGGAGAAGTCAAATCGGGGGCGGCCATATCCGGCGTTGCCAGTTCCGGCGGGCGCGTGTCGAGCTGCACGCGGGTGATATAGCGCACCACATCGCGGCGCAATTCGGCCAGCATATCGGAAAACAGCGTGAAGGCTTCCAGTTTGAACTCAGCCAGCGGGTCGCGCTGCCCGAAGCCGCGCAGGCCGACAATCTGGCGCAAATGTTCAAGCATCAGCAAATGCTCGCGCCAATGATGGTCAAGCGTTTGCAGCAAGACCGATTTTTCAACCTGCCGCATCAGCTCCGGCCCAAGCTCGGCAGCACGCGCCGCCAGCGCCCGGTCGCTGGCATCATAAAGCCGCGCCTTGATTTCCTCATCGGCAATGCCTTCCTCACCGGCCCAATCGGCCAGCGGCAATTGCAGGTTGAAAATATCGTCCACCGCCGCGTTCAGCCCCTCAATGTCCCATTGCTCGGCATAGGCGCGCGGTGGGATATGCGTCTCAACCAGCTCGTCAATAATCTGATGGCGCATATCATCTATATTCGTGTCCACCGTGTCGGCGCGCATAAAGTCTATGCGCTGCTCAAACACGACTTTGCGCTGGTCGTTCATGACATCATCATATTTGAGAATGTTTTTGCGAATGTCGAAATTGCGCGCCTCGACTTTTTTCTGCGCGCGTTCCAGCGCCTTGTTTATCCAAGGGTGAACAATCGCCTCGCCTTCTTGCAGGCCAAGGCGTTGCAACATGCCATCCATGCGGTCAGTGCCGAAAATCCGCATCAAATCATCTTCAAGGCTTAAGAAGAAACATGACCGTCCGGGGTCGCCCTGACGACCCGAACGACCGCGAAGCTGATTGTCAATGCGGCGACTTTCATGGCGTTCCGTGCCAATCACGCATAGGCCACCAGCGTCCAGCGCGGTCTTTTTCAAGCGTTCAATATCGCTGATGATTTCCGCCTGTTTGCGGTCGCGCGTGTCGCCTTGAAGCCCGTCCAATTCCTGGTGCAGGCGCATATCGACATTGCCGCCAAGCTGGATATCTGTGCCGCGCCCTGCCATATTGGTGGCAATAGTGACCGCGCCCGGCACACCGGCCTGGGCGATAATCTGCGCTTCCTGCTCGTGATAGCGGGCGTTCAGCACATTATGTTTGATTTTGCGCTTTTTCAGCAGCGCCGCCAGCAGTTCCGATTTTTCAATCGAGGTCGTGCCGACAAGCACCGGTTGACCGCGTTGCTGACAATCAACAATCAGGTCAATAATTGCCGTGTCTTTCTCGGCTAGCGTCCGATAAATCGCGTCATCATCATCGGCGCGGGCAATCGGCGTATTGGTTGGAATCTCAACCACATCCAGCCCGTAAATATCAAGAAACTCGTCGGCTTCGGTCAGGGCGGTGCCAGTCATGCCCGATAGGTTTTCATAGAGGCGGAAATAATTCTGGAAAGTGACCGAGGCAAGCGTCTGGTTTTCCGGCTGAATCGCCACGCCTTCCTTGGCCTCAAGCGCTTGGTGCAGGCCGTCGGAGAAGCGCCGCCCTTCCATCATCCGACCGGTAAACTCGTCAATGATAACCACCCGGCCATTATCGCCGGCGCCGCGCACAATATAATCGCGGTCTTTCTGGAACAGCGTATGGGCGCGCAGCGCATTGGTGACGTGATGCACCAGAGTCACATTGTGAATATCGTAAATCGAACTGTCATCGGGCAGTAAACCGGCTTGCGACAGCAAAGTTTCCATATGCTCATTGCCCGCTTCGCTGAGATTGACCGAACGGGTTTTCTCGTCAATCTCGAAATCCTCTTCGCCGAGTTTCGGCACCAGCTTGTCAATGGCGACATAGAGGTCGGAACGGTCTTCCAACGGGCCGGAAATAATCAACGGCGTGCGCGCCTCGTCAATCAGAATGGAATCAACTTCATCGACAATGGCAAAGCCGTGGCCGCGTTGCACCATATCTTCCAGCCGGTATTTCATATTGTCGCGCAAATAGTCAAAGCCCAGCTCATTATTGGTGGCATAGGTGATGTCCTTGGCATATTCGCCGCGCCTTTGGTCATCATCCATTTCATTGGTGATACAGCCGACTTGCAAGCCAAGCGCCTCATGCACCACGCGCATCCAATTGGCATCGCGCTGCGCCAGATAGTCATTTACGGTAACAACATGCACCGGCTCACCGGCCAGCGCGTGCAAATAGCAGGGCAAGGTGGCGACCAGCGTTTTACCTTCGCCGGTTTTCATTTCGGAGATTTTGCCTTCATGCAAAGCCATGCCGCCGACAAGCTGCACATCATAATGGCGTTGGCCAAGCGTGCGCCGCGCCGCTTCGCGCACCGCAGCAAAGGCTTCTTCCAAAACGCCGTCCAGCTTCTCGCCGTCAGCCAGACGCGCCTTTAAGGCTGGTGTCACATCGCGCAGCGCGGCGTCATCAAGGGCTTGAAATTGCGCTTCCAGCGCATTGATTTTTTCAACGCGCGCCAGATAGGAACGCAATTTCCGGTCATTGGCCGAACCGAAAAGGCGGCGTCCAAGCGATTGCAATCCCAACATAGAACCTCTCTCTGGCGCAGCGCGCATCACTGCTGCCTCTTGCATGTAAGGGGCAGTTGGCGCGGTGTCAATTGCCCGCGTGCAAACCAATAACGCCGCCGCCACAGGAAAACGCTTGTTTTGCATCTTCTGCTTGTGAACTATGCTATAGCTTGATGGACGGACAAAAGATTTAGCAGTGGGTTTGGCAGTGACAGTTACTGGTTTTCAGCGCCTTGGCGCATTTTTGCTGGCGGTGGTTTTTATCGGGTTGACCGCCCCAATCGCGGTCGCACAAGCGCCCGATGCCGGCATTGTGGCGCGGGTTAATGGCACGGCCATCACCTATGAGGACATTGCTTTGGTTCAAGAAGAATTGCGCGGCTTTATTGGTCAAATGCCTGAACAGCAACGCTTTGAAACGGTTCGCGGCTATATGGTGGATCGCGTATTGGCTGCCCAAGCGGCGCGCAAGGCCGGGCTGGAAAATGACCCGCAGGTGAAATTGCGGCAGGCTTTTATGGATAATAAGGCTTTGCAGGATGTTTATGTGGCGCGCGAGTTGATGGCGCGGGTTGATGAAAAGAAAATCGAAGCCTATTACCGCAAGGAAATCAGCGCAGCCCCGCGTGAGGAAGAAGTGCGGGCGCGGCATATTTTGGTTGAAGACAAGGAAACGGCGCAGGAAATTATTGGTCAATTGGCCAAGGGCGCGGATTTCGTGGCGTTAGCCAAGGAAAAATCGAAAGGCCCGTCCGGCCCGTCAGGCGGTGATTTGGGCTATTTCGGCAAGGAGGCGATGGTCGCGCCATTTTCTGAAGCGGCGTTCAAATTGAAAAAGGGCGGTGTCTCGGAGCCGGTTAAAACCCGCTTTGGCTGGCATGTGATTAAAGTTGAAGACCGCCGCGTGCGTCCGACACCCCCATTGGAAGAGGTGCGCGGCCAGATTTTTGATATTCTGCTCGGTGAGGCGCGCCGCGAACTTTACGGCAAATTGCGCGAAACGGCCGATATCAGCTTTGTTGACCCGTCACCGACCACAGAAGAATAGGGCATTATGACATCCAAACTTCCCGTTTCGCCTCTGGCACCGAAAAAAACGCCGCGCCTGCCGCAACTGGCAGGTGTGCGTCTGGCGACGGCGGCAACCGGTTCGCGCTATCAGGGGCGCGACGATTTAATGCTCATGCAATTTGCCCCAACCACCACAATGGCCGGTGTGTTTACCCGTTCGCTTATGCCCTCGGCGGCGGTTGATTTATCGCGCCTGCATATGGCGAACAGTCGCGGGCGGGCGGCGGCTTTGGTGGTCAATGCGGGCAATGCCAATGCCTTTACCGGCGCCGCAGGGGCGAAGGCGGCGATGGATATGGCGCAGGGCGCGGCGGCGGCGCTGTCGTGCAAACCGGCGCAGGTTTATGTCGCCTCCACAGGTGTGATTGGTGAGGATTTGCCAACTGAAACCCTATTAGACGGGATAAATGCCATTGCCCGGCGATTTGCGGCCAAGCCGCGCGCCGGTTTCACCGGGCATAATGACCATAAGGCTTGGCTGGCGGCGGCGCGCGCCATGATGACCACGGATACTTTCCCCAAACTGGCCTCGCAGACGGCGCGCTTGAGCGGCAAAACCGTCACGCTGAACGGCATTGCCAAAGGATCCGGCATGATTGCGCCGGATATGGCGACCATGCTGGCCTTTGTGGTGACCGATGCGGCAATACCGGCACGGGTATTGCAAAGCCTGTTGGCGCAAGCCAATGAAACAAGTTTCAATGCCATCACCGTGGATGGCGACACATCCACTTCCGACACTTGCCTGCTGTTTGCCACCGGTGTTCATGCGCTTGGCGGCGCGCCCTTGCGCTCGGCCAATGACAAGCGGCTGGCTGGCTTCAAAAAAGCCCTGCACGCGCTGATGCAAGATTTGGCGGTGCAAACCGTCAGCGATGGCGAGGGAGCCGGCAAGCTGATGGTGATTGACATTGCCGGTGCAGAAGATGATGCAGCGGCGCGGCGCATTGGTCTGTGTGTCGGCAATTCACCTCTGGTCAAAACGGCTGTGGCCGGTGAGGACGCCAATTGGGGGCGGATTGTAATGGCCGTTGGGCGGTCGGGCGAATTGGCCGAGCGCGACCGGCTGGCCATTGATATTGGCGGTGTGCCGGTGGCGCGGCGCGGACGCGCGGTCAAGGGCTATGATGAAAAGCCGATAGCGCGGCATATGCGCGGACGCCGGATAGAGATAAAAATTTCGGTCGGGGCGCGGGGCGGTAAGGGCAAGGGTCGCGCGCGCATTTGGGCCAGCGATTTGACACATGGATATATTTCCATCAATGCCGATTACCGAAGCTGAGATGATATTGGTTGTGGCCTGTGCGCTGGTCGATGCCGATGGGCGTGTGCTGGTGGCGCAACGACCGGCAGGTAAATCCATGGCTGGCATGTGGGAGTTTCCCGGCGGCAAGCTTGAAGCCGGTGAGACCCCCGAAGCCGCGCTCATCAGGGAATTGAAAGAAGAGCTGGATATAGATGTCACCGCCGCTTGCCTTGCGCCATTGAGCTTTGCCAGCCATGCCTATCCCGATTTTCATTTGCTGATGCCGCTTTATGTGTGCCGCAAATGGCAGGGAGTGGTGTGCCCGCGCGAAAATCAGCAAGTGGCGTGGCATCGCCCGCGCGCGCTGTTTGACTTGTCCATGCCGCCGGCCGACATGCCTTTGATTGCCATGTTGCGCGATAATCTTTGAGGCTGACGGTTTACCGGTTTGAAAAATCCGGCGTCAGATGAGGGCGGGCGGTTTTTCGGGATGGCGCAGCGGCTTGTCCGGCGCGACCTGACAAGTAGCAAATCTCAAATTCGGCACAGGCTTTACCGTTATTTGTGGCAGCGCTTTGCGAAAAAATCTGTAGGGCGCGCGCCAGCACGTCGCGGCGCAGACCGGCTTTGTGGCGCGCCAGCAATATATTGGCCTCGCCCATGCCGCGTAAATCATGCAAGAGCCGCATCGGGTTTTTATAGCTGACCGGTATAATGTCGCTGTCGGAGACCGGGTCGGTATATCCGGTGCGCTGCAAAAGACCGGCCAAATCGCGCAAATCGGCAAATGGGTGAATATGCGGCGCAATGCCGGCGGCCAGTTCGCTTTCGGCCTGCAAAAAAGCCTGCCGCAAGGCGGCCAATGTCGAAATGCCCGGAATAGCCGCCAGAAACAGCCCGTCCGGTTTTAGTGCGGCGCGTATTTGCACCAGTGCGCCGGGCAAATCATTGACATGATGCAGCCCCCAAAGCGCGATAATCGCATCGCAGGATTGCCGCGCAAGGGGCAGGCGTTCCTCGTCCAGCACAAGCGCGCGACCAGCATATTTTTGGGGCGGCAGCATGGCGCGGGTTAAATCCGCCTCGCCGAGCCAGCCGACCGGCGCGAGCGCGGCCATATCGTCAAGCGCTCTTGTCAATAGGCCGCCACTGCTGCCCAAACACAGCGCGCGGTCAAAATGCCGGTTAAACCCGTGTAGGCGTTGAGCCAGCTCTGCCGCAATATGGCGGTGCAGAAAATCATGCTCGGCAAAACCGGCGGCGGCGCGGGCGCGATTGGCGGCCAATCTGTGCCGGTCAAATATATGCGGGACAGGGGTCATTGCGGGTTTTTATGCGGGACAGCGGCGCTCATAGCGTGCAATATGGCACATGAGATGAGGAAAACAAAAACAATCGCACCCTCCGGTGATTTAAAGCATGGTGAAAGCGGCTCGTTGGCTGTGTCATCCATGCGCCGTTTCGTGCAAAGGCAATTGTCAGGCTGGCTGGATTTTCTGGTGCCGACAAGCTGCCCGCTGTGCCGGATAAGGGTCAGGTCGGAGCATGTGCTGTGCGCCGCTTGCTGGCGCAGGCTGAAATTCATCACCGGGCCGGTATGTGCGCGCACCGGTGCACCTATGGCGTTGGATTTCGGGTCGGATGCGGTGAGCCTGGCGGCGCAAATCAACCCGCCGCCCTATCATCACGCCCGCGCCGCGCTGGCTTATGAAGGCAATGGGGCAAGGCTGGTGCGGCTGTTCAAATTTGGCGACCGACCCGAATTGGCGGCCTATTTCGCCCCGCTTATGCTGAATGCTGCCGGTGCTTTATTCGATTCTATGTCGCCGGAAAATGAGTTGCCTGAAAATGCGCCGGCCTTTTTGCCGGTTCCCTTGCACAGGCGGCGGCTTTTGTCGCGGCGATTCAACCAGTCGGCGGAGCTTTGCCGCGCCCTGCGCCGATTAAGCGGGCATGATTGCCTGTTTGACGTGTTGCGCCGCGTGCGCCCGACCCGCCAGCAAATCGGCCTGAGCCGGTCGCACCGACAGCGTAATTTGCAGGGCGCTTTTGCGTTGAATGACAAAACCGGTCATCTGATTAAAAACCGCCCTATTGTGCTTGTGGATGATGTGCTGACCACGGGCGCAACGGTTGAGGCCTGCACCAAAACCCTGTTGCGCGGCGGCGCGGCGCAGGTCAATGTATTGACCATTGCCCGTGTGGTGATGCCCGAAAGGCTAAGTCTGCCAAAGCTGTAAGCGGCACAGGCAACGGGCATGAGTGAGGAGACCGCGTGATGAAACTGGCCTGTGTGCAATTAACCACCGGACGCGACCCGGCGGCAAATCTGCCCGATATGATTGCCCGTATCCGGCAGGCGCATCAGGCCGGAGCCACATTTATCGGCCTGCCGGAAACCTGCAATTTCATGGAAAAAGGCCGCAAAGCCATGCAGGCGCGGTTGCGCGCCGAGGCCGATATGGAAGAATTGGCTGCCTTGCGCGGTCTGGCGAAAGAGTTGGGCATTTGGCTGTTGGCCGGGTCAATGATTGTTGCGGTGGAAGACGCTGATGAAGGCGCACCGAAAGCGGCCAATCGCTCTTTGCTGATTGCGCCTGATGGGAGGATTGCCGCGCGCTATGACAAAATCCATATGTTTGATGTGACGCTGGCCAATGGCGAAAAGCACCGCGAATCTGACAGCTACCGCCCCGGCGCGCAGGCTGTTTGCGCCGCTATGGGCGATAGGCGGCTTGGCATGAGCGTGTGTTATGATTTGCGCTTTCCCGCACTTTACCGCCGTCTGGCCGAGGCCGGAGCCGAGATTTTATCCGTGCCAAGTGCCTTTACCGTGCCGACCGGCGCGGCGCATTGGCATGTCTTATTGCGAGCGCGGGCGATTGAGACGGGCTGTTTTGTGATGGCACCGGCACAGGTCGGGGCGCATGAAAATGGCCGCCATACTTTCGGCCACAGCCTGATTATTGACCCGTGGGGGCAGGTGTTGGCCGAAGCCAATGAGGACGCCGCCTTCATTATGGCGGAGATTGATTTGGCGCAAGTCGGTGCGGCGCGCAGCCAGATTGCCGCATTGGCGCATGGACGCCGTTTTGCCCTGCCCGATGGTGGCGAAGCGTCGGATTGACCGGCCTAATTTTGTGCCGGTTTCTCGGCCATGCCCATATAATTGACGCCCATATCGCCACTGCGCTGCCAGCGGTCAAGCAGCGGGTTATAGCTGACCCCCGTGCTGGTGGTGATGGCAAGCCCCGCCGCATTGGCCATTTGGTCAAGCTCATCCGGCGTGATGAATTTATGCCAGTCATGCGTGCCGCGCGGCAGCCAGCCCAGCACATATTCCGCCCCGACAATCGCCAGTGCAAAAGATTTCAATGTCCGGTTCAGCGTCGCCAGAAACATGATGCCGCCGGGGTTCAAGAGGGCGGCACAATGCTGCATGAAAGCCGGCGGGGCGGCGACATGCTCAATCACTTCCATATTGAGGATAATGTCGAATCTTGCGCCTTCAGCCGCCAGCGCCTCGGCGGTGATGGGGCGGTAATCAATATCAAGGCCGGATTGCGCGGCGTGCAGCGAGGCGGTTTTGATATTGGCATCGCTGGCATCGGCGCCGGTAACTTGCGCGCCCAAACGCGCCATGGGTTCGCTGAGCAGACCACCGCCACAACCAATATCCAGCAGAGCCAGCCCGTCAAATGGCGTTTGTGCTTGCATGTCGCGTGAAAAATGCCGACAGATATGCTCGCGAATATAGGCCAGCCGCGTCGGATTGAATTTATGCAGCGGTTTGAACTTGCCCGACGGATCCCACCATTCTGCCGCCATGGCGGAAAATTTGGCGATTTCCTGGGCATCAATGGTCGAAATGGTCTCACTCATCGCTTTGCTTTCTGCACTCATGGCTTGCCAGCCCTGTGTTTAATCGTGTAAGCGGTGCTTGTTCAAGCCCCCTTGCGATATAGCGTGTTTTGACAGGGGGTCGAATGGAAAGGGTGTCATGGCGCGTTTGGTCATGAAATTTGGTGGCACTTCGGTTGGCGATGTCGCGCGCATTCGCAATGTGGCGGCGCATGTCCAACGCGAAGTTGAAGCCGGTCACGAGGTTGCGGTTGTGGTGTCGGCCATGTCGGGCGAGACCAACCGCTTGGTCGGGCTGACCCGCGATGTGGCGCAATTGCATGATGCGCGCGAATATGATGTGGTTGTTTCAGCCGGTGAGCAGGTCAGTGTCGGCTTGCTGGCGATGGCCTTGCAGGATATGGGCGTTGCAGCGCGCAGCTGGCTGGGTTGGCAGATTGCCGTTCAGACATCCGACATGCATGGCGCGGCGCGCATTGAACATATTGATGCCGAGAAATTAAACGCCCAATTTGCCGAAGGGCGCGTGGCGGTGATTGCCGGATTTCAGGGTCTGTCGGCCAATGGTCGCGTTACCACGCTGGGGCGCGGCGGCTCGGATACCAGTGCTGTTGCCGTGGCGGCGGCGATTGGCGCTGACCGCTGCGATATTTACACGGATGTGGACGGGGTTTACACCACTGATCCGCGCATTGTGCCGGCGGCGCAAAAACTTGAGCGCATTTCCTATGAAGAAATGCTGGAAATGGCCTCGCTGGGCGCTAAAGTGTTGCAGACGCGCTCGGTCGAACTGGCTATGGTGCATAATGTCCGCTTGCAGGTGCGCTCCAGCTTTGAGGCGCCTGATGCGCCGCAAGCCGAGGACGGCATTGTCGGCACTTTAATTTGCGACGAGGATGAAATCATGGAGCATGAAATTGTCAGCGGTATTGCCTATGCCCGCAATGAGGCGAAACTGACATTGCTGGGCGTGTCCGACCGACCCGGCATGGCGGCGCAGATTTTCGGCCCGCTGGCCGATGCGGCGGTCAATGTCGATATGATTGTGCAAAACATTTCCGCCGACGGGCAGACAACCGATGTGACTTTTACCGTGTCGCAGGATGAATTGCCGCGCACGCTGGCCGTCATCAAGGATTTGCAGGCGACGCTGGGTTTTGAAAAAGTGCTGGAAACCCCCGATATGGCGAAAATCTCCATTGTCGGAATCGGTATGCGGAGCCATGCCGGTGTGGCGCAGAAAATGTTTCAGATATTGGCCGAAAAAGGCATTAACATTCATGTGATTTCGACTTCGGAAATCAAGGTTTCCGTGCTGGTTGATGCCGATTACACCGAATTGGCGGTGCGTGCGCTGCACGCGGCCTATGGGCTGGATGATGAGCGCGTGGCTGGCTGAGCCTGCCTGCGTTCCATCCAAAAGCCGGACTGATATGATGACAAAACGGAAATATAAGCTGTTATGCCGTTAACTATGGACGGCCCGCGCACGCTTTTGCGCCGCTTGCGTCAGGTCATGGCGGAAGACAGCGACAGGCAAAAGCGCCTCGACAAAATTGTCGAACTTATTGCTGTCAGCATGGATGCGGCTGTGTGTTCGGTCTATTTGCGCCGCGGCAAGGATGCGCTGGAATTATGCGCCACGGAAGGTCTGAATCCGGAAGCCGTGCATCGCACCGTATTGCGCTTTGGCGAAGGTCTGGTCGGCGATATTGCCCAGCACAAACGCCCGCTTAACCTGTCGGATGCGCCAAGCCATCCGCGTTTTGCATACCGACCCGAAACCGGCGAAGACCCGTTCAAATCTTTTGTCGGTGTGCCGGTATTACGCAGCGGTGATGTGGTCGGCGTGCTGGTTGTGCAAAACAGCACGGCGCGCAGTTTTGTCACTGAGGAAGTCGAAGCATTGCAAACCGTGGCTATGGTGCTGGCTGAAATGCTGGTCGCGGCAGATGAGGAATTGGCCGAAGGGGTGGGCAATCGCGCTGGCCCGCACCGGTTTGAAGGTATCGGCCTGACCCAAGGTCTGGCTATGGGTCATGTTGTGCTGCATGAGCCGCGCGTGGAAGTCACCCGGCTTATCAGCGATGACCCGCAAGCCGAAACACAAAGGCTGGAAGCGGCGGTTTACCAGCTTCGGCGCAATGTTGACGAAATGCTGACCAATGAGGATGTCAGCCATGCCGGAGAGCATTTGGCGGTGTTGCAAGCCTATCGCATGTTTGCCAATGACCGTGGCTGGTTGTTGCGGATGAAGGATGCGGTTCGCACCGGCCTGACAGCGGAGGCAGCGGTTGAGCGCGTCAATAATGCCATGCGCGCGCGGCTGGGCGGCCAGCGCGATGCTTATTTGCTCGACCGGCTGCATGATTTTGAGGATTTGGCCAACCGGCTATTGCGTATTTTGTCGGGGCGCGCCGAACTGGCCTCGCAAGACAAGCTGCCGCGCGATGCAATTCTGGTTGCCCGCACAATGGGGCCTGCCGAATTGCTCGATTATGACCGGCGCAAGCTGCGCGGCCTGGTGCTGGAAGAAGGCGCGCTGGGCGCTCATGTATCGATTGTGGCGCGCGCGCTGAACATACCGATGATTGCCAATTTGCGCGGGCTTGTTGGACTGGCCGATGACGGGCAGGAAATTATCCTCGATGCCGATAATGGCGAGGTGCATCTCAATCCGGCGGCCGATATTGTTGATGCCTATTCCAATCGCGCGCGATTGCAGGCGCGGCGCTTGAAACGCTATGCGCGGGTGCGCGGCCTGCCTTCCGTGTCGCGCGATGGTGAAAAAGTGCGCCTTGACATGAATGCCGGTCTGTTGGTCGATGCGGAAAATCTGAACGATAGCGGGGCAGAAAATATCGGCCTGTTCCGCACCGAATTGCAATTTATGGTATCGGCACAAATGCCGCGTCAGGACAGCCAATTTGAGTTTTACAGCCGCATTTTGAAACTGGCTGAAGGCCGCGATGTTGTGTTCCGCACGCTTGATATTGGCAGTGACAAAGTGCTGCCCTATCTGCAAACCGGTCGTGAGGATAATCCGGCAATGGGCTGGCGCGCCATGCGTATGGCGCTTGACAGGCCTGCTCTGCTGCGCGTGCAATTGCGCGCCTTATTGCGCGCCGGTGCGGGACGCCCCCTATCTGTTATGTTTCCGCTGATTTCCACAGTGGAGGAGTTTGAGGCAGCGCGCGACTTATTATTGCGCGAGCGCGACCGGCTGGTCGGTTTCGGCCATGAGGTGCCGGCGGAATTGCGGATTGGCACAATGCTGGAAGTGCCGGCGCTGGTCTGGCAATTTGACCGCCTATTGCCGCAAGTGGATTTTCTGTCGGTCGGCACAAATGATTTGATGCAATTCTTTTTTGCCGCTGACCGAGGCAATCCGCTGACCGGCACGCGCTATGACTTTTTGTCACTGCCGGCCTTGCGGCTTTTGTCGCATGTGCGGGCACAATGCGCCGACCATCATGTGCCGGTATCGGTTTGCGGTGAATTGGGCGGACGCCCGCTTGAGGCTATGGCGTTGATGGGCTTGGGATATCGGCGGTTTTCATTGCCTTCGGCAGCTATTGGGCCGGTCAAGCGCACTTTGCGGTCAATCCATTTTGGCCGCTTGCAGGCGGCAATGGATGATTTGCTGGCAAACCCGCCGGAAGATATTCGCGCCGCTTTGCAAAATATCGCTGATGCACAAGCGGTAAGGCTGTGATAGAAAGAAATCGAGTTTGCGCGTGGAAGAAGCGTATTTCTGGTTGAAGAGGCCGTGATGACCGAAATGTCTCAGGAAAATGCTGCGTTGGGTATTGGCGAGGCCTTGCGGGAGGCGCGTGAAAAAAAGCAACAATCCCTCAATGACATATCAACGCTGCTGAAAATCCGCGAAGACCATTTGCAGGCATTGGAGGACGAGAATTTCGCCACTCTGCCCGGTGACGCTTATGCGATTGGTTTTATCCGCACCTATGCCAATCATTTGGAGCTGAATTCGGCAGAGCTTGTGACGCGCTTCAAGGAATCGCGCGAAAAGCCGCAATTTGACGAAACCAATTTTGAACCCGATGTTGAAGCCGAGCCAATGTCGGCCTTGCTTAAAATCGGCATTGGCGTTGCCGCCGTCTTTGTTGTGTATCTGGCTTGGCTGGTCAGCGCCGGGCCTGTGCAAAGGGAAACGACAAGCGCGCGGAGCAATGCCAATAATGACAGCGCAACGCAAAATACCGTTGCTGCCGCCACGCCGCAAGCCACAGGGCAGGTCGTGGTTGCGCCGCAAGCCGTGTCGCCGCCGCGGCCAGCGCAACCCGCTTTGCAGGCAATTGTCCCTGAGCCGACCAAAAAGCCCGCACAAAAGCCGGCAGTGGAACCGGCCTCGCCTGATTCACAGGCAGCAGAAATGGCCGAACCGGCCATTGCGGAAACGCCATCTGCACCCGCACCAACTCAGCCATTGCCTTTGGATGCGGCTTCGGCGATGGACAGCCTGTCGCCGCAAGTTTCTGTTGCAGCGCTGCCGCAGACGGCAAATGAAGCGTCCAGTGCTGCTGCTGAAGCTGATATTGCCGGTCAAAGGGTTGAAATTCGCGCCAAGCGGCGCACTTGGATGCGGCTTGAAAATGACGCGGGACGGGTTTTGTTTTCCAGCATTATCAGCCCCGGCGACAGTTTTGCTCTGCAAGATGAGGGCGATTACACATTGGCGACGCGCGATGCCGGTGCGCTGGAGTTCAGCGTCAATGGTCGCACCATTGGCAATGTCGGGCGGCGCGGGCAGATTCTGACCAGCCGCCGTGTCAGCCGCGATGATATTCTGGCGCGCGACCAATAGGGTGAGCCAATGATTCGTCCCTGGCGGCATATTGAACGGCGCGCATCGCGGCAAATCATGGTCGGCAATGTGCCGGTCGGCGGCGATGCGCCGATTTCCGTGCAATCCATGACCAATACGCCGACCCATGACGCGGCGACGACGATTGCCCAAATACACGCCATGCAGGAAGCCGGGGTGGATATAGCCCGCGTGTCCTGCCCGGATGAAGCCTCCACGGCGGCGCTGGCGGAGATTGTCAAAAATGTCTCCGTGCCAATTGTTGCCGATATTCATTTCCATTACCAACGCGCCATTGAGGCGGCACAAGCGGGCGCGGCCTGTCTGCGTATCAATCCCGGCAATATCGGCGACGCGCAACGTGTTGGCGATGTGGTGCAGGCGGCCAAGGATTATGGCTGCTCCATGCGTATCGGGGTGAATGCTGGCTCGCTGGAAAAACATTTGCTGGAAAAATATGGCGAGCCTTGTCCGGAAGCGATGGTGGACAGCGCGCTCTATCATGTCGGCCTGCTCGAAGAGCATGATTTCCGCGCCTATAAAATCAGCGTCAAAGCCTCGGATGTGTTTTTAACAGTCGCCGCCTATCAGCAGCTTGCGGAGGCGGTGGATTGCCCCTTGCATATTGGCATTACCGAAGCGGGCAGCCTGACCGGCGGCACGGTGAAATCATCGATTGGCCTTGGCAATCTTTTATGGTCGGGCATTGGCGATACATTGCGTGTGTCGCTTTCATCCGACCCGGTGGATGAGGTGAAAGTCGGTTTTGAATTGCTGAAATCGCTTGGTCTGCGCCATCGCGGCGTGACGATTATTTCCTGCCCGTCCTGCGCGCGGCAAGGTTTTGACGTGATTGGCACAGTGCGCGAATTGGAAGACCGGCTGGCGCATATTGCCGAGCCGATTACCCTGTCGGTGATTGGTTGTGTGGTCAATGGCCCCGGCGAGGCGCGTGAAACCGATATTGGCTTCACCGGCGGTGGCGGGCGTCATGGCATGGTGTATCTCGGCGGTCGTCCGGCGCATAAGCAAGACCATGATGACATGATTGACCATCTGGTCGGGCTGGTGGAAGCCAAGGCGGCAGAGCTGGCCGCGCAAGCCGAAACGGAAGTTTAGCCATGCTGCCTGCCGAAAAACTTGACGCCATTCTGGCGCGCGCCGAAGCCGTGCAATCGGAAATGAATGGCGATATCAATCCCGAACGCTTTGTTGCCCTGTCCAAGGAATATGCGGAGCTTGACCCATTGGTCGGCGCGATACGCGCTTATCGTCAGGCGCTGAATGAAATGGCCGATTTGCGCGAGCTTGTCGCCGGTGATGATGCCGAAATGGCCGACATGGCCGAGGCGGAAATTGCCGAATTGCAGGGCAAATTGCCGGAGATGGAGCAAGCGCTGGAAATCTTGCTGCTGCCCAAAGACAGCGCCGATGAGCTGAATGTGATTCTTGAAGTGCGCGCTGGCACGGGCGGCGACGAGGCGGCGCTGTTTGCCGGAGATTTGTTCCGCATGTATGCGCGCCATGCCGATATTGAAGGCTGGAAAGTGGAAATGATTAGCCAGTCCGAGGGCGAGGTGGGCGGCTATAAGGAGATTATTGCTGCCATTCGCGGCAAGGGGGTTTTCGCCCAGCTGAAATTTGAAAGCGGTGTGCATCGCGTCCAGCGCGTGCCGGAAACCGAAAGCGGCGGTCGGATACATACATCGGCGGCGACAGTGGCGGTGCTGCCGGAGCCGGAGGAAGTCGATGTGCAAATCGAGGAAAAAGATTTGCGGGTTGATGTGTTCCGCGCGTCCGGCCCGGGCGGGCAATCGGTCAACACAACCGACAGCGCGGTGCGTATCACCCATTTGCCGACCGGCATTGTGGTCAGCCAGCAGGATGAAAAATCGCAGCACAAAAACCGCGCCAAGGCGATGCAGGTTTTGCGCGCCCGTCTGTTTGAGGCCGAGCGCGCGCGGGTGGACAGTGAACGCGCCGCCGACCGCAAATCGCAAGTCGGCAGCGGCGACCGTTCGGAGCGCATCCGCACCTATAATTTCCCGCAAGGGCGGGTGACCGACCACCGCATCAATCTGACCCTGCACAAGCTGGATAAAATCATTGCCGGTGACGGGCTTGGCGAATTGCTCCAGACTTTGCTGCGCGAAGACCAGACACGGCGGCTGGCGGCAATGGATAATGACGCCGATTAAATCGGATAAGCCGCTTGCTGCGGGCCTAACGCTGGCGCAGGCGCAACAGGCATTAAAGGCCGATTTCGCCGGTGCCGGATTGGCGACGCCGGGATTGGATGCGCGGCTTTTGCTGGCGCAAATTTGCGGGCTGGATGAGGTTGGGCTTGTGGTGCGCGAAGGCCGCCAATTAACCGCCAGTGAAGCGGCGCGTTTGGAAAAGTGGCGCATTGCAAGGCTGGCCGGCATGCCGGTGTCGCGTCTGCTCGGTCGGCGCGCCTTTTACGGCCATGACTTCAAAATCAACCCCAATGTTCTCGACCCGCGCCCTGACAGCGAGATATTGGTTGGGCAGGTGCTGGCCGATTTTGCCGGTCGTAGCGGCCATGTGCTTGACCTTGGCACGGGGTCGGGCTGTTTATTGCTCAGCCTGCTCAAGGAAAATGCGCGGCTGACCGGCCTGGGTGTGGATTGCTCACCGGCGGCGCTGCACATGGCGCGGCTCAATGCTGAACGGCTTGGTGTGCGCGCCCGTATTGCATTGCGGCAAAGCGATTGGTTTGCGTCCGTGTCGGGTCGGTTTGATGCGATTATCGCCAATCCGCCCTATATTGCCGAAGCGGCGCGCGACGATTTAATGCCGGAAGTGCGGCTGCATGACCCGCACTTGGCACTGTTTGGCGGTGCTGACGGGCTGACCCCCTATCGACAGATTATTCCGCAGGCGCGGCATTTTTTGAAACCGGGCGGGCGGCTTTATCTGGAGATTGGGCATAATCAGGCGGCGCAAGTCGGCACGCTGGTCGAACAGGCTGGCTTTGCTCATGTGGAGATACACAAGGATTTGGCCAGCCATGACCGCCTCATTATCGGCGAATGATTTGAAAAAATTAAAAAAAAGGTTTGAAAATTTGTTTTTTGCCGCTAGGTTCGGGGTGCTTCGTGACTGCAGCGATGTTTCAGGCACTCACACGCACCATCCGATTGTCGATAACCAAGACCAGCCCTGACGGGCGCGGGGTGCCATGAGCAGAGCTTCGTTTATGAGGCGGCACGAAAATTGAGTTTTAAGCGAAAGCCCGAAAGACGGCATTGGGTCGCCAAGGGCATTGAAGAATTTGGGATGTAGCATGAAACGTTCACGCGGGCGCGGTCGCCGACAACAAAATCCTCTGAATCGGAGCTATGACAGTAACGGGCCGGAAGTGCGCGTGCGCGGCACGGCCAGTCAGGTTTATGAGAAATATCAGTCATTGGCGCGCGATGCCGTGGCCAGCGGTGACAGGGTGATGGCGGAAAACCTGCAACAACATGCCGAACATTATTACCGCATCATTGCCGCCTATCAGACACCGGTGGCGGAAGATGATCAGGGCGTTGAGGAAGAAGGTGAGGCGGCCAGTGTTGTGGTGGCTGAGGCTGCAGATGGTGACGGTGCTGATGCGCCCTTGGTTTTGTCGCGCAAAAATGCCGGTGAGGAAAATCTTGATGGCAATGGTGCTGCCGTCAATGGTGCCAGTGCCAGTGATAGTTCCAGTTCCAGTGCCGGTGATGGTGAAGACGCCGCCGCGCTGAAATCGGGTCGCCGTCGCGGCCCCTTGCGCCGCCGTCGCGGGCAAAATGGCAAGGATGCCGACACAGTCGAAGCGGCTGACAATAATGCCGGCGAGGCGTTGCCGGAAGCTGTTGCGACCGGTGATGCGGGGGGCGATGAGACCCCGCTGTCGGCTGGTGCGTCGGACTGACGGCGACTTAAAATCTCTTAACAGAAACAAAATACCGAGAAAATCTGCCCGACGGGCATTTTGGCCTGTTTCTGGTGACCTGTCTCTGGTGGCAGCTCTTGCGCAGGGTCTTGCGATGCCGCCTTCGGCTTCCCATATCATGCTTGATACCACTGCATGATGGAGGTCGGTATGGATTTGAACCGTTATACCAATCGCGTAAAAACACTTATCAATGACGCGCAAAATCTGGCTTTGTCCAGCAATCACACGCGGCTCGAAACTGTGCATTTTCTGGCTGCGCTCTTGCAGTTTGACAAAGGGCAGGGCGACAAGG
>JAYPAN010000003.1:0-4737 GCA_038123715.1 Rhodobiaceae bacterium | reverse complement strand
GGGCAGGGCGACAAGGATATGGCGGGCGATATTCTGCGCGCCGCCGGTGGCGATATTGGCGCGCTTGAACACACGACGCGCGCCGCTCTGGGGCGTTTGGCCGTGGCGCAAAATGTGCCGCAATTGAGCCTCGCGCCGGAAACCGCCAAAATGTTCGCTGATGCTGAAAAACTGGCGCAAAAGGGCGGCGACAGTTTTGTCAGTTTGGAAATCCTGTTGCAGGCAATGGCAATGGGCAAACATGATGCAGCCAGCCTGCTGGCTGATTGCGGCGTCACCGGCGAAAAACTGGCGCAGACCATTGCTGATTTACGCAAAGGGCGCACCGCTGACAGCGATATGGCTGAAGATGCCTATGAGGCTTTGCAGAAATATGCCCGCGATTTGACCGCCGATGCACAGGCCGGACGGCTTGACCCGGTGATTGGCCGCGATGAGGAAATCCGCCGTGCCATGCAGGTTTTGTCGCGCCGCACCAAAAATAATCCGGTGCTGATTGGCGAGCCGGGTGTCGGCAAAACGGCGATTGCGGAAGGACTGGCATTGCGGATTATTGACGGTGATGTGCCGGAAAGCCTGCAAGGCAAGAAATTGCTGGCTTTGGATATGGGCGCGCTGATTGCCGGTGCCAAATTTCGCGGCGAGTTTGAGGAAAGGCTGAAATCGGTTTTGCAGGAAGTCACCGACGCGGCCGGACAGATTGTTTTGTTCATTGATGAAATGCACACTTTGGTCGGCGCCGGGGCAGGCGATGGGGCGATGGACGCTTCCAATCTGCTGAAACCGGCTTTGGCGCGCGGCGAATTACATTGCATTGGCGCGACCACTTTGGATGAATATCGCAAACATGTCGAAAAAGATGCGGCCTTGGCGCGCCGCTTTCAGCCGGTTTTCATCAGCGAGCCGAGCATAGAGGATGCGATTTCCATTCTGCGCGGGCTGAAGGAAAAATATGAATTGCATCACGGCGTGCGCGTCTCTGACAGCGCCATTGTCGCCGCCGCCAATCTGTCACAACGCTATATCACTGACCGGTTTCTGCCCGATAAGGCAATTGATTTGGTCGATGAGGCGGCCAGCCGCTTGCGGATGCAGATTGACAGCAAGCCGGAAGAATTGGACGAGCTTGACCGGCGCATTGTGCAATTGAAAATTGAGCGCGAGGCGCTGAAAAAGGAAACCGACAAAGCCTCTGCCGACCGGCTGGTTAAGCTGGAGGGCGAATTGGCCGGGCTGGAGGAAAAAGTCTCCGGTCTGACGGCGCGCTGGCAGGGCGAAAAAGACCGGCTGGCCGGCAGCCAGAAAGTCAAGGAACAGCTTGAGGCGGCGCGGCTGGAGCTGGAACAAGTGCAAAGGCGCGGTGAATTGGAACGCGCCAGTGAACTGGCCTATGGCATTATTCCGGCGCTGGAAAATCAATTGGCTGAAGCCGAGCAGGCAGCGCATGAGAGCGACCAAACCATGTTGGAAGAAGCGGTAACGGAAGACCATATTGCCGCCATTGTCTCGCGCTGGACCGGTGTGCCGGTCGAAAAAATGCTGGCCGGTGAGCGCGAAAAATTGCTGGCTATGGAAGATAATCTGCACCGCCGGGTGATTGGGCAGGATGCTGCCATTGAAGCCGTGTCGCGTGCCGTGCGTCGCGCGCGCGCCGGTCTGCAAGACCCGTCGCGGCCGATTGGCAGTTTCCTGTTTCTTGGCCCGACCGGTGTCGGCAAGACCGAATTGACCAAGGCGCTGGCCGAGTTTTTGTTTGATGATGAAGCCGCCATATGCCGGATTGATATGTCCGAATATATGGAAAAACACGCGGTCGCCCGGCTTATTGGTGCGCCGCCCGGCTATGTCGGTTACGAAGAAGGCGGTGCTTTGACCGAAGCGGTGCGTCGCCGTCCCTATCAGGTGGTGCTGTTTGACGAGGTGGAAAAAGCCCATAATGACGTGTTTAACGTATTGTTGCAGGTGCTGGATGACGGGCGGCTGACCGACGGGCAGGGTCGCGTCGTCGATTTCCGCAATACGCTGATTATCCTGACATCAAATCTGGGCGCGCATCATTTGGCGGCGCTGGAAGAAGGCGCGGCCGCCAATTCGGTGGAAAGCGAAATTATGGAAGAAGTGCGCCAGCATTTCAGGCCGGAGTTTTTGAACCGGCTCGATGAGATTATCCTGTTTGACCGGCTGCAAGCGGCGCAAATGGGCGACATTGTTGATATTCAGCTTGGCCGGTTGGAAAAATTGCTGGCCGCGCGCAATATGCATATTGAGCTTGATGAAGCCGCCCGTGACTGGTTGGCGACGCGCGGCTATGACCCGGTTTATGGCGCGCGCCCGTTAAAGCGGGTCATTCAGCGCGAGGTGCAAGACCGGCTGGCCGAGGAGATTCTGGCCGGCCATCTCGGCGATGACAGCGATATTTTCCTGACCATTGACGGCGACCGGTTGAGCATGAATAGCGACCCCAATAAAACATTTGTTCACTGATTGCGGGTCACTGGCGGTAGGCTCTTTCTCAGCGCCTACCGGCAAGCGGTAGGCTCTTTCTCAGCGCCTACCGGCAAGCGGTAGGCTTTGCAAAACATTATATTGCGCGGCCATATCCGCCATGCGGGCGCTTGTCGCCTCGCGGGTTGCCGAAAGGGTTTGCAATTCCGCCGAGTTTAATATCCGGCTGCGCGGCAATTCAATGGCGCGCGGATTGACCGGTTTTTTATTGTGCCAAACTTCATAATGCAGATGCGGGCCGGTCGCCAAACCGGTAGCGCCGACATAGCCAATGGTCTGGCCTTGGCGCACTGTGCTGCCGCGCCGTGTATTACCGGCAAAACGGCGCATATGGGCATAGACAGTGCGATAGCCATTGCGGTGGCTTATCGCCATATAATTGCCTAGTTCGGCATTTTTGCCGCGTTCGACAATTTTTCCGTCACCGGCGGCAAAAATCGGCGTGCCGCGCGGGGCGGCAAAATCCAGCCCGCGATGCAGGCGCGTATAGCCGAGAATCGGGTGGCGCCGGTAGCCGAAGCGCGAGGACAGCCGCGCCCCATCAACCGGTGTGGTCATCAGCAAACGGCCAATGCTGCGGCCATTTTCATCATAATAGCCATGTCGGCCATCTGAGTGGTCAAGCCGCCAATAGGCGTGGCGTCGGCCGCGATTGGTCAGCGCGGCAAAAATAATCTCACCTTCTTCGGCCAGCTCATTGGCCTCGTCAAAGCGGCGCGTATAAAGCACTTCAAGCTGGTCGCCCTCGCGTATGTCGCGCTGGAAATCAATGGCAAATGAAAACAGGCGGATAAGCTCAACCACCAGCTTGGGAGCCATGCCACTGTCGCGCCCGGCCTCATAGACCGAGCTTGTGACCAGCGAGTCGGCCAGGAAATAGCGGTCGGTCAGCGGCCTGTCCTGTTTGATGGCATGAAAGCGGTCATCGCCGGTGCGGCGGATGATGATACGCTGGCGCGCAACCGGAATAAAATCAAAACCGGCAAAGCGACCAGTGCTGAAATTTTCTACCTGTGCCAATTCAATGTCAGCCGGCCATTCCCGATAGAGGCGAATTTCCTGACCCGGCTGCAAGCGGCGCGGGTCATAAACGCTGCGGAGGGTATCGAGAGCCGCATCGGCGGTGACCGGGTCAATGTTTTGGCGCGCCAACAAGCCGGCCAGCGTGTCATTTTCCCGCAAGCTGCGGGTTTCAAAGCGGCGCTGCATGGGCGGCAGTTTGAGTAATATGTCATTTTGGGCAGCCGCGCGCGGGGCAGGCTTGGCGCTCAGTGCCGGTTCGCCGAGCCGTGTATCCATAAACCCGTTAAGCATCCAGACCAACAACAAAGCCATGCTGGCAAATGCCAGCGTAAAGCGCCGTCGGGCGCGCTTGCGCCGTCGCGCCAGCCGCGACGGGCCGGGCGGCGGTGCCGGTGCCGGTTGCGGCGGATAAAGCGGCTGTTGCGCTTGCGGGTTTTCACTGTCGAAAGTCGAATCGGACATGCCGGAAATCACTCATCTCTGCATAAGCCTGTGCGCCGGAGCATTGGCCAATCCGGATTTGCTGTCAAGCGTCCGGTTGCAAGCCCGATGACAAAGAGCAAATGCCCTGTATGTGGTGGGTGCAGCCTTGTTTTATCCACAATGGGCGGTGTTTTCGAAAAAAACTGTAATTTATTGATTTTTTCTGAAAAAAGGCTTTGACAGCTTTGGGGCGGGTGGATATACCAGCCCTCACGTTCGCGGTTGATGAGTAACCCGGGCGTCACAGTTCGGGTGAAAGCAGGCAGCGCTTGTGTTCGGTTGGACAATGTGCGATAAATACTCATCCTTTAAGGCAGTTGACTTTTGAACCGGCCATTTAGCCGGGTGGAAGTCGTCGCGCCTTCAAAGGTGTCTGGTCGGTTCCGGGCGGGCAAGCTGTTTGACATGGTAGATATTGAAAGAGAAACGTGGACGGCGGTGTCCTGGCGGTCGGCTTATGCCGACACAGAACACGCAATCGACAATATGTTGACGTTCGCGTTTCGCCACTCCCATACTCGTGCCGATTTTTCGGATTGGGTATGGAAGAGTGGGAACTCGTCAAGGCTCCTGGTGACAGGAGCCAACGAACGCAGAAACAGATTGTGACGATTGCTGGAATCAAACTTGAGAGTTTGATCCTGGCTCAGAACGAACGCTGGCGGCAGGCTTAACACATGCAAGTCGAACGAGAAGCTTCTTCGGAAGTGGACAGTGGCAGACGGG
>JAYPAN010000002.1:123009-135934 GCA_038123715.1 Rhodobiaceae bacterium | reverse complement strand
TTTGCGCCAGCCTCACTTTCACCGGCGGAAAATTATTTCCGCGCTGTTGCGTCTGCCCCCCCTTTTTAGTCCCCCCTCTTTTTAATCCCAGGGTGTGCGGCGGTTATCGGGCTTGGCATTGCGGCGCGGGATTGTCGGGATATGGCTGTTGCCGGTCAAAGGTTCGACGCTAAAGGCGCGGCTATGCGGTTTGTCAAACAGGGGGATATGCGGTTTTTTGAAAAACGGTATCAGCGCCATACCGGCAACAAAGCCGCCAATATGGGCAACATAGGCAACGCCGCTGCCGGTCTGGCCAAGGCTCAAAAATTGCAGCGCAATCCAGCCGCCCAGCACAATAAAGGCCGGCACATTGACCAGCCGGAAGAAAATAAATATGCCGACAATGCAGCGCACATTGGCGCGCGGATGCAGCAATAAATAACTGCCCAGCACACCGGCAATCGCGCCACTGGCGCCAATCATCGGAATCGGTGAGCGAATATCGACAAAAGCCTGCGCCAGCGCGGCGGCCACACCGCACAGCGCATAAAACACGATAAACTTGCCATGCCCGATACTGTCTTCCACATTGTCAGAGAAAATCCAGAGATAGAGCATATTGCCGGCCAAATGCATGATGCCGCCATGCATGAACATGGAGCTGAACAGCGTCATCCAGTCTGGCACAAGTTCCGGCGTGCCGACCGGCAGGTCAAAGCCGAATAGCCGCGCCGGTATCATGCCATAGGCCAGCACCGCCGCATGCTGCGCTGCGCCCAGCGAGATTTGCCACATAAACACCAAAATACACAGCGCCAGCACGGCCCAAGAAATATAGGGCCGACCATGGGTCGGATTATCATCGCGCAACGGAAAAAAGAACATGCGGTTAAGGCTAGGGCGTTGCGGGGCGCAATTCAAGGGGCGTGCCACCCACGGCACTGACGATAAGCCGGTCGGGTTGCAGCAAAGCGCGCGCGGCGCGTCGAATATCTGCCGGCGTGACGGCGCGGATAGATGCGTTGCGGGTTTGGAAATAATCAGCCGCCAAGCCGTTCAGCCGCACGCCGATAAGCTGACCGGCAATTTTGGAGCCACTGTCAAAGCGCAGCGCATAAGCGCCGGTGAGATAGGTTTGCGCCGCTGCCAACCGGTCGGCGCTCACCCCCTCATCGGCCAGACGCCGCATTTCACCACGGATGATATCAAGCGCTTGCTGCGCTGTTTTATTGTCGGAGGCGACACTGCCAAGCCAGATATTGCCATATTGGCCGGGCGACAAATAGCTGACCACACTATAGGCCAGCCCGCGCGCCTCGCGCACTTCTTCGGTCAGCCGCGAGGTGAAACCGCCACCGCCGAGAATATGGTTCATCACAAAATGCGCGAAAAAATCGGGATGGTCATAGCCAATGCCCTGATGGCCGAAATAAATCGTTGTTTGCGGCCCGCGTCGCGTCTGGTGCAGCATTTTGGCCTTGGCTTCAATTTTGGCAAAAGTGGGCAGGGTCAGGCGGTGGTTTTCGGGTAATGCGCCAAACAGGCGGGTCAGCAAGCGCCGCGTTTCGCTCTGGCTCATATCGCCGACAATGGCGACAAGGGCATTGTCGCGCGCCAGATGGCGTTCATATTGGTCACGCAAATCGGCAACCGTGATGCGCTGCAAACCGGCTTGCTGCCTATCCGGCGACACACCATAGGGGTGGTTGGGAAAAGCGTTTTCATAAAAGCCGTTATAGGCCAGCGAGGCGGGGTTTTGCCGCCGCCTTTCAAGACCGGCCAGCCGTGCGGCGCGGGCGCGTTCGAGCGCATCGGCGTCAAATCGCGGTTGGTGCAACGCCTTTTCCAGCAGCGCAAAACAATCATCCTTAAAGCGGCTCAGACATTGCAGGCTGATGCTGATATCATCGCGGCCAGCCGATATGCCAAGTTTTATGGCCTTGTCAGCCAAGGCTTTCTGAAAGGCTTGCGCGTCCATATCACCGGCACCTTGCGTCATTAAATCGGCCATCAGCGCGGCCAGCCCGTTCAGATTTTCCGGATCTGCCGCCGTGCCGCCGCGCCAGGCCAGCTTGATATGAACAAGCGGCAATGCGGTGTCGCGCACCAGCCAAGCCGACACGCCATTGGCGGCTTTAACTGTGGTGACATCCACCTCGGCATAAGCCGGGCGCAGGGCGAGCGACAATAAGGTCAGCAAAATTGCAATGGCGCCAAATAATCTGTCGGCATTAAGGCGAGGCCTTGCGGTCATGGTTGCGCCTCCTTGGGCAGCAGCAAGCCGGTCACGCTGTTTTCAGCTTTCACCATATCGCGCATCACGGCCTGAATATCAGCCTTGGTGACGGCTTCGACCTGTGCCGGCCAGTCCAGCACTTCTTGGGGTGACATGTTAATTGACGCGGCGCGACCAAATATCTGCGCCATGCGATATTGGCTGTCGCGCGCATAGACCAATGCCGAGACAAGCTGGATTTTCGCCCGTGCCAATTCGCCATCGCTGACCGGCGCGTCAATCAGACGGGCGATTTCGGCATCCATAATGGCGCTGATTTCCGTTATGTCACTGCCCGGCAGCACATCCGTATAGAGGCTGAACTCGCCATGGTCGAGCCGGTTGACATCGGCATAGGCGGAAGTCTGGCTGCTGCGCTTTTCGTCAATCACCAGCCTTTTATGCAAGCGCGCCGTGCTGCCCCCGCCAAGTATTTCGGCGGCGACATCCAGCGCGGCAAAGCGGCTTGCAGCTTCTTTGGTGTAAACCGGCAGGCGGTAAAGCCTTTGCCAAACCGGCTGGCGCACACGCTCATCACGATAGATAATCGCCTCATCCCATTGCGCGACTTGCAAATCCTTGGCGCGGGCGCGCGGCGCGCGCGGCTTACCGCTTGGCACAAGCGCGCCATAATATTGCTGCGCCAAGGGCATCAGCTCGGCCAAAGTGATATTGCCGGTGACCACCAATATCGCATTGTCGGGTGCGTAAAAGCGGCGGTAAAAATCGGCGGCATCCTCGGCATTGAGGGCGGCAATTTCATCGCGCCAGCCAATCACCGGTATCGCATAGGGCGTGCCTTCATGCAGCTTGGCGCGCATTTGTTCGCCCAGCAAAGCGGCGGGGCGGCCATCAACCCGCATGGAGCGTTCTTCAAGAATGACATCGCGCTCGACCGCGACAATGTCTTTATTGATGATAAGATTTTGCATCCGATCAGCTTCCAACCGCATCATATCTGCCAGCTTGTCGCGGGCAATGCGCTGGAAATAGGCAGTATAATCATAGGAGGTAAAGGCATTATCCTGCCCGCCCAACCGCGCCACGGTTTTGGAAAAAGCACCGGAGGCGACATTTTTTGTGCCGCGAAACATTAAATGTTCAAAGAAATGGGCAATGCCTGATTTGCCCGGCGGCTCATCGGCCGAGCCAACGCGGAACCAGACCATATGGGTGACAACATTGGCGCGTCTGTCCGGCACGACAATAATGTCCATCCCATTGTCAAGCCTGCCGGTCTCAACCCGCAAATCATTCTGATTGGGCTGGTCGCAAGCGGCGACAAGGCCAAGCATGGCAACCAACAGAATATGGCGCAGACTTGTCGCCATCGGACTATTGCGCCGTTTCCGAGGCATCCTTCACAAGTTGTTCGGTGGTGGCTGCTTCAAGGCTGGCTGTGCCGCGTTGCTCATGCACCAGTTTTTCTCGAATCCCGTCGCCATAAACAAGCCCGTCCGCAGCTTTGTCGAGCAGCGATTTTTCACCCGCCGAAGTCGGCACCGGTGCGGCGGTTTCGCCCAGCACCAAGAGCCGCGCCACTTGATGCGAATCCAGCGCCACCGCCTTGCCACTGCCGGGCGGGCGCAAATTATAATCGGGCGGCATGATAAGCGGCGGGCGCTTGACCACATTAAACTCATCCGGCGCATTTTTGCCATAGCCAAGCGAATCCGAGCCGCCGCAAGCCGACAGGCCGACGGCCAAGGCGACTGCCAAGATTGGAGATATTTGAGGGCTGTTTTTCACCGCTTCGTCCTTTCAACAAACCGCTTGGACTTCTATAGCCGATATTTGCCGCCCGGCAAAGGGCGCGCTGCCTATTTGGTTGCTTGTGCCGGATTTTTCCAGAAATCAAGCAACAGCACAGCGACGCCGAGGCAAATCCACACATCGGCCAGATTAAAGACATACCAGTAAAAACCCGCCGCGTGCAGGGAAATGAAATCCACCACCGCGCCATGCGCCAGCCGGTCAACCAGATTGCCCAGCGCGCCGCCCAAAATCAGCCCGTAACCAGCCACGCCCAGCCGCGTTTCAACACTTCGCACTGTCCAGCCAATAAAGCCGATAATCAGCACCGTCGCCCCAATCAGCACATAGCGTCCGGTTTCGCCCTGTTCGCTGAACAGCCCGTAGCTGATGCCGCTATTCCATATCAGCGTGAAATCAAGAAACGGCAAAACCGCAACCGCACGACCGGTTTCAAAGCCGAAGAATGAGACAATCAGCCATTTGCTGGTCAAATCCAGCCCCGCCATAATTGCTGCCAAAGTCGCCGCGCTGCTGACCGGTCGCTTGATTGTTTCAGGCAAGGCCGTCATCTCAGGAGGCGGCGTCAAGCACGGCCACGGCGGCGGCGTCGCGCGCGCTCAAATCAGGATAGGCCGCCACACTGCCGACATCGGGCAGGATTTTCCACGACCGGCGGCATTTTTGCCCCTCGGCCAAAACCGGCACTACGCCGACAGCGGCGACATCATCCAGCGTGAAGGCCTCAACCGGTGGCGTTTCGGCGCGAATGTCAATTTGCGAGGTGATGCAAATATCAGCCATGTTCAACCCGTCCAGCAGGGCGAACCAGTCGGCATTGTCGATATATAAAATCGGCGCGGCTTCAAGGCTTGAGCCAATGCGTTTTTCTCGGCGCTCGACTTCCAGCGCGCCGGTGACAACGCGGCGGATTTTGCGGATATTGCCCCATTTTTCGGCCAGCTCATCATTCACCCAATCGGACGCCGGTGTCGGGAAAAGCTGCAAATGCACTGAGCCTTGCGCGCGGCCATAGCGGCTTTGCCAGACTTCCTCTGCGGTGAAAGACAGAACCGGTGCCAGCCAGCTTGTCAGGCAATGAAACATCATATCCATTACGGTGCGGCAGGCGCGGCGTTCAAGATTGTCGGGCAGGTCGCAATACAGGCTGTCCTTGCGTATGTCGAAATAAAAGGCCGATAAATCCAGCGTCATGAAATTAAATAGCGCCTGATAGATTTTGCGGAAATCAAAATGGCGGTAATTGTCGCGCACCAGCGCGTCCAGCTCGGCCAAACGGTGCAGCATATAGCGTTCCAGCTCCGGCATATCGGCGATGGGCAGTTTTTCATCTTCAGAAAAATCCGCCAGATTGCCGAGCAAAAAGCGGAAGCAATTACGCATTTTGCGATAGGCGTCGGTATTGGCCTTGATGATTTCCGGCCCGATACGCTGGTCTTCGCTGTAATCGCAACTCACCGTCCACAGGCGCAAAATTTCCGCCCCTGATTGCGCCATCACCTTATGCGGGTCAACCGCATTACCAATGGATTTGGACATTTTCTTGCCCTTTTCATCCATGGTAAAGCCGTGCGTGACGACGTTTTTATAGGGCGCTGTGCCGCGTGTGGCACAGGCTTCTAAAAGAGATGACTGAAACCAGCCGCGATGCTGGTCGGAGCCTTCAAAATACACATCAGCCGGCCAGTGCAAATCGTCGCGCGCTTCCAGCACAAAAGCATGGGTCACACCGCTGTCAAACCAGACATCGAGAATATCGGTTACTTGCTCGTAATCTTCGCCCTTATAGGCGTCACCAAGAAAGACTTGCGGGTCGGTATTGAACCAAGCATCCGCGCCTTGGGCGCGACAGGCGGCGACAATGCGCTCATTCACCGCTTCGTCGCGCAGCAATTTGCCGGTTTTGCGGTTGACGAAAATCGTCAGCGGGACACCCCAGGCGCGTTGGCGCGACACCACCCAATCCGGGCGGTTTTCAATCATGGATTGCAGGCGGTTGCGACCTGTTTTGGGATACCAATTGACTTTGTCAATGGCGGCCAGTGCCTTGTCGCGCAAGCCGGTATGGCTCATTGAGATAAACCATTGCGGCGTATTGCGGAAAATCAGCGGCGCTTTTGACCGCCAGCTATGCGGATATTGGTGGCGTAATTTGCCCTTGGCGAGCAGCGCATCGGCCTCAACCAGCGCGCCGATGACTTTGCCATTGGCATTGCCATCCTTGCCCTTGGCATCCATCACAAAAGCCCCGGCAAAAAGCGGCACGCTGTCAAGATAAATACCCGCCTCATCAATGGTGAACGGCACTTCGATATTGTGTTTCAAGCACAGTTCAAAATCATCCTGCCCATGCCCCGGCGCCAGATGCACCAGTCCGGTGCCGGTTTCATCGGTGACAAAATCACCGGCCAGAAGCGGCACGTCGAAATTATAGCCCTGCCCGACAAATGGGTGGGCGCAAACCATTCCGGTCGGGTCAATGTCGCCAAGTCGGACGAATGTCTCAATCTGCGCCGCCGCCATCACCTGCGCCGCCAGCGCATCGCACAAGACCAGATTCGCCGAACCGGCCTGATACAGCCCGTAAGTCAGATTGGGTGAAAAGCCAATGGCGCGATTGCCGGGCAATGTCCACGGCGTTGTTGTCCAGATAACCGCATGGGCATTATCGGGCATGTCATTGCCGCCCTTATTTGTCACCGGAAATTTGACAAAGACGGTTGGCGAGACATGCTCTTCATATTCAACCTCGGCCTCGGCCAAAGCGGTTTTTTCGACCACAGACCACATGACCGGCTTGGAGCCGCGATACAGGCTGCCATCCATGATGAATTTCTGAAACTCGCTGACAATCGTCGCTTCAGCCTCAAATGACATGGTGGTGTAGGGATTGTCCCAATCACCAAAAATGCCGAGACGCTGAAATTGTTCCGATTGCACGCGCACCCAATTTTCGGCAAAGCGGCGACATTCATTGCGAAACTCACTGGCATCCACCGCGTCCTTGTCCAAGCCCTTAATGCGATATTGTTCTTCTATTTTCCATTCAATCGGCAGGCCGTGACAATCCCAGCCCGGCACATAAACCGCATCATAGCCCATCATTTGATGCGATTTGACGATGACATCCTTAATGATTTTATTCAGCGCATGGCCGATATGAATATCGCCATTGGCATAGGGCGGGCCGTCATGCAGGATGAATTTCTCGCGTCCGGCGCTTTGCGCGCGCAAGGCGTCATACAGGCCGATTTCCTGCCACCAAGCGAGCAGCTCCGGCTCACGCTTGGGCAAACCGGCTTTCATCGGAAACTCGGTTTGCGGCAGGTTCAGCGTATCGCGATAGTCGCGCGCGCCCGTCTCATCTGTTGAATTATCTGTCATGGACTCTTTCATCAATGCTTGTGCCGCAGGTTTAGCAAGCGGCGGCGCGGGCGGCAAGCCGTTCGCGCGCGGTTTCGCTGTCGCGGGCAATTTGCGCTTTCAAACTGTCCAGCCCGTCAAATTTTTGCTCCGGCCGGATGAAATCAATCAGCGCCACCGACATATACTGGCCGTAAATATCGGCCTCAAAATCAAATAAATGGGTTTCCAGACGCGGTTGCGGCGTGCCGACGGTCGGGCGCATACCAAGATTGGCCACGCCGTCAAACCATTGCCCGGCCAGCGCGCCGGTCATGATTTGGGCGCGCACCGCATACACACCAAAGGCCGGATGCAGATAATCATCCAATTCCATATTGGCGGTGGCAAAGCCGATTGTATGGCCGCGCCGGTCGCCGGTGGTTATTTCGCCTTCCAATGCCCAGTCATGGCCGAGCAGGCTTGCCGCCTTTTCCGGCGCGCCGTCGCGCAGATATTGTCTAATCGCAGAAGAAGAATAGGGGGTTTCATTATCGGGCTGCAAAATCGCCTGCGTTGTCACCACGTCAAATCCATGCGTCGCGCCAAACGCCTGCAACATGGTGATATCGCCGCGCCGGCCTTTGCCAAAGCGGAAGTCATGGCCAATGGCGATGGATTTGGCTTGCAAGTCCCCGACCAAAAGCCCGGTGATAAAATCTTCCGCCTCGCAAGAGGCCATGCGCGCGTCAAACGGCAAAGCGAGAGTGAAATCAACGCCGGCAGCCTCCAACAAACGGGCGCGGGTGACAATGCGGGTCAGACGGAAGCTCGGCGCATCGGGCGCGAAAAAGCGGCGCGGATGCGGGTCAAACAAAATCACACCAAGCGGGCAGCCAAGTTTGTCAGCATGGGCGCGGGCATTGGCGATAACCGCATGATGACCCAAATGCACGCCGTCAAAATTGCCAATGGCCAGCACATTGCCGCGCCATTTATCCGGCAGATCGGCAAGGTCGCGATACAGGGCGGGATGGGTAAGCGGAGCAACCGGCATGGAGGGCTTTCAAATGGTCAAATATCTTGTCTGATTGGTTTTATCGCGTCCGCGGCTACCAGACAAGATGGCGCATGGCATAATGGGCGAAGGTGTTTTCCTCAGCCAGCAGGGCGGCAATTTCTTCCGGCGTGTCAATGGCATGGCCGGACGCTCCGGCCAGACCGCCGGAAATAAACAGCGCATCAAGTCCGGCATTGGCAGCGCCGGGAATATCGGTTTTCGGGCCATCCCCAACCGCCAGAATCTTCGGCTCATCCAGCATGGCGGCCAGTTTTTCGCGGGCTTGCGTGTAAACCGGCAGATAGGGCTTGCCGAGCCAGACCACCTCGCCACCGGCTTGTTCATAGAGTTCCGCCACCGCCCCGGCGCAGTAAATCACCTTATCGGCCATTTGCACTTTGCGGTCGGGATTGGCGCATAAAACCGGCAGATTGCGCGCCTGCCATGTCGCCATCATGTCGCGGTAATCATCAGGGGTTTCGACATCATCATCATACATGCCGGTAAACAGGATGAAATCGGCTTCTTCCAACCCGCTTATCGGAATCTTGGCGTCTTCAATCAAATCCATGTCTTTGTCCGGCCCGACATGAAAACAGCGCTGCCCGTCTTTAATTCTTTGCAATGTCATTTGCTGCGCCACATCGCCGGATGTCAGCACGGCGTCAAAAGCATCACCGGCCACACCCATGCGGTCAAGCTGGGCGGCAACGGTGCGCCCGGGACGCGGCGCATTAGACAAAAGCAGCACTTTGCCGCCGCCATCACGCCAGTTTTTCAAGCAATCATAAGCCCCGTCAAAGGCTTGGCGGCCATTATGCAACACGCCCCACACATCGCAGAGCAGCGCGTTATAGCTTTCACGCAATGCGGCTAAACCGGCGACCGGCTGTGGCACGGGTGATGAAACAGTCCGTTCGTGCATGATATGACCCTTTCGAATGACCTTCGAGCCGGTTTCGGCAAGCTCGGCCTTGCGCCCTCTTCTTAATGTGATAGCTTTGCACCAGTCAATGTCAAGCGAGGGAGAACATCATGACATTATTTGATTTAAGCGGAAAAACAGCAATCGTTACCGGCGCGTCGCGCGGTATCGGGGAAGCCATTGCCCGTCGCATGGCCGAGCATGGTGCCAATGTGGTTGTTTCAAGCCGCAAGGCTCCGGCTTGCGATGAAGTGACCAATTCTATCAATGAGCAATATCCCGGTCGGGCGCTGACCGTGGCCTGCAATATCGGTGAAAAAGAGCAATTGCAAAATCTCGTCGATAAAACCCGCGAACATTTCGGCCAAGTCGATATTCTGGTCTGCAATGCGGCGGTCAACCCGTATTTCGGCCCCGCCGCCGATTGCCCGGATGATGCGTTTGACAAAATCATGGGCAGCAATGTCAAATCCAATCATTGGCTGTGCAATATGGTGCTGCCGGAAATGATTGAGCGCAAGGATGGGTCAATCATCATTATTTCGTCAATTGGCGGGCTGAAAGGCTCGGCTGTGCTTGGCACTTACGGCATTTCCAAAGCGGCAGATTTCCAGCTTGCGCGTAATATCGCGGTTGAGCATGGCGGCCACAATATCCGCGCCAATGCGATTGCGCCGGGGCTTATTAAAACCTATTTCGCCCAGGCATTGTGGGACAATCCCGATATTCTCAAGCAATCGACGGCCACCACGCCGCTTAAGCGAATTGGCGCGCCTGATGAAATTGCCGGTGCGGCGGTGTTTTTGGCAAGTGAGGCCGGAGCGTTTATGACCGGTCAGCAAGTGGTGATTGACGGAGGTCAAACAATTACCTGACGGCGAAGGTCTGAAACCTGCGGGTTTGGGGTGGATAGAAGCGCAATAATTTAACTGGATGAAAATATCTTTAACCCATTGTTTTTATTGAAAATATGGGTATTGCAATTGTCACGCGAAGCTATCAAATGACACACGCACTGGTTAGTGCGGCCGATTTCACCCGTGGGTCAGCCCCGGTTATTCCCACCTGCCGGCGCGGCCTGTCCGCCCGGGTGAGAAATACGGCGCCGGCGGGCTTTTGCCCGCCGGTTTCCGGCCTCCGCCCACCAATACCAATAAATGCCGCGTCATTAACTGCCGACAAATAAAAAAAATCTTAACGAAAACGCATCACACCGCTTGACAGGGGGGCATTGGCTCCCTATCTCCATGAGGCTTTTTGGCACTCCTCTATACAGAGTGCCAAAATCCGTTTTCGGGGCAAACCCGCAAGCAAGACGATAAACAGGAGATCTGACAGATGAAATTTCGTCCTTTGCATGACCGCGTTCTCGTGCGGCGCGTCGATGAAGACACAAAAACAGCTGGTGGCATTATTATTCCGGACAGCGCACAGGAAAAGCCGTCGCAAGGCGTTGTTGTTGCCGTGGGCAATGGCACACGCGGCGATGATGGCAGCGTTACCCCGCTCGATGTCAAACCGAAAGACACCATATTGTTCGGCAAATGGTCGGGCAGTGAGGTCACGATTGACGGCGAAGAGCTGTTAATCATGAAAGAAAGCGACATTCTGGGCGTTGTCGGCTAATCCGGCCAACTGACCCAATTCATGCCTGACAGGAGAGAATTATGGCGAAAGAAGTAACATTTGGATCTGAAGCCCGTGACAAAATGCTCAAGGGCGTCGATATTCTGGCCGATGCCGTCAAAGTGACGCTTGGCCCGAAAGGCCGCAATGTTGTCCTCGACAAATCCTTTGGCGCGCCGCGCACCACCAAAGATGGTGTGTCCGTGGCCAAGGAAATCGAGCTGGAAGACAAGTTTGAGAATATGGGCGCCCAAATGGTGCGCGAAGTGGCTTCCCGCACCAATGACGAAGCCGGTGACGGAACCACCACGGCAACCGTGCTGGCGCAGGCGATTATCCGCGAAGGCCACAAGGCTGTTGCCGCCGGTATGAATCCGATGGATTTGAAGCGCGGCATTGATGTCGCGGTGACCGCCGCATTGGCCGACCTTGAAAAGCGCTCGAAGAAAATCAAGTCGAATGACGAGATTTCACAAGTTGGCACAATTTCTGCCAATGGCGAGGCTGCGATTGGCGGCATGATTGCCGAGGCAATGGAAAAAGTCGGCAAGGAAGGCGTGATTACGGTGGAAGAGGCAAAAGGTCTTGAAAGCGAGCTGGATGTCGTGGAAGGCATGCAATTCGACCGTGGCTATCTGTCGCCTTATTTCATCACCAATGCTGACAAAATGACCACTGAGCTGGAAGACCCGCTTATTCTTCTGCATGAGGCCAAATTGTCCAATCTGCAATCCATGGTGCCGATTCTGGAAGCCGTGGTGCAAAGCTCACGCTCGCTGCTGATTATCGCTGAAGATATTGAAGGCGAGGCATTGGCGACTTTGGTGGTCAATAAGCTGCGCGGTGGCCTGAAAATTGCCGCCGTCAAAGCCCCCGGTTTCGGTGACCGCCGCAAAGCCATGCTCGAAGACATTGCCATTTTGACCGGTGGTCAGGTGGTGTCGGAAGATTTGGGCATTAAGCTGGAAAATGTGACCCTCGACATGCTCGGCACAGCCAAGCGCGTGGCCATCACCAAAGATGAGACCACAATTGTTGACGGTGCCGGCAAGAAAAAAGACATTGAAGGCCGCACCGCACAAATCCGCACCCAAATCGACAGCACAACATCGGATTATGACCGCGAAAAACTGCAAGAGCGCTTGGCTAAATTGTCGGGCGGTGTTGCTGTGCTGAAAGTTGGCGGGGCGACCGAAGTTGAAGTGAAAGAGCGCAAAGACCGCGTTGATGATGCGTTGAACGCAACCCGCGCTGCGGTTGAAAGCGGCATTGTGCCGGGTGGCGGCACGGCATTGCTGCTGGCCAGCACGGCTGTTGATAAACTCGAAAACGACAATGCCGACATTCAGGCCGGTATCAAAATCGTGCGCCGCGCGCTGGAAGCGCCATTGCGCCAGATTTCTGAAAATGCCGGTGTGGAAGGCTCAATCGTTGTTGGCAAAGTGCTGGACGGTAAGGGCAAAATCGGCTTTGACGCGCAAAACGAAGTCTATTGCGACCTGATTGCAGCCGGTATTGTTGACCCGGCCAAAGTGGTCACAACCGCTTTGCGCGATGCGGCATCGGTTGCTGGTCTGCTGATTACCACCGAGGCCATGGTAGCCGACAAGCCGGAGCCGAAAGGCGCGGCAGCCCCGGCCATGCCCGATATGGGCGGCATGGGCGGCATGATGTAAATCATCACCTTCCGATTTCGGGGTCGCCAATTATTTTGGCGACCCCTTTTTTTGCCTGCACGATTTCCTATTTAACACCTAGGCATAGGCGTTTGCTTCTGTTAGCTTGCACCCGCCCTGACAGAGCAGGGCATGAGTACCAACAAAAAGACATCGGGTTCGTCTTCTCGTTTGTATGTGTTGGGTTTCGCGGCGCGCGGCTTTTTTGCCGCCGCTTAACCCTTTTCTTACCTGCCTTGCGCCATGCTGCAAAAATCGGTGTCGCC
>JAYPAN010000002.1:101317-122909 GCA_038123715.1 Rhodobiaceae bacterium | reverse complement strand
CCGCTTAACCCTTTTCTTACCTGCCTTGCGCCATGCTGCAAAAATCGGTGTCGCCGGTGTTGCTTTCCGGGAGAATTAAGCGCCCGTCGCCAGCAAATACACACCGCGCGCTATCAGCACCGCACCGACACCCAGCATAAGCCGCTGTGTCCAGGCGAAGAAAGTCGCGTCATGCATATTGTCCAATATGCGCTTGCCCAGCCTTGTGCCAAGCATGGCGGCGGCAATGGCGGGCAGCAATAGCCAAAGCAGCGGCCAGTCAGCGCTTGAAGCCTGCGCTGCCAGCCCGCCAAAGAAGATGATTTTCGACAAATGGCCGAGGCTTTGGGCGACGGCCTTTGTGGCAACAACTTGATGGCGCGTCAGCGCGGTGCGCTGGAAAAACACATCGAGCAAAGGCCCGCCAACACCGGCCAGCAGATTTGTGCCAACCACAACAAAGCCGGCAAAAACCGGCATAGCACCTTTGGTGATATCAAGCGCCAGCGATTTCGGCAGGGCGGCGGCAATATAGGGCATCAGGCCAAGTGCCAGAAATACGGTCACCTTATTGGGCTGAAAGGTCAGCATGGAAAGCACGGCCAGGGTGACAATCGTGCCAATGGTGAACAGGCCGAGTATGCGCCAGTCAATATCTGCCCGATTCAACCAAGCGCGATAGCCATTTGAGGTAAGCTGAATCAGCCCGTGCAGCACCATGGCGGCGCTGACCGGCAGCAGGCTGACCAGCACACCCATCAGCACCAGCCCGCCCAGCATGCCGAAAATAGAAGACATAAAGGCCGTTATCAGCGTTGCGGCCAAAATAAGGCTGACAATCAAGCCACTCATGCCATATCCCTCATGCCATAACCCTTATACAAGACCCTTTATACAAGACTACCGGCAAGGCGCTCATACAGGCTGTTGCGATGGGCGAAAATATATTCCGGGCGGGTGACAATGGCCTGATCGCACCCACTGGTTTGCATCCATGCCGCGCGCGCCTCGTCAAGCTGCGCCGTCGGTATCAAAAACAGCGCGCCGCTATCATCCAAGCTGCCAATCAACCGCGCATGATAAGTATTTTCAAATGCCGCACAAGCGTCGGGGTCAAGGCGGTTTTGCGCCTCCCTGCCGCCGATAAACTGCACCTGCACCATGTTTTCCGCTGCCCGTCTTGCATCGAGCCGCGCTAGCAAAGCCTTGGCTGCCTGCCGCGCCGCATGGCTCCAATCAGCACTTAGCGCGGCGGCCAGATTGGCTTGGCTATTCAGAATAACCCCGTCTTGCGGCACGCGCAGCTGATTGGCACTCAGCGTTGCGCCGGTCGAGGTAATATCAACAATTGCTTCTGCCGCACCGGCATTGGGCGCAGCTTCCGTAGCACCGAAACTTTCAACCAGCCGGTAATCGACAAGTCCGTGGCGGGCGAAAAAATCTGCGGTCAAATGGGTGTATTTGGTGGCGACGCGCAGGCGTTTGCCATTGCGGGCGCGAAACTCTGAGGCGATTTCGGCTAAATCGGCCATATTCTGCACATCGACCCAGCCATCGGGTATGGCGACCACCACATCGGCGCGGCCAAAACCCAGCGGCAAAACCAATTGCACCACACTGTCCATATCGGGGATTTCCTCGCGCAGCAAATCCTCGCCGGTAATGCCCATATGCACGCTGCCATCGGCCAATCGCGCGGCAATTTCCGAGGCCGAGACATATTGCACGTCAATATCGCCAATCCCCGACACGCTGCCGCGATAGCCGCGCGCACCGGCGCGTTTCAACGCGACACCGGCATTGGCGAAAATGGCGGCGGCGTTTTCTTCGAGCCTTCCCTTGGACGGCACGGCCAATATCAAATCGCTCATTGCGCCTCTCCTTGCAGGCTTGCCGCCAGCACCAGCCTTTCCAACGCAATCGCCCCGCCAACCGCTGCCACCGGACGGTCAGCGCCAAGGCTTTGCAGCAAATCATCATAACGGCCACCGCTGGCAATGACTTGCTGATTGCCCAGTTCCGGCACGCGCAATTCAAAGGACAGGCCGGTATAATAGGCCATTTTCTGCTGGCTTATACTTTCAAAGACCAGCCGGTCGGGCGGAATACCCTTTTCCAGCAAAGCGCTGCGCAAGGCGCGCAAACTGGGCGGCAGGGTTGAGACTTCGCGGTAATCGCCCTGTGTGGCGCGGCGGACAAATTCATCCAACCGGTCGCGGTCGGCGCGCGCCTGTTGCATATCCAATTGCTGCTGCTGCAATCTTTCGGCAATGTCACGCCCGCTGCGCCCGGCAATGCGCGCATCAGGCGGCGGCGGTGTTGGGAAATCCTGCGTGTTGCGCGCATCCAGCCGATTGATAAAGGCCAGCACATGTGCCGCCATATCTTTCGGGCTGTCGCTTTGCTTGGCGATTTGCTTCAGCCGCCGCGCAATGGCGGGCGAGAAATCCATTTCATCGACTTGCCGGTCAAAACGGCTGAAATCAATCAATGTGAGGGTGAAGTCCCGCACACCGGCCTGTTGAACCGCCTGCACCAGCAAAGATACAATCTCGGCATCATCGGCCATGCCGTCATGGCCGCCAATGATTTCAATGCCGGTTTGGGTAAACTCCTCCGGCTTGCCGGCGCCGCGCGGCTGGTAGCGAAAGGCGGTTCCTTGATAACACAAGCGGGCGCGTCCCGTGCGGCTCTCGGTCAAATAAGCCAGCGCGGTAGGGATGGTCAAATCCGGACGCAGGCATAATGCTTCGCCCGCTGGATCGGTAAAGCGGTAGAGTCGCCTTTGCATTTCCGCCCCCATGCGGTCGATAAATGGCTCTGCCGGTTGCAAAACCGGCGTATCCATCGCTTCAAATCCGGCATTTTGAAACAGCGCCAATGGCCCGCCAGCCTCGGCTTGACCGGCCCAAGCTGCCCGGCGCGGGGTTTTGGCCTGAGCTGCGGACAGCCCGCCAAATACCGCCTCATTCACTTGCAAGCCCTCACGCTTGCATAATTGCGCCAGCCGGACATGCAGCCGCGCCGGAAAGCCGTTTTTGCGGTAATTGGAGACGGCGGACGCGCCGACATCCAGCAAAGCGGCAAAAGCGCCTGTGCCGCCCAGCGCATCAATCACATCGGCTGCTGATTGCAGGTTTTCGCTCTTGGGCAATCTATCCATACCGGTTTATCGGCTGGATTAGGATGATTGTCAAGAAAAATGAATTATATATTATAAATCATGAAATATGAATTTCAAATTATTTGAATATACTTTAACTATTCAACAATTTTGTAATTTCATCAATCAGCAGATTGCGCTGAACCTGCATTTGTGCGTGTTCGGAGGCACGCCATTCCGCGTTATCATTGATTTCATTGGCATTTTCTTTGCCTAACGCCAAATCCTTCACCGTCACCACACCGGCAGCGCGTTCATCTTCGCCTTCAATCACCACCAAACGCGCGCCGCGCATATCGGCATAGCGCAATTGCGCCTTCATTGCGCCGTCGCCAATATAAAGCTCGGCGCGCAAACCGGCCTCGCGCATCTGCTGAACCAGCGCCATCAATTCCGGTCGTGTTTCCTTATCCATGACCAGCACCACGACAAGCGGCGCGGCGGCGGCTGTATCGGCCTTGCCCAAAACGGTCAGCGCCGCGGCCAATCGACTGACGCCGATAGAAATACCGGTGGCGGGGATTTCAACGCCTTTAAAGCGTTTGACCAAATCATCATAGCGGCCACCGCCGCCAACCGAGCCGAAACGCGCCAATTCGCCGCTTTCATCCTCAGTTTCGAAAGTCAATTCGATTTCATAGACCGGGCCTGTGTAATAGCCCAGCCCGCGCACCACCGAGGCGTCAATCGCCAACCGGTCGGCTTGATAGTCAAGCGCGGTGAATATCGCATCCATGTCGCGTAATTCGCCAATGCCTTCCGCCCCGCGCGTCGTATCGCCAACCAAAGCGGCCATTTGCGCCAGCACATCGGCGCGGTCACTGCCGGTTATCGACACCATATCGGCCACGCGGTCAATTTGCGCCGCATCCAGCCCCGCACCCTTGGTAAAATCGCCGCTTTCATCCTTGCGCCCCGCGCCGAGCAGGGCTTTCACCCCGTCAAGACCAAGCCGGTCATATTTATCCATCGCCCGCAAAATGGTCAGCCGGCGGCTTTCAAAATCGTCTGCCGTCATATCAAGCCCAATCGCCTCCAACAGGCCATCCATGATTTTGCGATTATTGATACGCACCAGATAATCGCCGCGCGCCATGCCCAAAGCCTGCATACAATCGGCCGCCATCATGCAAATCTCGGCATCTGCCGCCTGATTGCCCGCACCGACCGTATCGGCGTCGATTTGCAGAAATTGCCGATAGCGCCCCGGGCCAGGCTTTTCATTGCGCCAGACCGGCCCCCATTGGAAGCGCCGCAAGGGCTTGGGCAGGCGGTCATAATGCTCGGCGACATAGCGCGCCAAAGGGGCAGTCAAATCATAGCGCAGGCTCATCCATTGCCCATCATCATCTTCCAGCGCGAACACACCCTCATTGGGTCGGTCATCATCGGGCAGAAACTTGCCCAGCGCATCGGCATATTCAAAGGCCGATGTGTCCAGCGCGGCAAAGCCATAGGATTCATAAACGGCGGAAACCGTGGCAATCATATAGTTTTGCAGGCGCAGCTCATCACCCGCCATATCGCGGAAGCCGCGCGGGACGCGCGCCTTGGGTTTGAATTTTTTCTGCTTTTTTGCCTTGCGCTCTGACATGTTACCTTCCTGACCTGCCGTTCCTATCGTTTTCCCCGGTTTCGGGCAAGCCCTGTTGGGGCTTAAAAGTCAAATGGCGACACACCGCGCACATGTTCATCCATACGCAGGGCGCGATTGACCGAGGGCGTTGCGCGCTGGTTGCAATCGCGTCGTTCGCATAATCGGCAATTGACACCAATTGGCGTGTCGCCCGCCTCGCTGTCCAAATCAACGCCTTTGGCATAAACCAGGCGCGGCGCATGTTTAATGTCGCAGCCCAGCGCCAGCGCAAATTGATTATCCGGCACGCCAAAGCCTGAATTGTCGCGGCTGACGGTGCGGGCGATTGAAAAATAGCGTGTGCGATCTTCCATTTGCACAAGCTGGGTGGAGATTTTGCCCGGAATCCTGAACGCATCATGCACATGCCAGCGCGGACAAGTGCCACCAAAACGGGCAAAATGAAAACCAGCCGCCGAAAACCGCTTGGAGATATTACCGGCATTGTCAACGCGGATAAGGAAAAACGGAATACCGCGCGCGCCGGGGCGTTGCAATGTTGTCAGCCTATGGCAAACCTGCTCGAAACTGGTGCCGAAGCGCCGCCCCAATAGGGTAATGTCATATTGATTGCTTTCCGCCGTTCGCAGCATGGCGTTATAGGGCATCAGCACGGCGGCGGCGAAATAATTGGCCAGCGCAATCCGCGCCATTATATGCGCGTCATCCTTTTCCATGCTCGATTGATGAATGATATCCTCAATCACCGGCCTTTGCTCAAAATAGGCCAGCTGATAGGCCAGTTGAAAAGAACGCCCCGGCTGATCAAGCAATTCGGACAGGAAAATGGTCTGCCTGTGCCGGTCATAGCGGCGCAGCGTGTTTTCCATCACTTCAACCGGCGCGATTCGGGTTTTCACATGATGATTTTGTTCAAGCCGCGCGCGCAAGGCCAGATAGGGTTCATCATGGCCCTGCATCACCGCCTCATGCAGGGTTTCAGCCTCCTCATCCAAGGCGGCGAAATAATTATTCTGCTGCGAAATAAAGGCGCGCACTTCTTCCAGCGCCATGCCGGAACCAGGGTTTTCCGGCGTATCCGTATCGACCAATTGCTCGGCCAGCAATTCATTGCTGGCGCGAATCTGCAAATAGGCCTGATAGAGCCGGGCAATCGCATCCACCGCCGCCGGGCTGGCTGTGGCGATATCCTGCAATTCGGCCTTGGAAACCGCCGAATCGGCAAAAAGCGGGTCAATAAACACTTCATGCAGGGCGGCCAATGCTCGTTGTTCCTCGTCACCGGCCAGACCGCGCGGGTCAATGTCAAACACTTCCACCAATTGCAGTAATATCTGCGCCGAAATCGGGCGCTGGTCGCGTTCAATCAGATTGAGATAGCTGGTTGAAATGCCTAGCGCTTCGGCCATAGCGGCTTGGGTCAGCCTTTGTTCGCGCCGCAGGCGTCGCACGCGCGCGCCAGCAAATAATTTGCGCTCAACAAGACGATTGCTCGCTTCACTCATAATTTCGTCGCTTTTCCAAACCTTTAGCGGCCTGCCCCCGACCCTTGCCGGCATCGTAAAGTTTACAATGTTTACATATATAACATAATTTTCTCTGGAATCTGTAAACTTTTTTACTTTAATAATTTCAATATCTTAATCTTTTATAGACTTGCGATTGTCGATTGTGTATGCGTCTGAAATCACAGGTCAGCAACTGCCAAGCAAAGGAGTGACAGATGACGAAATATATGGATCTGGTCGCGGCAAACCAGAAAATGCTTTCCGCCCAAAGCAATAGCTGGTCGGCAATTAACGCCGAATATGTAACCCGTATGCAATTGCAGAACCGGTTCAAAACCGGCCTTGATATCGCCCGCTATACGGCGGATATCATGCGTAAGGATATGGCAGATTATGATGCCGACAGCTCAAAATACACCCAATCGCTTGGCTGCTGGCACGGTTTTACCGCCCAGCAAATGCTGATGGCAGTGAAACGCCACCAAAAGACGGTTGATAAATCCTATGTTTATCTGAGCGGCTGGATGGTTGCCGCGCTGCGCTCAGATTTCGGCCCGCTGCCCGACCAGTCCATGCATGAGAAAACATCCGTGCCCGGCCTGATTGAAGAGATTTATACTTTCCTGAAACAGGCTGATGCGCGCGAATTGCGGCATTTGTTTGTGGAATTGGACGAAGCGCGCGCCAATGGCGGCGATGTTGATGCGGTGCTGGCCAAAATCGACAATTTCGAAACCCATGTCGTGCCAATCATTGCTGATATTGATGCCGGTTTCGGCAATGAAGAAGCGACTTATTTGCTGGCAAAGAAAATGATTGAGGCCGGAGCCTGTGCCATTCAGATTGAAAATCAGGTATCTGACGCCAAACAATGCGGTCACCAAGACGGCAAGGTGACTGTGCCGCATGAAGATTTCGTCTCAAAAATCAATGCCGTGCGCTATGCGTTTTTGGAACTTGGCATTGAAAACGGCATTATCGTGGCGCGCACAGATTCATTGGGCGCTGGCCTCACGCAAAAAATCCCAGTGTCACATCAGCCGGGTGATTTGGCCGACCAATATAACAGCTTCCTGAAAACCGAGCCGGTCGGTGCTGACAGCGCGCTGGCGCATGGCGAGACAACGCTGATGCAAAATGGCACGCTGGTTAAGCCGGTGCGCTTGCCCAATGGCCTTTATGCGTTCCGCGAGGATACCGGCGAAGACCGTGTGGTGCTTGATTGCGTGACCTCGCTGCAAAGCGGTGCGGATATGCTGTGGATTGAGACTGAGCGCCCGAATGTCGCGCAAATTGCCGGCATGGTGAATCGTATTCGGGAGACCATTCCCAATGCCAAGCTGGTCTATAATAATTCACCGAGCTTTAACTGGACGCTGAATTTCCGCAATCAAGTCTATGCTGATTGGCAGGCTGCTGGCAAAGATGTGTCGGCCTATCCGGATCCGGCTTCCGAGCCGCAAGGTCTGATGGCGCCGGAGTTTGACGAGAGCGATCTGGCGGTTGAGGCCGACCGGTTGGTGCAGAGCTTCCAGCGCGATGCCGCGCGTGAGGCGGGCATTTTCCACCATCTGATTACCCTGCCGACCTATCACGAAACCGCGCTTGGCACGGATATGCTGTCGGAAGGCTATTTCGGTGAGTTGGGCATGCTGGCCTATGTGCGCGACATTCAGCGTCAGGAAATCCGGCGCGGTCAGGCTTCGGTCAAGCACCAAGATTTGGCCGGTTCCAACATTGGTGACGACCATAAAGAGTATTTCTCCGGCGATAATGCCCTTTTGGCATCCGGTGAAGATAATACGATGAACCAATTCTGATTGGCTGTCGTATTGACAAGGCCCGCGGGAAACCCCTCTCTCGCGGGCCTATTTTTTTGATTAAGCGAGACCTGCATGACCGATTATGCGACCACTGACCTGTCTGATGCCGCCAATGGCAATTTGCGCCATCTTGCACCCATATTCTCCGATTTTGGTGGGCGGGTGCGGTTTTCCGGCCCGGTTACAACGCTGGTGACTTTTGAGGACAACACCAAAATTCGCGCCGCCGTTGAGACAGCCGGGGAAGGGCGCGTGCTGGTGGTTGATGGCGGCGGGTCAATGAATTGCGCCCTGTTTGGCGGCAATCTGGCGGCATTGGCCGCCGAGAATGGCTGGGCTGGTATTGTGATAAATGGCTGCGTGCGCGACCGCGCCGAATTGCAGGCTGCCAATGTCGGGATTAAGGCGCTGGCAGCGCACCCGAAAAAAAGCCATAAGCGCGACCTTGGCACTTATGATGTGCCGGTGCAGATTGGCGGGGTCAAGATTTATCCCGGCGACTGCCTTTACGCCGATGAAGACGGTATTCTTATCGCCGACCACCCGTTGAGCTTGTAAGCTGCATCTAGAAAAAGGCGCGCTGGGCGAATAAAAACATGCCAAAGCCGGTCAGCAGCGCCGCGCCAATATCTGACCAGGCAATTTTCAGCCTGGGCAATTCGGCAATCACATAACGGCCAAACAGCAAGGCCGGCACCAGCACCAATAATTGACCCAGCTCAACGCCCAAATTAAAGCCGAACAAGGCGACCAGCTTCTGCCCGACCGGCAGGCCGATATCGCTTAATTGACCGGCAAAGCCAAAGCCGTGAAACAGGCCAAAAGCAAATGTCAGAACTGGCGCAAGCCGCAGGCTGTCCTGCGGGGTTTTCACAATCAGGCCATAGCACATGATAAACAGCATCAAACCGGCCCAACCGCCGGGCGGAATGCGACCCGCGCCGATAATGGTCGGCAAGGCCATGAAAAACAGCAATGGCACGGCCAGCAAACCCAATGCGGGCAAAAGACCACGGCGCGCCAAAACCGGCTCGGCGGCCATAATCGCAATGGACAGGCCAATCATGGATTCGACGAAAACCGCATCCGGATTTGCCAGCCCCAAAGCGGCCAGCATCAGCGTCAGACTGTGGCCTGCCGTGAAACCGGTCACCAGAAACACCGCCTGCCGCGTCGAACGGGCAAGTATCAAAAGGCATAGCAGAAACGCCAAATGGTCAATGCCGACCAGAATATGCCCCATGCCAAGCCAGACATAGCTGGCCAGCACATTGCCGGTATAACCGCGTGCGCGTGCGCCCTCCGCGCTGCGCGTCAATTCATAGACACGCTGGCCGGTGGTGAACAGCACTTCCGCGCCACCGGTTTTTTCGTCATCAAGGCGGAAACGGGCAAAATGCACATGGCTGGTAGCCAGATTGAAAAACGCATTTTGCGTCACTTTAATCGGCGCCTCGGCGGAATAGCAGGTGAATTGCGCTTCAAGGCGCAAATAGCCCTCACGCGCGGCGACACGGCGATATTGCGCGGTGAGCCTGCATTTTGAATCGAGCTGGCTCAGCTCAATGGCGCGGTTCAAATGCACGGCCAGCGCATCGCTTAAGGAAGCGCCGCGCCCGACCATAGGCAGCAAGGTGACATCGCGTTGCGGCACGGTGAAAACCAATTTCACCGCCTGCCCCGACCAATGCCATTGGGAAAAGCTGAGGCTTTTATTATGCGCCGCCGCATTGCCCGTGCCGACAATAAGAATCGCCATAATGACCGGCAAAGCGGCGCAATACTGCCAGAAAGAGAGAGCAGGGCGCGCCATCATTGCGGCGCATCATCGGCCAGCACAATATCGGCCCGCGATTTCAGCCAGACCAGATAATTGCGTAAGGCGGCATCGTCGCTCGACCGGCGCAGCGCATCGACAATTTGCGGGCGAATATCCTCAAATGCCGGCGGCGCGCTGGCCTGTTTACGCACAATATGAAGAAAATGCCAGCCCTCGCCGGCGGCAATTGCATCGGAAATGCCGCCTTCGGGCAGGCGACCAGCTTTTTCGGTCAAATCAGGCCCCAGATAATCATACATTTTCAGCCTTGGCAGCATGGTACGCGGCAAATCCGGCAGCAATGCATCGCCGAGCCGGTTTCTGACATTGCCAAAAGCCTCGCCTTGCAGCAAGGCGGCGCGCACCGCATCAAGGCGGCGCGTCAGGCTTTCATCATTGCCAATGGGCGTGCCATTGGCATCCACCCGACGGACAAAAATCCGTTCCACCTGCAAGCGGTCGGCCGGCGTGAATAAATGCTTATTGGCGGCGTAATAGCTACGCAGCATATCCTCGGAAAATTGCGCCTGACCGCCTTGCGTCATGACAAATTCTATCACCGCATTGGCAATCGCCTTGCGAACGGCGGCGTCGCCATCCAGCAGGCCGATTTCCATGCCGCGCTGCACCAGCAATTCTTCCTCAATCAGCCGGTCAAGCACCAGCCTGCGATCAGCCTCGGACGGGGCTTTGGATTTATCCGCCAGCAGCGCTTGATAGGCAGTGGCGAAGCTGGCGCGGTCAATATGGCGGTCATTGATTTTGGCAATCGCCCCGCTTTTGTCAATATCGCGGCGTTGCGCGGGCAGCGCCGACAAAGCGGCAATCAGCAATCCGGCCAGCGCGCCAAGCAATAACAGGCGGGCGGCAATCGCGTCTTCAGTGCCGCTTTTGTCGGAGGCAATACTGTCCGTCGCTTTGGCGGTCGGCGCCAGCAAATGCTTAACAAATCTCATGGCGACACTCTACGCATCGCGCCGCCAAGTTCAAGCCCAACAAGACGGGAATTGCCCACTGGCTTCTTGGCTTTTCAGGCTTTGCGCGCTTGGCAGGCCACGCCGGGGTTTTGTAAGCTGACGCTAACGCGCCGCGATTCGCCGGTTTTTCGAGAGGTTTTCATGCACCATATTATCGACACGGCTCTCACAGCCGATATCACCCCGCATTATGACGCTGCTTTGGGGGTGCTTGACGCTTTTGTGACCCAGCAAAGGCAAGCGCCCTTGCCGCATTTGGCTATGCCTGCCATGCGCGCCGACATGGATGATATGCGGGCTTTGGCGGCGCGTATGGGTGAGGGCGCGACGCGGATATTGATATTGGCGACCGGCGGCTCCAGCCTTGGCGCGCAAGTGCTGGCGCAAGTGCATGGCGCGCTGACGCCGGGCTTTCATGCCACGCCGGAGCTGGTATTTTGCGACAATCTGGACGCCGACAGCTATGACCGGCTGCTCGATACGCCGCTTCAAACAACACGCTTTCTGGTCGTCTCCAAATCCGGCGGCACGGCGGAAACCATGATGCAATTGGGCGGGGCGCTGTCGGCACTGGCCGCGCAAGGGCTTGACCCGGCCAAGCATATTGGCGCGATTGCCGGTGCGGCTGACAATGCCTTGCGGCGTCTGGCTGACCATTATGGGCTACCGATTTTGCCGCATGAAGATGCCATTGGCGGGCGGTTTGCCGTGCTGACCAATGTCGGCCTGTTACCGGCGATTTGGGCGGGTGGTGACCCGCAAGCCATACGCGATGGCGCGCAAGGCGTGATAGATGGGCTGATGACCGGCGACATGCGCGCCTGCCCTGCCGTGCAGGGGGCGGCGCTGAATATGGCGCATATGCAGGCCGGGCGGATGATTTCGGTCATGTTGCCCTATGCTGACAGGCTGGAAAGGCTGACTTTCTGGTATCGCCAGCTCTGGGCGGAAAGCCTCGGCAAACAGGGCAAAGGCTCGCTGCCGGTTAATGCGCTGGGGCCGGTTGACCAGCACAGCCAATTGCAGCTCTATCTCGACGGGCCGGATGACAAATTATACACTTTGGTTTCGCATGATACGCGCGGGCGCGGTTGTGTGCCGCCCGCAGGTTTTGGCGCTGATGCCGGGCTGGCTATGCTGGCCGGTCAGCCCATGGGCAATCTGGTGGAAGCAGAAGTGCTTGGCACGCGCGATGCGCTGGTTGCGCGTGGACGCCCCATACGCCATATTGAACTTAACGCCATAAATGATGAAACCATTGGCGCTTTATTGATGCATTTTATGTTGGAGACGATTTTCACCGCGCATTTACTGGACATTGACGCTTTTGACCAGCCAGCGGTGGAAGATGCCAAAATACGCGCCAAACAATATATGCAGGACATGCCGGAGACGGCCTGACGCGGAAAACCATGAGCCGGATACGCCGCCTTACAGAAGCCACAATCAACCGTATCGCCGCCGGTGAGGTGGTCGAGCGTCCGGCCAGTGCGGTCAAGGAATTGGTGGAAAATGCCATTGATGCCGGGGCGCGGCGGATTGATGTCAGCCTTGGCAATGGCGGCAAAAGCCTGATTCTGGTTGAAGATAATGGCTGCGGCATGGATGAGGCTGATTTGCAATTGGCGGTTGAACGCCATGCCACGTCGAAATTGCCGGAAGGCGATGGCGGCCAGCGCATGTTCCAAATCACCACGCTGGGCTTTCGCGGCGAGGCTTTGCCGTCAATCGGGGCAGTGGCGCGCCTGTCGATTGTCTCGCGGCCGGTTGAAGCGCGCTCGGCTATGGAAATCAAGGTTGAAGGCGGGCGCGTGACGCCCCCCGCCCCGGCAGCAGGGTCGCCCGGCACGCGGGTCAGCGTCCGCGATTTATTTTATGCGACACCGGCGCGGCTGAAATTTCTGAAATCCGACCGCGCCGAAACCGCCGCGGTGAGCGATGTGCTGAAACGATTGGCAATGGCGCATCCCGAAATCGGCTTTTCCCTGACCTCCGATGGGCGGCGCAGCTTTGCCTATGCCGCCGAACAGGCATTGCCCAATGCCGGAACAGACGCCCAATTGGCGCGGCTGTCGGCCATTATGGGGCGCGATTTTGGCGATAATGCGGTCGCCGTGGCGGCTGAGCGCGACGGGGTGCGGCTTTACGGTTTTGCCGGATTGCCGACTTTCAATCACGCAACAGCGCAAAAACAATATCTGGTGGTCAATGGCCGTCCGGTTAAAGACCGTCTGCTCAATGGCGCGGTGCGCGGTGCTTATCAGGATTTTCTCGCCGGTAATCGGCATCCGGCATTGGCGCTGTTTGTTGATATGCCGCCCGCCCAGCTTGATGTGAATGTGCATCCGGCAAAAACCGAAGTGCGGTTTCGCGATGCCGGTCAAATACGCGGCATGATTGTCGGGGCTTTGCGCGCCGCGCTTGGCGCGGCCGGACACAGGGCGGCAACGACAGTGGCCGAAAGCACGCTGGCCGCTTTTCGCCCCGGCAATGCGCCGCATTATACCGGCAGCGGGCAGGGGCATCTCTATCAGGCGGCACAAGCTTTTCAGGCGCCCCACGCGCAATCGGCGTATCCCATGTCGCAAGAAGGCATGTCGCAAGAGGGCATGGCAGAGCCGGCAGCCAGTATGATGGCCGCCGCCGCCGCTGCCGCCGATTGGATGAGTGCCGGTATGACCGGCGGTGCGACCGCCTTATCGCCCGATATGCCTGCTGATTTGCCGCCGCTGGGGCTGGCGCGGGCGCAATTGCATGAAACCTATATTCTGGCGCAAACAGCCGACGGGTTCGTCATTGTTGACCAGCACGCGGCGCATGAAAGGCTGGTTTATGAGCGCATGAAAACGCAAATCGCCGCACGCGGCATAGCGCGGCAGATTTTGCTGGTTCCCGAAGTGGTAGAATTGGCGCAGGAAGCGGCGGACCGTCTGCTGACCCGCGCCGAGGAATTAGCGGAAATGGGCTTTGTGCTGGAGCGTTTCGGCCCCGGTGCGGCGGGACAGGCCAGCCTGTTGCTGCGCGAAGTGCCAGCCATGCTGTATGGCGCTGATTATAGCCAATTGGTGCGCGATATGGCCGAAGAAATGGCGGAGCTTGGCGAAGGGCTGGCGCTGAAAGAAAGGCTGGAAGAGATTTGCGGCACTTTGGCCTGCCATACTTCCGTGCGCGCCGGTCGCCGTTTGAGTGTTGAGGAAATGAATGCGCTCTTGCGCGATATGGAGGCGACGCCGCATTCCGGCCAATGCAATCATGGCCGCCCAACCTATGTGGAATTGAAGCTGACCGATATTGAACGCCTGTTCGGGCGGCGTTAAAAAACCCCGCCCATCGCGTGACGGGCGGGGTTGATTTCAACAATGCACGCCAATTAGCTGCGCGGCACGTCCAGCGTTTTCATTTCCGCTTCACCGGATTGGCTCAAATCGGCATATTTTTTCATTTCCAGACGGGCAATGGTGCGGTTATGCACTTCATCCGGCCCGTCGGCAATCCGCAGCGTGCGGATGCTGGCATACATGCGCGCCAGACCGAAATCCTTGGTCACACCGCCGCCGCCATGCGCCTGAATGGCATCATCAATGACTTGCAGGGCAATGCGCGGGCCAGCCACTTTAATTTGGGCAATCTCGCTTTTCGCCACCTTATTGCCGACCGTATCCATCATATAGGCGGCTTTCATGGTCAAAAGGCGGGTCATTTCGATATTGGTGCGCGCTTCGGCAATGCGCTGTTCCCAAATGCTCTGGTCGGCAACGACTTTGCCAAAGGCGGTGCGGCTCATCAGCCTGGTGCACATTTTTTCAAGCGCGCGCTCGGCAACGCCAATCGTCCGCATGCAATGGTGAATCCGCCCCGGGCCAAGCCGCCCTTGAGCAATCTCAAAGCCACGGCCTTCGCCGAGCAGCAGGTTTTCAGCCGGCACGCGGACATTTTCAAGCAATACTTCAGCATGACCATGCGGGGCATCATCATAGCCAAAGACCGGCAACATGCGCTCGACTTTCACGCCCGGCGCGTCAAGCGGCATCAAGATTTGTGATTGCTGCTGGTGGCGCGGCGCGTCGGGATTGGTTTTACCCATCACAATGGCAATCGAGCAGCGCGGGTCGCCAACACCGGATGACCACCATTTGCGCCCGTTAATGACATATTCATCACCATCGCGCTCAATACGGGTTTCGATATTGGTCGCATCCGAGGAGGCAACAGCCGGTTCGGTCATCAAAAAGGCCGAACGGATTTTACCGTCCAGCAAGGGCTTCATATATTCTTCCTTGTGGCGGTCATTGCCATAGCGTTCCAGCACTTCCATATTGCCGGTATCGGGCGCCGAGCAGTTAAACACTTCCGAGGCAAAACCGACCCGACCCATAATTTCGCATAAGGGCGCATATTCCACATTGGACAGGCCATAGCCGCGATCGCTTTCAGGCAGGAACAGATTCCACAAGCCTTCTGCCTTGGCCTTTTCTTTCAGCTCCTCAAGAATGGCGGGAACCTGCCAGCGATTTTCGCCGAAATCTTCCATTTGTTGTGCATAGGTGGCTTCATTGGGGTAAATATGGGCATCCATAAATGCCTCAACCCGGGCAATCAGCTCCTTGGTGCGTTCATTATGTTCAAAAATCATCGGTCTCTCCCTCTCCAAGTAGTGTGGTGATTTAAGCAGTCTGGTGCAAAGCTTACCAGAAAAAAAGCGGGCATCAGGTTACATTTCGCCGCAGGGCGAAAAAATCTCTCAGCAGGGCGGCGCAATCGGTTTCACGCAAGCCGCCATATATTTCGGGTCGGTGATGGCAGGAGGCTTGGGCGAACAGGGCGATGCCATTATCCACCGCCCCGCCTTTCATATCTGCCGCGCCATAATAGAGCCGCGCGAGGCGTGCTTCGGCAATCGCGCCAGCACACATTGGGCACGGCTCCAGCGTGACATATAAATCGCAACCGGTCAGGCGTTCATTGCCAAGCGCCGCGCAGGCCGCCCGAATAGCGGTGATTTCGGCATGGGCGGTTGGGTCATGGTGGCCGCGCATCCGGTTATGGGCGCGCGCTAGCACCGCACCGGTCGGGCCGACAATCACCGCGCCAACCGGCACTTCACCGGCGCGCGCCGCCGCCTCGGCCTCGGCCAGCGCCATGCCCATATAATCTTTGTTTTCTGTGGTGCTTCCCATTTTATCAGGCTAGCACGGCGGGGGCGCTTCATGCTAGTCAGTCACAATGACACGCGACCCCAAATCTGACCGCAAGCGCCGAACCGGCAGCGCCGCCAAAGCGCCTTTGAAAGCCCCTACTAAATCGGGTGCTAAATCGAGTGCTAAATCAACCGATAAATCGGCTTTTGAAGGCGACCGCATCGCCAAAGTGCTGGCGCGTGCCGGTGTCTGCTCGCGCCGCGAAGCGGAAGCCTATATCGCCGCCGGTCGCGTCAGCGTCAATGGCCGCAAACTTGCCTCACCGGCATTTAATGTTGTGCCGCAAGACCATATCAGCGTTGACGGCAAGCCGGTTGGCGCGCCCGACCCGCCGCGCTTATGGCGTCTGCACAAGGCGTCCGGTCTGGTCACAACAAGCCGCGACCCGCAAGGCAGGCCGACCATTTTTCAAAAACTGCCGGCCGGGCTGCCCAGGCTCAATCCGGTCGGGCGATTGGATATCAATACGGAAGGGCTGATTTTGCTGACCAATGATGGCGGGCTGAAACGGCTGCTTGAACTGCCCTCAACCGGCTGGCAGCGCCGCTATCGCGTGCGCGCCTTTGACGGCCAGAAAGGCGGCAAAAACGACAATGCGCTGGCTGAAAAACTGGCCGCGCTGAAACAGGGCATCACCATTGACGGGGTTGCTTATCGCGGCATTGATGCCGGTTTGGAGCGCCGTGTCGGCGGCAATGTCTGGCTCAGCATGGCGCTGCGCGAAGGCAAAAACCGCGAAATCAAGCGCGTGCTGGAGCATTTGGATTTGCAAGTAAACCGGCTTATCCGACTGTCTTTCGGCCCGTTCCAGCTCGGTCAATTGGCTGAAGGGGCGGTTGAGGAAGTGCCGCGGCGTGTCCTGCGCCAGCAACTCGGCAAAAACTGGCACATGCTGGCCGGTAATGGCGGCGACAGCAGCACTGGCAAAGAAAATAAAAATGCCGATGCCGCGCCCCGCCGTGAAAAAAAACCGGAGCGCCCGGCCAAAACGAGAAAGCCTGATGCGTATCACCGGCGGTGAGTTTCGCGGTCGTGTATTGCAAGTGCCGCAAGGGCGGAATACGCGCCCGACCGCCGACCGCACGCGCGAGGCGCTGTTTTCCATTCTGACCGCACAGCAGGATTTTGAAGGGCTGCATGTGCTTGATTTATTTGCCGGCACTGGCGCGCTGGGGCTGGAAGCGCTGTCGCGCGGCGCGCAAGCGGCACTGTTTGTCGAGCAAGACCATGCGGTGTGCCGGTTGCTGCAAAATAATATAGCAGTCTGCGCGACCGGTGAAAAAGCCAGCCTGCTGCGCCGCGATGCGGCGCGTTTGGGCAAGGCGCAACAGGATTTTGACTTGGTGTTTGCTGACCCGCCCTATGGGCAGGGATTGGCCGAAAAAGCGCTGGCCGGTCTTTATGCACAAGGCTGGCTGTCAGCGCAGGCGCTTGTGATTGTCGAAGAAGACAGGCGCAGCCGGTTTACCGCGCCGGATGGCTTTCACGAAACCGACCGACGCCAATATGGCGATACGGAATTGATATTTTTGCGCCCGTCACCGGTTGCTGCCGATTAAAGCCCGCGCGTCAATTACGCGACCGCACCGGCTTTCAACGCATGTTGCCAGCCCATTGTGGCCAGTGGCGTCACCCGATCCTCCATTGCGGCTGCGTGTTCATTGGAGGCTGTGCCGTCGCGCACACGCCCGACAATGCCCTGCAAGATACCGGCCAGCCGGAACATGTTATAGGCGATATAGAAATCCATATTCTCTATGCTGTCGCGGCCTGTATGTTCGCAATAAAGCCGCGTATATTCGGCCGCATCGGGAATGTTCAGCGCGTCAAAATCGGAGCCGACAAGGCTTGAAGTGGAAGCCGCATCAGCCGGCATATACCATTGCATCAAATGATAGGTGAAATCGCCAAGCGGATGGCCAAGCGTTGACAATTCCCAATCCAAAACCGCTTTGACCTGCGGCTCGGTCGGGTGCAGCACCATATTGTCGAGCCGGTAATCGCCATGCACAATAGAGACCGCTTCATCATCGGGAATGTTTTTCGGCAACCACTCAATCAGCCGGTTCATTGGCGTGATTTCCTGCGTTTCCGATAATTTATATTGCTTGCTCCAGCGTGAAATCTGGCGTTCGAAATAATTGCCGGGCTTGCCGAAATCGCCCAGGCCAATCGCTTCGTAATCGGCCATGTGCAAATCGGCCAGCGTCTTGATTTTCGCCTCGAAAATCGGGCGGCGACCCTCGCGGGGAATATCGGGCAGGCGCGGATCCCACAAAATGCGGCCTTCCACCATATCCATAATGTAAAACATAGTGCCGACCACGCTTTCATCCTCGCACAGACAATAAGTGCGCGGCACCGGAAAGCCGATTGACCCAAGCGCCGTTATCACCTTGTATTCGCGGTCAACCGCATGGGCGGAAGGCAGCAATTTGCCCGGCGGTTTGCGGCGCATCACATATTTGCGCTTGGGCGTGACAAGCTGATAGGTCGGGTTGGACTGGCCGCCCTTGAACTGGCGCACTTCCAACGGCCCTTCAAAACCTTCCACATGGGCGGCGGCATAATCGGCGAGTTTTTGCTCGTCAAATTTATGCGTCTCGGCGACATCTTTTGTGCCGCCAAATTTTTCAATGCCTTCGTCTTTCATTTCTTTCTCCCCCTGTTCGACCTTGTTTTGGCCTTTCAGTCGCCGCGCGTCAACTCTCGCCAGCCAATATCGCGGCGGCAAAAGCCTTGCGGCCAATCAATTGCATCTATCGCAGCATAGGCATTTGCCCGGGCTTGTTCCACTGTTTTGCCGCGTGCCGTAACATTCAGCACACGCCCGCCAATGGCGCGCAATGTGCCATCCGGCGCGATTTGCGTGCCAGCGTGAAACACGGTTACTTGCTCGGCATCGCCAAGCGCGTCCAGCCCTTTGATTTGCGTGTTTTTTTCATAAGCGCCGGGATAGCCGTCAGCCGCCATGACCACGGTAATGGCCGTGCCGTCATGCCATTGCGCCTGATGTCCGGCCAATGCCCCGACGGCGCAAGCATGTAAAAGCGGCACAATATCACCGGCCATCATGGTCATCAGCACCTGACACTCCGGGTCGCCAAAGCGGCAATTATATTCGACCAATTTGGGGCCTTGCGCGGTCAGCATCAGCCCCGCATAAAGCACGCCGCGATAGGGATGGCCGCGCGCCGCCATGGTCTTTAGTGTCGGTTCAATAATGCGCTGCATGGCGGTGGCGATAATCGCCTCGGTCATAATGGCGGTTGGCGCATAAGCACCCATGCCGCCCGTATTGGGGCCCGTATCGCCCTCGCCGACGCGCTTATGGTCTTGCGCCGATAAAAGCGGCAGCGCTGTTTCGCCGTCGCACAGCACAAAAAAGCTGGCTTCCTCGCCGGTCATAAACTCTTCTATCACCAGCGACGCGCTAGCTGCGCCAAAAGCGCCGTCAAAAATCATATCCACCGCCTCATGCGCCTGCGCGGCGGTCTCAGCAATAATCACGCCCTTGCCGGCAGCCAGCCCATCCGCCTTGATGACAATGGGCAGGCTTTGTGTGTCGAGATAGGCATGAGCCGGGGCGGCGGCCTCAAAGTTTTGAAAGGCGGCGGTCGGGATATCGGCCTCGGCGCATAATTGCTTGGTATAGGCTTTTGAGCCTTCCAGCTTGGCGGCTTCGGCATTGGGGCCGAAACAGGCAATTTCGGCGGCGCGCAAACTATCGGCTAGCCCGTCCACCAATGGCGCTTCCGGCCCGATAACTACCAATGTCACGGCATTTTCGCGGCAAAACGCAATCACTGCATCATGGTCGGCGGCATTAAGCGCGATATTTTCCGCATGGCGCGAAGTGCCGCCATTGCCCGGCGCGCAATAAAGTTTTTCCAATTCGGGACTGCGCGCGATTTTCCAGCACAGCGCGTCCTCGCGCCCGCCACTGCCCAAAACCAGAATCTTATGCATAGTGCAGACCTTGAAAAATGTCAGTATAACAGTCAGGTGAGTCGGCTCACCAACTCTGTTGGCGTCTTATCACATTGCGAAGGCCGAAGCAAAATCGAGGCGAAAATAGATGCAGGATTCTGAGGGCAATCTGGTCGAATTGACGGTCAGCGAATTGTCCGGCGCGGTCAAGCGTCAGATTGAAGACGGTTTTGGCCGCGTGCGGGTGCGCGGTGAATTGGGACGGGTGGCGCGCCCGGCTTCCGGCCATGTCTATTTTGACTTAAAAGATGACAAGGCGGTGCTGGCGGCAATTATGTGGAAAGGCACGGCGGCGCGGATGAGCGTGCAGCCGGAACAGGGCTTGGAGGTTATTTTGACCGGCAAGCTGACCACTTATCCCGGCCAGTCGCGCTATCAGATGATTGTTGAAAGCCTTGAGCCTGCCGGTGAGGGGGCGTTGATGGCGCTGCTCAATGCGCGGCGGCAGCAATTGGCGGCGGAAGGCCTGTTTGACGCCGCGCGCAAACAGCAATTGCCCTATCTGCCGCAGGTGATTGGCGTTGTCACCAGCCCGTCCGGCGCGGTGATACGAGATATTTTGCACCGGCTGTCCGACCGGTTTCCGCGTCATGTGCTGGTCTGGCCAGTGCGCGTGCAGGGCGAGACTTGCGCCGAGGAAGTGGCGCGCGCCATTGCCGGTTTCAACGCGCTGTCGCCGGATGGCGATATCCCGCGCCCTGATGTGCTGATTGTGGCGCGCGGTGGCGGCAGTCTGGAAGATTTATGGGGTTTTAACGAGGAAATTGTCGCGCGCACGGCGGCGCAATCCGACATTCCGCTGATTTCCGCTGTCGGCCATGAAACTGATACGACATTGATAGATTATGCCGCGGATATGCGCGCCCCGACGCCGACAGCGGCGGCGGAAATGGCGGTGCCGGTGCGCGCCGAGCTGGTCGCGCAAACGGTGGATTTGTCAGCCCGCATGATGCGCGCGCAGACGCGCTTGCTGGCTGCCAAGGGCGATTATCTGCGCGGCGCGGCGCGCGGTCTGCCAAGGCTGGAAGACATGCTGGCCTTGCCCGCGCAAAGGCTGGATGCGTTGCGTCTGCGCCTGTCGGGGGGCTTGCAGGCGCATATTCGCGCTCATGCCGGTCGCCGCGACCGGGTGGCGGCGCGGCTGACTCCCTATGCACTGGCTCAGCGTGTGCAGGCATTGTCGCGCCAACTCGGCGATATGCAAAGGCGCGCGCAGCGGCAAATCACGGCAATTGTCGATAATGGTTTTGTGCAGGCGGCCGGGCTGGGGCGGCAATTAACCCTGCTCAGCCATGAATCGGTCTTGCAGCGCGGTTTTGCGCTGGTGTTGGACAGCCAAGGCCGCGCCATTCGCCGCGCGGCTGATGCCCCGCCCGGCACTGATATTGATGTCCGCTTTGCCGGTGATGATGCGCTGTCGGCGCGGGTGACTGGCACAGGGGCTACGGGTTCGGGGGATACGGGTTCGGGGGATGCGGGTTCAGGGGATACGGGAAGACCAGCCAAGCCAAGGCCCGCGCCAAGTCGCAAAGCAAAAA
>JAYPAN010000002.1:50412-101217 GCA_038123715.1 Rhodobiaceae bacterium | reverse complement strand
GGGGATACGGGAAGACCAGCCAAGCCAAGGCCCGCGCCAAGTCGCAAAGCAAAAAACAAACCGGCAGATGACGGGCAGGGCGAATTGCTGTAAAACCGCATTTGATTGAAAGAGGTAAGGACAATGGGCGGCACGGAAGCAAAAATAAAATATCTGGACGGCGATTTCGAGGTGATGATACCCGGCTCGCATGTCGTATGTGCGGTAACCGGCAAGCCGGTGGCGCTGGAAGATTTGCGCTATTGGAGTGTTGACCGGCAGGAAGCCTATATTGACGCCGAGGCTTCCATGCAGGCGGAATTGGCGCATCGGAATGCGGGCTGATGACGCCTGCGATACGGCTTCATGTTTTTGCCTTTCTGATTGTCAGCCTGACCGGCACAGCCCTTTTTGCTTCCGAAAATCCGGCGTCCCTGAAGTTTCCGGCGCATTATGTTGATGATTTTAACGGCCATGTGACGCAAGGCGGTTTTTTGCGCCTGCAAATGAAAGCCGGTGTTGAATTATTGCTCAATGATGTGCCGGTTGACCAGATTGACGGGCTGGCGCTTATCGGCTTTGGCCGCGACGCGCCTTTGCGCCAAAAGCTGACATTTCACGCCCCCCATGCGTCCGACAAATCCGGTGACAGCATGGTGATTGAACTGACCCAACGCGATTACAGGCTGCAATATATTGACGGTCTGCCGCCGCAAATGGTGACACCGCCGGAAGACGCGCTGCCGCGCATCCGCGCCCAAGGCAAGCAGAAGCGCGCCGCCCGCGCAAAAATATCACGCCAGCCCTGGATGGCAGATGCTTTGCGCGCCGGTTTGCGCGACGGGGTGGATTGGCCGGTTATCGGGCGCGTATCCGGCGTTTATGGCAGCCAGCGTTTTTACAATCGCCAGCCGCGCCGCCCGCATTTCGGCATTGATATCGCCGCCCCTAAGGGAACCCCAATCCGCGCACCAATGGCCGGAGAAATTACCTTATCGGAGCCGGATATGTATTTTGAGGGCGGGCTGATTTTCATCGACCACGGCCTTGGCCTGATATCGGCCTATATGCATCTCGACAGCCTGTTTGTGCGGGCAGGCGACCATGTGGCGCGAGGTCAGATTATCGGCACGGTCGGCTCGACCGGTCGCTCTACCGGCCCGCATCTTGATTGGCGCTTGTTTTGGCGTGACCAAAGGCTTGACCCGCAATTGCTGGCTGGCGCCATGCCACCTCTCCAGTCACCCGACAGCGATGCCATCAGGCCGCGCCCGCGCCCGTCGGCTGATTAGGCCAGCGCCGCCAAAAGCCGGTCGCGCAAATCCGGCCAATCGTCAATTTGCAGGTCAATCTCCAGCACTTGCGTGGCTTCTGCCAAAGCCGCACAAGCACTGTGCGGCGGGCTGCCATGCAGGCGCGCCATATCCTTGGCCGTGCTTATCAGTGGCAGATTCTGTGCCGCCGCCTTGTCCAGCAGATTTTGCGCCTGCGCTTCGTTCAAATTGTGATGGTCGGCAAAATGGGTGAATCCGGCAATCTCATAGCCGACGGCTTGCAGGCTGGTGCGGAACTTTTCCGGATGGGCAATGGCGCACCAGCCCAACACTTTACCCGCGCCGGTGGCGGGTGCTTGCGGGATGATATGCCCCCGATAGACCGGAATGTTGCGGGTTCCGCACGCCATATGCAGGCCGCTTAGCGTGTGGTGGCGTTCTTCGCCCAGCACCAGCACCGCATCGGTATGTTCAAGCGCGACCGGCAAAGGCTGGCGCAATGGCCCCGCCGGTAATAAACGGCCATTGCCCAGCCCAATTGTGCCGTCAACAACCAGCAGATTGAAGGCATGCCGCATGGCGGGGTTTTGAAACCCGTCATCTTTTAACGCCCAGCCATGACCATCTTGCGCGGCCATTGCCGCCGTGGCATGGCGGTCAGCGCCGACATAGACATTCAGTGGCCTTGCACCATAGGCGGCCAACATAATGGGTTCGTCACCGGCTTGGCGCGCCGTGTGCTGCGTCGGGTCAATTTTCACCGGCCCGGTCAGCGTGCCGCCATAGCCGCGCGATAATATGGCCGGTGCGCTGCCTGCCGGTTCCGACAAATGCGTCGCCAGAAAGTGCACAGTCGGGCTTTTGCCTGCACCACCGGCGGTGAAATTGCCGACACAAATCACCGGAATCGCAGCAGTGCGGGTTTTGGTCAGCCGCCGGTTTGCTGCTTCCGCCGCCCGGTAAATCATGGCAATGGGGGTCAATAGCGGCGACAGGAAATGCGCCTGCCAGGATTGGCCGCCCTGCCAGAAATGCGGCTCAGACATTTTCCTGCCGCGCCTGCGCCGAGGATACCGGCATAAAGGGGGCGATAAGCTCAAGCGTTCGCAATGTCGCCCCGCGCATGGATTGGTCATAATTATCGGCATTGGCGACCAGTGTTTCGACCAGTTCCGGCTCGCTCATCAGCCGGTGAATCGCTTCGGCCAATTGCGGCACATTCTCGACAAACAGCGCCGCCTTATTTTCTCGCAAGCGGGTGAAAATCTCAGGAAACGCGCCAATATGCGGGCCAAAGGCGACGCCATTGCCCAGCCTTGTGGCTTCCAGCGGGTTCTGCCCACCAACCGGCGCCAGCGTGCCGCCGAGAAAAGCGGCCTTGCCGAGCCGGTAAAACAGCCCCATTTCGCCCAGCGTGTCGGACAGATAGATTTGCGTGTCGGCATCGGGCAATTCGCCCTTGCTGCGCTGGGCGACTTTATAACCCTTGCCGCGCAAGGAGGCGAGGATATCACCGGCTCGGTCGGGGTGACGCGGGGCAACCAGCGTCAGCAGCCCGTCATGGCGTCCGGCCAGTAAATCATGCACTTCGGCTGCCATATCTTCTTCACCGGGATGGGTGCTGGCAGCCAGCCAACGCGGACGCGCCCCTATCGCGGCCAGCAATTTTTCCAGCTCGCTTTGTTTGGCCTCCAATGGCTCGGCGTCCAATTTCAGATTGCCCGGCAAGGCAATGTTTTTGGCACCAAGCTGTTTCAGGTAATTGGCGGTTGTCTCATCTTGGGCAATCAGCAGCGCATAGCAATTCAGCAAATGGGCGACCGGCGATTTGATTTTCTTCCATTTATTGTAAGAGCGCGCCGCCATACGGCCATTGACCATGATAAGCGGTATGTTGCGTTTGGCGCAGGCCAGCGTCATATTCGGCCAGATATCGCTTTCGATACGCATGGCGACATCGGGTTGCCAATGGTCGAGAAACCGGTTGACCCAAAGATGATAGTCAAGCGGCGCCCATTGATGGATGAGAAAATCCATATCCGCCGCCTGCCGCCGCGCCACCAAATTGGCCGCCGTAACCGAGCCGGTGGTCATTAAAAACTGCCGTCCGGGGTCTTCCGCTTTCAGCCGCAAAATAATATCCATCACCGAAATCGCCTCGCCCATGCTGGCGCCGTGAAACCAGATAAGCGGCCCGTCCGGCCTTGGCTTGTCGCTTATGCCATAGCGTTCATTGAGCCGCGCTGGGTCTTCTTTTTCACCGGCAATGCGGCGGCGCAGCATGCGGGCGATAAAATACGGGCCGAACAGCCGCAGGCCAATCCGGTAAAGATGCAAAAACAGCATCAATCATCCCCTTCATGGAACTGTTTTTCATACAAAGTCGCATAGCTGCCATTAGCGGCCAGCAAATCATCATGTGTGCCGGATTCCACGACCGCGCCATCTCCCAGCACATAAATCCGGTCGGCATGGCGAATGGTGGACAGGCGATGGGCAATCACCAAAGCTGTGCGCCCTTTCATCAGCTCATCAAGTGCCTGCTGCACTTGCTGTTCCGAGGCCGTATCAAGCGCCGAAGTGGCCTCGTCAAGCAGCAGGATGGGCGCATCCTTGATAAGCGCGCGGGCAATCGCAATGCGCTGTTTCTGCCCGCCGGACAGGCGCACACCGCCTTCGCCGACGCGCGTGTCATAGCCGTCGGGCAATTCACTGATGAACCCGTGCGCTGCCGCCTGTTGCGCCGCCTGCTGAATATCGGCAGCGGTCGCATCGGGGCGGCCAAAGGCGATATTATTGGCGATTGTGTCATCGAATAAAAACGGGTCTTGCGTGACAAGCGCCATCGCCTCGCGCAGGCTTTTCAAATGCACTTGCTGAATATCCTGCCCGTCAATTTCAATACGGCCGGAATCAATATCAAAAAACCGCAAAGACAGGTTGAGCAGGGTTGATTTGCCGGAGCCGGACGCCCCGACCAGCGCAATGGTCTGGCCGGATGGCACATCAATGCTAACACCGTTCAACGCTTGCGTGTCGCGGGTTTGATAGCGAAAGGCTACATTGTCAAACCGTATATGCGCGTCCGTCACACGCAAATCCACCGCATCAGGCGCGTCAAGGATTTCATCGGGATGGTCGAGAATGGCGAAAATCCGGTCGCCCGCCGAAACACCTTCCTGCAAGACGGTCTGGATATTGGCAACCGCCCGCAAGGGCTGATACACTGCCAAAAGCGCCGTGATAAAGCCCATAAACTCTCCGGCTGTAAGATTGCCTTGCGTGGACTGATAACCGCCAAAGAAAATAATAATACCGACGGCAATTCCGGCCAGCATTTCAATCGCCGGGCTGGCAGCAATGCGGGCGCGCATGGCGCGCATGGTATATTCCAGCACCCGGTCAATCGTCGTGCCGGCACGGGCGATTTGGTCATCTTCCTGCCCATAGGCTTTAACAATCCGCACACCGCCCAAGGTTTCGGCAATCAGCGTGGACAGGCCGCCCGTTTCTTCAAGTCCCTGCCGCGAGGCTTTGCGAGTCACTTTGCCGAGCCGCCGCATGGACGCCAGCCCCAGCGGAATAACAATAATCGTGTAAATCAGCGCCATTTTCCAATTCATGTAAAACATGAAACCGGTCAGCGCGAACACGGTCAGCAAATGGCGCGCCAGATTGATAATTGTCGCTGAAACGCTGTCGCGCAGGCGTATCACATCATTCATGAAAATGGCGATATATTCGCCACTGTGCTGGGTGCTGATATAGGCCAAATCACCGCGCACCAGGCGGGCGAATAAATCGCGCTGTATATTGGCGGTGGTGCGCTGGCCGACATAGGCCATGATAACATTTGAGCCATAAGTGGCCGCGCCCTTGACCAGCGACACGCCAATCACACCGGCCGGTATCAGCACCAGCATGGCCTCATTACCGGCATTAAACACTTCGTCAATCGCTTGCTGGATAAACCAGGGCAGCGCGCCAGTGGTCGCGGCAACCACCATATTGGCCAGCACGGAAAGGCCAAGCAGCGCCAGAAACGGGCGCAAATAACCGCGCAACATGCGCTCAATCAGGGCGATGGAGCGCGATTTGCGCTGCCGGTATTTTATCGCCAGTGCCGCACCGCCTTGCTCATCGGGCTGGCCGACAGCAGCCGGTTGCGCGGCGTCATCTCCGGTGGTCGCATTTTGGCTCACCTGATATCCCCTGTCTGGCAGAATTGATTCCCCAAGTTTAGCATATTTGTCCGCCCCTGTAGCCGTCCATCTGGCTGCTTGTCCGGCTCGGTAAGCTAGAGACCGGCCAGTGTCATGCCTTCGACCAACAATGTCGGTGCATTGACACCTCGGCGAAACTCAAGGTCGGCGGCAGGTGTCAGATTGGCGAACATGTCTTTCAGATTGCTGGCAATGGTGATTTCCGAAACCGGATAGGCGATTTCGCCGCCGTCAATCCAGAAACCTGCTGCTCCGCGACTGTAATCACCGGTTATGCCATTGACGCCCATGCCAATCAGCTCGGTCACGTAAAGACCGGTGCCAATCTCGCGCATCAGCGTTTCGGGAGATTTGTCACCGGCGGCCATATACAGATTGGTGGCCGAAGGCGAAGGCGGGCCGCCCGTGCCGCGTGCCGCGCGGCCATTGCTTTGCAGGCCAAGCTGTTTGGCGGTAGAAGTGTCGAGCAGCCAATGGCAAAGCTGGCCGTTTTCAACCGGTGATAATGTCGCCATAGCCAGACCTTCGCCGTCAAAACCGGCCGAGCGCAGGCCGCGCGGACGCGACGGCGCGTCAATGATTTGCACATTGTCGGGGAAAATCTGGCTGTTCATGGCATCGCGCAAAAAGCTGGTGCCACGGGCAATCGCTGCGCCGGAAATAGCGGCGGCAAAATGCCCCAATAAAGAGGCGGAGACGCGCGGGTCGAAAAATACAGCCGCTTTCCGGCTTTCCAATTTGCGCGGGTTCAAACGCGCCAAAGTGCGCTCTGCTGTGCGTGTGCCAATATCATGCGGCGTGTCGAGGTCAGCCAAATGGCGCGCGCTGTGGCTGGCATAGTCGCGCTCCATTGTGTCGCCTTCGCCGCCGACAACAGCGCAGCTCAATGAAAAGCTGGTGCTTTCATAACTGCCGGCAAAGCCATTGCTGGTGACAAGCGCGGTGGCGCCGCGTCCCCAGCTGGCGCCAGCCCCCTCCGTATTGGTGATGCCGTCATGGGCAAGGGCGGCGGCTTCGGTTTCGAGCGCCATATTAAGCAATTGTTCGGCGCTTGGTTCATGGCTGTCGGCCAAATCAAGCGCGGGAAATTCGGTCGCCAGCTGGGCGGCATCGGCCAGACCGCAAAACGGGTCGTCAGGGGCGGTGCGTGCCATATCCACCGCGCGTTCGGCCAAACGCGCCAGCGCATCTTTATCGACCGCCGTGCCGGAAACAAAAGCCTGTTTCTGTCCGATAATGGCGCGTAAGCCCAAATCGCGGCTTTCGGCGCGTTCACTGTCTTCAAGTTCGCCCTTGCGGCAAGAAAAAGACAGGGATGCGCTTTCACCGACAATGGCATCGGCGCTGTCTGCACCCAAAGCCAGCGTAAGGTCGATAATCTGCTGCGCAAGGTCGATATTGCGGTCTGCCATTAAATACTCCGAAAATGGTGATTAGCTATTGGCCGAAAAGCCCTTGTCGAAACTGCCCGACACGCGCCGCCGACTGTTATGAACAATGCCGCCGGGACGGTCTTCATCATCGGGGCGCGCACAGGCGCGTTTCAGAACATTAAAATAATTCGGCGCCATTTCCATGCGCGGGCCGAAACCATTGGCGATAAGCGCTTTATGCATGGCCGACAGGCGGTAGCAGGGAATATGCATCAGCAAGTGGTGTTCGACATGGTAATTGACCCAATAAGGCGCGAGGAAAAGCCGCGCCAGCCAGCCCGCCTTGGTGGTGCGCGCATTGCGAAACGGGTCGTCATTATCCGGCACAATCGCATGTTCGGCAATGTTACGCAGCCGCGTAATCGCCATGTGATAGGTCAGAAAGGGCAGCACCCAAAACATCAGATAATAGGACCAGTGAAACAGATAGGCACAAGCCGCCAACAACACCGCATTGAACGCTAAAGCCGGCCCCATGCGCGGCAGAAAATGCCGGATACGCCCCAACACGCCCAATTCTTTCGGCCCGAAATTATTGGCAAATTGCGCCCGCCTTTGCTGAAAGCCGGTCTGGCCGGTTAAATCGCGCAGCATTTTGCGGCGCAGGCTTTTGCGGGTAATCGGAAAGGGTTTCGACAATATCAAATCCGGGTCATCGGGTTGCTGGGTGCGCGCATGATGTTTCATGTGATAGCTGCGATAGCTTTGCGTGCGCGCCAATGTCGGCCAGCCGCAAAATAAATCACTGGCCCAATTATTCAGGCTTTTGGTGCGAAACAAAGCCAGATGGGCGGCGTCATGCATCAGCACAGCCAGCCCCAATTGCCGCGCGCCGATAATCATCACCGCCAGCAGAAATGTCAGCGGATTGGGGAAAAAATGAAACAGCGCCATCGCCGCGAAAATCAACGCCCACGCATGGACAATCAGCGCAAAGCCGATAAAATCGGAGCGTTTCCGCAATTTTTCCAGAGTCGGCAAGTCGAAAAGCTCTTTCGCGGCTATCCGTTTGGCGCTTGGATTTATATGAGTAGCCGTTCCCATAACCTTTATATAGGCTTTTTTGCGACCCTATACCAGTCCCGGAAATCTCCGATTGGCTAGAAAATCCCCAATGCCAGCGTGGCGGCGACAATCAAACCGGTATTGCGGTTCCTGCGGAACAGTTTCAGGCATTGCGCCGCATCGTCAATATCCAGCCAATAAACCTGCATGGCCAAATGCCAAGCCGTGACTGCCAGCCCGACCCAGAATAAAATGGTCATTTGGACAAGGCTGCCCGCCAGGCCGAGGCAGGCCAGCATCAGCGCGTAAAACACGGCAATCGCCGGGCGGCTATATTGGCCGAGGCGCAGAGCCGAGCTTTTGACACCGATAAGCGCGTCATCTTCCTTGTCCTGATGGGCGTAAATCGTGTCATAGCCCAATGTCCAGAATATGCCTGCCGCATAAAGCGCCAATGCAGCGACCGATATCTCGCCCTTTATCGCCGCATAACCCATCAGCGCGCCCCAATTAAAAGTCAGGCCGAGAAATAATTGCGGCCACCATGTCAGCCGTTTCATAAATGGATAAGCGGTAATGAGAGCCAGCGAGGCGACGCCCAACATGATTGTCGGCAGGTTGAATTGCAACAGCACAACAAGCCCGATAAGGCATTGCGCCGCCAGAAACAAAAACGCCGCCCGCTTGCTGACCCGCCCCGATGGCAGCGGACGCCCCGCCGTGCGCGCGACGCGGGCGTCAATATCGGCGTCAATAATGTCATTTATTGTGCATCCCGCCCCGCGCATGACCAGCGCGCCAAAGGCAAACAGCGCAATCATAGCCGGTTGCGGATAGGCGTTGAGCGGCGCCAGCGCCAGCGTCATGCCCCACAGGCAGGGCCAGAATAACAGCCATGTGCCGACCGGTCGGTCAAGCCGCATCAACTCGGCATAGGCGCGCGCCGGAGGCGGCAAATAGCGCATAAGCAGGCCGGTTTCGCGGTCGGCAGGTGCGGTATCGTCTTGCTGTGCCATTTGAGTTTTTGCTTACCTTGCGTCATAGTGCCGAGCGATAAATGCGGTCGGCAGCGCCCGTTTTCATATGCCTGCCCGCACATGATTGAGGATAGACATGCCACGCCAGCGTCCAAACGTCCAGTCACAGCCGGTATATGAGCCGCGCCAAAGGCTGTATGTCACCGCGACGCTGGCTGCAGAGGCAAAAATCAGCCTAACCGGCAATCAAGCGCATTATTTACGCAATGTGCTGCGCTGCCAGACCGGCGATGCGGTGCTGTTGTTTAACGGGGCTGATGGCGAATGGCAGGCGCAAATTGAGGCTTTGGGCAAAAAACAGGCCGAGCTTGTCATTGGCACACAGCACAGGCCGCAAAGCGCGGGCGGCGATTTATGGCTGTTGGTCGCGCCGGTCAAGCGCGACCGGCTGGATTATTTGGCGCAAAAGGCAACGGAAATGGGTGTGTCGCGGCTGGTGCCGGTGATAACCCGACGCACGCAAGGCGGGGGCGGCATGGTGAAAATTGACCGGCTGCGCGCCAATGCCATTGAGGCAGCTGAGCAATGCGGGATTTTGAATGTGCCGGAAATCGCCGCGCCGCAAAGGCTTGAGGATATTTTGCAGGATTGGCCAGCCGACCGGCCTTTGGTGTTTTGCGATGAAACCGCGCCGTCCGGAGCCGGATTGGGCGGGCAGGAATTGGCGGATAGCGACAGCAAAATACAAGGCGGGCTGGCCGTGCTGGTCGGGCCGGAAGGCGGCTTTGACGCCAGCGAACATGCCATGCTGAACGCCCATGCCCAAATGCTGCGCTTGAGCCTTGGCCCGCGTATTCTTCGCACGGATACGGCGGTTGTCGCGGCGCTTGCCGTGTTGCAAGCGCGGTTTGGCGATTGGCGGTAAGGCTTGCCGAAAGCCTCAAACGCACCTACATAAAAGGCAACACGCTCATAAAGGGTGTGCAGGAGAATAGTGATGTCCGCCGCAACACCAGAGCCGCAATTTTTTGAAACCCCGCAGCACTTGAAAGACTGGATGCAGGCCGGTTGCAAGCCGGTTGAGGCATGGCGCATCGGCACTGAGCATGAAAAGTTTGGCTTTCATGCAGACACATTGCAACCGCTTGAATATGAAGGCGAAAATGGAATTCGTGCCATGCTGGAAGGGCTGATGGGCTTTGGTTGGCAGGGCAAATATGAGGGCGATAATCTTATCGCCCTGCAACGGCCAATGGCTGATGGCGGCGGCTCGGTAACGCTTGAGCCGGGCGGGCAGCTTGAATTATCCGGCGCGCCCTTGGCGACCATTCATGAAACATGCGCCGAAGTGCGCGGTCATTTGAAAGAGGTTCAGGCGGTTGCCGAAAAGCTGGGGCAAAGCTATATGGGCGTTGGCTATGCGCCGGTCTGGGGGTTGGCAGACGCACCGCAAATGCCCAAAGGCCGCTATTTGCTGATGAATCAATATATGCCCAAGCGCGGTAATCGCGGCCTTGAAATGATGTATTTATCGGCCACAGTGCAGGTTAATCTCGATTTTGCGACCGAGCAGGATATGGTCGAGAAATTGCAAATCGCGCTGGCCTTGCAACCGGTGGCGACGGCTCTTTTTGCCAATTCGCCGTTCAAAAATAGCCAGCCCACCGGCCATGTGTCCGAGCGTTCGCTGGTCTGGCTGGATACGGATCCGGATCGCACCGGCATGTTGCCGGCGGCTTTTGAGCCGGGTTTCGGCTTTGAACAATATGTCGATTATGCGCTTGATGTGCCGATGTATTTTGTCATGCGCGACGGCCATTTTGTCGATGCGTTGGGCATGTCTTTCCGCGACTTCATGCAAGGCAAATTGCCCGCCTTGCCGGGCGAATTGCCAAGCGCGCAGGATTGGGAAGACCATTTGACCACTTTATTTCCCGAAGCGCGCGTCAAGCGCTTTATCGAAATGCGCGGTGCTGATAGCGGGCCTTGGGCTTCGCTGTGTGCTTTACCGGCGCTGTGGGTTGGCCTGCTTTATGATGCCGTCACGCAGGCCAAAGCGCATGATTTAATCGCCGATTGGTCAGCCGAAGAACGCAACACGCTGCGCCATCAGGCGCCGATATCGGGGCTGGCAACGCCGTTTCGCGGCGGCACGCTGCTTGATGTGGCGCGCCAGGTGGTTGATTTGGCCGAACAGGGTTTGCGCGCGCGCGGGCGGCTTGTTGACGGGCGCGATGAAACTCGCTTTCTGGCCTATTTGCAGGAGATTGTCGCCGATGGCCGTTCACCGGCGGCGCGGCTGCTCGACAAATATCATGGCGATTGGGGCGGTGATATCACCCCGATTTTCAAGGAAACCGCTTTTTAATCAGATATTGCGGCCTCAGCCCGTGCCGCCAACGGTCAGCCCGTCAATCCGCAAGGAAGGCTGGCCGACACCGACCGGCACGCCCTGTCCGGCTTTGCCGCAAGTGCCAATGCCTTCATCAAGCGCCATATCATTGCCAATCATTGAAATGCGTTGCATGGATTCCGGCCCGGTGCCGATAAGCGTGGCGCCTTTCAGCGGCGCGCCAAGCTTGCCATCTTTGATTTCATAGGCTTCGGTGCAGGAAAATACGAATTTGCCGGATGTGATATCGACCTGACCGCCGCCAAAAGCGGTGGCATAAACGCCGTTTTTCACACTGGCGAGTATTTCCTGCGGGTCATGTTGTCCGCCCAACATATAGGTATTGGTCATGCGGGGCATGGGCTGGCAGGCAAAGCTTTCACGCCGCCCATTGCCGGTGGCCTCCATCCCCATCAACCGCGCATTGAGCCGGTCTTGCATATAGCCGCGCAAAATCCCGTCCTCAATCAGCACAGTTTTGCTGGTTGGTGTGCCTTCATCATCAATGGTCAGCGAGCCGCGCCGGTCGGGCAATGTGCCGTCATCAATGACTGTCACACCGGGCGAGGCAACGCGCTCGCCGATACGGTCGGAAAAAGCCGAGGTTTTTTTGCGGTTGAAATCGCCTTCCAGCCCGTGACCGACCGCTTCATGCAGCAAAATGCCCGGCCAGCCTGGGCCAAGAACGACATCCATTTCACCGGCCGGTGCCGGTATCGCGTCAAGATTGGTGACCGCTTGACGCAACGCATTGTCAACCTGTTCCTGCCAATTATCCGGCGCCAGCCATTGTCCATAATTGGCGCGCCCGCCGCGCCCGCTATGGCCGGTTTCCTGCCGGTCACCTTCGCCGACCACAATGGACACATCAAGGCGCACAAGCGGGCGGATATCATAAACCGGCGCGCTTTCGGGACGCAAAATGGCGACCGCTTGCCATTCACCGGCCAGCGAAACCGAGACTTGCCGCACCCGATTGTCGCGGGCGCGGGCATAGGCGTTGATATGTTCAAGCAATTTCACCTTATCCTCAAAACCGGCACTGTCGAGTGGGTTGTCGGGCAGGTAAAGCGGTGTGGTTGCGGCCTGCGGTGCGGCTGCCATTGTGCCGCTGTGACCGCTTAATACCGGCGACAGGCTGGCCGCGCCGCGCGCCAGCGCTTCCGGCGTCAATTCCGTGGCATGGGCATAGCCGACCGCCTCGCCACTGACCGCGCGCAGGCCAAAGCCTTGCGCCGTGTCAAAACTGGCTGCTTTCAGACGGTTGTCATCAAAGGAAAACGCCTCGGACAGCGTATATTCGAGAAATAATTCACCATCATCGGCCTTGGCTAATGCCGATTCAACAAAACGTCCGGTTTGTGCCTGTTCCAGCCCGCTTTGGCCGAAAAACAAATCCTGCGCTGACGGGGCTGCGGTTTTGCTGCCTGAACTCATGGCGATGCTCTCCTTTATGGGCTGTGCCGACATGCATATTGCCCGATTTGGCTTTTCATATTGCCAGAGACGGACGGCTCCGGCTGATCTTCTGACAAAGGCAGAATAAATCTAATATGCCGTCTCGGTCGCGCCACGGCAAGGGCAATAGCGCGGGAATAATAGGGGCGTCAGCTTGGCGGCGGGTTTGTTTGTTTGGTTGGGGGTGGCATAGCATGGCCGGAAAGCGGGTTTGCAAGCCGCAAGGCAGGCATGTGCTTTTACATGGTAAAACGCTATGGTCATAAAGTCGCATGGGTGTGTTCCAGACTGTCCTAATGGCAGCAGAGGGGCTATAAGAGGGCATCGGGTGACAAGCCCGCAGAATATCGGAGACAAAAATGGGTCTTTTCAAACAGTTATTGGCGCGTATCGGCCTGTTTATATCGGCCACGCTGACCACACTATCGCTGCGTGTTGCCTTCACGGCAAGCGCGCTTTTTGTGTCTCTTTTCGGCACGGCAGCATTGGCCGCCAAGCCGGAGCCTTGGCAGCTCGGCTTTCAGGAGCCGGCGACACAGAACATGCAGCAAATTACCGATTTGAATAATTTCCTGCTCTATCTGATGACCGCGATTACCGTATTTGTGCTTGGTCTGATGCTCTATGTCATGGTGCGCTTCAATGCCCGCGCCAACCCCAACCCGTCAAAAACCACCCATAACACGCTTGTTGAGGTTATCTGGACGGTTGTTCCGATTCTGATTTTGGTGATTATCGCCATTCCTTCTTTCCGCCTGCTCTATACCCAGCGCGTGCTGCCGGAAGCTGATATGACGGTCAAGGCCATCGGTTATCAGTGGTATTGGGGCTATGAATATCCTGACCATGGCGATTTCGGTTTTGACTCGCTCATGCTGTCGGATGAGGAACGTGGCGACCAGCCGCGTTTGCTGGCTACCGACACCGCCCTTGTCGTGCCGGTTGACACGACCATACGGGTTGTTGTGACCGCCGCCGATGTGATGCATAGCTGGGCGATGCCGGCTTTTGGCGTCAAAATGGATGCGATACCCGGTCGCTTGAACGAAACTTGGTTCCGCGCCGACAAAACCGGCACATTTTACGGCCAATGTTCGGAGCTTTGCGGTATCCGCCATGCCTTCATGCCAATTCGCGTGGAAGTGGTGGAAAAGGAAGAGTTCGCCCGTTGGGTTGAAGAAGCCAAGGCCGAATATGCAGAAATTGACAATAGCGACCGCTTGGTCGCCAATGCCGGTGCAGCCGGTCAACAAACACGTTAGGGAGACGCGACATCATGGCAACAGACCACGCAACCGCTCACGAACATGAACACCATCCGACCGGATGGCGGCGCTTTGTCTATTCCACCAACCATAAAGACATTGGCACAATGTATCTCATCTTCGCCATTATTGCGGGGGTGATTGGCGGTGCGATGTCGGTGGTGATGCGGATGGAATTGCAAGCGCCGGGCGATGGTATTCTTGGCGGTGACTATCACCTTTACAATGTGCTGGTGACCGGCCACGGGCTTATCATGATTTTCTTTATGGTGATGCCGGCCATGATTGGCGGGTTCGGCAATTGGTTTGTGCCATTGATGATTGGCGCGCCGGATATGGCGTTTCCGCGGATGAATAATATCTCCTTCTGGCTCTTGCCTGCCGCATTTATCTTGCTGGGCATTTCAATTTTCGTTGAAGGCCCGCCCGGCAATAATGGTGTCGGCGGTGGCTGGACGATTTACCCGCCGCTTTCCGCTGCCGGTCAGCCCGGCCCGGCCATGGATTATGCGATTCTGTCGCTGCATATTGCCGGTGCGTCCTCTATTTTGGGCGCGATTAACTTCATCACGACGATTTTCAACATGCGCGCACCGGGCATGACGCTTCACAAAATGCCGCTTTTTGTCTGGGCGGTGCTGGTCACTGTGTTCCTGCTGCTATTGTCGCTGCCGGTTCTGGCCGGTGCCATCACCATGCTGCTGACCGACCGTAATTTCGGCACAACATTTTTTGACCCTGCCGGTGGCGGTGACCCGATTTTGTTCCAGCATTTGTTCTGGTTCTTTGGACATCCGGAAGTTTATATCCTGATTTTGCCCGGTTTCGGCATTGTCAGCCATGTTGTTTCCACTTTCTCGAAAAAGCCGGTTTTCGGCTATCTCGGCATGGCCTATGCCATGGTGGCGATTGGCGGTGTCGGCTTTATCGTATGGGCGCACCACATGTATACGGTCGGGCTGAGTGTTGACACGCAAGCCTATTTTGTTGCCGCGACAATGGTGATTGCTGTGCCAACCGGGGTGAAGATATTCTCATGGATTGCGACCATGTGGGGTGGTTCAATTGAATTCAAAACACCAATGCTGTGGGCGCTGGGCTTTATTTTCCTGTTCACCGTGGGCGGTGTAACCGGTGTGATGCTGGCAAATGCCGGTGTTGACCGTGCCTATCACGACACTTATTTCGTGGTGGCGCATTTCCATTATGTGCTGTCGCTGGGTGCGGTATTCGCCATTTTCGCCGGTTGGTATTACTGGTTCGGCAAAATGTTCGGCTATACTTATTCAGAGTTTATCGGCAAGTTGCATTTCTGGATTACTTTTATCGGGGTGAATCTGATTTTCTTCCCGCAGCATTTCCTCGGCTTGGCCGGTATGCCGCGCCGTTATGTTGACTATCCCGATGCCTATGCGGGTTGGAATTATTGGTCATCCATTGGCAGCTATATTTCCGCCTTTGGTGTTCTGGTTTTCCTGATTGGGGTGGCGCATGCCTTTGCGCGGCGTCAACCGGCCGGTGACAATCCGTGGGGCGAGGGCGCGACAACGCTGGAATGGACGCTGAGTTCACCGCCGCCATTCCACCAATTCAGCGAACTGCCGAAAATAAAATAGGCAGGCAATATAAGGAGGCTTTATGTCTCAGGCTGCAAAACAGCATCAAGGCTTTGACGAGCCGGTATCTCTCGATACCAGCTCGGCTGCCGATTTTATCGAGCTGATGAAACCGCGCGTCATGTCGCTGGTGATATTTACCGCGCTGGTTGGTCTGGTCATGGCGCCGGGCAGCCTGCATCCGGTGATTGCAGTGGCCGCTTTGGTGCTGATTGCCACGGGGGCGGGTGCGTCGGCGGCGCTGAATATGTGGTATGATGCCGATATTGACGCCATTATGGCGCGCACGCAAAGCCGCCCAATACCGGCAGGGCGGGTTGCGCCCGGCGATGCGCTGACATTTGGCCTTTGGGTGTCCGGCCTGTCGGTGATGAGCATGGCGGTGCTGGTCAATTATCTGAGCGCGGCGCTGCTGGCCTTCACGATTTTCTTTTATGCGGTGATTTACACCATCTGGCTGAAACGCCATACGGCGCAAAACATTGTGATTGGCGGCGCGGCCGGTGCTTTGCCGCCGGTGATTGGCTGGGCGGCGGCGGCCAACAGTATCAGCCTTGAGCCATTATTGTTTTTCGCCATTATCTTTTTCTGGACACCGCCGCATTTCTGGGCGCTGGCACTGGTCAAAAACGCTGATTACCAAGCGGCCAGCGTGCCAATGTTGCCGGTGACGCAGGGCGAAAAGGCAACGCTGACGCAAATTGTCATTTACAGCCTGATATTGGCAGTCACGACAATGACGCCCTGGGCTTTGGGTTATTCCGGCCTGTTTTATGCCGCCGGGGCGGGCGCGCTTAATCTGGTTTTTGTCGGACTGGCGCTGATGCTGGCTTTCGCCAAACCGGCGCAACGCAATCGCATGGCGATGATTTTATTCGCTTGGTCGATATTTTATCTGTTTTTGATTTTTGCCCTTTTAATGGCAGACAGGCTGGTGGCGTGATGCAGGACAAGACCGAACAAGAAGGCGTTTGGACGGAGGAATTGCTGAAACAGCGTCGCCGTCGCGCGGCCATTATGGCGGTTGCTTTGCTGGGCTTTGTGGCGCTGTTTTTTCTGGTCACGCTGGTCAAATTAGGAGCCAATGTGGCTAATCGTGGAATATGAACGGCATGGCAGAAACACCCGATACAGGCGATAAAATGCAAGGTCAGGCCAATCGGCGCACTGCCATTGCGGCGGCCTCCGGTGCGGTGCTGATGATTTGCGCTGCCTATGCCGCCGTGCCGCTTTATGATTTATTCTGCCGTGTCACCGGTTTTGGCGGCACTCCGCAAGTCGCTGAAGCGGCTCCCGGCGCGACCGGCAATCGCACCATAACCGTGCGTTTTGATGCCAGTTTGAACCGCGCCATGCCGTGGAAGTTTGAAGCGCCCGAACAGGCAGTGACATTGCCGGTCGGCGAATCGGGGCTGGCTTTTTATCGGGCTGAGAACTTGGCCGCGCATGATGTGGTTGGCACGGCCACCTATAATGTGGCACCGGACAAGGCTGGCTATTATTTTTCCAAAATTGACTGTTTCTGCTTTACCGAGCAAGTGCTGCGACCCGGCGAAGCGGTCGATATGCCGGTCAGTTTCTTTATTGACCCGGAAATTCTTGAAGATCCGGAAATGGATGATGTCAAAACCATCACTTTGTCGTATACATTCTTTCAGCGGCCCAAAACCGCCGAAAGCAAAAGCAATCAACCTAGGGGGTAGATATGGTTGACAGTCACGCAAAACATCACGACTACCATCTGGTCGACCCAAGCCCGTGGCCGGTTGTCGGCTCGGTCAGCGCGCTGGTCATGGCCATTGGGGCTGTGCAGTATTTTCATGCAGAAAGCTATTGGCTGATGCTGATTGGTCTGGTCGGTGTGCTTTACACCATGCTGGCCTGGTGGCGCGATGTGGTGCGCGAGGCCAATCAAGGCGACCATACGCCGGTTGTGCAATTGCATCACCGCTATGGCATGATTTTGTTTATCGCCTCCGAAGTTATGTTTTTTGTTGCTTGGTTCTGGGCCTATTTTGATATCAGCCTGTATCCGGGTGAGGCGATTCAGGCGTCGCGCGCTGAATTGACCGGCGGGAAATGGCCGCCGCAAGGCATTGAAACCTTTGACCCCTGGCATTTGCCGCTTATCAATACGCTGATTTTGCTGACATCCGGCACGACTGTCACATGGGCGCATCATGCGTTGCAGCATGATGACCGCGAAGGGCTGAAATGGGGGCTGGTGCTGACCGTGGCATTGGGCGCTTTGTTCACCTGCTTCCAAGCATATGAATATATGCATGCCAGTTTCGGTTTTTCCGGCCATATTTACGGCGCGACATTCTTCATGGCGACCGGCTTTCACGGCTTCCATGTGATTGTCGGCACGATTTTCCTGCTGGTCTGCCTGTTGCGCGCTATGGCCGGGCATTTCTCGTCGAAACAGCATTTCGGCTTTGAAGCGGCGGCATGGTATTGGCACTTTGTTGATGTGGTCTGGCTGTTCCTGTTCGTTGTGATTTATATTATCGGCGCAGGTGATATGGCGGGCGCGCATTAACCGGCTATTCGAGCCGCTTTGCTGATGAATGGGCGTTAGGGGTTTCACTGCATGTTCTCCTCGCGCGCCTTTCTTCCCCTTGTTTTAACAGCCATTATGCTGGCCGCCTGCCTGTCGCTTGGCACTTGGCAGGTTCAACGCCTGCAATGGAAACAGGGCTTGCTGGCGCAAATCGAGGCGCGCCGCAATGCGCCACCGATAAGCCTGCACAGCGCCGATAATGTGCGCCGCCTTACCAAATCGGCCGACAATTACCGCCCCGCTTTGCTGCATGGGCGGCTGGGCGCGCCGCAAGGCTTCTGGTTCACCCAAATCCACAATGCACCCGATGGTCTGCCGCGCCAGGCGCATACCGGCTATCATGTGCTGTCACCCTTTATACTGGCCGATGGCAGTGCGATATTGCTCGACAGGGGGTTTGTGCCGGCAGCCCTCAAAGAGACATTGGCAGCAACGCCGCCGGCAGCCGATACAGGCTTGCAGCCATTGCCGGTGATTTTGCGCTGGCCCGACCGACGCGGCCGGTTTGATGCTAAAGACAAGCCGCAAGAAGGTCTGTTTTATGTGCGCGACCCGCAAGCGCTTGGCGCCCACTGGCAGCTTGCTTTGCCACCGGTAATTGCTGAGGCGGCTGAGGCGGGCAATCAGGCGAATTGCTGGCCGCGCGGCGGGCAAACCCGCATGAGCTTGTCCAACCGCCATTTGGAATATGCGGTGACATGGTATGGTCTGGCCGTTGTGCTTGTGATTGTCTCCGGTCTGTGGCACATGCAAAGGCGGAACACAAAAGCCAATGGAGACGCTTTGTGAGATATGTTTCCACACGCGGTGAGGTGGAAAGCCTGTCCTTTGAGGATGCGCTGCTGGCCGGTCTGGCGACCGATGGCGGGCTTTATGTGCCTGCTGAATGGCCGAAACTGGACACGGCGACGCTGGCCGGTTTTGCTGGTGCGCCCTATGGTGAGGTGGCGCGCCATGTATTGCAGCCCTTTATGGGCGATGATGTCGCCCCGGCCCGGCTCGGTGAAATTATTGACGCCGCCTATGCCGGTTTTGAGCGCGATGACATAGCGCCTTTGGTGGCGCTGGATGAAGGCCAGTATTTGCTCGAATTGTTTCACGGCCCCACTTTGGCCTTCAAAGATGTCGCCATGCAATTGCTGGCGCGGCTGATGGATGATGCGCTGCAACGGCGCGGGCGGCGAGCGACCATAGTCGGAGCCACATCAGGTGATACGGGCGGCGCGGCGATAGAGGCGTTTCGCGGGCGCGAGGCGGTCGATATTTTTATCCTTTATCCGCAAGGGCGCGTTTCCGATGTGCAACGCAAGCAAATGACCACGCCGAGAGATGCCAATGTGCATGCGCTGGCGGTGGATGGCACATTTGATGACTGTCAGGCTTTGGTCAAGGCGATGTTTGGTCATGCCGATTTTCGTGACGAGGTATCTCTGGCCGGGGTTAATTCTATCAATTGGGCGCGGGTGATGGCGCAAACCGTCTATTATTTCACTGCTGCCGCGCAATTGGGCGCGCCGGGCAAGCGGGTTGCCTTTTCCGTGCCGACCGGCAATTTCGGCGATATTTTCGCCGGTTATGTGGCGGCGCAAATGGGTTTGCCGGTCGCGCAATTGATGATTGCCACCAATGTGAATGATATTCTGGCGCGCACGCTGGCCAGCGGTGTTTACGAATTGGGCGATGTTGTCGCCACTTCCAGCCCCAGTATGGATATTCAGCTGTCGAGCAATTTTGAGCGCTTGTTGTTTGAACTGACCGGGCGCGATGCCGGTCGCGTGCGCTATTGCATGGACAGTTTGAAACAATCAGGCCGGTTTGAATTAAATGATGCGGAATTGTCTTTATTGCGGGCGCTGTTTGCCGCCGAACGGGTTGATGAAGCCCAGACCATTGAAGTGATGCAGGATTTCGGTCGCCGCCATGCCATGCAGATTGACCCGCACAGCGCGGTCGGCTTGGGTGCGGCGCGCCGTGCCATATTGCCCGATGGCGTGCCAATGGTGACGCTGGCTACGGCGCATCCGGCGAAATTTCCCGCCGCTATTGAAAAAGCCTATGACAGCGCGCCCGACACACCGGCGCGGGTTCATGACATGCTGGCCAAGCCGGAGCGTTTCACCCCTGTTGCCAATGATTTGCAGGCGGTGGAGCAATTGATACGGGCAGGAACGGGACATGGCGCCTAAGGCACTTGCGTGGCCGGGGCGGTTTCGCCTGATGCCGCTATCGCTGGGGAGGCTGCGTAAAAATAGTTTGTGGCTGGACGGCGCAAGCGTTTATCTGCAGCCGCCCATTATGGCCGATTATCCGGCTTGGGCGCGCTTGCGGCGGGAAAATCAGGCCTATTTGCAACCGCGCGAGCCAAGCTGGCACGAACAGGAACTGACCCGCACTCATTTTCGTTGGCGCCTTCGCAGCTATGCGAGAGAGGCGCGCGCCGGGCAAGGCCATGCGTTTTTCATCCGCCGCCAAGGAGATAACCGGCTGATGGGGGCGTGCAATCTCGGCCATATCAGGCGCGGCGCGGCGCAAATGGCCGGGCTTGGCTATTGGATTGGCGCAGGCTTTGCCAATCGCGGCTATATGAGCGAAGCGGTCGGGCTGGTTTGCGATTATGGCTTTAGCACGCTTGGCCTCAACCGTATTGAGGCGGCTTGCATGATTGACAATCACGCCTCGGCGCAAGTGTTATTGAAAAATCATTTTCGCGAAGAGGGGCGCGCCCGCCACTATCTGAAAATCAATGGCGCATGGGCCGACCACCGGCTGTTTGCGCTGTGTCGTGAAGATGTCATAGGCTAGCCCAATGGCCATTTTGTCCCGCCTTGCCATCTCTTTGCTGCCGGTTTTCATGCTGCTTATGCTGGCCGTTCCCGCGCAAGCGCTTGACGCCATGCGTTTGGACAGCCGCTTCAGCGTCACCCATTTATCGCCGCTGATAACCGAGCGTGAGCCGACGCCGCTTTTTGCTGTCCGCAATGGCGATGACAGCCGCCTTGTTTTGCTTATCACGCGCGCGCGCCTGCCGGTTTTGCTGCGCGCCTTTATGCCCGATGCGCCACCGCCGCCCGGCTTGCGGCTGTTTGCTTCCGACGACACTGAATTTGCCACCGCGCCCGACAGACCCGGCCATTTGACTTTTTTCGCCCCGCCCGCAAGCGTGATGACATATCAGCTTTTCGGTGATGATGCGGCGCCGGGGCTATATTTATGGACACCGGCCTATTTTGCCGAGCTGGAAGCGCGCCGCGACACCATGCGCCTTTTCCTGTTCTCATTATTGAGTGTCATGTTGCTGGCCGGTCTGTTTGTTGGTCTGTATCGGCGCTCGCGCCGCGCGCTTTATGCCTGTGTCATGGCCTCCAGCATGTTGTTTTTGCTGGCCAGCCTGTGGCTAGAAAATCTGACTGGGCTGCTTGGCTTGGCGACCATGCTGGCCGAAAACCGGATTTTGCTGATAAGGGGGTGTGTCACCGCCGCCTTGATGCTGATTGGGCTGGCGCATTTGAATCTTGTGATGCGCCGTGTTGTGCATCGCAATTACTGGACGCGGGTTGTCATATCCTGCGATATTTGCCTTGGCGTGATGGCCGGTTTTATTATCGCCGCGCTGGTCGCGCCGGAATATGCCGGCCTGCTGACCGGCGATTTGATTGATATGGGTCTGGTGATGACGATTGCCGCCGGTCTTATCGGTGCGCTGTTCGTGCCGGAACGCCGCTTCGACACAACCCCTCTGACCATATAATCCCCCTCATGCTTCGCCGCCGCTTTGGCTGAGCAGAGCAGGGTCAATGCCGAGGCTGGCAACGGCCTTGCCCCATATTTCTTCCGGTCGCGGGTCGAAAATCAGGCTTTGGTCGCCTGCCGCCACCAGCCAAGCATTATCTTGCAATTCGCCCTCCAATTGCCCAGGCCCCCATCCGGCATAGCCCAGCACAAGGCGCATATGCGCCGGCCCGCGATTGCGCGCGGCATCTCTCAATATCTCGACCGATTGTGTGACCTGCACCGGCACTTGTTCGCTGTCATTGGAGCGCGGCGCGGCGGTGAACAGCACATAGCCATTTTCGCCTTGCACCGGCCCGCCAATGAATATCGGCATATTGACCAGACCGGTGCGGCCGATTTCTTCCGGCATGTTTTGTAATATATCTTTCAGCGTCAGCCCTTCAGCCGGTTGGTTAATCACAAAACCCATCGCGCCCTCATCATTATGCGACAAAATGTAAATCGCGCTGCGTTCAAAGCGCGGGTCGCCCATATCCGGCATGGCGAGCAGGAGTTTGCCCTGCAAATTGTCAATATCGGTTTTGCTCATGCCAAGATGTTAGGCAGGCCATTGCAGGCTGACAACTTTTTTTGCGCTGCCCGGCCAAGCGTTATATCGGCAACGCTATGGTGCTGTTTTGTCCCCTGCCAGCCAAAACCTGCTCGTCGCCTGCCGCAAAACAATGTATAAAGGGCCCATGCAAAGCGTTCGGGCATATTTTATGCGGGTTTTTCCGGTCTTGTTCATGGTGGCAAGTCTGCACGGGCAGGCTTTGGCGGCCAGTTCCGACTGGCAGGATTTTAATAATGGCCGCGCCCGTCTGGTTACCGGCCAATATGACGGTCAGGCCTATATTGCCGTGCAGCTTGATTTGGCGCCCGGCTGGCACAGTTACTGGCAATATCCCGGCGCCAGCGGCATCAGCCCCGAATTCACTTTCACCGGTTCCAGCGAAACGGCCTTCGGGTCGGTCATTTATCAAGCACCGTATTTTTTTGACGATGAGGCGGGCGGCTTTTACGGCTATACGGGGCAGGTCGGCTTTGCCGCGCCATTGACGCGCCCGCAAGGGCGATTAAGCCTTGAGGCGTTTATCGGCGTATGCCGAGAGATTTGTATTCCGGTTGAATTATCGCTGGCGCTGGATTGGCAGGCCAGCAGCGCACCGGCGGATAATGCCTTTATCGGGCAGGTTTTGGCGGCTCGACCAGCTGCGCCTTCTGCGCGTCTGGCGATTGACAATGCCAGTTTTGACGGGGTTTCCCTGCAAGTGGTGATTACCGGTCAAGCGCTTGAAAATCCGGTGCTGATGGCTGTGCCCGGCCCGCATGATGTGTTGGGCAGCCCGCATATTGCCGCGCGCCACCCAGATGCATTTCTGGTTGAAATGCCGGCTTGGTCGAAACTTGACCATCCATTAATTGGTCGGTCGCTGAATTTTATTGTTCGAGACGGTAGCCATGCGATTGAACAGCTTGTAAAAGTCACCGATCACAGACTTATGTCGCAAACCGAAGATGATAATGAGGTGACAAAATGACCATCAAAGCCGGAGATAAAATACCCGCAGCCCAGCTTATGCACATGACCGATGCCGGGCCAACGCCGATAAGCACGGACGAGCTGTTCGCAGGCAAAACAGTGGCGCTGTTTGCCCTGCCGGGCGCATTTACCCCGACCTGCTCCAACCAGCATTTGCCGGGCTATATTGAAAAGGCGGAAGAATTGCGCGCTGGCGGTGTGGACACGATTGTCTGCCTGTCGGTGAATGATGCCTTTGTCATGGGCGCTTGGGGTCAACAGCAGGGCGCGACCGGCAAGGTGATGATGGTGGCTGACGGCAATGCCGAGATGACGCAAAAAATGGGTCTCAGCATGGACGGCTCAGGCTTTGGCATGGGCACACGCTCGCTGCGCTATTCCATGCTGGTGCGCGACGGCGTGGTCGAGACACTGAATCTTGAGCAGAATCCGGGCAAGGCGGTTGACAGCGGCGCGGAAAACCTGCTGTCGCAACTCGGCTGACCGGTCAAATCATATAAGGAGCCATGCCAAGGCGCGCCAGCTCATCGGCGCGTTCATTGCCGGCATGTCCCGCATGGCCTTTCACCCAAGCCCAAGCGACTTGGTGGCGGACGCATTGGGCGTCCAGCGCTTGCCATAAATCGACATTTTTGACCGGCTTTTTGGCGGCGGTTTTCCAGCCATTGCGCTTCCAATTGGCCATCCATGATGTAATGCCGTCTTTTACATAAGTGCTGTCGGTCACCAGCCGAATGGCGCTGCCCTCAGGCAGGCTTTTCAGCGCTTCAATAGCGGCCATCAATTCCATGCGATTATTGGTGGTTGATTTTTCCCCGCCCTTTAATTCGACAATACCGTCCGGCCCTTCCAGCCTTGCACCCCAGCCGCCGGGGCCGGGATTGCCGGAACAGGCACCATCGGTGAAAATCTCATAATCGGCATCAGCCATTGCTGTCTCCTTTTATCGGCTATCCGGTCACGCCATAATCGGCGGCGCTGTTGGCCTTGCGGTGAAAGCGCAAACGCCGCAAATAATCGGTCGGGTTTTTCGGCACAACCAGCGCTTCATCTTGCCGGTGCAGCCAGTCATGCAGCCGCGTCAGCAAAAACCGCATGGCCGCGCCGCTGCACAAAACAGGCAGGGCGGCCAGCTCGTCCTCTTGCAGGCGTCGAACGCTCTGATAGCCATCCAGAAAGGCGCGCGCCTTGGTGATGTTAAAACTGATATCGGCTTCAAAACACCAAGCATTCAGCGCAATGGCCACATCATAGGCCAGCGCATCCTCGCAGGCGAAGTAAAAGTCAATAATTCCGGACAGGGATGTTTTGTCGAAAAACACATTATCGGGGAAATAATCGGCATGGATAATGCCGCGCGGTAAATCATGCGGCCATTGGTCGGTTATGCGCGCAAGCTCACCCTCAATGGTTTCGGCAAGCTCCGGCGCAACCGCATTGGCACGGGCGCGGCACACGGCGAATAATTCCGGCCAATCCCTGACTGAATGCGTGTTGGCGCGGGTCTGGCCGAAATCATCGGCGGCCAGATGCATTTGCGCCATACCGGCACCGGCGGCGTGGCAATGTTGCGGCTTGGGCGTTTTTGCGCTGCGCCCGCCAAGAAAACTGACCAGCGCGGCAGGGCGTCCGGCCAATTCGCCTGACAGCGCCGCGCCATCGCGCTCAAGCGGGCAGGGGCATGAAATACCTGCCGCGCCGAGATGCTGCATCAGCGACAGAAAAAACGGCAAATCCTGCGGGGCAACGCCGGTCTCCGTGTCCTCATAAAGCGTCAGCACATAACGGTTATTTTCAGCCGTCACCAGATAATTTGTGTTCTGCACCCCCGCCGCAATGCCAGTGGCGGTGAAGGGCGGCGACAGGCCATAGCCGGTCAGAAAAGCGTCCAGCGCGGCTTGCGTGATTTGGGTGAACACCGCCATTTTTAGGCAGTTTCCCGCAGGCTGCGCGGCAATTTGAAATGCACATGTTCTTCAATGCCGGATAATTCCTCAAGCTGCACATGAAAGCGCGCCTCAAAAGCGGCAATCACTTCGCGGGTGATTTCTTCCGGCGCCGAGGCACCGGCGGTCAGCCCGACCGACATAATATCGCTGCTGTTTTGCGCCGCCGCCTGTAACGCCGTCCAGTCAATATCATCGGCGCCGCCAACCAGCTCGGCATTGGCGCAACCGGCGCGCAGGGCGACCTCGACCAGCCTTTGCGAATTGGATGAATTGGGCGCGCCAATAACAAGAATATGGTCAGCTTGCGATGACATCTGCTTGACCGCGGCCTGCCGATTGGTGGTGGCATAGCAAATATCGTCTTTATGCGGCGGCGCAATATCGGGAAAGCGCGCTTGCAAAGCGGCAATAATGGAGGCCGTATCATCAACCGATAATGTGGTCTGCGTGACATAGGCCAAGGGTCGCATGCTGCCTTGCTCATCAACCGGCGGGGCGAAACCGGCAACATCCGCTTCGGTTTCAATCAGGGTCATATTGCCGTTCGGCACTTGCCCCATTGTGCCGATAACTTCCGGATGTCCGGCATGGCCGACCAGCAAAATATGATAGCCTGCCTCGAAATGGCGCGCGGCCTCAATATGCACTTTGGACACAAGCGGGCAGGTGGCATCAAGCCAGTTCAGCCCGCGCGCATCAGCCGCTTGCGGCACGGATTTGGCAACCCCGTGGGCGGAAAAAATCACCGGCGCGCCATTTGGCACGGCATCCAACTCATCGACAAAAATCGCGCCCATTTGTTCCAGCCGCCCGACTACGCGTGCATTATGGACTATTTCATGGCGCACATAGACGGGCGCGCCGTATTTTTCCAGCGCGCGCTCGACAATTTGCACCGCCCTGTCCACACCGGCACAAAACCCGCGCGGTTTTGCCAGCATTAAACGCAGCTTCAGCCGGTTGTTCTGGTCAGCGCTCACATAGTCTCCTGTTACTTTATCGCCGGATAGGGGCAATTTGGCTTGTCGGCAAGGCCGGGTTTGGATAATGTCGCAATCACTTATGACCCAGCAAAGCAAATCATTCGCCGGAACGCCTACAGATAGGCAAAGCCATGCCCCCGCGTCAAGTTTCTTGCGCTTTGGCGCGCCTTTGAGGGTGCTGGCGCTGGCCGCGCTTTTGGCGGCCTGCGGCGGTGGCCCGCGCCAGATTGTCGAGCGCCAATGCCCGCCGGTTCAAGTGTTGGCTCCGGCTGATTTATGGCAGTCACCGGCTGATGAGACAGCGCGCGCGGCGTTGAATAAAGTCTCGCTTATTTGCTTCAAGGATAATGAAAAAGACCAGCTTACCGCGCAAGTGACCCTTGAAGGCGAGCAAACCACCCCCGGCATTGCCATGCCGCTGTTTACCGCGGTTTTGGGCGAGGATGACAATGTGCTGATGCGGACACAATATGAGATTAAAAAGCCGGAGATCCAATTCATTGCTGCCTTGCCGCCGGTGCAATATGCGCTGTTGGCGCAAGCGGCCAGCAAGCGGCGTTTGGTGGTCGGCTTTGTGTTGAGTGAGGCGCAATTGGCGGCCAATCGGGCGGTCTGGCGCGACCGGCTTAATATGACCGAATAGCCGGTCTGCGACCGGATTTCCCCAGAAATATCACCTGCGACGCAGCGTCCGCTTTGACACGGCGCGACTCGGTGCTAGTGTCATGCTTACATAAGACCCGCACGGGAGACACTGCCAATCATGGCAGGGCCGAAGGAGCAACCGCCCTCGGAAACTCTCAGGCAAAAGGACCGTGTGGCGATGAAACTCTGGAAAGCAGCCTTTAATGCATGAATTAACGGCTCACCGACGGGGTAGGGGGCGGGCGCAAGCCGGCACCGAAATCTCTCAGGTTCCATGACAGAGGAGGGCGACTTGGCCACCGGATGCGCCGGTGGGGTTATTGGAGTCGCCGCAATGGAATCGACATTACCGAAACCGCAAGAAACCGCTTTGCAGCGCACAGTGCTGTTTGACCTGCATGAAAGGCTTGGCGCGAAAATCGTGCCATTTGCCGGTTATGAAATGCCGGTGCAATATCCGGCCGGTATCATGCAGGAGCATTTGCACACGCGCGCGGCTGCCGGTCTTTTTGATGTTTCGCATATGGGGCAGGCTTGGCTTGACCCGCTTGATGAGGCTGAAGATGCAGCCAGCCTGTTTGAAGCGCTGGTGCCGGGCGGTATTGCCACGCTGGCGGAAGGACGGATTCGCTACACGCAATTGACCAATCCGCAAGGTGGGATTCTCGATGATTTAATGGCAACACGCTTTGGCAATCGGCTGTGGCTGGTGGTCAATGCCGCGTGCAAGGAAAGTGATTTTGCCCATATTGAAACGGCACTGGCCGGACGCGCCCGTCTGCGCGTGCAGGCGCGCGCTTTGCTTGCCTTGCAGGGGCCGCAAGCGGTCAATGTGCTGGCGCGGTTTTTACCGGATTGCCGCGCGCTGACTTTCATGCAGGCGGCATGGATGGTGTTTGAAGGTGAGGAAGTACTGGTGTCGCGCTGTGGCTATACGGGCGAGGACGGGTTTGAGATTTCCGTGCCGGAAGCGCAAGCCGCTGCCTTTGCCGAGCGCCTGCTTGGTGAAGATGAAGTCGCACCGATTGGGCTTGGCGCGCGCGACAGTCTGCGTCTTGAGGCGGGGCTGTGCCTTTATGGTCATGATATTGATACGGATACGACACCGGTTGAGGCCGATTTAATGTGGTCAGTGCCGAAACGCCGCCGCGATGCGGGCGACTTTCCCGGAGCTGAAAAAATTACCCGGCAATTGGCCGATGGCGTTGCGCGTCAGCGTGTCGGGATATTGCCGGACGGGCGCGCACCGGCGCGCGAAGGCACACAAATTCAAGACCGGCAGGGCAGCCTTATCGGCAGCGTTACCAGTGGCGGCTTTGCGCCTTCCTTGGGACAACCGGTGGCGATGGGCTATGTGGCCGCCAGCCATGCCGCCCCCGGCACAGAAATTCATTTAATTGTGCGCGGCAAAGCTCTGCCGGCGAAAATTGCGGAAATGCCCTTTGTCCCGCAGCGTTATTGGAAAGGTTAGTGTTATGAGCAGAAAATATACCAAAGACCATGAATGGGTCAGCCTTGACGGCGATATCGCCACGGTTGGCATCACCGCCTATGCACAGGAGCAATTGGGCGATGTTGTTTTTGTCGAAGTGCCTGAATCGGGTCGGCAAGTGGCGCAGGGCGATGACGCGGCGGTTGTCGAAAGTGTGAAAGCGGCCAGCGAAGTCTATGCGCCGGTCTCCGGGGAGGTTGTCGAAGGCAATGAGGCGCTGACCGACAATCCGGCGTTGGTCAATGAAGCGCCCGACAGCGAGGGCTGGTTTTTCAGAATGAAACTGACCAATAGTGATGAGTTGGATGGGCTGATGGATGAAGCGGCCTATGCCGATTATGTGAAGGAGCTTGGATAATGCGTTATTTGCCTCTGACCAATATGGATCGCCAGGCCATGCTGGCCGATATTGGCGTATCTTCAATTGATGATTTATTTGTTGATGTGCCGGAAGCGGCGCGGCTCGACGCGCCGCTTGACCTGCCACGCCATCAGGGTGAAATGCATGTTGAACGGCAATTGGCGGCGCTGGCCGGGCGTAATGTGCCGGCGGGCAGCGTGCCGTTTTTCTGCGGTGTGGGGGCGTATAAACATCATGTGCCGGCCACGGTTGACCATATTATTCAGCGTTCCGAGTTTCTGACCAGCTACACACCCTATCAGCCGGAAATCACCCAAGGCACATTGCAATATCTGTTTGAGTTTCAAACGCAAGTGGCCGAGTTGACCGGCATGGATGTGGCTAATGCCTCCATGTATGACGGGTCAACCGCAGCCGGTGAGGCGGTGCTGATGGCGCATCGCGTGACGCGCAAAAAGCGTGCTGTTCTGTCGGGTCGCTTGCACCCGCATTATGCGGCCGTGATTGAAAATCTGTCGGATATGGGCGGGTTTGAGCTGGCGCAGGCCGAGATTGCCCCGACCGGTGCAGAGGATTTGCTGGCACTGGTCGATGATGACACATCTTGCATTGTCATCCAAAACCCTGACTTTTTCGGCAATGTTGCTGATTTTTCCGCACTGGCCGATGCTGTCCATGCGCGCGGCCTGCTGCTGATTGCCGTTGTGCCGGAAGTGGTGTCGCTGGGTCTGTTGAAACGCCCCGGCGATATGGGGGCTGATATTGTTGTCGGCGAAGGCCAGAGCCTCGGCAATGGGCTGAATTTCGGCGGCCCTTATGTTGGCTTGTTTGCCACGCGGCAAAAATATGTCCGGCAAATGCCCGGTCGCCTGTGCGGCGAGACGGTTGACGCGGATGGGCGGCGCGGCTTTGTGCTGACCCTGTCCACCCGCGAGCAGCATATTCGCCGCGACAAGGCAACCTCGAATATCTGCACCAATTCGGGTCTGTGTTCGCTGGCCTTTACCGCGCATCTGACTTTGCTGGGCGGCAATGGCTTGCGGCGTCTGGCGGCGCTCAATCATTCTCGCGCTGTCACGCTTGCCAAGAGTTTGGGCGTTGTGCAGGGCGTGGAGATTCTGACCCATGCGTTTTTCAATGAGTTTGCCATGCGTGTGCCGGGGCAAGCCGAGGCACTGGTTGATGCGCTGGCTGAGCGCGGCGTGCTGGGCGGTGTGCCTGCCGCGCGCTTGCTGCCCCATGCCGGTCTGGATGATGTGGTGATTGTCGCTGCCACCGAAACATGCAGCGAAGCGGATATTGCCGCCTATCATGCGGTTTTGACGGAGGTGCTGTCATGAGCGAGAAACAGACATTTAGCGGCCATCGTGGCCTGTCTTTGGAAGAAAAATTGATTTTTGAGATCGGCGCTTATGACAAATGCGGCGTTGATTTGGAGGATGCGCCGCAAACCGCCGCGCAATTGGGCGATTGCGCGGCACAGCATGAGATTGACCTGCCAGCGCTGACCGAGCCGGAAGCCATGCGCCATTATGTGCGCCTCAGCCAGAAAAACCATTCAATTGATGCCGGGCTTTATCCGCTTGGCTCCTGCACCATGAAGCATAATCCGCGGCTCAATGAAAAAATGGCACGGCTGCCCGGCTTCAGCGATATCCACCCCATGCAGCCGCAAAAAACCGTGCAAGGCGCGCTGGAATTGATGGACATGCTGGCTGATTGGCTGATGACGCTGACCGGCACGCCGGCGGTGGCGCTGTCGCCGAAAGCCGGCGCGCATGGCGAATTATGCGGCATGATGGCGATTCGAGCGGCGATTGAAGCCAAGGGCGAATTGGCGACACGCAAGCGCGTGCTGGTGCCGGAATCGGCGCATGGCACCAATCCGGCGACGGCGGCGCTGCTCGGCTTTCAGGTTGATGCGATTGCCGCCCAAGCCGATGGGCGGGTTGATTTGCAAGCCTTCAAAGCCAAGCTGGGCGATGATGTGGCGGCAATTATGCTGACCAACCCCAATACTTGCGGCCTGTTTGAGCGCGATATTATCGAGATTGCCGATGCGGTGCATGAGGTGGGCGGCTATTTTTATTGCGACGGCGCCAATTTCAACGCCATTGTCGGGCGCGTGCGCCCCGGCGATTTGGGCATTGATGCCATGCATATCAATTTGCACAAAACCTTTTCTACCCCGCATGGCGGCGGCGGCCCCGGTTCCGGCCCGACGGTTTTGTCGGAACGGCTGGCCGCGTTTGCCCCCTTGCCTTTTGTCCGCAAAACGGCGGATGGGGTGCAGCTTGTCGAACATGACGGTCACACAGATGCCCAGCCCTTTGGCCGCATGGTGGCGTTTCACGGGCAAATGGGCATGTTTGTGCGCGCTATGGCCTATATGCTCAGCCATGGCAGTGATGGCTTGCGGCAAGTGGCGGAAGATGCGGTGCTGAATGCCAATTATGTGCTGGCGCGGCTGAAAGATGTGATGAGCGCGCCCTATGGCGGCCCTTGTATGCATGAGGCTTTGTTCGATGACAGTTTCCTGAAAAATACCGGCATTGATACGCTGGATTTCGCCAAGGCAATGATTGATGAGGGCTATCATCCAATGACCATGTATTTCCCGCTTGTGGTGCATGGCGCGATGCTGATTGAGCCGACCGAGACCGAAAGCAAGGCGACATTGGATTTATTTATCGACACAATGCGTGATTTGGTGCGCGGTGCGCTTGCCGGAGATATGGCGCGGTTCAAAAATGCCCCCGAACTCGCACCGCGTCGGCGTCTGGATGAAACGCAAGCGGCGCGCCAGCCCGTATTGCGCTGGCAACCGCCGGAAATTGAGGCGAAAGCGGCTGAGTAATGCCTGTCAGCCGACAGCATGAACAATCTGTCGGCTGGCCGGACAGGCCGGTATTGTGCATTGACGAGGCCGGGCGTGGCCCGTGGGCAGGGCCGGTGGTGGCGGCGTGCATTTGCCTGCCGCCGGATTTTGACATTGCCGGATTGGATGACAGCAAAAAACTGACCGAGATAAAGCGCGAGGCTTTGTTTGCCCAGCTTTCAACCTTGCCGCATGCGACGGGGCAGGCGGAGGTTGGCGAGATTGACGCGCTCAACATATTAAACGCGACTTTTCTGGCCATGCGCCGCGCCGCCGATGCATTGGTCGGGCAAATGGGTCTTAAAAGCCCGCCGCATATTCTGGTCGATGGCAATCGCTTGCCCGATTGGCCGTATGAAGCCAGCGCGATTATTGGCGGTGATGGCGTGTCGGCCGGTATTGCCGCCGCCTCAGTGCTGGCCAAGGTGACGCGCGACCGGCTGATGCGCGAGTTGGACGCTGCCCATCCCGGTTATGGCTGGGCATCAAATAAAGGCTATGGCGCAAAGGCGCACCGGCAAGGTTTGGCGCAATTTGGCGTGACGCCGCATCACCGCCGCAGCTTCAAGCCAATCGCCGATATATTGCGGGCGCAAAATGGCTGACCCCCCATATATGGGGCATGTGGACAGAGCTGTGGGCAAAGACGGGAAAACCCTGTGGGCGGATTGTGGGCTGTTTCTGGATAAAATTGAGTCATTTTGACTCAGTTTTGCATTTTGCGCCAAGCCGCCATTGACGCGGAATCCCCGGTGACTCAATGTGGCGTCATGTCTGTATCAAAGTCCAAATCACCGCGAAAAACTGCCTTGAAAGCCGTCCCCCGTGCCGCCCTGCCACTCGACATGATTTTGCAGGGCGATTGTCTGGAACATTTGCGCGCCCTGCCCGATGCCAGCATTGATTTGGTGTTTGCCGACCCGCCCTATAATCTGCAGTTAAAGGGCGAGCTGCACCGTCCCGACCAGTCAAAAGTCGATGCGGTGGATGATGATTGGGACAAGTTTGACAGTTTCGCCGCTTATGATGCTTTCACCCGCGCTTGGCTGGCCGAGGCGCGGCGCGTCTTGAAGCCGACCGGCACGCTCTGGGTGATTGGCAGCTATCACAATATCTTTCGCGTAGGCACGGCGCTTCAAGATATCGGCTTTTGGATTTTGAACGATATTATTTGGCGCAAGACCAATCCGATGCCGAATTTTCGCGGCACGCGCTTTGCCAATGCCCATGAAACGCTGATTTGGGCGGCGCGCGATGAAAAAGCCACTGGCTACACATTCAATTATCAGGCGATGAAGGCGCTGAACGAAGATGTGCAAATGCGCTCCGATTGGAGCCTGCCCTTGTGCAATGGGCATGAGCGCGTCAAGGGCGCGGATGGGCGCAAGCTGCACCCGACGCAAAAGCCGGAAAGCCTGTTGCACCGCGTTTTGCTGTCGGCCAGCAATCGCGGCGATGTGGTGCTTGACCCGTTTTTCGGCACTGGCACAACCGGCGCGGTGGCCAAGCAGCTTGGCCGTCATTTTATCGGCATTGAGGCGGAGGCCGATTATGCCGAGGCCGCCATGCAGCGCATTGGCCGCGTTGAGCCTTTGGATGCCGACAGTCTCGACATTACGCAAAGCGCCAAAAGCCAGCCGCGTGTGCCATTTGGCACGCTGGTTGAGCGCGGGCTGGTCAAGCCCGGCACGCAGCTTTTCGGCCCGGCGCGGCGCTATCAGGCGCGGGTGCGCGCCGATGGCAGTTTGAAACTCGGCCGCGCCAAGGACGCACCGACCGGCTCGATTCATAAAATCGGCGCCGCCGCGCAAGGCGCGCAAGCCTGCAATGGCTGGACATTCTGGCATTATAAAGACGGCGACCGCCTCGTGCCGATTGACAATCTGCGCCAAAAACTCCGCAGCGAGGGGTAATCCCCACACTCACCCCAAAACCAAATCAACCACCTTTCGCATGACGCTGGGCAGGGCTTCGTCGGGGAAATGGCGCGGGCTGACCCATTGATAACCGGTCGGTTTGCGAAAGCCGTGCGGCGCGGTTTGGGCGGTCACGCGCAAAGTCAGGCGGAAATGGGTGAACACATGCACCACTTCGCCGGGCATGGCAGTCCAGCCTTGCGGCAGTTTTGTCGGCAGGGCGCTGTCATTGGCGGCGTCCCAGCCGGTTGAGGGAAAGGCCAGCATACCGCCCAGCAAGCCCTTATCGGGGCGGCGCGCCATCAACACCTCGCCCTTGGCGTTTTCCAGCCAGTAAACCAGCCCGTCGCGCTGCGGCTTGGGCTTTTTGGGGGCGCGGCGCGGCAGGGTTTCGGCGAGGCCGTCTCGGCGTGCCTGACAGGGCGCAGCCCAAGGGCAAATCAGGCAATTGGGGCGTTTGGGCGTGCATATTGTTGCGCCCAAATCCATCATGGCTTGCGCGAAATCGCCCGGCCTGTCCTGTGGCACGAGCTTTTCCGCCTTGGCTTTTACTTCCGCTTTCAAGGCGGGCAGCGGCGTGGTCAGCGCATAAAGGCGCGCCAGCACGCGCTCAATATTGCCGTCAACCGGCGCGGCGGGGCGGTTAAAGGCAATGGCGGCAATGGCGGCTGCCGTATAGGGGCCAATGCCCGGCAAAGCGCGCAGCCCGGCTTCCGTGTCGGGAAACTGCCCGCCATGGGCGCGCACCACAAGGCGTGCGCATTTTAGCAAATTGCGGGCGCGGCTGTAATAGCCCAACCCCGCCCAAGCCGCCATGACGCGCGCATCCGGTGCGGCGGCAAGGTCTTGCACGGTCGGAAAGGCGGCGAGGAATTGGGCAAAATAGGGTTTCACCGTCGCCACAGTGGTTTGCTGCAACATGATTTCCGACAGCCAGACATGATACGGGTCGGGGGTGATGCCGGGCAAAGCGCGCCAAGGCAACTCGCGGCGATGCGCGTCATACCAGTGCAATAATGCCGAACTCAGCGGGGCGGCGGGAATCTCTGTCTGTGTGGCGGACATTATGCTAGTCTATCGCATCAGCAAGGGCGAACAAAGGGTCTCGCAACCATGTCAGAAAAAGGCGATATACCAAAGGCGCGACCTCCGGCTTGGCGGCATGATATTCCGCCAACGCGACCGGCGCAGGGCTTTCGCGGCCGACGGCTTGGCACGCTGATGCAGCGCGTGGTCGGGCCGGTTCTGCGCCGCCGTGGCTTTCGCGCGATAAATATCGTTGAGCATTGGCCGGCCATTGTCGGGCCGCAATTGGCCGGATTGTCCTGTCCGGAGCGTATCATCCGGCGCGGCACGGGCGGCGCGGTGTTGCAATTGCGGGTCGAAGGCGCGATGGCGCTGGAAGTGCAGCATTTGGCGCCGTTAATTGTGGAACGGCTGAACCGCCATTTCGGCGCGGGCAGCATTGACCGGCTGAAAATCATTCAAGGGCCTGTGCCAATGCCACGGCCACCAATGGGCGCGCGACCGCCCAATCCGGCAGAAATGGCCGCCGCCCATGACAATCTCGGTGATTTTCCCGAAGGGCCGCTGAAACAGGCTTTGGCGCGGCTCGGCGCGCAAATGGCGCGGGATGAAAAATAAGGCGCCTCAGCTTTACAGGGGGGTTCGCACGGGGAGTTTTCCACAGGCGCGGGCGTGCAAGCCGGTTTTGTCTGATGAATCGCGCCGGATTTGTTGCCCGCACGGGCTATAATAGAAATTGAATACGATTCGGGAGTTATGGATGGACAGGCTTGCATCGGGGCAATGGCGTTATATTGCCGGTTTTCTGGTTGTCGTTTTGATTGCGCTGGCCGTGGTTTTCTTGCCGCGAGAGGAAGCGGGCGACAATCTGGAAAGTGCAGGCGCGCCAGTGGCTCAAGCAGTGGCTCAAAACGCGGCTGTTGAAGCCAGCCCCAATAATGTTGAGGGTGACGGCACGGCGCTGGGCAATCCCAATCCGCTGGGCGAGATTGCTTTGGGGCGCGATGACGCACCGGTCACCATTGTTGAGTATTCCTCCCTGACCTGCCCGCATTGTGCGGCGTTTCATATTGAAACCCTGCCGAAACTGAAAAAGACCTATATTGAAACCGGCGCGGTGCAAATCAAGTTTCGGCCATTTCCGTTTGACCCATTTGCCACAGCCGGTGCGATGCTGGCGCAATGCGTCGCACCCAAACAGCGCGTCACATTTCTCGATATTTTGTTCACCCGTCAGGCGCAATGGATAAACAGCCAAAGCCCGACGCAGGATTTGCAAGCGCTGGCTCTGCAAGCTGGTCTGTCGGAGGGCGATTATGTGGTCTGTCTGAAAGATGAAAACATGCTGAAAGGCATACGCGCCATGCAAAAAGCGGCAGCCGAAGAACTGGGCGTGCGCTCAACGCCGACATTTTTCATCAATGGCGAAAAGCTTGAGGGCAATCAGCCATTTGAAAGTTTTGAGAAAATCATAAAGCCGCTTTTGCCGGCACAATTTCAGGGGACGGGTGAATGAAATTTGATCGCCTGCGCCTGTCCGGCTTCAAAAGCTTTGTTGACCCGGTCGATCTCGACATTCTGCCGGGCATAACCGGCATTGTCGGGCCAAATGGCTGCGGCAAGTCGAACCTGTTGGAAGCCTTGCGCTGGGTGATGGGCGAAACCTCTTATAAATCCATGCGCGGGGCGGGCATGGAAGATGTCATTTTCTCCGGAACCAATGCGCGCCCCTCGCGCAATCATGCCGAAGTGCAGCTCTTCCTCGACAATAGCGCGCGCGGCGCACCGGCTGAATATAATGACAGCGACCAGCTGGAAGTGGTGCGCCGCATTGAGCGCGAGGCAGGCTCGGCTTATCGCGTCAATGGCCGCGATGTGCGCGCCCGCGATGTGCAATTGCTGTTTGCCGATGCGTCCAGTGGCGCGCGTTCCAATGCGCTGGTCAAGCAGGGGCAAATCGGCGAAATCATCAATGCCAAGCCGGAGGCGCGGCGGCGAATCTTGGAAGAGGCTGCCGGTATTTCAGGCCTGCATTCGCGCCGCCATGAGGCGGAATTGCGCTTGCGCGGGGCGGAAAGCAATCTGGAAAAACTTGATGACACACTGTCGGGTTTTGAAACCCAATACCGGCAGTTAAAGCGTCAGGCGCGCCAAGCCAGCCGCTATCGCAATATATCCGGCCAGATACGCGAGGTTGAAGCGCTGGCTTTACATTTGCGCTGGCAAGAGGCCGAGGCCAAATTGGCGGAAACCGAAACCGCCTTGATTGAAGCGCGGCAAAGCGTGGCGCAAGCCGGTTCGGCGGCCATGCAGGCCAGCACGCAGCAATCGGAATTGCAGGCCAAATTGCCGGAATTGCGTATGGCCGAAACCGAAAAAGCCGCCGCTTTGCGCCGCATTAAGCTGGAGCAGGATGGGCTGGAAGCCGAGGCGCGTCGGGCGCAGGAAATGGCAATGCGTCTGGCCGAGCAATTGGCGACGATTGAGCAGGATATGGCGCGCGGGCGCGAAGCCTTGGCCGATGCCGGTCAGCAGCAGGAACGCCTGAAGGCCGAAGAAGCTGAATTGCGCGCCGGTATTGCCGCCGATGAAAGCGCGGCAGAAAATGCGGCAGCGGCTGAAGTGGCCGCCAATGTTGAAAAACTGCGAGCTGCCGAGGCAGCGCTGGATGCCTCCAACCGTGCTTTGGCCGAATATAGCGCGCAAAAACAGGCTTTGCAGGCCGGTGTGGAAGCCAATCAGGCTCGGCGTGAAAAATTGCAGGCCGAGCAGGCCAAGCTGGCCGAAACGCGCAGCGCGATTGAAGATGAAATTGCCGCCGATTTTGATTTGGCGGCACGGCGCAGCGCGCTGAGTGAAGCCGAAACACTGCATAGCGACGCCGAATCTGCCTTGCAAGCCGCTGCCGCCGCGCTTGAGGCGGCAATCAAGGCGCATGATGCGACGCTTGAACCGGCGCGCGAGGCGCAAGCAAGGCTTGAGCGTTTGGCCGGTGAGCGCGACGCTTTGCAGGCTATGGTGCTGCAAAATCATGATGAAAACCACGCCCCCATTGTTGACAGCATTACGGTGGAAGCCGGTTATGAAGTGGCGCTTGGGGCAGCATTGGGCGATGATTTGGAAGTCGCCGCCAATGACAAAGCGGCTGCTCATTGGGGTGCTTTGGGCGAAAATGGCGCCGATGCGCCTCTGCCGGATAATGTGGCGTCACTGGCGCAATTTGTGTCCGGCGCGCCGCGCCTGACGCGGCGTTTGTCGCAAATCGGGCTGGTGTCGCAGGCAGACGGGGCGGAGCTGCAAAAAGCGCTTAAACCCGGCCAGCGTCTAGTGTCGCTGGAAGGCGATTTATGGCGCTGGGACGGCTATTGCGCCGCCGCCGATGCGCCGGTCGCTGCCGCGCAAAGGCTGGCACAGCGCAACCGTCTGGAGGAAGTGCTGACGCTGATGCCGCAAGCCGAGAAAGATGCCGAAAAAGCCCATCAGGCGGTGGCCGATGCGCTGGCCGTGCGGCAGGCAAAAACGCAAACCCATGAGGCAGGGCGCACCGCGCTGGCCGAGGCGCAAAACGCGCTTGGGGAAGCGCGCCAAAACACGGCGCAGGCCGAGGCCGGCTTGGCAACCCAGCAGGCCAAGCTCAATGCGTTGGAGCAGGCGCAGGCGCGCATTGCCGGTGATTTGGAAGAGATTAACGCCGCCGAGGCGAGGGCGCGGGAAAATCTACAATTGGTCTTGCAAGACAGCGCCGATGCGGACGCGCTGGCCGAGGCGGTGGCGGCGGCGCGCGCCGAGGTTGAGCAATGCCGCGCCATGCTGAGCGAGGCGCAGGCCACATTACAAAATCTGCAAAGCCAGCGTGAAGCGCGCGACAGCCGCTTAAACCGCATTGCCGAAGATTTGGCGCAATGGCAGACCCGCTTTGATACAGCGACCGCGCAATTGCAGGATTTGGCAGCGCGCCAAGAAACGGTGACGCAAGAAAAGGCCGATATGGAAGCTGTACCAGACCAATTGGCCGACCGGCGCGGGCAATTGGCTGATTTGGTGGCGGCGGCGGAAACCGAGCGCCAGCAGGCGGCTGACAGTTTGGCTGAAGCTGAAAATGCGCTCAGCGTGGCCGATGCCGATATGCGCGCCACCCAAGCGCGGCATGGCGAAGCGCGCGAATTGCAGGCGCGGCTGGAAGCGACCAAAGAGGGCGACGCGCAACGTGTCGGGGAAACCGCCCAGCGCATCCGCGAGGCCTTGCAAGCCGAGCCGGAACAGGCTTTGGCTATTTCAGCGCATGATACGGATAAACCATTTCCCGATGTCGAGGCGATGGAAACCAAATTGGAGAAATTGCGGCGCGAGCGCGAAACTTTGGGCGGGGTGAATTTGCGCGCCGAGGAAGAAGCGGTCGAATTGGCGGCGCAGATTGAAAGCCTGACCGGTGAGCGCGACGAGCTGACCGTGGCGATTAACAAATTGCGCCACGGCATCGGCCAGTTGAACCGCGAGGGGCGGCAAAGGCTGTTGGCCGCTTTTGAGACGGTGAACGGGCATTTCCGGCGGCTGTTCACGCAATTATTTGGCGGTGGCGAAGCGCGTCTGGAATTGACCGAAAGCGATGACCCTTTGCAGGCCGGGCTGGAAATTATTGCCCATGCGCCGGGCAAAAAACCGCAGCTATTGTCGCTTTTATCGGGCGGGGAGCAGGCTTTGACGGCGATGGCGCTGATTTTTGCCGTATTCCTGACCAATCCGTCGCCAATTTGTGTGCTGGATGAGGTGGACGCACCGCTTGACGACGCCAATGTCGAGCGTTTTTGCAATTTGCTGAAGGAAATTGCTGATGAGACCGATACGCGGTTTTTGTTGATTACCCATCATGCGCTGACGATGGCGCGGGTTGACAGGCTGTTCGGCGTGACCATGCAGGAACGCGGTGTCAGCCAGCTTTTGTCAGTAGATTTGACGACGGCAGAGCAATTTGCCGAGACGGGGCGCGACAAAAACGCCATGCGTCAAGAAAACCAAATAAAATCAGTAGGTTAGAATATGTCTGCTCGCTTGACATTCGCTAATGTGCAAAGTAGTGTGCGCGGCAATCGGGTAGCGATTCCGCGTCTTTCGCGGGGCTGATATGGACGAGTCGGACAAGCAAGATGCGCTTTCCCGGCTGTCGGAAAAGATAGCAGCCAAGCGGGAAGATGCACAAGCGGCGCCATCGCGTCGGGGCGAAGGGTCGGCTTTGGGGCTGGCTTATCGTCTGACAGTGGAAATGCTGGCCGGTATCGGGGTTGGCGGCTTTATTGGCTGGTGGCTCGACAAGGTGCTTGGAACAGCGCCTTTATTCCTGCTCATTATGCTGTTTCTCGGCATGGGCGCAGGACTTATGAATTCCGTTCGAACCGTGGCTGATATGCGCCGCGCATTGGACAAACAGCAGGATGGGCCCGGCTCAGGGCCGGATTGAGGAGATTTTCGTGGCTGGCAGTAAAAACGCCGAGGGTGGCGCTGGTCTGGATCCGATGCACCAGTTTGAGGTGCATCCCCTTGTCGAATTGCCGCAAATTGGCGGCGTTGATGTCTCCTTCACCAATGCCTCGCTGTGGATGGCACTGGCCGTCGGCTCTATCAGCCTGCTCATGATTGCCGCCTCGCGCCCGACCAATTTGGTGCCGGGACGCCTGCAATTGCTCGGCGAAATGGCCTATAGCTTTGTCGCCAATATGATTAAGGAAAATATCGGCACGGAAGGGATGAAATTCTTCCCGTTTATTTTCACACTTTTCATGTTCATTCTGTTTTGCAATATGCTCGGCATGCTGCCCTACAGCTATACGGTGACCAGCCATTTGATTGTCACTTTCGCGCTGGCTGCGACTGTGTTCATGCTGGTGACGCTGGTCGGCTTTTTCCGTCATGGTATCGGCTTTTTGAAACTGTTCGTGCCGTCGGGCATTCCGGTTGTGCTGCTGCCCTTGCTGGTGGTGATTGAGGTGATTTCCTATCTCACCCGCCCGGTCAGCCTGTCTGTGCGTTTGTTCGGCAATATGATGGCCGGTCATACCATGCTGAAGATTTTCGGTGGTTTTGTGGTCGGGCTTGGCTCGGCCGGCTTGGTGCCTTTGGCAATTGCGCCCTTCGCACTGATGGTCGCCTTTACCGGTCTTGAATTGCTGATTGCCGGATTGCAGGCCTATGTGTTTACCATTCTGACCTGCATTTATCTCAACGAAGCCATTCACATGGATCACTAACACCCCATTTGGAACATTCTTGAACTCAACCTTTCTCACTCAAACGCCCAAGGGCAAAATTGGAGGATAAAATCATGGAAGCAGAAGCAGCAAAATATATCGGAGCCGGGATTGCCTGTATCGCTCTTGCCGGAGCCGGCATCAGCATTGGCACAATTTTCGGTAATTTTCTGGCCGGCGCGCTGCGTAACCCGTCAGCCGCACAAAGCCAGTTCCCGAACTTGCTTTTGGGCTTTGCCCTGGCGGAAGCAACCGGTCTGTTCGGCCTGATTATTGCGCTCATCCTGCTGTTTGTGGTCTGAGGCATACCCGCCACACAGGCTTAACAGGAGACTGCCATGCCGCAGCTTGACCCGTCGAGCTTTGGTTCCCAGCTTTTCTGGCTGGCACTGAGCTTTGTCACGCTTTATCTGATTATGTCTTTTCTGGTTGTGCCGCGCATTGGCGGCACGCTTTCTGCGCGCCAGAAAAAAATTGACGATTGCCTGTCGCAAGCCGAAGCGCTGCGGATGCGGGCGGAAGAAGCCAAGGCGGAATATGAGGCCGCTTTGGCTGACAGCCGTTCACGGGCGTTGGTCATGATGCAGGAGATGAGGGCGGAAATGCAGGCTGAGGCAGACCGGCAAAAAGCCGAGCTGGATGAAAAACTGGCCGCGCAAAATGCTGAATTTGAGCAACGCCTTGCCAAAGCGCGCGACGAAGCCTTGGCCGGGTTGAACGAGGCTGCTGTCGGGGTTGTGAGCGATGTCATGACCGCCATACAGCTTGATGTCGCGGATGAGGCAACCATTCGCGCCAGCATTGAAAAAGCGTCGGCCAATTAGACGGAGAAAATAACCATGTTTGATGAAAGTTTCTTTGTCGCTCTTGCCTTTGTCACGGTGATTGGTGCGCTGGTCTTTGCCGGTCTGCCGCGTCGTCTGACAGCGGCGCTGGATGACGGCGCGCAAAAAATCGCCAATGACATTGCCGAGGCCGAAGCCCTGCTCAAAGAAGCGCAGGAAATTGTTGCTGATTACGAAAAGCGCAGTGCCGAGGCGCTGGCCAAGGCGGAAGAAATCCTCGCGGACGCCAAACAGCGCGCCAATTTCGAGGCCGAAGAAGCCGCGCACAAATTGCAGGAAGCGATTGAGCGCCGCACGCAACAGGCCGAAGAGCGTTTTGCCCGCGCCGAATTGATGCTGGTAAAAGAGATTCGCGCCGAGCTGACCGATACGGCCATGCGCGCCGTGGAAGGGCTGATTGCCGAAGGGCTGGGCGATGACAAGGCGCAAAAAGTCATTGATGAGAATATCGCCGAATTACCGGCGCATTTGAACTAGGCTTTTAATTACCCAACATAGCTGGAATGATTTGCGGCTGGTCGGTTTGTTTTGGCTGTTCTTCGTGAACCGGCCAGCTTTCTGCCGCCAAAATGCGTTGGCTGGTCGGCTCTTGACCGAATTTATGGCGGTAAATCCAGACATTCGCCATGACTTTCTGGACATAGGCGCGGGTCTCACCGGCGCGCATACTTTCAATAAACAAAAGCGGGTCTTTTACATCGCTCAACTCACGCTGCCAGCGACGCACGGTTCCCGGCCCGGCATTATAGCCGGCCAGCGCGAAAATCAGATTGCCGTCGAAATATTTTTCGGTCAGCAGCATTTGTAAATAAGTCTGGCCAATCTCGATATTCAGCTTGCCATCAAGCAATTGGTCGCGGCCACTGCGCCGGTAAAGACGCCTGTCGCCGGTTACAAAAGCCGCCGTGCGCGGCATGATTTGCATCAGCCCGCGCGCGCCTGCATGCGATTTGGCATGGGCCTTGAAGCGGCTTTCCTGCCGGATGAGGCTGAACAGCAAAGCCGGATCAATGTCTATTTTGTGCCGGTCATCAAGTTCGGGATAGCTGCTTTCATACAGCAAGAGGGGCAGGCCGGTGCCGATTTGCGCGCTCAGCCGTTCGGCCAGCGCCAATTGCACGGCTGGATAGCCTTCCATGCGCGCATAGGCCAGCAGCGCGCGCGCTTCCGGCTCGGTCAATCGCTCCTGCAAATAAAGCAGTTCCATCTCGCCAAGCCCATCCTGACCTGCCTCGCGCAATGCCTCGGCGCGGCGCAAAGCGGGGTGGGTTTTGAAAATCGTGTCCGCTTTGGCATTGGCGCGCTGCCAGGCGATAAGCGGGCCACCGGCAATATGTTGCATGGCCAGCAGGGCGTAGAAATTGGCACCGCTGGCGGCTGCCGCTTTGAAATGGGTTTCGGCGCGGGCAATTTCGCCGGTCTGGCGCAGGCTGCGTGCCGCCCAGAATGAGCCGCGCGCGCGCAATGCTTCGCTGGCCGTGCGGTTTTCGGCCAGCCGTTCAAAATGCAATGTCGCCAAATCGGTTTTGCCGAGCCGGAAAGCCGCCAGTCCGGCATGCCAATCAGCCATTTGCACATAGCGGCGACTGCGCGTGGCCTCGCGGGCAATTTTCAGCGACTCGGTGATTTTGCCTTCAATATAATAGCTGCGCGCTATCAGCGATTTCAGAAAATCGGTTTCAGCCTTGGACAGTCGCGCGCTTTGGCGGCGTTGGGAGATATATTTCAGTGCTTGGGTCGGGCGTTCGCGCCGCACATAGCTGGTCACGCGGTTTTTTATCCGCCGTTTGACGCGGGTGCGGAATAGCGGGTTTTCGCCCTTTGCCGTGTGATGATAGACCCGTGATGGCGGGCGCTTGGGCATGGCGACGCCGCGCGGTTTGCGCTTTTGCGCCAACTTATAGACCCGCCATGCGCCGGGCTGGTCGGCATAGTTTTTCAGCCAGTCGCGCAATTCTGTCCAGCGCGCGCGATAACCGGTCGGGTGCATATAGCGCTGATACAGAACATGACCCATCAGCAATGTGTCATCCAGCTCATTTATCAGCCGGTCAGCCCGCCCCCATTTGGCATCGGCCTGCAATTTGAAAATGCGCTCATATAAAACCGCATCGGGCAGCGTGTCGGGGCCGTTAAAGGCCGGGCGCGGCACGGGTTGGAAGCGGTTCTCAGCCTTGGCAAGTTGGGCCATTTGGGCCGCTTGGGCAGCTGGCATTGCCAGCGCAAGCAGACAGGCCAAGGTCAACCCCGCCCGCATCATTGACAAAACCGGTCGCCGCGCAATCATTTTATCGTGTTAAGCCTTTCCCTGACGGCGCATAAATCAGCCCAAAAATCCTTTTTGGTCTCCGGACGGCGCAACAGATAAGCAGGGTGCAATAAAGGCATGGCGGGAATTTCAATTTCGTTAATCCGGTAATTATGCCAAGTGCCGCGCAAACGGGTAATGCCGGTTTCGGTTTGCAACAGGGTTTTCGATGATACATTGCCGACAAACAGCAGTAATTTCGGGCGGCTCAACTCAATCTGGCGGCAAATAAACGGCTTGCACAAAGCGATTTCTTCCGGCGTCGGCGTGCGATTGCCAATCGGACGCCAAGCGATTGTATTGGAGATATAGACATTTTCTTCCCGCGACAAGCCGATTGTGTGCAGCATGGCATCGAGCAATTGCCCACTGCGCCCGACAAAAGGCTTTCCGGCGCGGTCTTCATCAGCGCCCGGCGCTTCGCCGACAATCATCACCGGCGCGCCTTCAAGGCCATCGCTGAAAACGGTGTTTTTGGCGGTTTTCTTCAGCGCGCAGCCTTCAAAACCTTGCATGGCTTGTTTCAGCGCCGACAGGCTGTCGGCGGCGGCGGCCAGATTTTGCGCGTCGGCAGCACCGGCAGCCGGTTCATCACTATTCGGCATGACCGGCATGGTGGCGGGCGCAATGGGCGTTTCAGCCGGTTGCGGTTGGGCGGTCACAATATCGGCTTGCGGGGCTTCCTGCATCGACCCCTGTATCATTGAGGGTGTGGCGGTTTCGGCCTGTTGTATTTCGGCGGCAAAATGATTGACCGGCTGGTCGCTCAGCACTTCGCTGCATCCGGCCTCAAAATGGGCGCGCATGGCGTCAATCAGGCCGAGACGAGTTTCGGGAGATTTTGCGGGCATCAGCATGAACCTAACAATAAACTTATTCTTTTGGCGACGCCTAGCCTTTTATGATGCCAATCTGCTTCATTCACAGGGATTTGTCGATAAATTGGCGGGGTGCGGCACGCATGACACGGTGTCGCAGATAAAGCCATTGCCGTTTTTGCGGGTCAGGGCTATTTTTCTGCTATATTAGCCTTTGTGAAGCCGTCGCAAATCAAGCGATTTGGCGCACTATTCGATTGAAGGGATGCATTTATGACGGACTTGCCGGTAAATCAGGTCAATACGCGACAGGGATGGGCTTTGGCTCCCGAGGAGCGCGAGGCGATGGAATATGATGTGGTGATTGTCGGTGCCGGGCCAGCCGGGCTGTCCGCCGCCATACGGATAAAGCAATTGGCCGAGCAATCCGGCACGGATGTATCGGTTTGCGTGCTTGAAAAAGGTTCGGAAGTCGGTGCGCATATTTTGTCCGGCGCGGTGATTGACCCGGTCGGCATGAACCGGCTGTTTCCTAATTGGAAAGAGCGCGGCGCGCCGCTGGAAACGGAAGTGACTGATGACCGGTTTTTGGTGCTAGGCCCTGCCGGGGCATTGCCTTTGCCCAATTTTCTGCTGCCACCGCTGATGAAAAATCACGGCAATTATATTGCCAGCCTTGGCAATGTGGCGCGTTGGCTCGGCGAACAGGCCGAAGCTATGGGCGTTGAGATTTATCCGGGCTTTGCCGCCGCCGAACTCTTGCTTGATGATAATGGCGCGGTGCGCGGCGTCGCTACGGGCGATATGGGCGTGTCGAAAACCGGCGAGAAAAAAGATGGCTGGATGGCAGGCATGGAGCTGCACGCCAAATATACTTTCCTTGCCGAAGGCGTGCGTGGCTCATTGTCGAAAGCAGCGATTGACCGCTACCAGCTTGATGCGGATTGCGATGTGCAGAAATTCGGTATTGGCATCAAGGAATTATGGCAGGTCGAACCGGAAAAACACCGACCCGGCTATGTGCAGCACACTTTGGGTTGGCCGCTTGACAATGCCACGGGCGGTGGCTCGTTCCTGTATCATTTCGGCGATAATTTCGTCTCTATCGGCTTTGTCACCCATCTGAACTATAAAAACCCGCATTTGTCGCCCTATGACGAGTTTCAGCGTTTCAAAATGCATTCGGCCATTCGTGACACGCTGGAAGGCGGCAAGCGCATTTCTTATGGCGCGCGCGCCATTACCGAAGGCGGCTATCAATCTGTGCCGCAATTGGCCTTTCCGGGCGGCGCGCTGATTGGCTGTTCAGCCGGTTTTGTCAATGTGCCGCGCATTAAAGGCAGCCATAACGCAATGGAAACCGGCATTATGGCCGCTGAAGCCGCCTTTGCCGCGCTTGGCGAAGGGCGTGCCCATGATACGCTGAGTGCCTATCAGCAAGCCTATGACACAAGCCGTGTGGCCGGTGAGCTGAAAATGGTGCGTAATGTCAAACCGCTTTTGTCAAAATTCGGCAATTTCCTCGGCACATTGTTGGGCGGGGCGGAAATGTGGATGCGGACGCTGAAAATCGGCCTGCCTTTCACGCTGAGCCACGGCAAGGCGGATTATGCCTCATTGAAAAAAGCCGGTGAGTGCAAGCCGATTGACTATCCCAAGCCGGACGGCGTGGTGGCTTTTGACAAATTATCATCGGTGTTTTTGTCGGCCACCAATCATGAGGAAGACCAGCCAGCGCATTTGACGCTGAAAGATGCAAGCGTCCCGATATCGGTCAATCTGGCCGATTATGACGAACCGGCGCAGCGTTACTGCCCGGCCGGTGTTTATGAAATTGTCCGCGATGACAATGGCACCAATCCGCGCCTGCAAATCAACGCGCAAAATTGTGTGCATTGCAAAACTTGCGATATTAAAGATCCCAGCCAGAACATTAACTGGGTGGTGCCGGAAGGGGCAGGCGGGCCAAATTATCCGAATATGTAGGGATAACCCGCCTTATCGGGGCATGTTCTCTTGAACGCCTTGTCGGGCTTGCGGCATAATATCAACAAGGAGACTGCATGAGCTGGCGCGTAAAACTGTCCCTCGGATTGGCAAGCCTGTTGGTGATTGGCGCAACAGCGTTAATGTTCGCCTCGATAAATATGCGCGACATGGTCAGGCAAAAAGGCGTGTCCGGTGCATATCTGGTTGCCAATATGGCCAGCCGCGCCAACCAGTCCGAACTGGCCGGTGATTTTTACACGCGCGCCCTCGACATTGACCCTGCCGACCCTGATTTGCTGCGTGCGGCCATGCAGGCGCATTTAATGGCTGGCAGCATTCGGCAGGCCGGTATGGCGGCGCAAGACCTTGTCGATAATGCGCCAGCCGGTCAGCAGGCGCATTTTTTACTGGCGATTGTCGCTTTCAAAGAGCAGAAAATTGACATTGCTGTAAAACATCTTGACCAGACCCGCCCCGGCCCGTTGACCCGCTTGCTGGAGCCGAATATCCGCTTATGGGTGGCGGCGGCGCAGGATAATCAGTCGGAAATCGACAAGGCACTGGGAAAATTGCAGACCATGTCGGCCTTTTCATCGGTCAGTCTGGCGCAAGCCGCTTTATATCATGACATGAAGGGCGATATTTCCCGCGCCCGGCAATTATACCGCCGCGCCGCGCGCGCCGGTGGTCTGGCCGGTTTGGGGCTGGCGCTGGATTATGGCGCGTTTTTGCATCGATTGGGTGAGCCGGACAAGGCGCGTGCCGCCTATGAAATGTTTTACAAATCCAATCTGCCGCATCCGGCGATTGACGCGGCATTGGAAGCCGTGGCGCAGCAAGCCGAACCGCCCGCCGCACCGGTTTTCGACCCGCTTGTCGGGCTGGGTAAAGCCATGTTTGGGCTGGCCGAAGCCATGCGCCGCGAAGGGCGGCTGGAGCTGGCCTTGGCCTATGCGCGCCTGTCAGCCTATCTTGACGGCGATAATGACTTTGTGAAAATGCAGACAGCGGAAACGCTGGCCGCTTCGAAAAATTACCGGCTGGCGGCGGATTTGTTCGCGGCCATTGGCGACGAGACTGTTTTGCACCGCGAGGCGCAAATCCGGCGGGCGGAAATGTTGCAGCAACTTGGTGCTTCTGAATCGGCGATTTCGGTTCTCACCGGCGTTTTGCAAAATGCGCCCGGCCATGTGCGCGCGCTGGTCGCGCTGGGTGATATATATCGTGGCGATGAGCGTTTTGAGGAAGCCGAAACCAGCTATGACCGCGCGATTCAGGAATTGCCGGAAGAACAACCTCTGCATTGGCATGTCTATTTCGCGCGCGGCATTGCGCGCGAGCGTCTCGGCGATTGGGAGCAGGCAGAAATTGACCTGCTGACAGCGCGGCGGCTGTCCAATGATGAGCCGCATGTGCTGAATTATCTCGGCTATAGCTGGATAGACAAGGGCATGTATTTGCAAGAAGCGCTGCAAATCATCGTCAAAGCGGTCAAGCAAAAGCCGAATAACGGGTTTTTTGTTGACAGTCTGGGCTGGGCCTATTACCGGCTGGGCGATTATGACAAGGCGCTGTTTTATCTTGAACGCGCCACGCAATTGCAGCCAACCGACCCAGTCATTACCGACCATCTCGGTGATGCGCTTTGGCAATTGGGGCGGCGGCTGGAAGCGCGTTATCAATGGCGCAAAGCGTTGGCTTTTGAGCCGGAAGACAATGTCGCGCAAAGCATTGACGAAAAACTCCTGCTAGGCCTTCAGCCGAAGCATATTATTAAACAAAAGCCACGCCTGCCGCGCGGTGGGACGGCCATTTAGCGCATGACAAGCGCGGCAGATACGCCATCTTCTGTCTGGGCGGTTCCGGCCAAAATCAATCTGACATTGCGGGTGCGCGGGCGGTTGGCAAATGGCTATCACGCGCTGGAAAGCCTTGTTGCTTTTGCCGATATTGGCGAGCGTTTGCATGTCGCCCCTGCACTGGCTGACATGGCACTGGCTGACACGGCACTGCAATTTTCCGTCACCGGGCCAATGGCCGCGCAACTCGATACGCAAGGGCAGGGGGCGGATAATCTGGTGCTGCGGGCGGTGCGGGCGCTGGAAGCCCATTGCGGGCGCGCTTTGCCGGTTGATATGACGCTCGACAAGCATATACCGGTCGCGGCGGGATTGGGCGGCGGCTCGGCAGATGCAGCGGCCTGCCTGCGCGCTGTCGCCACGCTTTATGAGCTGTCTTTACCGGCAGATGAAATCAGTGATTTGGCCGCTAATTTAGGGGCGGATGTGCCGGTTTGCCTGTCAAGCCAACCAGCCTTTATGACCGATACCGGCACGCAAATCAGACGGCTGCCCGACTTGCCGGCGCTGGATATTGTCTTGGTCAATCCGCGCGCGGCATTGTCCACGGCGCAAGTATTTGCCGCATTGGGGGCGGATTCAGTTTTGCAACCGGCGGCGTCTCCGCCCGCCCGCTTTGCGGACAGTTTTGAGCTGTGCCGCTATCTGGCATCCGTTGGCAATGATTTGTCCGAGGCGGCTCAAAGCCTTGTGCCGGAAATCGGCCAGTGCCTTGACGGGCTGGCGCGGTTGGATGTGTTATATGCGGCGATGAGTGGCAGCGGAGCCAGTTGTTTTGCGCTTGTGCCATCGGGCGCGGGGGCGGCTTGCGCGGCCGATTATAGCGCCATGCATGACCGGCATTGGTGTGTGTCGGGGGCGCTGGTGAATGGCGGCGGCGGCTAGGCTAATAGGCGCGGGCAATGCAGAAATCGACCAGCTCGGTCATGAGCTGGCGGGTCTCACCGGTTTTGAACAGGCCGAGCGCGTCGCGCGCCTTTTCGCCATAATGGGCAGCCCGCGCAACCGTATCGCGAAGCGCGCCGGTGCGGTGCATTTCCTCAACCGCGCGGTTGAAATCATCTTTGTCGGGCAGGCTTTCGGCAGCCGCAATGCGCTGCCAGAAAGCGCGCGTCTCATCATCGCCGCGATGGAAAGCCAGAATAAAGGGCAGGGTGATTTTGCCTTCGCGGAAATCAGCGCCGGTATTTTTGCCCAGCACCTGCCCGACACTGCCATAGTCAAGCGCATCATCGACAAGCTGGAAAGCAATGCCGAGATTGCGCCCGAAAGATTTCAGCGCTTCAATTTCGGCCTCCGGTGCATTGGCGACAATGCCGCCAACTTCGGCGGCGGCGGCAAACAGGGCGGCGGTTTTCGCCTCAATGATTTGCAGATAATTATCTTCGCTGATTTGCACATTTTGCAGGGCGGCCATTTGCATGACTTCGCCCTCGGCAATAATCGCCGCTGCGGTGGATAATGTGTTGAGCGCGGCCAGTGAGCCGGTCGTCACCATCATGCGGAATGCCTGACCAAGCAGGAAATCACCAACCAGCACGCTGGCCGGATTGCCCCAGATTTTACGCGCCGTCGGTTTGCCGCGCCGCATATCGCTGTCATCGACAACATCATCATGCAGCAATGTCGCCGTGTGCATGAACTCAACCGCCGCCGCCAGCATGATTTGTTTGTCGCCCTGATAGCCCGACAGCCGCGCCGCCGACAGCGTCAGAAGCGGTCGCAAGCGTTTACCCCCGGCGCCAACAATATGCCCGCTGATTTCGGGAATCAGGGATGCCGCCGAACTCATATGGTCAGTAATTGTTTGTTCTACTTTAACCAACTCATCGGTAAAATGCTTTTGCAGACGGTCAAGCGCGTCCTGCGTGTCGCGGCGGTTTTCGCTTAATTGGATGATTTCTGCCATATTGCCTCTTTCTCTTTTGGCTTAAAGGCGGGGCGGCATGAGGTCAAGCGAAATGGCCGGAAGCGGGGCGGGCAAATTGATGCAGG
>JAYPAN010000002.1:0-50312 GCA_038123715.1 Rhodobiaceae bacterium | reverse complement strand
TGAAATGACAGAGCCGACAACACAGGACGGGTTTCTCGGCGGCAAATTGCGTATCAGCCAGCCCAAAGACGGGTTTCGCAGCGGTCATGATGCGGTTTTGCTGGCAGCATGCATTGACCCGACCATGCCGGTGGAAAAACTTTGCGAGCTTGGCAGCGGCGTCGGTGTGGTGTCGCTTTGCGCTGCCGCCCGCCTGCCCCAGCTTGATGTGACCGGCATTGAGATTGACCCGGTGCAAGTGGCATTGGCGCGCGACAATGCGGCGCAAAACGGGCTGGCCGAGCGTGTGCGTTTTGTAGCCGGTGATTTGACCGCCCCGTTTGACACGCTTGGTCTGACCGCCAATGGCTTTGACATGGTGCTGGCCAATCCGCCCTATTACCGTGCCGGCACTGTGCCGGAGCCGGATAATCAAGCCAAGGCGCGGGCGCATTTGGCGGCAGCGCAATCGCTTGATATTTGGGTCAGCCGCGCCTGCGCGTTGGCGAAGGCGGGCGCTTATATCGCTTTCATCCAACGCGCCGATGCCCTGCCGGAATTGCTGGCCGCTTTCACGCCAAGGCTCGGCGATATTGTGATATTGCCGATTGCCCCGCGCGCCGGGGCGGCGGCGCATCGCATAATACTGTGCGGGCGGCGCGACCGGCGCGGCGCACCGACCCTTTTGCCGCCGCTTTATTTGCAAAATGAGCAGGGCGAACCAAGTGCGGCGGCAGAAAATATCCTGCGGCATGGCGCGGCGCTTGCATTTGCGCCGGTCGGCGGCTAATTTCGCGCCAGTCAAAACAGTTTGACGCCCGCCATATGGGCAGGCAAGGCACAGAGATATGATATGACAAAAACCGCGCCATCTTTTCAGGCTCTTATCATGAAATTGCAAGCCTATTGGGCCGCGCAGGGCTGCGTGATATTGCAGCCCTATGACATGGAAATGGGGGCTGGCACATTTCATCCGGCGACCGTGTTGCGCGCTTTGGGGCCGGAGCCGTGGAATGCCGCCTATGTGCAACCTTCGCGGCGTCCAACCGATGGCCGTTATGGGGAAAACCCCAATCGTTTCCAACATTATTATCAGTTTCAGGTGATATTGAAGCCCTCGCCTGACAATATCCAACAGCTTTATCTCGACAGTCTGGAAGTGTTGGGCATTGACCCGCTGGCGCATGATATTCGCTTTGTTGAAGATGATTGGGAAAGCCCGACATTGGGTGCGTGGGGGCTGGGCTGGGAGGTTTGGTGCGATGGCATGGAAGTGTCGCAATTTACCTATTTCCAACAGGTTGGCGGTATTGATGTCGAGCTGGTATCGGGCGAGCTGACATACGGGCTGGAGCGTTTGGCTATGTATGTGCAGGGGCGCGACAATGGCTTTGAGCTTGATTTTAACGGCGCCGGTGTCACTTATGGCGATGTTTTTCACCGCGCCGAGTTCGAGTTCTCTCATTATAATTTTGAAGCAGCCAATACTGATATATTGCTGCGCCATTTTGAGGATGCCGAAGAAGAATGTCGCCAATTGGCAGCGCGCGGTTTGGCATTGCCAGCCTATGACCAATGCATGAAAGCCAGCCATAATTTCAACCTGCTCGACGCACGCGGGGTGATTTCCGTGACCGAGCGACAGGCCTATATTGGCCGTGTGCGTGCGCTGGCCAAGGCTTGCGCCGAAGCGTGGCTGGCCGGTGGCGATAAGGGAGCAGAAAAATGACCGATTTTCTGCTTGAGCTTTATTCAGAAGAAATCCCCGCCGGAATGCAGGCACGCGCCGCCGAGGAATTGGCGCGCCGCTTCACCGCTTTTCTCGACGATCTGAACATTGCACCGACAAGTCTGGAAACCTATGTCGCGCCGCAAAGGCTGGCCTTGCTGGCCAATGGCCTGCCGACGCAATTGCCCGACCGCGCCGAGGAGAAAAAAGGCCCCAGAGTGGACGCACCGGCTAAGGCGATTGAAGGTTTTTTGCGCGCCAACGGGCTGGACAATACTGACAGTTTGACGGTGCGTGATGACGCTAAGGGCGCATTTTATATTCTCGAAATCAATGAACAGGGCGGCGCGCTGGCCGATGCGCTGGCTGCGTTTCTGCCGCAAATGATAGCCGGTTTTACCTGGCCGAAATCCATGCGCTGGGGCGCGGGCAGCTTGCGCTGGGTGCGTCCCTTGCGGTCTGTGCTGTGCTGTCTGGACGGAGAGATTGTAACGTTTTCCGTTGACGGTCTGGTCAGTGGCGACAGCAGTTTCGGCCATCGGTTCATGGCGCCTGATGCGCTGAGTATTTCCCATGCTGCCGATTATTTGCGCGTATTGGAACATGCCAATGTGCTGGCCGATGCCGCTATCCGCGAGGCGATGATTGCCGAAACGGCGGCGCGTTTGGCGGCGGATAAGGGCGGCCAGCTTGTCGAGGACAGCCAGCTTGTGCGCGAAACGGCGGGGCTGGTCGAATGGCCGGTGCCGCTTATCGGTCGCATTGATGATGATTTTATGGATTTGCCCGATGAGGTGCTGACCTCAGTCATGCGAACCCATCAAAAATATCTGGCTGTCCGCGACCCGGCGACCGGACGGCTGGCTCCTTATTTCATCACCGTGTCCAACATTGTCACCGCCGATAATGGCGCGGCGATTATTGCCGGCAATGAGCGCGTCTTGCGCGCGCGGCTGGCCGATGCGCGGTTTTTCTGGGATCAAGACAGGCGCAACGCGCTGAAAAGCCATTTGCCGGAATTGGAAAATGTGACTTTCCACGCCCGCCTCGGCACGGTTGGCGACAAGGCCGAACGGATGAAAAAACTGGCCGGTCTGCTGGCATCGGCTTTTGACACAGCTGATGCGATTGCGGCAACCCAAGCCGCCGAATTGGCCAAGGCTGATTTGGTATCCGGCATGGTTTATGAGTTTCCCGAATTGCAGGGCATTATGGGCGGCTATTACGCCGCGCATGACGGGCTGGGGCGCGCGGTTGCCGCGGCGATTACCGACCATTACAAACCGGCAGGGCCGGCTGACAGCATACCGCATGGCGCGGAAGGTTGCATTGTCGCGCTGGCCGATAAAATCGACACGCTGACCGGCTTTTGGCTGATTGACGAAAAACCGACCGGCTCCAAAGACCCTTATGCTTTGCGCCGCGCCGCGCTTGGGGTTATCCGCATTTTGCTCGAAACCGACACGTCTTTGGCATTGAAGCCAGTATTCACCGCCGCTTTGGCTTTGCATGATGGCGACGCAGCAGACGCGCTGGCCGATGATTTAATGGGCTTTCTGGCCGAGCGTTTGAAAGTTCATTTGCGCGAACAGGGCATCAGCCATGATATTGTCAGCGCGGTCTTTGCCGATGGCGGCGATGATGTGGTGGATTTGGCTTTGCGGGCTGAAAAGCTGGCGGCGTTTTTGGCGACAGAAGATGGCGGCAATTTGCTGGCTGCCTATCGCCGCGCCAATGGGATTATCGAAAAAGCCGATGCCGAAGCCGGGTCGGTCAATGCTGATTTGCTGCAAAATGATGAAGAAAAAAACCTCGCCAAAGCGATAAATGCGGTCAGGGGCAGCAAGACGCTGGCCGACCATGACGCGCTGCAAAAATATCTGACAGCGCTGGCCACTCTGCGCGCACCGGTTGATGCGTTTTTCGAGACAGTCATGGTCAATGACGATAATGCCGATATCCGCCAGAATCGGCTTAACCTGTTGCACGGGCTGATTGCCAAAATGCGCCGCGCTGCGGCTTTCGACCTGATTGAATAGGTGGGCGTATGACACAGGACAGGCGCGTGTTCAGTTTCGGCGGGGGAACCGCGGATGGGCGCGCCGATATGCGCGATTTGTTGGGCGGCAAAGGCGCCAATCTGGCCGAAATGAGCTTGCTCGGCTTGCCTGTACCGCCAGGCTTCACGCTGACCACTGATATTTGCACTTGGTATAATAGCCATGACAAAACCTTTCCCGACGGTTTGGAGGACGATGTCACCGCGGCGCTGGCGCGACTGAGCAAGGATTTGGGGGCATCTTTCGGCGACAGCAAAAACCCGCTTCTGGTTTCCGTGCGCTCCGGTTCGCGCGCCTCCATGCCGGGCATGATGGACACAGTTCTTAATCTTGGCCTCAATGATGTCACTGTGGCGGCCCTGGCCGAGAAGTCGGGCGATGCCCGCTTCGCTTGGGACAGCTATCGCCGTTTCATGCAAATGTATGGCGATGTGGTGATGGGCGTGGCGCATGATTTCTTTGAAGAAGCGCTCGATGACTACAAGCTCGAAAATGCGGTGACGCAGGATGCCGAGCTGGATGCCGATGACTGGCAGGAAGTGTGCGGGCGTTATCGCGATGTGATTGAGGCGGAAGCGGGGCAATCTTTTCCGCAAGAGCCGCAGGCGCAATTATGGGGCGCAATACGCGCCGTATTTGACAGTTGGAACAATCAGCGCGCCATCACCTATCGCCGGTTGCACAATATCCCCGATGAATGGGGAACGGCGGTTAATGTGCAGGCGATGGTGTTTGGCAATCTCGGCATGAACAGCGCGACCGGCGTGTCCTTTACCCGCAATCCGTCCAATGGCGCGCGTGAGATTTACGGCGAGTTTCTGCTCAACGCGCAAGGTGAAGATGTGGTGGCCGGTATTCGCACGCCGCATTATCTGACCCGCGCCGCGCGCGAGGCGGCAGACATGGAAGATGCGTCGCTGGAAGAAGCCATGCCGGAATCATTTGACGAGCTGGTGCGGGTTTTTGACCGGCTGGAAAATCATTTCCGCGATATGCAGGATGTTGAGTTCACCATACAGCAGGGGCGCTTGTTTATTTTGCAAACCCGCAATGGCAAGCGCACCGTGCAGGCGGCGCTGAAAATTGCCGTGGATATGGTGGGTGAAGGGCTGATTGAGGAAGCCGAAGCGGTCAGCCGCATTGACCCGCCGGCGCTTGAACAATTGCTGCATCCCACGCTTGACCCGACCGCTTCCTATAATGTGCTGACCAAGGGGCTGCCGGCCTCGCCCGGTGCTGCCAGCGGGGCGGTGTGCTTTACCGCCGATAGCGCCGAAGCCTTGGCGGCGCAGGGTGAAAAAGTCGTGTTGTTACGCACCGAAACCAGTCCGGAAGATATTCACGGCATGTATGCCGCGCAGGCGATTTTAACCGCGCGAGGTGGCATGACCAGCCATGCTGCCGTTGTGGCGCGCGGGCTGGGTCGGCCTTGCGTATCCGGTGCCGGTGCGCTGCAAATCGACCTTGACGCCGGACAGGCGCAAATTGGCGCGCATAAGATTGCAGAAGGCGATGTGATTACCATTGACGGGACAACCGGGCGGGTGATGGAAGGTGCTGTGCCGACTTTGGAGGCTGAATTATCGGGCGATTTTGCCGCGCTGATGGCCTGGGCGGACGGCCAGCGTTTGATGCGCGTGCGAACCAATGCCGAAACGCCCGAAGATGCCGCGCGGGCGCGCCGCTTCGGGGCGGAAGGTATCGGCCTGTGCCGCACCGAGCATATGTTTTTTGACCCGCGCCGCGTGCTGCATGTGCGCGCCATGATATTGGCCGAAACCGCGCAAGCCCGCGCTGCCGCGCTGGCCGAATTGGAGCCGGAACAGCGTGCCGATTTTGCTGCCCTGTTCAGAGAAATGGCCGGTCTGCCGGTGACCATTCGTCTGCTTGACCCGCCTTTGCATGAGTTTTTGCCGCAAACGGATGATGATTTGAGCGCGCTTGAAAGCCTGCTTGGTGTTGACGCGGCGGCTTTGCGGGCGCGCATTACCGCCTTGCATGAGACCAATCCCATGCTTGGCCATCGCGGCTGTCGGCTGGCGATAACCGCGCCGGAAATCTACGAAATGCAATTGCGCGCCATTTTTGGTGCCTTGCAGGATATTGCCAATGAAGCCGGAGAGACGCCGCAAGTGGAAATCATGTTCCCGCTGGTGATTGATGTGGCCGAGCTGGAGATTTTGAACCGGATGACACGGCGCATAGCCGAGCAATATGAGGCGGCGCACAGTTTTGCTCCCGCCTATGTGACCGGCTCAATGATTGAAGTGCCTCGCGCGGCGGTGTTGGCCGACCGGCTGGCCGCGCAGGCCGCTTTTTTCTCGTTTGGCACTAATGATTTGACACAAACCGGACTGGGTCTGAGCCGCGACGATTCCGGCAATTTCCTGCCCGATTATGTGAAAAACCATATTTTTGAGAATGACCCTTTTGCCACGCTTGACCGCGACGGGGTGGGGGCGTTGATGGAACTGGCCGCCGGTAAGGCGCGCGCCACAAGGCCGGATGTCAAATTGGGCATTTGTGGCGAACATGGCGGCGATCCGGCAACGATTGAATTCTGTCAGCAATTGGGGCTGGATTATGTGTCCTGCTCGCCTTTCCGCGTGCCGATTGCTCGTCTGGCGGCGGCGCAGGCGGCCATTCGGCGCAAACAAGGCGTAAAATAACGTAATTTGGTGTTACAAAAGTTGAACACGCCGAATCCGCGAAGCAGTTTACCGATTAACCGGATATTTAGGTGTTTCGGGAGAAACTCCGGTCAGCAATGGCAGGAGTTGAAAAAATGCTCAAACTTATCGGTTGGTTGGATATCAGGCATATTGTCGGCGCGCTGGATGCGCTGGCCTATCGCTGTGTGGCTGTCGCCATGCTTGGCTTTATTGGCTGGCAAATCAGCGCGGCGCGAGATGATGGCGCGACGCTTGCGACCTATGCCGACGCTCAATCGCAGAACGAAATGCCCGACGGGACGACGCGTCCGGTCATTCAGCCTGTCGCTTATGCCGATACGGAAAGCCTGTTTCGGGCGCCGGTGACAACCCGTCGGCAGGCGGAAAACCAGCGCGCCGAAAAGCGCTGTCTGGCACAGGCGATTTATTATGAAGCGCGTTCGGAACCCCTGTCCGGCTGGAAGGCCGTCGCCGATGTGGTGATTAACCGGGTCAATGACCGGCGTTATCCGTCAACAGTTTGCGGTGTTGTTTTTCAGGGCGAATATCGCCGCCATAAATGCCAGTTTTCTTTTGCCTGTGACGGCAAATCCGACCGCCCGAAAAACCGTATTTTATGGCAACGCTCGCAGCGCGTGGCTGCCTATATGTTGATGAAACGCCACACCAAGCCGACTTCCCTGCCGGCGACGCATTATCATGCCGATTATGTTGACCCTTATTGGAACCGCGATATGCTGCGTTTGGCAAAAATCGGGCGGCATATTTTCTATAATGATTTGGCGCAAACAAATTAGGCTGGATAAAAGCTCACGCTTCAATATCAATATCAAGACCCAAATCGAGGCAGGGCGCAGAATGGGTGATGCGGCCGACGGAAATATAGTCAACCCCGCTTTCGGCAATGGCGGCAATGGTTTCCGCCGACACCTGACCTGACGCTTCGCTGACCGCGCGCCCGTCAATCCGGCGCACTGCCTCGGCCAGCATATTGGGGGGCATATTGTCGAGCAGCACGATTTTCGCACCCGCCGCCATAGCCTCGTCAAGCTGGTCAAGCGTGTCCACCTCAATCTCAATTGGCAAGCTGTCACCGGCATGGGCTTGAGCCGCGCTCAAGGCAGCACCCACGCCCCCGGCCACCGCTATGTGATTGTCCTTAATCAGTATGGCATCATGCAGGCCAAAGCGGTGATTTGCACCACCACCGGCGCGCACGGCATATTTTTCCGCTGCCCGCAGGCCGGGTGTGGTTTTGCGCGTATCGCATATTTGCGCGTCCGTATGGGCAATCAGCGCGGCCAATTTGCCGGTCTGGCTGGCAATGCCGGATAAATGGCCGAGAAAATTAAGCGCCACACGTTCGGCGGCCAGCAAAGCCCGCGCCGCGCCTTTTATTGTCAATACATCCATACCCGCTGCCAGTGCGTCCCCATCGGTTTTATGCGGCGTGACGCTCAGCCCGACATCGCCATGCCGGAAAGCGGCGAGGGCAAAATCCAATCCGGCCAAAATACCGGTCTCGCGGGCGCGAATAACCGCTTTGGCCTGGGCGGTTTCCGGAATAACGGCGGCAGAGGTTACATCGCCCGACTGCCCCAAATCCTCGGCCAGCGCATCGGCCACCAGACGCTCAATTATGGCCTCTGGCATGGCGTCTGGCAGGGCAATATCTGTCAGCGGGTTTGAATTATAGGGTAACAGGGACATGGCGTTTATCGGCGGGCGGCGCGGCAGCCGGTGAAAAATCGGTCAGGTCTGAAATCAGAAAATCGCTGTTGCGGCTATCGGGTGCAGGGGCGGGAAAATCGGTGCGGGCATGGCCGCCACGGCTTTCTTCGCGGGCGAGGGCAGCGCGGGTGATGAATTGCGCGGCGAGAACCATATTGCAAAAGGGCGCGTGACCCTGACCGGCGCGCGACAATTGCTGCAAGGCGCGCCAGCTTTCGACCAGCCCGTCATAATGGCGCAAAACACCAACATGGTCGCTCATGAGCTGGCGTAATTTGCGTGTCGCCGGAGCCAGCATATCGGGGCTGTCGAGAATCTCGGTTTCCGGCGGCTGCGGCAGATTGCGTCCCGAATGCGGCACGCTGTGATTGACATCTTTAGCAATGCGCGCGCCAAAGACCACCGCTTCCAGCAGTGAATTACTGGCCAGCCGATTGGCACCATGCACGCCGGTGCAAGCCGCCTCGCCACATACCCACAGACCCGGCACGCTGCTGCGCCCATGCGCGTCTGTGCGGATGCCGCCCATGTGGAAATGCGTTGCCGGAGCGACCGGCAGCACTTGGCGGGTCGGGTCAATACCGGCTTTGATGCAACTGGCATAAACGGTCGGAAAGCGGGTCTCCAATGCCTCGGCCAGACCATGCGTGTGCTTGCCGCGCAAATCCAGCCCGACCGCGCCGGTTTCGCCTATTTGATGGAATACGGCGCGCGCCACAATATCGCGCGGCGCAAGCTCGGCATCGGGATGAATATCCGGCATAAACCGGTGGCCATGCCGGTTAATCAATCTTGCGCCCTCGCCGCGCAAGGCTTCGGTCGCCAGCGGGGCGGGGTCGCCCATACCGGTCAGCGCGGTGGGGTGAAACTGCACAAATTCGGCATCGGCAATATGCGCGCCAGCGCGCGCGGCCATAGCCAGCGCCTCGCCATTGGCGCTGCGCGGATTGGTGGTAACAGCGTAAAGATGACCAATGCCGCCGGTCGCCAATATGGTGGCACGGGCGCGGATAAAAATCGGGCCAGCAAAATGGCTGTCGGCGGCGGGGCGGGCAAACACACCTACCACCCGACCATTTTCTACTGCCAGCTCATAAGCGGCAAAACCTTCCATAAAGCTGATGGATGGGGTGGCAATAGCGCGGGTAATCAGCGCCGACATGATTTCGCGCCCCGCCCGGTCGCCGCCCACACCGACAATCCGGTTATGGCTGTGTGCGGCCTCCCGACCAAGCCGGAAACGGCCTTTGGCGTCGCGGTCAAATGGCACGCCATAAGCGGCCAAATCGGCAATGCGCGCACCGGCTTCCTCGGCCAGCACATGCGCCATACCGGCATTGACCAGCCCATCACCGGCGGCAATTGTGTCGCGCGCATGATTGGCCGGGCTGTCATTTTCGGCCAAAGCGGCGGCAATGCCACCTTGCGCCCAATTACTGGCGCTGCCCTTGCTGCGCTTGCCGGCAGCCAGCACCGTCACCGGACGCGGCGCCAGTTTCAATGCGGTGAAAATACCGGCCAGACCGGCACCGACCACCAGCACGTCACCGGCATCAATAATGTTGGGGGTTGGGGGTGTCGGCATCATAATGGCCTAGCGGCTCATCTCAATCATGCGTTCCACGGCTGCACGCGCGCGCGCGGCCACAGCTTTTTCAACTTCGATTTGCTCGCGTTCAAACACCAATGCTTCCAGCACTTTCGGCAGGGTGATTTGCTTCATATGCGGACACAGATTGCAGGGGCGGACAAAATTGACCTGCGGGTTTTCGACCGCCACATTATCGCTCATGGAACATTCGGTCACCATCAGCACACGGTCGGGCTGATTGTCGGTCACCCATTTAATCATGGCCGAGGTTGAGCCGGAAAAATCCGCCTCATCCAGCACATCCGGTTTGCATTCCGGATGGGCGATAATCCGCAAGCCGGGGTCGCTTTCCCGATAGCCGCGCAATTCCTCGGCGGTGAATAATTCATGCACTTCGCAACGGCCTTTCCAGGCAATCACCTCAATATCGGTCTCGCGGGCAATGTTTTGCGCCAGATATTCATCCGGTATGCACAAAATCCTGTGGCTGCCACTGGCGGCGGCCATTTCCTCGACAATTTTCACTGCATTGGACGAGGTGCAACAGACATCGCTTTCGGCCTTCACCGCCGCCGATGTATTGACATAAGTGACAATTGGCACGCCGGGATAGGCTTCGCGCAGGCTGCGGACATCAGCACCGGTAATGCTTTCGGCCAGCGAACAGCCAGCCCCCATATCGGGCATTAGCACGGTTTTGTCAGGATTGAGCAGTTTTGAAGTTTCGGCCATGAAATGCACACCGCATTGCACAATCATATCGCCTTCGGCGCGCGCCGCCTCCACGGCCAATTGCAAACTGTCACCAACCACATCGGCGACACAGTGAAAAATCTCCGGCGTTTGGTAATTATGCGCCAGAATGACAGCGTTTTTTTGCTTTTTCAGCTCGTTAATGGCCTGGATATAGGGGGCAAAAAACGGCCACTCAACCGACGGAATAACGCTTTTTACCCGTTCATAAAGCGGTGCCATATCGCGTGCCAGACCATCGCTATAGGCAATGTCCATTTCGGCCAGAATCTGCGCGCCACTTTGTCCTGCCGGCAGGCTGCTTGCGCTGGCCGTTAATTCCTGGCTGGCTGTAAACATGGCAAGACTCCGCTTTTGTCGTGCTGCGACCGGTTTAACCGGCTATTTATACTCAAATTGAGCATAATTCATGCTCTTAATATGAGGCTTTTGACAGTAATTTCAAGGCAAATGTCACAGGCTTGTCACATATTTCAGCGCATTCGCTTTCCGGATGAGGGGCGCGACGCGGAGATACGCAAACCGGCCAGCGGGCGTTCATTGCGCTGCTGGTGGCGCAGGCGAAACAATTCGGCGGGTCGGCCACGGGCGGCGCGTGTGCGTCCGGTCGGCTCCACAAAGTCAGATTTCTCCACAAGACGGCGGAAATTCTGTTTGTGCAGATTGATGCCAAGCACAGCTTGGGCGGTGTTTTGCAAATCGGTCAGGGTGAAATGCTCCGGCATCAGGTCGAAAATCACCGGCCGGTATTTCATCTTGCCGCGCAGACGGCCAAGCGCCGTGGCCAAAATTCGCCTATGGTCAAGCTGCATCACCAGACCCGGCAAGGCCGGTGCGGGCAGGGCGGCGACGCGGTTGTCATAATAGGCTTCCGGCACCAGCCCGGCCTCATAGAGCAGTTCATAACGCTCCAGCACAAACTCTTCATCCCATTGGCCGCCATCAAGCGCAAAGGCGGTGCGCGCCCGTTCCGCCGCGTCCGGATTGGTTGAAAGCCAAATATCGAGCGCATTGGGTATTTGCTCGGCAAGGCAGTCCGGGCGACCGGCGCGCCAATCTTCCCACGGGAAATAATAATAGACATCGCCCCAAAGCTGCTGGTCTTGGTTGGGTGCGGCATCAATTGTGCCGGTCTCTGCAAGTGCCAGATAGCCGACGGAAACAATATGCGGGTCATTTTGTGCGGCGCGCGCATGGCGACCTCGATCGGCGAAAGTGTATAATTGTTCGACATGGCCGAGTGCGAGGCCAACCTGTTCGCGCACCCAATGGCGCAAGCCGGCTTCCATTGTGCGGTGCAAATCCGGCATGAAAGGGCCAAAGGGCAAGCGGTCAGTGGCGTTGGGGTCGTCCTGTTTCACCAAGCGGCATTGCAGCGCCATATTGTGACAGCGCATAATGGCAGTGCTGACATCAATGCTGATTTCCGATGAGGGTATGCGCGCATCCATTCGCTCAGTCTATGCCGCCAAGGCCGATTTTGCCAAGCGCCATGCGCTCATACGCGGCGGACAATCACGCTACCGGCGGAATAGCCAGCCCCAAAGCTGCAAATCACGCCCGTCTCGCCGGTTTCAAAATCGCTTTTATGCTTGTGAAAGGCAATGATGGAACCGGCCGAGCTGGTATTGGCATATTCATCCAACACAGTGGGCTGTTCGTCGGCTTCCGGGTCGCGCCCCAGCACTTTGCGGGCGATAAAATCATTCATATTGCGATTGGCCTGATGCAGCCACATGCGGCGCAGGCCGGTGGCTTCAAGATTATTGTCGGCCAGATGGCTGGTAATCAGCTCCGCGACAAGCGGGCTAACTTCGCGGAAGACTTTGCGTCCCTCCTGCACGAAAAGCTTGTCTTTGGCGTCAATGCCTTCCGGTGACGCGCGGTTCAAAAAGCCGAAATTATTGCGGATATTATTAGAAAATTTGGTGACCAGCCTTGTGTCGATAATTTCAAAGGCGGCGTCATTGGTGCAAATATCAGAGCGCTCCAGCACCACGGCGGTGGCGACATCGCCGAAAATAAAATGGCTGTCGCGGTCGCGGAAATTCAAATGGCCGGTGCAAACTTCCGGATTGACCAGCAGCACGCGCTCGGCACTGTTGGAGCGTATCATGTCATAGCCGGTTTGCAGGCCGAAAGTGGCTGATGAGCAGGCGACATTCATGTCAAAGGCAAAGCCGTCAATGCCGAGTAATTCCTGCACTTCAATGGCAATGGCCGGATAGGGGCGCTCCAGATTGGCGCAGGCGACCAGAACAGCGTCAATATCGCCGGCTGCGATACCGGCCTCGGCCAGCGCACCCTCCGCGGCTTTTAACGCCATTTCCGCCAGATAAGAGGGTTCGTCATTGCTGCGCTCCGGCAGGCGCGGACACATAATCTCAGGGTCAAGAATGCCGCTTTTATTCAGCACATAGCGGCTTTTAATGCCGGAGGCTTTTTCAATAAAGCCACTATCAGAAGGGGTCAGCGCCTCAATCTCTCCGGCTTCAATGGCGGCGGCATTGTCGCGGTTGAAATTATCGACATAGGTATTGAACGCCGTCACCAATTCATCATTGCTGATGGCTTCTTCCGGCGTGAAAAGACCGGTGCCAGAAATGTGAACACCAAACATGTTAACTCCCTAAACGCTTTGCGAATCAAACATAAACCGTGTCGGCATGCTTTGCCAGAAAATTGCCAGACCCTGCCTACGCATCGTTAAACAGGCCGTCAAGGCGGGTAAAAGTCATACCATTGGCCTGCAAGCCGCTTATTGGAGCATCATCGCGCAGCAAAGCCAAGGCTTGCTTGTCCCGCGCGGCCAGTATTTCGCCATAGACGCGCTCATTGGCGGTAATGGCCGTCCCGACAGGCGGCGCTTCGGTCTCAAATATCAGGGGGCGCAGGCTTTTGCGACGCTTGCCGCGCCGATGCGTGCGCGAGGTGACTTCTTGTCCGACAAAACAGCCTTTTTGAAAATCAATCGCCGCCATTTGAGCAAAGCCGAGTTCAAGCGGAAAATGCTGCCCCATCGGCAATTCTTCCGGCCCTTCCGGCACGCCGAGCGTCAAGCGGTGCGCCTGCCAGTCCTGCGGTGTCGCGGCTATGCCGGGTAAATCGCCACTATCGCCATTGGTCAGCAAGCCGCGCAGGCCAAGGCGCGCATGGCGCGGGTCAGGCGCAAAACCGGCAAGCGCAGGCAGGGTTTGGCTGGTGTCATCCGTCCAGACCAAGCCAATGCGCGCTTCTTCCTCGGCAAAACTGACATTGGCGCGCAAGCGATAAAGCATCAGCTTTTTGTGCAAAGGCGCGATTTGCGCCGCGTCAAGCTCCAGCCATATTTCCTCAGATTTGTGCCAGAGCAGCATATCATAGGCCAGCTTGCCTTGCGGGGTCAGCAGGGCGGCGGCGGAAAGCGGCGGCATGATATCTGCCGTGACATTTTGGGTGAGCAGATTTTGCAGAAAATCAACCCTGTCCGCCCCGCCAATCCGCAGCAGGCGGCGATTGCCCAAAATGGTGTGAAACATGCTCATTTGCCAGATGTGTCAAATTTGCGCGCCAATTTCAAGCAGCATGTATCAACGCCGGTGGTCGCCCCCAATGGGAAGCGATTTATCAAACCGCCAAAGCAGGCTATACTGGCTTCCATGTTTTCGCGCCATATTCTCTATTTTTCACCGGCAGATGGGCTGGCCGCCCTGACCGGCACGGGTTTGCTGGCGCAATTGATTGAGACTTATCCCAAGGCGCAGTTTCACATTATCGCGCCGCCTGACCAGTTTCCGCTATTTGACAATTTGCCGGTGAAAGCACGTTTGCTGGCTTTTCCTGCCGCGCCGGATGCGGCGTCGCGCGCGCGACTGGCCAGCGCTTTAATGGGACGCATTTGGCATTTGGTGGTCAATCTGCGCGGCAGTCATTTACCGGCTTTGCTATGGGCGTTGCGGCGGATGGAGACCCCTCTTGAGCCGGAAGCCTATGGTGTGCCGGATTTGTCCGGCAATGGTGCGGTTATTGGCCCGCATTTATTTCTGCCCGATAAAATCCATGTGCCATTGCCCGCCGCTTTATTGCCGGAAACCCCGCTTATTGTGCTGGCGCCGGATGAGGCGGCGCGCGCCGATTGGACATGGCAGCATTATGGCGAGTTGGCATGGCGGCTGGCCGAATATGGTGCGCCTTTCGACAATGCCCATTTTGTGCTGTTGTCAACATCCGGCACGCCATTGGCTGATAATTTGATGGGCAATTTACCGGCCGGGCAAATCACCCGTTTGGATGATTTATCGCTGCCGCGCCGCGCCAAGCTGCTGCAACGCAGCCTTGCTTATGTCGGCAGTGAACGCTTTACCGCGCGGCTGGCGGCGATGACCGGCGTGCCGGTGGTGATGCGCCTGCAAAGCGCGCCGGAAATTGGCGATAAGGGACGCCCCTATGGGCTTTACAGTGGCAAGAATGTGGCGGCGCTGGCGGGATATTTGGTGGAACATGGTGCAAAATATGCGACAAGCGCGGCGCAATTTGCTAACCATGAAACGCATAACAGCAACAGAGTTTGACAGACGGGTGTAAAAGATATGGCCTCTCCCATTTATGATTTGGTGATTACAGGCGGCGTGCTGGCCGGTCTGGATGGCAGCGCGGAAACGCCGATTGGCATTAAGGATGGCCGCTTTGCCGCCCTTGGCGATGTGACCGCCGAGCAGGGCGCGGCGCATGTTGATGCGACCGGCCTGACCATTCTGCCCGGCGTGATTGACACGCAAGTGCATTTCCGCGAGCCGGGGCTTGAGCATAAGGAAGATTTGCAATCGGGTTCGCTGGCCGCGGTCATGGGCGGGGTGACGGCGGTGTTTGAAATGCCGAACACCAAGCCGCCCACCACGACACCGGAAGCGATACTAGATAAAGTGGCGCGCGGGCGCAACCGCATGCATTGTGATTTCGCCTTTTATGTCGGCGGCACGCATGAAAATGCCGAGCAATTGCCGGAGCTGGAGCGCTATGAGGGCGTGTGCGGCGTGAAGGTTTTCATGGGGTCATCAACCGGCAATTTGCTGGTGCCGGATGATGATGGCGTCACCGATATCATCAAGCATATTCGCCGCCGCGCCGCATTTCACAGCGAAGACGAGTTTCGTCTGCGCGAGCGTCGCCCGCTTGCTGAAACCGGCAAAGTGGAAACCCATCCGGTCTGGCGCGATGAGGAAGTGGCGATTTCCAGCACCAGACGGCTGATTAAAATCGCCCGCGCCGCCAATAAGCGCATCCATGTGCTGCATGTCACCACAGAAGAAGAAATGCAAATGCTTGCCGCCAATCGCGATATTGTATCGGTGGAAGTGACGCCGCAACATTTGACGCTGGCCGGGCCGCAAGCCTATGACGAGCTTGGCACTTACGCGCAAATGAACCCGCCCATTCGTGACGCCCGCCACCGCGCGGCGCTGTGGAAGGCGCTGGAACAGGGTATTGTTGATGTTATCGGCTCCGACCATGCGCCGCACACGAAAGAAGAAAAAGCCGATGCCTATCCCCATTCGCCGTCGGGTATGCCGGGTGTGCAAACGCTTTTGCCGCTGATGCTGAACCATATGGCCGAAGGCAAATTATCCCTGCAAAGGCTGGTCTCGCTGACCAGCCATAAGGCGATTGAATTATTCGGCCTGAAGGAAAAGGGCGAAGTGAAAATCGGCAATCATGCTGATTTGACCTTTGTTGACCTCGGCGCCACGCGCGAGATTACCGAAGATTGGCTGGCCAGCCATTGTGGCTGGTCGCCTTTTACCGGTAAGCAGATAAAGGGCTGGCCGGTCGGCACAATGGTGCGCGGGCAGCGCATTATGTGGGAAGATGAATTGGTGACACCGGCGACAGGCCAACCGGTCGCATTTGATTAAAGGGAGACCAAAATGACTGACAGCTTTCGCGCCTTGCGGCTCAATAAAACCGATAATGGGCAGACCCATGAATTTGTCGAGCTGACGGAAAATGATTTGATGGAAGGCGATGTTACCATTGCCGTGTCTCATTCGACAGTGAATTACAAGGACGGGCTGGCGCTGACCGGCGCGTCACCGGTTGTGCGGGTCTGGCCGATGATACCGGGGATTGACTTTACCGGCACGGTGGAAAGCTCATCGCACCCTGATTATGCGCCGGGCGATGCGGTTGTGCTGAATGGCTGGGGGGTTGGTGAGACCCATTTTGGCGGTTATGCCGGTAAGGCACGGGTCAAGGGCGACTGGCTGGTCAAGCGGCCTGAGGCAATTTCTGCCCCCCGCGCCATGGCGATTGGCACGGCTGGCTATACCGCCATGCTTTGCGTGATGGCGATTGAACCCGACACGCCGAAAGATGCGGGCGAGGTGCTGGTCACAGGTGCTGCCGGCGGTGTTGGCAGTGTCGCTATCGCCCTTTTGGCAAAGCTCGGTTATCAGGTTGTCGCCTCGACCGGACGGCCTGACGAAGCCGATTATCTGACGGGTTTGGGTGCGTCGCGGATTATTGACCGGGCGGAACTCAGCGAGCCGGGCAGGCCGCTGGGCAAAGAAAACTTTGCCGCCGTGGTCGATGCGGTGGGCAGCCATACACTCGCCAATGCGATTGCCCAAACGCGCTATGGCGGCACGGTTGCCGCTTGCGGTCTGGCGCAAGGCCCTGACCTGCCAGCGACGGTCATGCCGTTTATTCTGCGCGGCGTGACGCTGAAAGGCGTTGACAGTGTGATGGCGCCGCGCGCTTTGCGCGAGCAGGCTTGGGCGCGACTGGCGCAGGATTTGGATATGGACAAGCTGGACGCGATGAGCCAGCCGGTCACAATGGATGCGCTGCCTGAACTCGGCCAACAGATATTGGCCGGTCAGGTGCGCGGACGGGTGATTGTCGATATTGACTAAAAAATCGAATAGCCGCCATCAATGATAAAGCTGTCGCCTGAATGATAGGCGGCGGCATCACTGGCCAGATAGACGGCAACGCCGCCAAAATCGGCAGGTTGTCCCCAGCGCCGTGCCGGCACGCGGGAGATGACTTTTTCCTGAAACACATCGCTGTCTTGCGCCCCGGCGGTCATGTCGGTGGCAATCCAGCCCGGCAAGACCGAATTGGCGCGCACGCCATAACGGGCATGTTCAACGGCAATGGATTTCATCATGGAAATCACCGCGCCTTTGGTGGCTGCATAATGCTGGTTGCGTGCTGCCCCCTCAATCGCTGCCAGCGAGGCGACACCGATAAGCGAGCCGCCGGGGTCACCATTTTTGGCGCGCTCGACCATATGTGCGGCTGCCGCGCGCAGGGTGAAAAATACACCATCCAGATTGACCGCCAGCACATCACGATAGGCTTGCGTGTTCATTTCAGCAAAATTACCGGCCAGCTTGCCGATACCGGCATTGGCAATCACCGTATCAACCCGCCCGAAAGCGGCCAGCGTTTCGGCAAAGGCCGCATTGACCGCTGCCTCGTCAGCGACATTGACTTTCCAGGCTTGCGCTTTCACGCCAAGCGCCGCTATCGCCGCAACGGCGTTTTCGTTCTTTTCCTCATTGGTTCCCCAAATAGCAATATCGGCACCGGCCTGCGCCATTGCCTCGGCCATGCCAAGCCCGATGCCGCCATTACCGCCCGTCACCAGAGCTACTTTTCCGCTTAAATCAAATGGTTGATACATATCTTCCTCCCCTTTTCAGCGCCACTATACAAGTTTCCGGCCAGTGGACAATGCTGTTTTCCGACTCGCAACCGGCTTGGCGGCATGGCATGTTGCGCCCATGCGTTTATCGATTCCGGCCTTTATCTTCGTGATTGCCTTGGCAGCAATCATGCCGCTTGGCGGGCAAGCCCGCGCGCAATCATTCACACAGGCCGAAACGCTCGGCCAGACGCCGCTGCAAATCATCACGCTGGGCGGCAAAACGCATGAGATAAAGGCGCGCTTTGCCCTGACACCAAAGCAGCAGCAACGCGGCCTGATGTGGGAGACTGATTTGCCGCAAGGCACGGGCATGATTTTCCCTATGACACCGCCGCGCATTGCCCGTTTCTGGATGCGTAACACGCTGATACCGCTGGATATGCTGTTTATTGCGCCGGGCGGCATGATTGTGAAAATCACCACGCGGCGCGATACCGGCTCGGAAAATGTGACCAGTTCCGGCGTGCCGGTCAGCGCGGTGCTGGAATTGCCGGCCGGTGAGGCGGCGCGGCTGAAAATCGGCATTGGCGATATGGTGCGCCATAAAGTGATGCGCTTCTGATGTGTGGTCGTTTTGCCCTGACCAGCCCGCCTGATGCGCTGCGCGAAATCGTGGATTTTGTCATGCCATCCCCTGCCGGTGCGCCGGGCAGCAATTGGCCACCGCGCTATAATATCGCGCCCAGCCAGCCAGTCGCCATTATTGCCGGTGGCGCGCAACCGCAATTGGCGCTGGTGCAATGGGGATTGGTGCCGTCTTGGGTGCGCGCCGATGCGCTGAAATCGCACAGGCAAAAGCCGCAAATCAATGCCCGCGCTGAAACCATTGCCGAAAAACCGAGTTTCCGCGACGCTTTCAAAAGACGCCGCTGCCTGATACCGGCCAATGGCTATTATGAATGGAAGCGACCGGAAGGGCAGCCCTATTTGATTCACCGCCCGAACTGTGCGCCATTTTTCATGGCCGGAATATGGGAACATTGGCAGGGCGCTGATGGCAGCGAAATCGAATCCTGCGCCATTGTCACCTGCGCCGCCAATGACGCTTTGGGCGCGATTCACCACCGCATGCCGGTGACGATTGAAGCGGCGGATGCGCCAAGCTGGTTGCAAACCGATGAGCGCGACCGCCACAATCTGATGCCGCTATTGCAAGCAGCACCGGAAGATGCCTTTGCGGCGCGGCCTGTCGGGCGGCGAGTAAATAAGGTTGGCGAGGATGGGGTGGAATTATGGGAAGAGGTGACGCCAAATCTTGCCGCCCCCAAACCCGGCCAGCTTGACCTGTTTTGATGCCGCCGCTTGTTCAGCTGCACCGCTTGTTTAGGTGACAGGCTGCGCTTTGCCATGCTAGCCTGCACTTATGAAGAGTGTTGTTGACCATATTATTATCGCCGTTGCTAACCTTGAGCAGGCAACACAAGATTATGCCGCCATGCTGGGGCGCAAGCCAAGCTGGCAGGGCAGTCATCCGGATTATGGCACTGCCAACAGCCTGTTTCGGCTTGATAACAGCTATCTGGAATTGCTGGCTGCAACCGGCGCGGGTTGGGCGGCGGATGCGGTGAATGGGCATATTGCCGCCAAGGGGCAGGGCTTGATGGGGCTGGTCTTTGGTACAGATGATGCCGAGGCCTTTGTCGCCCATGCCAATGCCAATGATCTTGAGGCCAGCGCGCCGATTGCCGGGCATGGTCTGGACGCCAATAGCGGCGCGCGGCGCGACTGGCGCAATATGGTGTGGGATACCAAAGCGGCGCGCGGCATTTTCTCTTTTGCCATTCAGCATGACGACCCGGAGGCGCTGCCGATGGCCGAGCCAATGGGCGATGGCGCGGTGACGGCGATTGACCATGTGGTTGTGCAAACCTCTGACACGCAAGCGGCAAAAGATTTTTATGGCAAACAGCTTGGCGTGCGGCTGGCCTTGGAACAATCGCGGCCTGAATGGGGCGGCGATATGCTGTTTTTCCGGTGCAATTCCATGAGCATTGAAGTGATTGGCAGCGACAAATATGACGCCGAACAAGACGCGCTTTGGGGGTTGGCGTTGAAAACCGGCGATATTGATGCCACCCATAAACGGCTGACCGGCGCGGGCATTGATGTGTCGGAAATACGCGATGGGCGCAAACCCGGCACGCGCGTCTGCACGGTCAAATCGCATTGTCTGGATGTGCCAACCCTGATTGTCGGGCTGGTTGATTAAGCCGGTTCGGCGGCGCGGCGCAGCCGGTCATTTATCGCCGCACCCAGACCTTGTTCCGGTATTGGCATAATGGCGAGGCTTTGACTTTGCCGCATGGCTTGGTCGTCCAACCTGTGCAGCACATTGAAGAGCTGTGAAGCCGCTTCGACCAAATCGCCGGTCGGGCTGAGATTGGCGGCGGCAGTGTCGGGTGCGTCGGCGCCAAACCCAATCAGCAGACAATCATCTCTTTGTGCGGCTTCGGCCGATTGATTGAGGCGCAAACCGGCGCGCGGCGCATAATGGCGCGCCAGCCGCCCCGGCGCGCGTTTGGCGGTCGCTTCGCCATGTTCGGGAAGTTCCTGCAATTTTTCGCCCAGCACCGCTTCAATATCATGGCGCGCAATGCCGCCTTCGCGCAGCAATAGCGGCGCGGTGTCAAAGCAACCTATGATTGTCGATTCCAGCCCGATTTCGCAAGCACCGCCCTCAAGCACATCAATTTCGGGCAGCATGGCGGCGACATGGTCAGCGCGTGTCGGGCTGAGACGCCCGGATGGGTTGGCACTTGGCGCGGCCAACGGGCTGTCGCAGGCAGCGATAAGCTGTTGCGCCACCTGATGCGACGGCATACGCAAAGCCAGCGTGTCCAGCCCGGCGCTGACCAGCGTGCAAATCGGCGTATCGGCGCGGCGCGGCACAACCAATGTCAGCGCCCCCGGCCAGAAATGCTGTGCCAGTTTTTGCGCTGTCGGGTTAAACACGCCATGTGCTTGTGCCATTGCCAAATCGGCGACATGACAAATGAGCGGGTTGAATTGCGGCCTTTGCTTGGTGGCGTAAATGGCGGCAACAGCATCGCTGTCCACCGCGCGCGCGGCGAGACCGTAAACCGTTTCGGTTGGCATGGCGACCAGCCCACCGGCGGTTAATTGCGCCCGTGCGCGCTCGATATTTGCCGCTGTCGGGGGCAGAATGGCCATTAGCGTTAATCTGTCGTCGTGCCGGAGGCTGTGCCTGATTTACGCGGTTTTTTGGCAGATGTTTTGGCTTTTCCGGTCGCTTTGCCAGCCGGTTTTTTTGCCATTGGTTTTTTGCCGGCCGGTTTTTTTGCCGCCGGTTTGGCTTTGGTTGCTGGTTTGGCGGTCGGGGCGGGCTGTTCATCTTGCGGGCGCGCCTGCCGGTTGCGTGTGCCGCTGCCGGAAATACGATTGGTCAGATTTTCCGGCAATAATTTGAACAGGGCGGCCAGCATACGATACAGCCAGCCATTGACAATCACCGGCCCTTTGCCTTTTTCCACCGCCTCATGGCCTTCGCGCACCACGCGCGGCCCTTCAAGCCAGACAAAGCCGGGCAGGCGGTTCATCGCTGCACGATTGCCGGCGACATCGTGAAACTCGCTCCAGGTAAAGCCGGGATTGAGCGAAATCACATTGACGCCGCGCTCTTTATATTCAAGCGCAAGGCTCTGGCTTAAACGCATGACAAAGGCTTTGACCGGCGAATACAGCGTGCCACCCTTGGTGCCGGGCAAATAGGCAGCGACCGAGGCGATATTGACAATGCGGCCATGCCCGCGCGCTGCCATAAGCGGTGCGAAAATATGGCATAATTCGGCAACGGCGGTCATCATCACCTGAATCATGTCGCGCTGCGCTTCCCATTTCACATCATTGTAAAGACCCGGCACGGCATAACCGGCATTATTGACCAGATAGTCGATTTGCAATTTGCGCCGCGCAATACCGGCAGCCAGTTGCGCCGGTGCTTTCGGGTCGGCCAAATCGGCGGCAATCACCGTGACTTTTGTGCCGAAACCCTGTTTCAGTTCGCGCGCCAGCGCATCCAGCCTGTCCTTGCGCCGCGCCGTCAAAACGAGGTCATAATCGCGGGCTGCCAGAAAGCGCGCATAATCGCGCCCGATACCAGCCGAGGCGCCCGTTATCAGGGCGGTTTTTCTGCTTTGCGGATTATCCTGTGTCATGGTGTCCTCTGCATTTGCCAATCGCTGCCAATATCAATATGCTTGTGAAAAGTCACTATCATCAACCGCAGCCCGCTTGTAAAGCTGCAGCTAGGATTTATCGTGTCGGAATCGAAAGAAAAATTGCCACAGGCGCATGGGATTACCTATCCGTTTGACCATTTGCCGGAAACCGGCAAGCCGGTGAAAGTGGCTGAAGGCATTTACTGGGTGCGTATGGTGCTGCCCTATACGCTTGACCATATCAATCTCTGGCTGCTCGAAGATGGTGATGGCTGGACGCTGGTCGATACATGCGTTGACATGGACAGCTCGCGCGCCCATTGGGAGGATTTGTTTTCCGGCTTTATGGACGGCAAGCCGATAAAGCGGGTGATTGTCACCCATATGCATCCCGACCATGTGGGGCTGGCCGGTTGGCTGGTCAAACGCTTTGACGCCTCTTTCAACATGTCGCGCACCGATTATCTGATGTGCCGCGCCATGGCCAATGATACCGGCAAAAAAGCGCCGGACGAAGCTATTCGCTTTTACCGCGCCGCCGGTTTTGATGAAGATGCGCTGAACCGCTATCGTGAGCGTTTTGGCGGCTTTGGTGAGTTTATTCACCCGCTGCCGCAAGCCTATGGCCGTTTGCAGCAAGATGACACGCTGAAAATCGGCGACAATATATGGCGGGTGGAAATCGGCTCCGGCCATGCGCCGGAGCATGTGTGCCTGTATTGCGCCGAGCTGGGTGTGCTGATTTCCGGCGATCAGGTGATACCGCGCATTTCCTCCAATGTGTCGCTGTTTCCGACCGAACCCTATGGCAATCCCTTGCAGGACTGGCTCGATTCCTGTCGGCGGCTGATTGACCGTTTGCCCTCTGAAACGCTGGTTTTACCGGCTCATAATGAGCCTTTTTACGGCTTGCATGAACGCTTGCAGGCATTGATTGACGGGCATGAAAATTCGCTCAGCCGCTTGCTTGAAGTGTGTCGCGAGCCGCGCCGTGCCATTGACGGCAAGATTTTTTCGGCTCTGTTCAAACGCCGTATCAACCGCGATGTGTTTTTTATGGCGACCGGGGAAAGTCTGGCGCATCTCATGTGTCTGGTGCATCGCGGCGATGTGAATATGACATTTGACAATGAGGGTGTGTGCTATTTTGAAAGCGCGTAAGGTGAGGGTTACATGGCCAAACAGGCGGTAGAAATAGCCGAAGATATTCGGCAATTGAGTTTTGAGGCGGCACTTGGCGAGCTGGAAGATATTGTGGCGCGTCTCGAAAGCGGCGATGTCGCATTGGAAGAGTCGATTGAGATTTACCGGCGCGGCAGCCAATTGCGCGCCTGGTGCGATGAAAAGCTGAAAGACGCGCAGGCGAAAATCGAAAAAATCACCGGTCAGGGCGAGGCGACCGCGCCTCTCGACACAGAATAAGACGGCAATGACCGGGTTTGAAACCATACAGGCCCGCGCCATTTCCTTGGTAGAGAAAACCCTTGATGAGCTGCTGTCTTTGCCCGACGGGCCGGAGGCAAGAGTGGTTGAAGCCATGCGCTATGCCGCATTGGGCGGGGGCAAGCGGTTTCGCCCGTTTTTGTCTGTTGCGGTGGCTGATTTACTTGGCGCGCCGCTTGAGGCGGTCGGGCGCGCGGCGGCGGCCATTGAATGTGTGCATTGCTACTCGCTCATCCATGATGATTTGCCGGTGATGGATGATGACGATATGCGCCGCGGCAAGCCGAGCCTGCACCGTGCCTTTGACGAGGCGACAGCGATTTTGGCCGGTGACGCGCTGTTAACGCTGGCCTTTGAGGTTCTGACCGATGCAGCAACCCATGAAAATGCCGATATCAGGCTTGAACTGATTAGCGGTCTGGCGCGTGCGGCTGGTATGCAGGGCATGGTGGGCGGCCAGACAATCGACATGCTGTCGCCTGATATGCAGCTTGATGCGGGCGGGCTGACACGTTTGCAGAAAATGAAAACCGGCGCGCTTATCGGCTTTGCGGTCGATGCCGGGGCGCTGATGGGTCGCGCGCGCGCCGAACAGCGTCATGCGCTGGCCAATTACGCCCATGATATCGGTCTTGCCTTTCAAATCGCCGATGATGTGCTTGATGTGACGGGTGGTGATGAAATCGGCAAAAGCCCCGGCAAGGACATGCGCCAGAACAAGGTAACTTTTGCCACTTTGCTGGGGGTTGAACGCGCCGAGGAACAGGCGCGCCAGCTTGTGACCCAAGCGATAAACCATCTTGATATATTCGGGCCTGATGCCGACCCTCTGCGACAAGCTGCCGAGTTTGTGATTTCCCGAAAAGCCTGATAAAAGGGCGAACATAAGCTGAAAGGGCTTGTGAGACAGCGATGAAACCCGAAACCCCGATTCTTGACCAAGTGACACAGCCGCATGATTTGCGCCGCCTGTCGCGCGGTGATTTGGCGCAATTGGCCGATGAATTGCGCGCTGAGACGATTTCCGCCGTGTCGGAGACGGGTGGTCATTTGGGCGCCGGTCTGGGCGTGGTTGAGCTGACGCTGGCCTTGCATTATGTGTTCAACACACCCGATGACCGGCTTATCTGGGATGTCGGGCATCAGGCCTATCCGCACAAGATTCTGACCGGACGGCGCGACCGTATTCGGACATTACGCAAGGCGGGCGGCCTGTCGGGATTCACCAAACGCGCCGAAAGCGCCTATGACCCGTTTGGCGCGGCGCATAGCTCGACCTCGATTTCAGCTGGGCTGGGCATGGCGGTAGCGCGTGATTTGGCCGGTGCGGATAATCATATTGTATCGGTTATCGGTGATGGCGCGATGAGTGCCGGCATGGCCTATGAGGCAATGAACAATGCTGGCGCGCTGAAAAGCCGTTTGGTGGTTGTGCTGAATGATAATGACATGTCAATCGCGCCGCCGGTCGGGGCAATGTCGGCCTATTTGGCGCGGCTGATATCGGGGCGCTCTTATCGTTCTTTGCGTAAAATGATGAAGGATGTTGTCGCCTTTCTGCCCGAAGGGCTGGAGGAAAAAGCGCGGCAAATGGAAGAATATGCGCGCGGTCTGGCAACCGGTGGCACGCTGTTTGAGGAAATGGGCTTTTATTATGTCGGGCCGATTGACGGGCATAATCTCGACCATTTGCTGCCGGTTCTGGAAAATGTGCGCGCCATGAAAGAAGGGCCGGTGCTGGTGCATGTGGTGACCCGCAAAGGCCACGGCTATGCCCCCGCCGAAGCGGCCGAGGACAAATATCACGGTGTCGGCAAGTTTGATGTGATAACCGGCCAGCAGGCCAAAAGCGCGCCGAAAGCGCCCAGCTATACAAGCGTATTTGCCGACGCGCTGATTGAAGCGGCGGCGGGTGATGATAAAATTGTCGGCATCACCGCTGCCATGCCATCCGGCACAGGGATGGATAAATTCGCCGCGCGTTTTCCTGAACGCTGTTTTGATGTCGGCATTGCCGAGCAGCATGCGGTGACATTTGCCGCCGGTATGGCGACGGAAGGCTATAAACCTTTTGCGGCGATTTATTCGACCTTTTTGCAACGCGCCTATGACCAGGTGGTGCATGATGTGGCGATTCAAAACTTGCCCGTGCGCTTTGCGATAGACCGTGCCGGTCTGGTCGGTGCTGATGGCCCGACCCATGCCGGTGCTTTTGATTTGGCGTTTCTCGGCACATTGCCGAATATGACACTGATGGCCGCCGCCGATGAGGCGGAATTGGTGCGTATGGTGGCAACACAGGCGGCTTTTGACGAGGGGCCGAGTGCCTTGCGCTATCCGCGCGGTGAAGGCACGGGGGTCAGCCTGCCGCAATTTGGTCAGCCGCTTGATATAGGCAAGGGTCGGGTGATGCGCGAAGGCGGTCGGGTTTGCTTGGTCAGCTATGGCACAAGGCTGGCTGAGGCTATGCTGGCTGCCGACCGGCTGGAGTCGGAAGGCTATCGCACCAGTGTGGTTGATGCGCGTTTCATGAAACCGCTGGATACGGATTTGCTGACCCGCATGGCGCGTGAGCATGATTTATTGGTGACGGTGGAAGAAGGCGCGATTGGCGGCTTTGGCGCCCATGTCGCCCAATTTCTGAGCGAGGCGGGTGAGCTTGACAAGGGGCTGAAATTGCGCGCCCTGATGCTGCCGGATATTTATATCGACCAGGACAGCCCGTCTGCCATGTATGATATGGCCGGTCTCAATGCCCAGCAAATCGTCGCCAAAGTGCGCGGTGTCTATGCGACCGGCGACAAGACCATGATGGACTTGAAATCCGGCGCATAGCCGTTCATATCACCTCATCCTTCCAGTGATTTGTCCCATTGCCCAAGCGCGGCAAGGCGGTTCATTTTGGCTCGATGGGCGAAAGCGGCTTGCGCGGCAGGCACATTGGCCGCCTCGCCACCCCATGCTTTCAACGGCGCGGCCTGCAAGGCGCGACCATAGGAAAAGCTGAGTTTCCAAGGCAGATTGCCGATTTTATTCATCGCATCCAAATGCGCCGTCACTTCTTCATCCGACTGCCCGCCCGATAAAAACACAATGCCCGGCACGGCTTCCGGCACATGGGCATGAAAGCATTTCAAAGTCAGTTCGGCCACTTGCGCGATATCGGCCTGATGGGCATGTTGTGTGCCGGAGACCACCATATTCGGTTTCAAAATCGTGCCTTCAAGATGCACGCTCTGTTCGGCCAATTGGTCGAACAGCATTGACAGGGCGGCGGCGGTGACATCATAGCAGCGCTCGACCGAATGGCTGCCATCCATAATAACTTCCGGCTCGACAATTGGCACAATCCCGGCCTCCTGACACAGGGCGGCATAGCGCGCCAGCGCATGTGTATTGGCGGTCAGGCAGGCGCGGCTTGGCAGTGTGTCGCTGACATTTATCACGGCGCGCCATTTGGCGAATTTCGCACCCAGACCAACATAATCCGCCAGTCGCTCGCGCAATCCGTCCAGCCCTTCCGTGACCATTTCACCCGCATGACCGGCCAGCGGTTTAGCACCGGCATCAACTTTAATACCCGGCAGGGAGCCAGCGTCCTCAATCAGCGCAGCCAAAGCCGTGCCGTCCGCCGCTTTCTGGCGGATGGTCTCATCATATAAAATAACGCCGGAAATATCCTCGCGCATGGCGGCATCGGTGCGGAACAGCATTTCACGATAATCGCGGCGCGCCGTTTCGGTGGACTCGACATTGATTGAGTCAAAGCGTTTTTTAATTGTGCCGGTGCTTTCATCAGCAGCCAGCAAGCCTTTGCCATCGGCCACCATGGCCGCAGCAATTTCTTCAAGATTTTGTATGTTCATCGCGTTCTCCCCAGACCGTATGAATCAAGTTGATAATGCCTCCACACCCGGGAGGGTTTTGCCTTCCAACCATTCGAGGAAAGCACCCCCGGCGGTTGAAATATAGGTGAAGCGGTCAGCCGCACCGGCATGTGCCAAGGCTGCCACTGTGTCCCCGCCACCGGCGACACTGACCAGATTTCCGGCAGCACTGTGCGCTGCCGCATATTGCGCTGCTGCATTGGTGGCTGCATCAAAAGGCGCAATTTCAAAAGCCCCAAGCGGGCCATTCCAAATCAGGGTTTTGGCCGCGTCAAAAGCGGCGCAAATCTCGCTCACGGCTTGCGGGCCGGCATCGAGTATCATTTTATCATCCGGCACATCATGTGCGGCGCAAGTGAGGCCGGTCTGGCCTTCGGCAAATTCATCAGCCAGCACCACATCAACCGGCAGCATAATGCGGCACTGATTGGCTTCAGCCGCCGATAAAATAGCGCGCGCCGTGTCCAGCATGGCGTCCTCGCATAATGATTTGCCAATATCATGGCCTTGCGCGGCAAGAAATGTATTGGCCATGCCGCCGCCTATCACCAGCACATCCACCTTGCGCGACAAATTGCCGAGCAGGTCAAGCTTGGTGGATATTTTCGCGCCGCCGACAATCGCTACAAGCGGGCGCACCGGTTGACTTAAAGCGGCGGTGAGCGCGTCCAGCTCGGCCTGCATGGCAAGCCCGCAATAGCTGGGCAAATGGCGCGTTATCCCCTCGGTTGAGGCATGGGCGCGATGGGCGGCGGAAAAAGCATCATTAACGTAAAACTTGGCCGGTTCGGCCAGCGCCGCAGCGAAATCGGCGTCATTGCTTTCCTCACCGGCATGGAAGCGGGTGTTTTCCAGCACGCAAATGCCGCCTTCGGGCAAGGCGTCAAGCGCCTGTTGCGCGGTTGCGCCAATACAATCAGCAGCAAAGCCAACCGGACGGCCAAGCAGGCCGGACAGGGCGTCGGCGACCGGCGCAAGGCTCATTTCCGGCACGATTTGACCTTTCGGGCGGCCAAAATGCGACAATATACCGATTTTCAATCCGCTTTGCGCCAGCCTGTCGAGACTTGGCAATAGCCGTTCCAGCCTTGTGGCGTCGCGCACGCTGCCATCACTTTCCTGCGGCACATTCAAATCGGCGCGCAGCAGCGCAATATCGCCCGGCGCGGCGGTATTTTGCAAGTCAGCCAGCGTTCGAAATGCGCTCATTCACTCAGCCAAGTTTGCCCATGGCAACCGCCGTATCGGCCATACGATTGGCAAAGCCCCATTCATTGTCATACCAGCTCAACACGCGCACCAATTTACCATCGACAATTTGCGTTTGCGTCAGGTCGAAAGTGGAGGAATTGGGGTTGTGGTTGAAGTCAATCGACACAAGCGGCGCATCGCACACGCCCAGCACGCCTTTCAGCTTGCCATTGGCGGCCTTCACAATAGCGGCATTTATCGCTTCGACCGTGGTTTTCTTTTTCGCCTCAAAGACAAGGTCAATCATCGACACATTGGGGGTCGGCACGCGAATGGCCGTGCCGTCCAGCTTGCCGACCAATTCGGGCAGCACCAGGCCAACCGCTTTGGCAGCACCGGTTGAGGTCGGTATCATGGACAGCGAGGCGGCGCGTGCGCGACGCGGGTCGGAATGCAGCGTATCAACTGTGCGCTGGTCGCCGGTAAAGGCATGAATGGTGGTCATATAGCCGCGCGCAATGCCGCAACTGGCGTTCAGCACTTGCGCTACCGGTGCCAGACAATTGGTTGTGCAGGAGGCATTGGAAACAATTTTATGCGACTTACGCAGCTTGCTGTGATTGACGCCGTAAACAACGGTCAAATCGGCACCGCCCGCCGGCGCTGATACCAGCACGCGCTTGGCGCCCGCCTCAATATGCTTGCCGGCATCTTCTTGGCTGGTGAACAGGCCGGTGCATTCCAGCGCAATATCAACGCCCATTTTTGCCCAAGGCAGATTGGCCGGGTCGCGCTCTGAAATGACTTTAATGGTTTTGCCGCCCACGCGGATACCGGTTTTGGTGGCTTGCACTTTGGCGGGCAGCGACCCATGCACGCTGTCATATTGCAGCAAATGGGCATTGGCCTCAATCGTTCCCAAGTCATTTATCGCAACAACATTGATGTCCTTGCGCCCGCTTTCAACAATTCCGCGCAGGACAAGGCGACCAATCCGCCCAAATCCGTTAATTGCCACATTCACAGCCATGCTCATTTCCTTTTCTGTCAAGGCCTGCCTTTCAGGCCATTCCATATGCCAAGCCGGTTGACGACCCATTAAATCGCCGGTTTGACCGGCCTGTCTTTATCCCCGCAAAGCGGCCTTGGCCGCTTCGGCGACAGCTTCGGCGGTGATGCCGAAATGCTCAAATAATTGTGCTGCCGGTGCGCTGGCACCAAAACTGTCCATGCCGATGAAAATATCGCCGGGGCGCAAATAGCGATCCCAGCTTTGGCGCACAGCAGCCTCAATCGCAATACGCAAAGGCGTGTCGCCAAAAATATCCGATTGTGCGGCGTCGCTCTGCTTTTCCAGCAATTCCATACATGGCACGGAGACCACGCGGGCGCTGATATTGTCTTGCTTCAGCAAGTTGCGCGCTTGCATGGCGATAACGACTTCCGAGCCGGAAGCCATCAGCGTCACTTGCGGGTCGCTGCCTCCGGCGGCCAGCTCATAAGCGCCGGCAGCGCATAAATTACGCTCAGCATAATCGCGCAATGTCGGCAGGCCTTGACGGGTTAAGGCCAGCACGCTCGGCGCATTGTTGATTTTAAGGGCAAGCTGCCAACATTCGAGTGTTTCAATCGCATCGGCAGGGCGCATGACATAGACATTCGGCATGGCACGCAAAGCCGCCAAATGTTCAACCGGCTGGTGCGTCGGCCCGTCTTCGCCCAAGCCAATACTGTCATGGGTCAGCACATGCACAACGCGCTGTTGCATCAGCGCCGCCAGCCGGATGGCAGGGCGCGAATAATCGGAAAAGACGAGGAAAGTGCCGGAATAGGGGATAAAGCCGCCATGCAGCACCATGCCGTTCATAGCGGCGGCCATGCCATGTTCGCGCACACCCCAATGAATGAAGCCGCCGCCGAAATCATCGGCCGTGACCGCGCCTTGCTCCGGCGTGCGCGTATTGTTGGAGCCGGTCAAATCAGCCGAGCCGCCAATCATTTCCGGCACACAAGGCACCAGCACTTTCAGCACTTCCTCGGAAGATTTGCGTGTCGCCCAGCCGGGCTTTTCCTTGGCTAAATGTTTTTTGAAAGCGTCCACCGCATCGCCCAGCGTGTCGGGCAACTCGCCGGAGGTGACGCGCTCAAACCGGTTGCGGGTTTCGGCTGATTGGGCGTCGAATCTTTCCTGCCAAGCCTTACGCACGGAGGCATTGGCGCGTCCGGCCATGCGCCAGGCATCCAAAACATCGGAAGGTATCTCAAAAGCTTCTGCGCTCCAGCCCAGCGCTTCACGGGTTAAAGTGATTTCCTCATGACCCAGCGGCGCACCATGCGAGCCGGATGTGCCTTGTTTATTCGGTGCGCCATAGCCGATAATGGTGCGGCAGGCAATCAAGCTCGGCTTGTCGCTTTGGCGCGCCTCGGCAATGGCTTTTTCAATCGCATCTTCGTCATGCCCGTCAATCCGCACCGCGTCCCAACCGGCGGCTTCAAAACGCGCCAGCGCATCGCCGCTTTCTGCCAAATCAAGCGGCCCGTCAATCGAGATATTATTATCATCATAAAGCACAATCAGCCGCGATAATTTCAAATGCCCGGCAATGGAAATCGCCTCATGGCTGATGCCTTCCATCAAATCGCCATCCGAGGCCAGCACATAAGTGTAATGGTCAACCAGCTCATCGCCGAAGCGCGCCTGCATCATGCGCTCGGCCAGCGCCATGCCGACTGCTGTCGATATGCCTTGTCCCAAAGGCCCGGTGGTGGTTTCAATGCCGCCCGCATGACCATATTCGGGGTGGCCTGCCGTGCGCGCGCCGAGCTGCCGGAAATTTTTCAGCTCATCTATCGTCATATCTGCAAAGCCGACCAGATAATGCAGCGCATATTGCAGCATGGAGCCATGTCCCGCTGACAATACAAACCGGTCGCGATCCGGCCAGTTTGGGCAAAGCGGGTCAATTTTCAGAAATTTTGTGTAAAGCACAGTGGCGATATCCGCCGCGCCCATCGGCATGCCCGGATGGCCGGAATTGGCGGCTTGCACCGCATCCATAGCCAGCGCGCGTATCGCATTGGCCATATCCTGAAAGGCGGCGGATGACATTGCGGAAGCGGAAGATTTGGGGTCAGAATTTGGGCGGCTGTCACCGGAGTCGGCCATTGAAAATTCCTCATGCGCGGCGCCTGAAAGGGCGTGCCTTGAATCGGGCGCAGAATGGCTAAATGCGGCTGCCAAGTCAATGCCATTCTCGGTGCAAAGCGTCGCATTATCGGTTTCAAACAAAAACATCCACAGGTGAAGCGGGCAGGGTCGAGCCATTTGGCAACATGTATGATAATTGCGCTGCCTGTCACCATGCCTGTCTATTGACGCAATTATATTGGCAGGTCATAGTGTTAGCCGAGGTATTATCATGCAGAAGATTATTCCAGCCCTGACCCGCTTGCAGGCAGCCTTGGACGCGCTCGACAAAAAAGTGGTGATGAGCCCCTCTGCGGCGAAAAAATTGCACGACGCCGCGGAGCAATGCGTCTATTTACGCACGGAAGTCTCGCAAATGAAAAAGACCCGCAAAGCGCTTGAAACCAAACAGCGTCGGGCTGCCGCCAGTGTTGACAAGGCGCTGGCGCAAATCGATTCGGTGCTTGGCGCGGATGAAACAAGCAAATCTTCGGGGCAAGAGTAATGGCAGAGCTGACCATTTCAATCAACTCGCGGGCTTTTCAAATCATGTGCGCCGATGGCGAGGAAGCGCAGGTGAAAAAACTGGCCGAGGATTTGGCAACCCGTGTCGGCAGTCTGAAAGACCACTCGGCGCAAGCCGGTGACAGTCATTTGCTGGTGCTGGCCGGGCTGACCTTGTGCAACGAATTGCGCGACCTGCACCGCGATATGGCCAATACCAAGGATGAGCTGAAGCGGCTCAATGAGGCGCGCGGCGCGCTGAATGAGCGCATAAATGATATGGAAGAGACGATTGCCGATGCTTTGACCAGCGCCGCCGAACGGGTTGAGGCGCTGCTTGAGCAAACCGGCACAGTTGCACAAGCAAAGGCTGAAACGCAAAGCGCAATGCCGAGCGATGATAGTGCAGCGGAAGATATTATCGTCGAGGAAGAAACCGATACCGCTATTGATGAAAATGAGGTGGATGACGCGCTTTAGCGTGCCGCCTGTCAGTTTGCCTCTTGCCGTATGCGCCTTTGCGCGGGATAATGGTGCGGGACTGCCCGATACGAGCAATGTCAACTATCTCGGGGCCTTACGATCCTTTAGGGAACTGTCACTGTGACGGGTCGTGGCCTGTCGCACACGGTGCCCACCTACTTCTGTAGGTCTCCGAGGATCGCATTGCACGGTCAGGGCGGTTCCGCTTCTCCGGCTCACGGGCAAAGTCATGGCAGATAAACCGCGATTACGTCAAAAAATGCGCCAATTGCGCGCCGAGAAAGGCCGTCCCGTCGCAGCGCAAGCGGCGCAGGCTTTGATTGAAACAGCGCGTGAAGCCGGTCTGTTGATGGCGGGCGGCTCGGTGATGGCCGGTTATTGGCCGGTCGGTGATGAAATCGACCCGCGCCCGCTGATGCAAGCCTGCCATGAGGCTGGTCATGTTTTGTGCCTGCCGGTGACTGGCGGCGCGGAGGAAGCCTTGCGCTTTCGCCACTATACACCTGGCGACAGGCTGGCGCCGGATATGGCCGGTGTGAAAGCGCCGCTGGTCGATGCGCCCGTGCTGCGTCCTGAGATTATTTTGCTGCCTTTGCTGGCCTTTGATGCAGACGGTGTTCGGCTTGGACAGGGTGGCGGGCATTATGACCGCACATTGGCCGCTTTAAGCGCGCAGGCGACCCTGCGTGCCATTGGTCTGGCCTTTGACTTTCAACAGCTTGACAAATGCCCGCGCGCGCCGCATGACCAAGTCCTGAATGACGTTTTGACGCAAAGCCGCCATTTTGCCTGCGGCGCAACCGGCCAAGGTTCTGTTGAATGAAAATATTGTTTCTGGGAGATGTTGTTGGACGCGCCGCCCGCGAAGCCGTGATGCGGCAAGTGCCGGTCTGGCGCAAGCAAATGGGTCTCGATTTTGTTATCGTCAATGGCGAAAACGCTGCCGGTGGTTTCGGTATCACGCCGGAAATTGCCGACGGGTTTTTCGATGCCGGTGTCGATGTCGTCTCAACCGGCAATCATGTTTGGGATCAACAAGCGCTGCTCGGCTATATTGATTCGGAGACGCGGCTGCTGCGGCCGGCCAATTTTCCGGCTGGCACGCCGGGTCATGGCTGCGGGCTTTTTGATGTGGGCGGCGCGCGCGTGCTGGTGGTCAATGTGATGGGGCAGCTATTCATGGAATCGCTGGACTGCCCATTTGCGGCGGTGGAAGCGCAATTGCAGGCCTGCCCGCTGGCCGAAGGGGCGGATGCGATAATTATTGATATGCATGCCGAAGCGACATCGGAAAAAATGGCGATGGGGCATTTTTGCGATGGCCGCGCCAGTCTTGTGGTTGGCACGCACACCCATGTGCCGACGGCGGATGCTCAAATCTTGCCCGGCGGCACGGCCTATCAGACCGATGCCGGCATGTGCGGCGATTATGACAGTGTGATTGGCATGGAAAAGCAAGAGCCGGTATCGCGCTTTACCACGAAATTGCGCGGTGGCCGGTTTGGTGCGGCGCAAGGCACGCCGACATTATGCGGCGTGATGGTGGAAACCGACGCCGCCAGTGGTTTGGCACAACGCATTGAGCCGGTGCGCTTTGGCGGCAGACTTTCCTCAAGCCTGCCGGGCGGGTAAATTGGCGCGCAATTTGAGGTAAAACAGGATAGGATAATCCGGTCGCAATATGCCGGTCGGTGACGAGGAGGACGCATTATGGCAGGCCATTCAAAATTCAAAAACATCCAGCACAGAAAAGGCGCGCAAGATAAAAAACGCGCCAAGATATTTGCCCGTCTGGCCAAGGAAATCACTGTTGCTGCCAAGCTCGGCATGCCCGACCCGGCGGCCAATCCGCGCTTACGCACAGCCGTGCTGGCCGCGCGCGCGCAAAATATGCCGAAAGACAATATCGAACGCGCCATTAAGAAAAGCGCCGATGATGGCGGTGCTAATTATGAGGAAGTGCGCTATGAGGGTTTTGGGCCGGGCGGTATTGGCGTGATTGTTGAAACCCTGACCGATAATCGCAATCGCACGGCGGCGGAAGTGCGCTCCACTTTTTCCAAAAATGGCGGCAATCTCGGTGAAACCGGCTCGGTTTCTTTCATGTTTGACCGCGTTGGCGCGATTGAGTTCAACGCTGAAGTGGCCGGTGCCGATGATGTGTTTGAAGCGGCGATTGAAGCCGGTGCCGAGGATGTGGCCTCCGATGACGAGGGGCATGAAATTATTTGTGCGGTTGAGGAATTGCATAATGTGGTCGGCGCGCTTGAGGCGCATTTGGGCGAGCCGCGCGTGGCCGGGATTATCTGGCGGGCGCAAAATGATATTGCCGTAGAGGGCGAAGCAGCCGAAAAAGTAATAAAGCTGATGGATGCGTTGGATGACATTGACGATGTGCAGAATGTCTATGCCAATTTCGATATTGCCGAGGAGGTTATCGCGCAGCTTTCGGCGTAACCCCGACCGGCTTTCCGGACGGGCAGGAAAGCGAGCTTAATATGAGCCAAGTAACGGCTTCAGCCACCAAAAGACTCATCGGGCTTGATCCCGGACTGCAAAGCACGGGCTGGGGCGTGATTGAGGTGACCGGCAGCAAGCTTACCCATTTGGCGAATGGCTCGGTGCGCTCCACGCGCGGGCTGACATTGGGCGAAAGGCTGGTGCAAATCGAGACCGGCTTGACGCAAGTGTTTGATTGCTGGCAACCGCAATTTGCCGCGGTTGAGCAAACCTTCGTCAATCGGGATGGCGCGGCGACATTGAAGCTCGGTCAGGCGCGGGCGATTTCTTTGCTGGTGCCGGCGCGGCGCGGCCTGCCGGTCGCGGAATATGCGCCGAATTTCATTAAACGCAGCGTGACCGGCTCCGGCCATGCCGATAAAAACCAGATTGCCGCCATGCTGGCCATATTGCTGCCCAAGGCCGAATTGCATGATGAACATGCCGCCGATGCGCTGGCTGTGGCGATTACGCTGGCGCATGCCGGTGATTTAAGCGGCAAATATGACGCTGATAATGTGCAAAAGCGGGCTGGAGGAACACGATGATAGGCCGGTTGCGCGGATGTGTGGATGGGCGCGGCGAAAGCTGGGCGCTGATTGATGTTGGCGGCGTCGGCTATATGGTGGAAGGCTCGGCGCGGATGCTTGAAAGTCTGCCCGGCGATGGCGAGGCGGTGACGCTGGCTATAGAGACTTATGTGCGCGAAGACCAGCTTCGCCTGTTCGGCTTTTTGAGCGAGGAAGACCGGAGCTGGTTCCGCCTGCTCATGGGCGTGCAGGGCGTTGGCGCGCGTGTGGCTTTGGCTATTCAGGGCGTCTTGTCGTCGCGCGAATTGGCGCAGGCCGTGGCCGCCGAAGACAAGGCGATGGTGTCGCGCGCGCCCGGTGTCGGGCCGAAAGTGGCGCAACGCATTGTTCAGGAATTGCGCGACAAAGTGCCGGAAAGCGTGTTCAGTGTCAGCAGCGGGTCAGGCGGGCAAAGTGGCGCGGCAGCGACCGGCGCGGATGATGCGGCGGACAGCCAGGCTTTTGCCGATGCGCTGTCAGCGCTGGTCAATCTGGGCTATCAGCGCGTGCAAGCGCACCAAGCCTTGCTGGCAGCGCGCGCCGGCGCGGATGGTGAGGCGGATATCTCAACCGAAGCGCTGATTAAACAGGCGCTCAAGGAATTGGTTTAGGCGGGATTATGAGCGACGAATCACAAAGGCTGATTAGCGCCGATAATCATGGCGAGGAGGGCGATGCGGCTTTGCGCCCGAAAACGCTGGACGGCTTTATCGGGCAGAAAAAGGGACGCGAAAACCTGTCTGTATTTATCGCGGCGGCGCGCCAGCGTGGCGATGCGCTTGACCATGTGTTGCTGGCCGGGCCGCCCGGTCTGGGCAAGACGACATTGGCGCAAATCATCGCCCGCGAATTGGGAACCGGCTTTCGCTCAACCTCAGGGCCGGTGATTTCCAAAGCCGGTGATTTGGCCGCACAACTGACCAATCTCGAACCCCATGATGTGCTGTTTATTGATGAGATTCACCGGCTCAATCCGGCGGTTGAAGAAATACTTTATCCGGCGATGGAAGATTTTGAGCTGGATTTGATGATTGGCGAGGGGCCGGCGGCGCGCTCAGTGAAAATTGACCTGCCGCCTTTCACTTTGGTCGGCGCGACCACACGTTCCGGCCTGTTGACCACACCTTTGCGCGACCGTTTCGGGATACCCGTCTATCTCGGTTTTTATGAAATTGATGAGCTGGAGCAGATTGTCCGGCGCAATGCCGGGCTGATGGGGTTGGATATCAGCGATGACGGGGCGCATGAAATTGCCGCGCGGGCGCGTGGCACGCCGCGTGTTGCCGGTCGGCTTTTGCGCCGCGTGCGCGATTTCGCCAATGTTCAGCAAAAACAGGTGATTGATGCCGCTTTGGCGGATGCTGCCCTGACCCGTTTGGAAGTTGACGGGCGCGGTCTTGACAGTCTCGACCACCGCTATCTCAGCACTTTGGCGCATAAGTTTATCGGCGGGCCGGTCGGCATTGATACCATTGCCGCCGCGCTTGGCGAGCCGCGCGACGCGCTGGAAGATATTGTCGAGCCGTTTCTGATACAGCTTGGCTTTGTCAATCGCACACCGCGCGGGCGGGTGCTGATGCCGGCCGCTTTTGCCCATTTGGGGCTGGAAGCACCGAAAACGCGGCCTGACAGCGGCGATTTATTTGCCAATGAACAAGAAAACTAGGCATGAGGTATGAGGGCGAGGCATGAGTGGCGCATTTGACGGCACAAAACATATATTGCCGGTGCGGGTCTATTATGAGGACACGGATTTTTCCGGCATTGTCTATCATGCCAATTATTTGCGCTTTGCCGAGCGCGGTCGTTCCGATTTTATTCGTCTGGCCGGGGTCAATCACCGCGATATGGCGGCGCGGGAGCCGTCACTGGCCTTTGCCGTGTCGCATATGGATATCAGATTTCACGGGCCAGCCCGAATTGATGACATGCTGTCAGTGGAGACCGTTTTCACCCACGCAAAAGGCGCGCGTATGCGGGCGGTGCAGCGTATTTTATGCGAGGGGCGGCTATTATGGCAGGCAAGGGTGGATATTGCCTGTATTGATATGGATGGCCGCCCGCGCCGTCTGCCTGCCGATATTGTTGAGAAGCTGGCCGGATATGTATCATCTGATATGTCACTGGCTTTGGAATAGGCGGAAATTGGACGCCATACCGGTCGCAAATCGCGGTTTCAGCCCAAGTTTCGACACATTTGCCCCGCATATTTGCCCAAATTAAGGAAGTCAGAATGGAAACAGTTACTGTTTTGCAGTCAGCGCCCGATTTGGCGGCTGATTTTTCGCTTTTATCCCTGTTTTTGCGCGCCGATATTGTCGTCAAGCTGGTCATGGTGGGGCTGGTGCTGGCCTCGATTGTGTGCTGGGCGATAATGTTTGAGAAAATCATGCTGTTGCGGCGGGTCAAGCGCGCCGCCGACTCCTTTGACGCTGATTTCTGGTCGGGCGAGTCGCTGCAAAGCCTGTATCGCAGCATTGGCAGCGGCTCCAGACACCCAATGGCCAATGTGTTTCTCAATGCCATGCGCGAATGGGTGCGTCAGGATGGCGGGCGCAATGCGGCCGCTTCCGCCCATTTGCTGCCAGCCATTGAGCGCAGCCTGCAAAGCTCTATCGCGCAGGAAGTCGAACAATTGGAGGAGCGTTTGCCAATTCTCGCCACTGTCGGCGCTGTTGCGCCCTTTATCGGCCTGTTTGGCACGGTGTGGGGCATTATGAACAGTTTTCAGGCGATAGCAGTGACCCGCGACACCAATCTTGCGGTTGTGGCACCGGGCATTGCCGAGGCGCTGTTTGCCACCGGTCTTGGCCTGCTGGCCGCGATTCCTGCCGTGATTGCCTATAATCTGTTTGCCGGACAAATTAACCGCTTTGGCGCGCGGCTCGATTATTTCGCTGATAATTTCTTCAACATTGTCGCCGCCCAAACCAACACCAATACGGCGTCAAATAACCAGACCAACGCCAAATCATCACGCAGGAGTGCCTGATGGCCATGATGGGGGCATCCGGACAGGCAAGACAGGGCGGTCGCCGTGTGCGCCGCCGCTTCAGCGCAATGGCGGAAATCAATGTCACCCCAATGGTCGATATTATGCTGGTTCTGCTGATTGTGTTCATGATTGCTGCACCCATGCTGAGTGTCGGCGTGCCGGTTAATTTGCCCAAGACAAAAGCCGCCCCGTTGAAAAGCGATGACCGCCCCTTGGCCATTACCGTGCGCGCCAATGGCGATATTTACATTGAGGAAAGCGCTATCGCGCTGGGTCAATTAGTGCCGCGTTTGAAGGCGATATTGCAAAATGGTTCTGACAGCCGGATTTATGTGCGTGGCGATGAAAAAGTCAGCTATGGCCGCGTTGCTGCCGTTGTGGCGCGGATAAATGCAGCCGGATTTTCGCGCGTTGCGCTGGTTACTGACCAGAAACTTGGTGCCAATGGCGACATGGACGACAGGGAAAACAAGGGCGGCGGGGGCGGCTAACCCATGCTGCGTGCCTCTTCTTTCACCGCCTCGCTTGGGTTTCATGCCTCGCTATTGGCCGCTTTTATGCTGTTTGTGCCGCAAATGGATGAAAGCCCGTTTGAAGATATGAGCCTGCCGGTTGATATTATTACCATTGATGAGTTCACCCAAATCATGACCGGTGAGCAGCCGTCACCGGCTGAAAAATCCACCAAGCAGGAAGCCCAGCAGGCAGTGTTGGAAACCGCACCGGTCGCGCCGCCGGAATCGGCTGAAAATATGATGCCGGTTCCCGACGCTGTGCCGGAAAATCTGCCGGAAGTCGCGCCGGATGATATGCCTGCCGAGGCGCCAGCCCCGCAAGCCTTCAAAGTAGCCAATCCCATGCCGCGTGTGCGCCCCAGCCCGCCAAGCAAAACCAGCACTTTCCTTGATATTTCGCGGGTTCAGCAATTGCTCAATAAAATACCAGAAGCGGCGCAGGCCGAAATTGCCGAAGACAGCGACGCGCAAACGCAAGAGGCTTTTGGGCAGTTAACCTTGAACGAGACAGACGGTTTCAAGGCGCAAGTCGGGCGCTGCTGGTCGCCACCTTCCGGCGCGCGTGATGCGGAAAGGCTGATGGTGAAAATCCGCGTCGGGCTGGCGCGCGACGGGCGTATTTCCGGCGGCCCGCTTGTTGTCAACCGGCAGCATTTGGCCGACCCGTATTTCCGGTCAGCCGCCGAGGCTGTTTTGCGCGCCATAAATGGCTGCCAGCCCTATGAAATGCCGCCGGCCAAATACCAGCTTTGGAAAGATATGCAATTGACTTTTGACCCGCTTCAAATGCTGGGCGGGTAAGATGATATGACCGCAAGGAGAAATGCCATGACCAAGAGATTTATTCGCCGGGCTGAAAGGAGCAGTTGGGCTGTCGCGTTGATGCTGGTTCTTATGATGGCGTCACCGGCACAGGCGGTTTTGAAAATCAATATCACGCAGGGCAATGTCGAACCGCTGCCCATTGCCATTCTTGATTTTGACGGCGAAGGCTCGGTCGGGCAGGAATTGGCACAAGTGATTGCCGCCAATCTCGAACGCTCCGGCCTGTTCCGCCCGATTGACCGCGACGCTTTTATTGAGAGTAAGATTGATGTCAATGCCCGCCCGCGCTTTCAGGACTGGCGCATTGTCAAAGCGCTGGCGCTGGTGACCGGGCGCGCCGTGCGGCAAAATGATGGCCGCTTGCGGGTTGAGTTCCGGCTGTGGGATGTGGTGGCGCAGCAGCAAATGACCGGCTTGCAGTTTTTCACCAGTCCGGATAATTGGCGGCGCATCAGCCATTTGATTTCCGATGCCATTTATGAACGGTTGACCGGTGAGACCGGCTATTTCGACACGCGCATTGTCTATGTGGCTGAATCCGGTCCGAAAAACCGCCGGGTCAAAAAACTGGCCATTATGGATCAAGACGGCTTTGCCCAAAGTGAATTAACCTCCGGTCAAGCATTGGCGTTGACGCCGCGTTTCAGCCCGACGGCGCAGGAAATCACCTATCTGTCCTATTATCGCAATCGGCCGCGCGTTTATTTGCTGAATATCGAGACCGGGCAACAAGAAGTTGTCGGCGATTTTCCCGGCATGACATTCGCGCCGCGCTTTTCGCCGGACGGCCAGAAAATCGTGATGAGCCTTGAGCGCAATGGCAATTCCAATATTTACACAATGGATTTGCGAACCCGCGAAACCCGCCGCCTTACGCAATCGCTGGCGATTGACACCGCCCCTTGCTACGCGCCGGGCGGGGGGCAAATCGTGTTTGAAAGCGACCGTATGGGAACCCAACAGCTTTATGTGATGAATGCTGACGGCACGAATGTCCGGCGCATCAGCCGGGGCGAGGGGCGCTATGCCACGCCGGTCTGGTCGCCGCGCGGCGATTTGATTGCTTTCACCAAAACGCTGAAAGGGCGGTTTCTGATTGGCGTGATGAAAACCGATGGCAGTGGCGAGCGCATTTTGACGGAAGGCTATCACAATGAAGGCCCGGCTTGGTCTCCCAATGGCCGCGTGCTGGTGTTTTTCCGCGAAACAGAAGGTGCCGAGGGCGGCCCGTCCCTGTGGTCGGTTGATGTGACGGGCTATAATGAACGCCCTTTGAACCTGCCCGGATTCGCCTCCGACCCGGCCTGGTCGCCACTTATTCGTTAATGTGAAAACCCGTTGTTTTGCCTCGCTGTTGGCTTGGCAAGACAGTTTTTTGCTGTTATAGCATAAATGGGGTTATCAAATAATTGAGAGTCCATCCAAACGCAGGGAGCTAACCATGGATGTTTTTCGAAAAACCAAAACCTTATCGCTGATTGCTGGTCTGACACTCGTTCTGGCGGCATGTGGCGGCGGCTCCGACAGCGCAGGCACGGGTGCGGTTTCCGCACCGGCGCAAGCACCCGCAGCCAATGTGACCGATATGGATTCGGCACAATATCTGATAGGCAATGTTGGCGACCGTATTTTCTTCGAGACCGACAAAGCTGTGCTGGATATGGCGGCACGCGATACGCTGACGGCTCAAGCGCGTTGGTTACAGCAAAATATGGCAGTTCGTCTGACCATTGAAGGCCATGCCGATGAGCGCGGTACGCGCGAGTATAATCTCGCGCTGGGCGCAAGGCGGGCCAGTTCAGTTCGTAATTTTCTGATTTCGCAAGGCGTCTCCGGCGACCGTTTGCAGACCATCTCTTATGGTAAGGAGCGACCTGTGTCGCTGTGCGCCAATGAGAATTGCTGGTCGAAAAACCGCCGCGCCGTATCGACCATTCGTTGATTTTGAGCGATTTCAAGAGTTTTTTGGACAGGGCACCTTCGGGTGCCCTTTCTTTTTGTCATGTTTATCTGGCTTTATGTAATGTCTAACAGGCTTTATCCGGTTTCTGAATGCCCTATTTTTGCCGTTCTTTGATGACAATCCTATAATGAACGGCATGTGGCGAGAGTGAGATAATGGTGGTTCGTGGATTTTCAACGGCGCTTCTGGCGAGCTTGCTGCTGATGGCAGGCGGCGCAGGGGACAGCGCGCGCCTGTTTGCACAAAACGCGCCGCCACAAACACAAGGGCAAATAGGCGGGCAAACAAATGGCGACCGGTTGGGGACGCTTGAAATGCGCCTGATGCAGCTTGAGCAATTGGTGGCCGCGCAAAATACGCTGACCAAGCGCCAGCGCATGACCGATTTGACAGCGCTTGTCAAAAGGCTGGAGGCTTTGGAGGCACGTCTGGCCGGAGGGGCGCCAATCGCCGTAACAGCGCAAGAAAATACCGCACCCACCAATACAGCCAATGCCACAAATGCGGAAACCGTGTCGGGCGCAACGGCGGAAATCATCTTCGGAGCCGGTCAAAATGCCGAAGCAATAAGAGTGGTGCAGGCCGAATTGGGGCGTTTGGGCGAGGAAGTGCGAAATCTGGCTGAGCGCTATGCCATGCAGTCACAGGCTGACGCCATGCGCTTTGCCCAGCTTGAGGCCGGTGTCCGGCGCTCAATGGCCGGTATTTCCTCGACATCTGCCGAGCCGGAAATTATCGGCGTTGTCCGCACACCAGTGCCGATTGACCGGCTTGATGGCGACACGCCGCCTGCCGCGACCGGTGATTTGCCGGATAAACGCATGGCGGCGCTGTCGCGTGATAATCTGTCCGGCAGCGATATGCGGCTGGTCGGGGAGGGCGAAATCAGCCGCACCAATGACGGGCAAATCAGCCTGCGCGCGCCGCTTAATGACCCGAAAGCCCTGTATCAGCGCGCCTATGATGATTTGCGTCAGGGCAATTATGATATGGCGGAAAAAGATTTCAGCAGCCTGATTGAAAAATTCCCGAAACATGACTTGGCTGGCAATGCCCAATACTGGCTTGGCGAGACCTATTATGTGCGGGCGCAATATAAGCGCGCCGCCGAAGCCTTTCTCGGCGGGTTCACCAAATATGCCAATGGCACAAAAGCCCCTGACAGCCTGTTAAAACTCGGCATGTCACTGCACGCGCTGGGCGAGGCCGAAGCCGGATGCGATGCCTTTGCCGAATTGGGTATCAAATTTCCTGATGCGCCCGAAGCGATTGTCAAACGGGCGGAAATTGAGCGTCGCCGTGTCGGTTGCGCTTCCTGAAACCGAAACACCGGATAATGGCCTGCCCGACGGGGCATGGCTGGGGTCGCGTTTGGCGGCGCTGCATGGTGGTCGCCATTTTGCATTGGCCGTATCGGGCGGGCCGGACAGTATGGCTTTGCTGGCGCTGGCCGCCGAAGCACAAGCGCGGACGGATATTTCCTTCAGCGTGTTGACGGTCAATCACGGCTTGCGCGCGGCGGCGGCCGATGAGGCGGCAATGGTGCGCCAATGCTGCTTTGAGCTGGGGCTGGCGCATTTTATATTGCAGGCTGAAACGCCGCTTTCCGGCTCCGGTTTGCAGGAAAAGGCGCGCTTGATGCGCTATGCGCTGATGGCCGACTGGTGTCATAATCATCAGGCTGATGGGCTGGTGCTGGCGCATCATGCGTCCGACCAGGCCGAAACCCTGCTCATGCGTCTGGCGCGCCGAAGTGGGTTGGACGGGCTGGCCGGCATGGCCGAGCGCCAGACTTTTATGACCGCGGCCGGCTCCATTCTGCTGCTGCGTCCCTTGCTGACCATGCCGAAAACCACCTTGGCCGCCATATTGGCGCGTGCCGGCCTGCCCGCCTGCCATGACCCGTCCAATCAGGATGACCGGTTTGAGCGCGTGCGCTGGCGACGGGCTTTGTCGGCGCAAAATGCCAATGGCGCGGTGGAAGCACGGCTCAGCCAATTGGCCAGGCGCTTGCGAAAGCGGCGCAATCACCATGATGCGCGCGATTTGGATTGGCTGCAAACCCATGCAAGTTGGCACGATTATGGCGTATTGCGCGTGTCCCGACAGGCATTGGCGGCTTTGCCTGCCCATCGGCAAATTCGCCTTTTGCGGAGCTTGCTCGGCTGGATTGGTCAACGCCCCTATCCGCCGAAACGCGACAAATGCCGCTATCTGCCCAACGCGGTTGAAGCCAAACCTTCAGGCGGGCTGACGCTGGCCGGATGTGCGCTGCGCTGGCGCGGCGGAGATATTTTCATTGGCCGCGAAAAAGCGGCACTGGCTGGGGTAAAAATGCCGGTCGGTGATGCGCCATTGCTCTGGGATGGCCGGTTTATTGTGCATGTTGCGGCGGCACAAAACGGCAAAGGGCTATTTGTCGCGCCTTTGGGAGCTGCCGGTCTGGCGCTTCTGGCTCCGTCCGGCGCGGCGGCAAGAGACGGCGTGAATGCGGCTTATCTACATGTTTTACCAGCCTTTTTTGACGATAGCGGTCTGCTTGCCTGTCCGCTTTTGCAGCAAGTGGATGGGTTTCATGCCGTTTTGGCCGACGGGCTTGCCGATTTTACCGGCCTGTTTCCCGACCGGTCGGGCTGGTAAATCGTGATGGCTGTGCCTATATTCAAAACATATCCCCGTCGCGCCGGTCATGCTGGCAGTCGGGACGAGACAGAAAGGGTATTATCGTGAGCGGTATGAGAAATCTGGCTATCTGGGTGGTTGTCGCCCTGATGCTGTTTACGCTGTTTAACATATTCCAAGGGCCAAGCGCGCAAGACACTAATTCCAAGGTGAATTTCTCGCAATTCATCGCCGAAGTTGATGCTGGCACAGTGGCCGAAGTGACGATTGAGGGCGATGCGATTAGCGGACGCTATTCCGACGGTTCGTCTTTCACCACTTATGCGCCGCCCAATGACCCAAGCCTTATTCAGCGCTTGCAGGAGCGCGGCGTGGCGATTACCGCCAAGCCTGACCGGTCAGGCTCGCCTACCCTGCTGGGTGTGTTGATTTCATGGTTCCCCATGCTGCTGCTGATTGGCGTTTGGGTGTTTTTCATGCGCCAAATGCAAGGCGGTGGTCGCGGCGCAATGGGCTTTGGCAAATCGAAAGCCAAATTGCTCAATGAAGCGCATGGCCGCGTCACATTTGAGGATGTCGCCGGTATTGACGAAGCCAAGGATGATTTGCAGGAAATTGTCGAATTTTTGAAAGACCCGACCAAGTTTCAGCGTCTCGGCGGCCGTATCCCCAAAGGGGCATTGCTGGTTGGCCCGCCCGGCACGGGTAAGACCCTGCTGGCACGCGCCATTGCCGGTGAAGCCAATGTTCCGTTTTTCTCGATTTCCGGCTCTGATTTTGTCGAAATGTTTGTTGGTGTCGGCGCCAGCCGCGTGCGCGACATGTTCGAGCAAGCCAAAGCCAATGCGCCCTGCATCATCTTTATTGACGAGATTGATGCGGTTGGTCGCCATCGCGGCGCCGGTCTCGGCGGCGGTAATGATGAGCGCGAGCAGACATTGAACCAATTGCTGGTGGAAATGGACGGGTTTGAGGCCAATGAGAGCATTATTCTGATTGCCGCCACCAACCGACCCGATGTGCTGGATCCGGCGCTGCTGCGCCCCGGTCGTTTTGACCGTCAGGTTGTTGTGCCGAACCCGGATATTATTGGCCGCGAAAAAATCCTGAAAGTGCATATGAAGAAAACGCCGCTGGCCTCGGATGTTGACCCGCGCGTGATTGCCCGTGGCACACCCGGTTTTTCCGGCGCTGATTTGGCTAATCTGGTCAATGAGGCGGCTTTGCTGGCGGCACGGCGCGCCAAGCGTCTGGTGTCCATGCAAGAGTTTGAGGATGCCAAGGATAAAGTCATGATGGGCGCCGAGCGTCGCTCTATGGTGATGACCGAGGAAGAAAAGAAGCTGACCGCCTATCACGAAGGCGGGCATGCGCTGGTGGCTTTGAATATGGAAGCCTCCGACCCGGTTCACAAGGCAACGATTATTCCGCGCGGGCGGGCTTTGGGTATGGTGATGCGCCTGCCGGAGCGCGACCAGCTCTCGGTCACACGCGGTAAAATGAAAGCCGATTTGGCCGTTGCTATGGGTGGACGGATTGCCGAGGAGCTTATTTTCGGCCATGAAAAAGTTACTTCCGGTGCGTCGTCTGACATCCAAATGGCGACCAATATGGCCAAAGCCATGGTCACGCAATATGGCATGAGCGATGAAATGGGGCCATTGGCCTATGGCGAGAATGAGCAGGAAGTGTTTCTCGGTCATTCGGTTGCGCGCCAGCAAAACATGTCGGAAGACACGCAAAGGCGCATTGATGCCGAAGTGCGAAAGCTGGTCGAAGAAGGCTATGAAAAAGCCCGCAGCATTTTGCAGGAAAAAATGAATGACCTGCACACAATTGCCAAAGGCTTGTTGGAATATGAAACCCTGTCGGGTGAGGAAATTATCAATCTGCTGAAGGGCGAAGCACCGCACCGGCCGGAAGATGATACGCCAAGCGGCACGCCGGGAACCGGCTCGCCTTTCCCGAAAGTCGGTGGCAGCAATGTCGGCGGCGCGGAGCCGCAAGGCACATAAGGCACAAAGGGCAAAAGGCGCGTCAGCCGCTGATTTGTTCTTGGCTTTTTGAGCGTGGCGTCACCTTCTGATACACTGAAGCAATCTGCGGCTGAAACGCCGCAGATTGTTGGTATTTTGAACATTACCGAAGACAGTTTTTCCGATGGCGGCGCTTATCTTGACCCCGATGCGGCGCTGGCGCAGGCGCAGCATTTGGTGGCAGACGGCGCGGCTATGCTTGATGTCGGCCCGGCCTCCAGCCATCCCGATGCCAGCCATGTGCCGCCGGAAACCGAAATCGCCCGCCTGCAAGCGGTCTGGCCGGAATTGCAGAAATTAGGCGTGCCGCTGGCGGTGGACAGTTTTCAGCCAGAGACACAAATCTGGGCAATGCAAAATGGCGCTGACTGGCTGAACGATATTAACGGTTTTCCCAATCCTGCCCTCTATGATGATTTGGCTGCCAGCGCCTGCCATTTGGTCGTGATGCATGCCATACAGGCCAAGGGCATTGCCACGCGCGCCAATGCCCCTGATGGCGATATTTGGGACATTATTTTGCGGTTTTTCAGCACCCGTCTGGCGGCTTTGGAAGCGGCGGGCATTGCCCGTGAAAGGCTGGTGCTTGACCCCGGCATGGGTTTTTTCCTCGGCAATAGCTCGGAAGCATCATTGCAGGTGCTGGCCAATATAGACCGCTTAAAACAGGCCTTCGGCCTGCCGGTCTATATTTGTGCCTCGCGCAAGAGTTTTCTGCGGGCGCTGGCCGATGTGCCGGTCGGGCAAACCGGTTCGGTGACGCTGGCTGCCGAATTATGGGCGGCGGCGCAAGGCGTTGACTATATCCGCACCCATGCGCCAAAGCCGTTGCGCGAGGCGCTTGTGGTGCGTAAAGCACTGGCGGCGGCAAAAGTAACATATTGAAATAGCTTGTGACTTGATAAGAAACCCGACAAACAGCCATAAATGGCGAAGAAGGGGTTGGCATGATACGCAAATACTTCGGAACCGACGGCATTCGTGGCCGCGTCAATGGCGATATGATGACCGCCGAAACCGCTTTGCGTCTGGGCATGGCGGCGGGGCGGTTTTTCCGGCGCGGCGAGCATCGTCATCGGGTGGTTATCGGCAAGGATACGCGCCTGTCCGGCTATATGGTTGAGCCGGCTTTGGTGGCGGGCTTTACCTCAATGGGCATGGATGTGTTTTTGTTCGGGCCGATACCGACACCGGCTGTGGCGTTTCTGACCCGTTCCTTGCGCGCCGATATTGGCGTGATGATTTCTGCCTCGCATAATGCGTTTGAGGATAATGGCATTAAGCTGTTCGGGCCGGATGGGTTCAAACTGTCCGATGATATTGAGTTTGAAATCGAACAATTGATGGATGATGTCGGCGGCACCAGCCTGGTTCCGGCTGCCGAACTGGGTCGTGCCAAGCGGATTGATGACAGCCAGGCACGCTATATTGAATTTGCCAAGCGCACTTTTCCGCGCGATTTGCGACTGGACGGCATTAAGCTGGTGCTGGATTGCGCCAATGGTGCGGCTTATAAAGTCGCCCCGACCGCTTTGTGGGAATTGGGCGCTGAAGTGGTGCCGATTGGCGTCTCGCCTGACGGCTTCAATATCAATAAGGGCTGCGGCTCAACCGATACGGGCTTGCTGGCCGAAACCGTGCGCCGCGAGCGCGCCGATATTGGCATTGCGCTGGATGGCGATGCCGACCGGCTGATTATTTGCGATGAAAACGGGCAAATGGTGGATGGTGACCAAATCATGGGTTTGGTGGCCGGTGACTGGCAAAGGCGCGGCCTGTTGAGCGCGCCGGGCATTGTTGCCACCATAATGTCCAATCTCGGTCTTGAGCGCCATTTGCAGGGGCAGGGGCTGTCGCTGGCGCGCACCAAAGTCGGCGACCGATATGTGGTGGAACATATGCGCCGCCACGGCTTTAATGTCGGCGGCGAGCAATCCGGCCATATGGTGCTTTCTGATTTCTCGACCACGGGCGATGGGCTGATTGCCGGTCTGCAAGTGCTGTCCGTGCTGAAACAGCTTGAGCGTCCGGTGTCGGATATGTGCCGCGTGTTTGAGCCAGTGCCGCAAATCCTCGAAAATGTGCGTTTTAGTGCCGGTGCGCCGCTGGAGCATGACACTGTGCAGGCGGCGATTGCGGCGGGCGAGGTTAAGCTTGGCAATCAAGGCCGTCTGGTCATCCGCAAAAGCGGCACGGAGCCGCTTATCCGCGTGATGGGCGAAGGCGATGATGCGGCGCTGGTGCAGGATGTTGTGGCCGAGATTGTCCACTCCATTCAATCTGTGGCCGCTTGAGCCATGAATAAAGCCACAGTGCCGGGTCGGGTGCTGGTGATTGCCGGCTCTGACAGTGGCGGCGGCGCAGGCATTCAGGCCGATATCAAATCGATTATGGCGCAGGGCGCTTATGCGACCACGGCGATTACCGCGCTGACGGCGCAAAATACGCGCGGCGTGCAGGATATTCTTGACGTGCCGCCAGCCTTTGTGGTCAGCCAAATGCACAGCATTTTGGGCGATATTGGCGCTGATATCATTAAAACCGGCATGTTGCACAATCGCGCGCTGATAGAAAGCGTGGCGCAGGCGCGCGCCGATGCCGGGCGTCTGCCAATGCTGGTTGACCCGGTTATGGTGGCGACATCAGGCGACCGGCTGTTGCAGGAAGATGCGGTGGATGCGCTGAAAAGCCTGTTGCTGGCCGATGCGTTTCTGGTTACGCCCAATCTGCCCGAAGCCAGCCTGTTGACCGGTCGCGATGTTGATACGGTTGATGATATGAAACGCGCCGCCGACCGGCTGATGGATGACGGGGCGCACGCCGCGCTGATTAAGGGCGGGCATGGCAGCGACCGCGTGGTGACGGATTTGCTGGCCTTGCAAGCGGGCTTTGAAGTGTTTGAGCATGAACGCCTTGAAACCACCAACACGCATGGAACGGGTTGCACGCTGGCCTCGGCACTTGCAGGACAATTGGCAGGGCAGACAACGCCCGATATCAAAGCGGCGACGGAAAAGGCGCTGGCCTATGTGCATGCCGCGATTAAGGCAGCACCGGATTTGGGCGTGGGTCATGGCCCTGTTTGGCATGGTGTCTTCTCCGGTGATTGGCATGGCGATTGATTTAAGCCCCCGATAGCCCGCCTGTGACGCTTGGCTGTTAAGCCTGCTTGCGTCGCGCGGTCGAAGCGGTTAAACTGCTTCTTGCAAA
>JAYPAN010000001.1:248418-295630 GCA_038123715.1 Rhodobiaceae bacterium | reverse complement strand
GATAGCGACCATGTTTTTGAAGATTGAGATAATCGGCCAGCGCCTGCATAATCGCGCTGTCGGCGCGGCGTGTCGCGTCATAGCCGTCGCCAATGCGGTTATATTTGGCGCTCACAACAAGGCTATAAAATACCGGCCAGCGCAAGCAGGGCGGTTCCGCCCATCAGATATGCGCCGGGCAAGCGCAGCAAATGACCATGCCCGCCAAGCCCAAACATAATGAACAAGCCCGCGCCCAATATATTGACGCCAATGACCGGATAGGCGGCAATGGCATATTGCGGATTAACGGCGATAACGGCCAATGCAAGGCCGGAGACCAGAAGAAAAACAGTAAACACATGCCAAGAAACAAGACTCAGCGATTTGGTCAGCACCGGCAAGTTGCTGTCATTGACATTGCCCATATAAATGCGCGCGCCGATAAAACCGTGAAACACCATGCCCGCCAGCGACAATATCGCCGCCGCCACCAAAAACCAAAATGCCATTCCCTCCTCCTCTTTTTTGAGTGAAGCAGCGCGGATTATTCTTCCTTATAATCTTCTTCGAGAACACCTTTTTCTTTGAGTGTCTTGACGAGTTTTTCAACGCGCACAAAGGCGATAAGGCCGAAAACAAATCCTAAAATGCCCAATGCTTCCATAATGCGCCTCTCACTGCATTTTTCTTATTCAACCGATTTTGAGCCATTATTATTTCAATGCGCCAAAACCCGTTTAACCTATCAAATAATTTCAAACACAAACGCGAAATAAAGACCGAAAACGATTGCCCAGCCAAAAGTAGATAAGATGATTTTCCTGACATATAAGGGCATGTCGAAAACCTACTCCACGGTAACTGACTTGGCAAGATTGCGTGGCTGATCAACATCCGTGCCTTTGGCGACGGCGGCATGATAGGCCAGCAATTGCAGCGGCAGCGCGTAAAGTATCGGTGAAACAAAAGCGTCAAGCTGCGGCAGGCCAATCGTCGCCATACATTCCTGACCGGCGCGCGCCGCGCCATATTCGCTGGCCAGCAAAATAACTTTGCCATCGCGCGCCAAAACTTCCTGCATATTGGAGACGGTTTTGTCGAACAACTCATCATCCGGCGCAATCACCACAATCGGCAGATTTTCATCGACCAGCGCAATTGAGCCATGTTTCAATTCACCGGCGGCAAAGCCTTCCGCGTGAATATAGGAAATCTCTTTCAGCTTCAGCGCGCCCTCCAGCGCCAGCGGGAACATAGTCGCCCGACCTATAAACAGCGCGCTGGTATAGTCGGTAAAGCCCTTGGCAATCGCTTCAATCTGTTCTTCGCAAGCCAGCACATCATTGGCCTGACGCGGTGTTGCCATCAGCAGATCAGTGAGGCGGGCTTCTTCCTCTCGGTCAATCGTGCCTTTAGCGCGCCCCAGCCCAATCGCCAGTGCCGCCAGCGCGCCCAATTGGGCGGTAAAGGCTTTGGTCGAGGCGACACCGATTTCTGGCCCGGCATAGGTCGGGAAAGTGATATCCACTTCCCGCGTCATGGAGCTTTCCGGCACATTGACCACGCCAATGGTCGGCAAGCCATGGGCTTTGCAATGGGCGAGCGCGGCCAGCGTGTCGGCTGTCTCGCCTGATTGCGACACAAACACCGCCAAACAATCTTTCGACATGGGCGCATCGCGATATCTGAACTCGGAAGCAATATCAATACTGGCCGGAATGCGCGCATAACGCTCAATCCAATTGCGCCCCACTTGCGCGGCAAAATAGGCCGTGCCGCAAGCCACAAGCACAACGCGGTTGATCGCCGAAAAATCAAGATTATGGGACGGGAAATTCACTGACTGATTTTCCGGGTCAATATATTGGCCGAATGTGCGTGACAGCACTTCCGGCTGTTCGTGGATTTCCTTAGCCATGAAATGCCGGTAATTGCCCTTATCGACCATTGCCGCGCTGGCATCGACACTGACCATTGGCCGTTGGCGCGCCGCGCCGTCAAAGGAAAACAGCTCCAGCCCGTTTTGCCTGATAATGCCCCAATCACCATCTTCCAAATAGGTGATGCGATTGGTAAACGGCGCCAGCGCGAATGCATCGGAGCCGAGATACATGGCATTGTCACCATGACCGATTGCCAGCGGGCTGCCCTTGCGCGCAACAATGATTTCCCCCTCCTGACCTTGCACAATCAGGCCAATGGCAAATGCCCCTTGAAGCGCCGAGAAAGTCGCTTGCGCTGCCTCTTTCACCGAGCGACCTTCGGCTAAATGACCAGCAAAAAGATGCGCCACAACTTCTGTGTCCGTATCTGATGTAAATATGACGCCTGCTTCCACAAGCTGTTGTTTTAATTCACGATAATTTTCAATGATTCCATTGTGAACCAGCGCCACACGTTCATTTTTATGCGGATGTGCATTGCGGGTCACCGCCGGCCCATGCGTCGCCCAGCGTGTATGGCCGATACCCACTGAGCCGGTCAAAGGCTCGCCCTCCAACACTTCCTGCAAAGCCGCAAGTTTGCCTTCGGCGCGGCGGCGCTGAATGTCACCGCCATGCAATGTGGCAATGCCGGCGCTGTCATAGCCGCGATATTCAAGCCGCTTTAATCCGTCCAAAACCTGTCCGGCAACATTGCCCTGACCAATGACACCGATAATGCCGCACATAATAGTTAATCCTTTGACTTACGGTTTTTGTCACGAAATTTTTCTGCCCAGCCCGCAATTTCGCGCGCCGGCGCGCGCGTCACCACAAGGCTGTTTTCCGGCACGGGTTTTGACACGGCCGAGCCAGACCCCAAATAAGCGCCCGCGCCAATCTCAACCGGTGCAATCAGCGAGGAATTGGAACCGATAAATGCGCCGTCACCGATTTTGGTCAGATGCTTGTTGAAGCCGTCGTAATTGCAGGTGATTGTTCCCGCGCCGACATTGACCGCCGCGCCGAGTTCAGCATCGCCAATATAAGACAGATGATTGACTTTCGCGCCTTCTCCCAGCAACGCTTTTTTGGTTTCAACAAAATTGCCGATACGCGCTGCCGCGCCGACAATCGTGCCGGGGCGCAAACGGGCATAGGGGCCAATTTGACAATTTTCACCAATCTGCGCGCCTTCCAAATGGCTGAAAGCGCGAATAAGACTGCCTGCGCCAATCGTCACGCCGGGGTTAATCTGCACATTGGGTTCCAGCGTCACATTTTCCCCGATAATCGTGTCATGGCTCAAAAACACACTGTCCGGGTCTTGCATGGTGACGCCATTGGCCAAATGCCGCGCCCGCAAGCGTTTTTGCATCCGTCCCTCGGCAATTGCCTGCCCGGCGCGGCTGTCCACGCCCATTGTGTCTTCCGCCATGGCCATGACCAGCGACCGGCTGAACCCGTTTTCGCGCGCCAGCCTCACCAAATCCGGCAAATAATACTCACCCTGTGCATTATCATTTTGCAGCAAAGGCAGGCAGGCTTGCAGCGCCTTCAACGAAATCGCCATCGCGCCGCCATTGCATAATGTGATTTGCCGTGTTGCCGCATCAGCGTCTTTGAACTCGACAATCTCTTGCGGCCCGTCATCGCCGACAATCACACGCCCATAGGCGGCGGCATTATCGGGTTCAAAACCAAGAACCGCCAAATCACTCGGCGCATTGGCCAGCTCGTGCAGCACTTCACTTCGCATAAGCGGCGTATCGCCAAACATAATCACCAGTCGGTCATGCGCGCCGCAATGCGGCAAGGCGGCTTTCACGGCATCGCCCGTGCCAAGCTGGGTTTCCTGCAAGCAATGGGTGAGCACCACCCCTTCGCCATCGGCAAAGCGACGCACCTCATCTTGGTGCGGCGCGGTAACAATATATAAATGGGTCGCTGATGCATCGCCCAAGGCCGCCATCACATGACCGAGCATGGGGCGGTGAACAATCGGATGCAAAACTTTCGGCAAAGACGACTTCATTCTCGTGCCTTTGCCGGCGGCCAGAATGATTGCGGCAAAACCTGTCATGCGCGCGATCCCCTGCTTAATAGAAAATGACGATGGCTTCCTTCATGTGATAGAGGGTTTCACAGGGCAAGAAAAATCACAGTGTTTTGCGGTTTGTTACGCGCGGCGCGCCCGCATAGCTTCAATGGTCAACTGGCAAGCGCGTCGAGGCCAATATCGTCAAGCATCTCATTGCCGGCCATGACACTGTCTTTCAGACCGGCACAACCGGACAATAAATGCGCGCCGAAAAAGCGCGCCGTCGCCAGCTTGCGCGCCGCGAAAGCCGCATTGCCATTGTTATTGTCATTTTGAACAACTGACAAAGCGCCGCGCGCCAAATAATGCCCGCCACTGGCAAGGCCGAACAAACGCAAATAGGCGGTGGCACCGGCCAGCATATCCAGCGTGCCGGATTTGGCTTGCGCCATCATCCAGTCTGTCGCTTCTTCCAGCGCATCCAGTGCATCGGCCAATTGCCCGGAAAGGCGCACCATCACCGGATTATTGGACTGGCGGCACAATTCGGCGGTTTCGCGCATCGTGCCAATATAGCCTTTGACCACTTCGCCATTGCCAAGCGGCAATTTGCGCCCGACCAAATCAATAGCCTGAATACCATTTGTGCCTTCATAAATGGTCAGGATGCGGGCATCGCGGATATGCTGCGCCGCGCCGGTCTCTTCAATAAAGCCCATGCCGCCATGCACCTGCACGCCCATTGCCGCCACCTCATTGGCGATATCAGTGGAAAACGCTTTGGAAATCGGTGTCAGCAAATCATTCAGCGCACGCGCCTCGGCACTGTCTGTCGCCTCGGCCAAATCAGCCATGACGCCATTTTCATAACAAATGGCGCGCGCCGCATCTGTCAGCGCCCGCATGGTCATCAGCGTGCGGCGAATATCCGGATGCTGGATAATCGCCACCGCCTCATTATCGGTTTTTTCGGCATTGGGCGCCCTGCCCTGCTTACGCTCTTGTGCATAGGCCAGCGCATGTTGCGTTGCCCGTTCAGCCACGCCAACGCCTTGCAAGCCAACATGCAGGCGGGCATTATTCATCATGGTGAACATACAGGCCATGCCCTTATTTTCAGCGCCGACCAGCCAGCCGGTCGCGCCGCCATTTTCGCCAAAGGCCATCACGCAAGTCGGGCTGGCGTGAATACCCAGCTTATCTTCCAGCCCGATACAATGAACATCATTGCGCGCACCAAGACTGCCATCATCATTGACCAAAAATTTCGGCACCACAAAAAGCGAAATGCCCTTTGTGCCTTCCGGTGCGCCCGGCGTGCGCGCCAGCACCAGATGAATGATATTATCAGCCATGTCATGATCGCCATAAGTGATATAAATCTTCGTGCCGGTAATTTTATAGCTGCCATCTTCCTGCGGTGCGGCCTTGGCGCGGATATTGCCGACATCGGAACCGGCTTGCGGCTCGGTCAGGTTCATCGTCGCCGTCCACTCACCGGAAATCAGCTTGGCCAGATATTTTTCCTTTTGCGCCGCATCAGCATGTGCCGCCAATGCCTCAATCCCGCCATTGGACAGCATGGGACAAAGTGTAAAGCCGATATTGGAATTGAGCATTTCCGTCACCGCATTGGACAAGGCCAATGGCAAACCTTGCCCACCATATTCCAACGGCGAGGCCAATGTCTGCCATCCGCCTTGCACATATTGTTGATAGGCCTGTTTGAAACTTTCCGGCACGGTGACACCGTTTTCGCCCAATTGGCAGCCTAGCCGGTCGCCATCCCAACTTGCCGGCGCGACCACATTATCGGCCAATTTTGCTGCTTCCTCCAGAATGGCATTGAGCAAATCATCCGATAAATCAGGATATTTGCCGCTTTCGACCAGTCGGTCAAACCCTGCCTCTTGCATCAGGGCAAAACGGATTTCCTCTACCGGAGCCTTAAAAGTCATGGCGCAATCTCCTCTATTGCGTTAGGTTTAAGGCAAGTGTTCCGTGCGTCAAGATGCATTGTGTCACAGTTTACCGCGACACAGGCATCCCAACAGTTAACAACAAGGGAAGCAAAGGGAAGCAAAATGGAAATCAATCGCAATAATGGCTATGCGCTGGCGCCCAATGCCTTGGTTTACTGGTTCGGCCTGACCGTGCTGGCCAGCATTTATCTGGCCTACACCATATTCTCCGCACCACTGGAGCAAGATAGCTGGCTGCTTTGGACGCGCTATACAGCGCGCCTCGCCTTTTTCTTTTTTCTGGTCTGCTATGCCGCCGGGCCGCTTTATTCCCTGCATGACAATATCGCAACCAGATGGCTGCGCCGCAATCGCCGCAATGCCGGTATCAGTTTCGGTTTTGCCCATATGGTGCATTTACTGGCCATTTCCGGTTTCATTGCGGCATCGGGCGAGGCGCAACCCTTGGCGGTGCTTATTCTTGGCGGATTTGGCTATATTATCCTGCTCGCCATGATATTAACCTCCTTTGACCCCATGATACGCTTGATGGGCATGCACCGTTGGGGTTTGCTGCATCGTTTCGCCATTCACTATCTGGCTGCCATTTTCGCCATAATTTACACGACCGGCATATTTGCGCCATTGCCGCAAAATGCCAAACCACCAATTTTCAGTGTTTTGATTTGGTCTGTAATTCTGCTACGACTTGGCTTGTGGGTCTTTGAGCGAAGACGAGATAGGGAGGCCACAAATGAGCAAAGCAAATCTGTCCGTCAATGACGGTATTGCCCTTCTGACCCTTGATGATAGCAAGGCCAATGCGCTTGGCTTTGATATGCAGGCGGACATCTCTGCCGCCTTGGACGAGGCGGAAGCCAAGGGTGATGTGTTGGTGATAACTGGCCGCGCAGGTGTGACCAGTGCCGGCTTTGATTTGAAAGTCATGCGCGAACAGCCCGATAAGGTTAATGATATGGTCACAGGCGGCGGCCTGCTGTTGACCCGCCTGTTTGATTTTCCCAAGCCCGTCATCATCGCTTCGACCGGCCATGCCATCGCCGCAGGTGCGCTGCTCATGCTGACCGGCGATTATCGCCTCGGCATTGAGGGTGACAGCCAATATGGGCTGAATGAAACCGCGATTGGTATGACTTTGCCGCATTTCGGCTTGGAACTGGCCAAATTCAAACTCGCCAAAACCTATCTCGACCGCGCTTTTGTCAGTGCCGAATTATATGCCGGCGAGGCAGCTCTCGCAGCCGGTTATCTCGATGCTGTCATGGCGCCGGATGCGCTGATGGATGCGGCAATGGAAAAAGCCAAAGCCATGCAGGCGCTGGATGCCAAATCCTACACACGCAACAAACGCCTTATTCGTGGTGCGATCGCCGATGATATGCGTCGCGAACTTACAACAGGCAAGGATTAAAGCCCTAACCGACATTGACGATAGCTGTTTCAAAGGCCGAAAAGTGCTGAGAATCAGGTCGAAAGTCTCTAACGTGTTGATGGTAGCGTATTGGGGAGTTGTTTGTGGCGGGTCAGAGAGTGATTTCTAAAGCGGCGCGTTCCGATTTGGGAACCGGCTTTGCAATATCGCTGCTTGCTGTCAGCTATGCGCTGTCTTATGGCGCGCTTTTGTTTTCCGCCCCGGTTTTAACCCCCTTTGTCGGCTATGCGATTGCCGCCGCCACCGTCACCACAATCGTTGCTGCCCTCATGGTCGCGCTTTTGTCGCAATTCCGTTTCGCCATTGCCGGGCCGGACAGCAATACGGTAGCCGTGTTGGCCGGTTTTACCAGCCTGTTCTCTGCCTCGCTGGCGCAACAAAATGTGCCGCCTGAAACCATGGTGGTCATGGTGCTGACCGGCATTTTTGTTATCACTTTGGTCACCGGTCTGGCGATGTATCTGCTGGGACGGTTTGAGTTTGGCAATATCATCCGCTTTGTGCCGGTATCGGTTGCCGGTGGGTTTTTGGGCGCTGCCGGTATTTTGATGATGCTGGGCGCTTGGCAATTGGCACTGGGAATGTCACCGCTTGCCTTTATCAGCAGCGCCACCACCGATCAGTTGACCCTTGCCAAGCTGTCCGCGTTTTTAGCGTTTGCGGCCATTTTCCTTTACATTAACACGCGTGCGACCAATCAGATGGCCTTGCCCGCCGCGATTATCGCTTCCATTGTGCTTGTTTATATCGCGCTTTATGCGGCAGGCATTGACAGCGAAGCGGCGCAGCAGCTTGGCGTGCTGTTCAGCCTGAGTGGCGAGACCACTTTATTCTTCCCGCTATTGGAAATGACATTCCCCGATAATCCGTTCAGCTTTATCATCTCCTTCCTGCCCGAAATTCTGGTTACCGCCATTGTTTCCATCCTTTCGCTATTGCTGATTAGTGCCGGTATCGAGCTTGACCGCGGCATTGACAGCAATCTTAACCATGAATTGCGAATTCATGGCTACACAATTGGTTTATCTGCCTTTTTAGGCGGCTTTATGGGTTATACATCGCTCAGCAGGTCGCTGTTAAATGTGCATAAGAAAAGCAGGTTTCCGGTGGCGGCGGTCATGGTGGTCATGTCTTGCGTCGCTTTGCTTGTGTTTGGCAGTTATATCATCCCGCTTTTGCCGAAACTGTCTTTGGCAGCGCTGGTCATGTTTCTGGGTTTCCAACTGGCTTGGCGCTGGCTGGTTGAAAGCTATCGTGTGCTTGACCGGATTGAATATACGCTGATTTTGCTGATTTGTTTTTCGACCGTTTATTACGGCTATATTGTCGGGCTGAGCCTTGGCGTTGTTGCCGGTTGTATTCTGTTTGCGGCGCGCGCCAGCATTGTCAATGTTGTGCGTCAGGAGCTTTCCGGCGAAGCCTATAAGTCACGCATTGTGCGCTCGCGTGATGAGGAAGCCTATCTGGCCGATTTGAGCCAATCCATCCGCATTTATGAATTGCAAGGCTTTTTGTTTTTCGGCACTACCTATAATTTCTACGCCAAAATTAAAGATGAGTTGGAGAATGCGGAAACCCCAATCCGCCATATCATTCTGTCCTTCCGCCATATTTCCGGCATTGATGCGTCTGCCGAACAGGGTTTGCAGAAAATCTTTCTGGCCGCTGACCGGCATAATTGCAACATTATGACCATTGAATTGCCGGGCAATGAACAGCGCAATATCGCGCGCCTTTTGAAACGCTCGCCCACGCTGATTGCCGACCAAAATTATGCGGCGATTTATGACGCAATGGAGGCGATTGAAGAAAATCTGTTGCGCGAGCGCGAATTTGATGCCGGACGCAGCACTTTGACCGATTGGCTGACCGACCGGTTTGGCGATGCCGAGCGCGCGCAGCGTCTTTATGACTGTCTTGAAGAGCGCGAATATCAGCACAATGAAATTATCTGCGAGCAGAACGAACCTTCGGATGAATTATTCTTCCTCGACATAGGGCGGATAGATGTCATCAGCCATGACAATCCCGGCCAGCCTTTCCGCATATATTCCTATATGCGCCACACCATGCTTGGGGAAATGGGCTTTGTCCGCAATGAGGTTCGCAGCGCCCAGCTTGTCGCGCGCGGCTTCACCGTCATCCATGTGCTGAAGCGAGACCGGTTTGAGGAAATGCTTGACGCCTCCGTGCCGGAGGTTGACTCGCTCTTGCAGCTTATCGCCATGACCATGTCCGACCGGATTGTGTCGGCCAATCGCACCATTGCCGAATTGCAGGCATAGCCGGTTTTATATTGTTAAAGTGGCAACATTTTCATCATGTTGCGCGCGGGTGATGCGATAACGGCTCATAATAGCCAGCGCCGACAAATAAAGCAGCCCTTGTATCGGAACCGCATAAAGCACCAGCGCAACCAGCACATCTTCCGGCACATTTTCCGGTTTGGCATCGCGCGCCAGATTAGCCATGCTGATGACCAACCCGGCCAGCAAGACGCCCAGACCCGACACCATTTTACCGGCAAAGCCGCGCGCGGCAAAAATAACGCCCTCGCTGCGCCGCGCCGTATCGACCGCGCTGTCCTCCACCACATCGGCCATCATCGAACCGGCCAGAATCGAAAACACGATAATCACCCCAACCTCGACAAAATTATGCGCCAGCAGCATGGGGAATAAAATCGGATTGCCATTTTCCGGCACAATATCCAAAAGACGGCCAAACAGCATGAGGGGGCCAAAGCAAATCATGAACAGGAAACTGCCCATAGCGGCGCGCTTTTTGTCAAACCGACTGCCGAGAAAACGGGCAACCGGCACGGCACAAATCGCCGCCATTGCCTGAAACATGGTGAACACGGCCAATTGCGACGGCTTCCATTCCCAGAAAAATGTTGAGAAATAAATCGACAAAGCGGCCTGCATGCCGCCTGCTGTGCCGGAAAATAAGGCGGCAAAAAACAACGCACGAAAGGAGCTGTTCTGCATGGTCTCAGCAAGTTCGCGGAACACGGTTTTGATGCTCGGTCGTTCGCGCTTGGGCGGCACATGCAAATTGGTGATGCTTTTATGCGTCCCCAAAGACGAAATCAGCATACCGACCAGCATGAGACAGGCAGCCGCAATGCCATAAGTGCCATAGCCTGACGCGGCCAGCAGGCCGCCACCCTGTTGCAGGAAAACCGAATAATTCAAAAACGCAATGCCAATGCCGCCCAACCAGCCAAACATAAAGCGCAAACCCATAAGATTTGTGCGCTCGTCATAATCATCGGTCAATTCGGAAATCAGCGCCGTATTCGGCACTTCAAAAAAGGTGAACATCAACCGCACGGCAATCGTCATGCCGACCAGATAGAAAAACAGCGCCGTCTGATTGTCGAGAATATCGCCCGGCGGGTTCCATAAAAACCCATAGGCGATGCATATCGGCACAATAGAGACATACATGAACGGATGCCGCCTGCCCCAGCGTGAACGCCAATTATCCGAAATATAGCCGACAATCGGGTCACTTATCGCGTCAAATATAATGGCAATGGAGAGCGCCGCGCTTGTCAGCACGGGCGACAAACCAAGCACTTGCGAATAGAAAATCAGCAGGAAATAGCTGAAGCCATTTTCCTTAATGCCATAGGGGGCAGCACCAAGGCCGTAATACAGCCTGATGCCGGTTGTCAGTTTTTTATCGCTCATTCAACAAAACCCCATCAGCAAAACCCCAGAGGCGCGACCTGCCGGTCGTGCTGCCATGCTTAATCAATCATGCGAAACCGGCTAAATCGCCCGCCCCTGCCCTTCCCAATAGGGTTCGCGCAATTTCCGCTTAAAAATCTTGCCGCTATCCTCGCGCGGCAAATCTTTGCGAATATCAACAATTTTCGGCACTTTATAGCTGGCCATGAATTCGCGCACATGCGACCGCACATCATCTTCGGCCATGCTATGCCCGCTTTCAATCTGCACGCAAGCGCACAGGCTTTCGCCAAAATCTTCATCTGGAACACCGAATACAGCGCAATCAGCAATCGCCGGATGGCTGACCAGACAGGCTTCAATCTCAGCCGGATATATATTGACGCCACCGGAAATCACCATGTCATTGCGTCGGTCGCACAGGTAAAGAAACCCGTCCTCGTCGAGATAGCCAATATCACCGACTGATATCAGCCCTTGCGCTTCGGCTTTCTGGCGCTTGGCGTCATCCAGGTGATAGGTGAAATCCGGCCCGCCCAAATTGCGGCAATAGACATCGCCGATTTCATGCGCGCCCAGACGATTGCCATCATCATCAAGAATCACAATTTCGCAATTGGCCATCGCCTTGCCGACCGAGCCGCGATGATTGAGCCATTGTTCAGCGGTCAGAAAAGAGACTGAGCCAACTTCCGTCGCGCCGTAATACTCATTGATAATCGGCCCCCACCAGTCAATCATTTGCTGCTTTACATCCGGCGGACATGGCGCGGCGGCGTGGACAACAAATTCAAGACTGCTTGTGTCATATTTGGCGCGCTGTTCCTCCGGCAGTTTCAACATACGAATGAACATGGTCGGGACAGTCTGCAAATGTGTGGTCTTATGTTTCTCAATCAGGCGCAGCAATTCCTCCGGGTCAAATCGCGGCATCAGAACGGTTTCATCCATGCCCATCACCACGCATAAAACGCCATAAGTATTGGGTGCTGAATGATAAAGCGGCGCGGGAATAATGGTGCGCCGACCGGGGCCTATATCAAATGCCTGGTTAATCGTGGCATAAAGATTTTCCATTTCCGACGGTGTTCCGGCATTGCGGCGCACACCTTTGGGGCGGCCAGTTGTGCCGGATGTGTAAATCATCGCACCGGGTGAGGCGACATCGCGCGGCTCAAGCGGTTCAAATTGCGCCAGCCAATCATACCAGCCTGTTGCGTCATCGGGTATGCGCGCCGCTTCCGCCGAGACCTGATAGGCCGCACACAGTTCCGGCGGCGTCTCCACCACCAGCACTTTGCAGCTATCGGGAATCCCGGCAGCAATTTGTGGCAATAAATCAGCGTGAATTATCAGCGCTTTTGCGCCGCAATTATCAAGCACATAATTGGCTTCATCGGCGGTGTAATGCCAATTGACCGGAACCGAATAAACACCCAGCGCCGCCGCCGCCAGCGACATTTCAAACAGGCCGAAATCATTCCGCATGAAAATCGCCACACTGTCGGCCAATTTCAGCCCAAGCGATTCTTCCAACCCGCGCGCCGCGCGTGCCGCGTTAAAAAGGATTTCCTCATGCGACTTTTGCCGGTCGCCGCTGATAATAACTTTATCCATAATGCCCTCCCTGCACACTCCAACATTAGATTGGCAAGCAAGACATTTCGCGTCAACAGGCTTGATAGACCGCCGCGCTATTTCTCATATTCGACATAAATCGGTGACGACCAAGCGCGCTCCTCAACCATGGCAGCGCAGTCATCATTTGCGCTTGTTCGGTCATCGCCATAGCAAATGTTCAGCGACACGCAATTGCCCTTTTCATCATAGGTGCAGCGTAAATTATCGCCGTTAATCTTCTCACTCGGCTCTTGAATCGCGCGAACATAATATGTGGCCATGCGGTTGCTGGCGGCAAATTCATCATCGCTGAAAGTGAACGAACAACCACTTTTGCTTGTGTCGCATTGATGGGTTTTCCAAGGGTCGTCAATCAAATCGCCGACATTTTCATCGGGCGAGATTTGCGGTCGGATACGCACCACTTCAATGCGGGTGATTTTCATCCGTTCATTGGACGGGTTGAAACACTCACCGGCGCATAATTTCTGCACACGCTGTGTCCCCAGCGAGGCATAAGTCTCATCCGGACAGCCCGGCTTTTGCTTATGCGCGCCTACCGCCTTAACCTCAAACACGGGCGCGGTTTTGCGCGACACCGTGCTGCCCATTGGCTCGCCGCTTTTGGTGTTGAACCAAAGCAAGATGCGCGCGCCGCTTGTGCCATAGGTTTCGCGGTTTTCCAGTGCTGAGAAAATCTGCTCGCGCGACCGGCCTGCGCTATGCACCGCTGCCAGCCCGCCCGTCGTCCAGAAACTCGCCTGACGTTCCAGCTCGGTCGCGCCGAACCCCCGTCTGGCGACCTCATCCCTGTCCAACGCAATGGATGAGGTAGCAACCTCACCTTTCGGATATATGCGCTCCCGCCATGCCCGACTCAGACGCACCGCTTCCGTATTACGCAGCCTGTCCACTTCCTTATAGCCTGTGCCGGGACGGGCGCGGTGATTATCCGAGGCCGCGATAAAGCCCCAATTCAACCGCGTCGGTTCGCCCGCGCCGTCAAAATTGCGTATCGCCAGAGCATATTGCACCGAATTGGCAGGCCGGTAGCCAAAGGAGGGCAGGAAACAATCCTTGCATTGGCCTGCATCGAGCCATTCGTCAATTTTTGTGCCGGGAATTGTCAAATGCGCCGCCACGCTTGAATTGGCGGCATTGGCGCGTGCGGTTTCGGCGCGCGCGTCACATTCAGCCACACCATTGCCTTCGGCAAGGCAGCGTTCGCGGATAATTTCTCCGGCGCGCCAGCAGACCGGCAAATAATTGGCGCTTGGTTCCGGACACACACCGGTTATCCCGTCCGCGCCAAGCAAAACGGAACGGAAATCACGATATTCTTCCGAATTGCCATGCCCCGACATGATTTCCACCAACGGAAAGGCTTCGGGGCGATTTTCGGCTTTCAAATGTTTGTCAAATGTCACACCGGTCGGGGTGTAAAAGCCCCAAGTTGTGCCATGAGGAATGATAAGCGGGTCAAGACCTTGCGCCGTTAAACTGTCAACCAGCGCGCCGGGTGTGTCGGCCACTTCAAAGCAATCTGCCGGCAAATCCGCCACCGGCGTGTCGGCATCGCACAGTGGCACACCAGCCGCCTCATCGAGAAAATTGCGAATGTCATAAATATCCTGCCGATGGCGGAAATCAAGCACGGCCATGCCAGGCGGCACAAGGTTTTTGCCTCTTGTCCGCAATGCATCCACCGCCACGCCGCCAGAGGCGATTGGCCGCTTCGACACTTTGTTATCTTCAAGGTCTCTAAATATCACATTTTTATGGCCGTAATGTTCTTCAGGCGTGCCGCCAACTTGCGTCCACTCAAAACCAAGATAGCTGACCAAATCAGGGTTTTTCGGATCCGGCGACAGCGCATTACACGCGCGGATACTCTGCTTGGCATCGCGCCAACGCTTTGGCGTCGAGGCTTCGGCATGGTCGGTAATTGCCCAAAAATCAATCGCCGAACAATGGCGCGCATAGTCACACGCATCGGCAAGCTGGTGAATCCCTTCGCCGCCATATATGGGCAGCGACCATAAAAATGCATCGGTAGAATTGGTGGTATGCACATGCAAATCGCCAAACAAGATTTGTTTGGCGCCGGTCATGCCGACACTGGCAAAATCTTCCGCTTGCCGCGCCGCTTCCGGCGCCAGCAACAGCTCGGTGCGGGCATCGCCCTGAATAACCCCCGGCCCTCTATGCGCGCCATACCAATTGCGTAAAATACCAGCACCATAAACCAACGCCACCACCAGCACGGTCAACAGTCCTATCCAAACAGTCTTTTTGCTGCTCATCTTCCTCCCCTTTCAATGCCGCCATGTTTAACCAAAGGCGGTCATTTATTGTTTTATTTTCAGTGCCGCTTATTTGCGGCGGCGCAATTTGAATGTCGCGCTGGCGCGGCCAACCAATTCCTCATGCGCGTCAAATAAATCGGCATCGGCAAATGCGATTGATTTACCAAGCCGGACAACCCGTCCCACAGCGCGGTAAAAACCTGGCGCGCCACCCTTCAGATAACTTGTTTTCAGCTCTATCGTCGCATGGCCTGAATACGCATCCATATCCAGAGATGACCTTACCGCAGCGCCGCAAGCCGTGTCCAGCATTGTGGCAAAAGCACCACCATGCAAAACGCCTTGCAGGTTCAAAAACGAGTTTGGTATGTCGAAAGTGACTTCCGAAACGCCATTTTCCATCTTGACCAGCTTGCGGCCAATCAATGCACCAATTTCCGACTGTCCGCTTTTGGACAAGTCATTCCCTATCTCCGGTAAATCTTTTAACATATTGTTTTATCTATTTATTCTTGCCGATAATTTCATGCTCAGACAGGCGCGCCATATAGGCATTGATATTGGTCAGCGCCGGGTCAAGCGGCTGGCTGACTTTGGCGAGGAAACCGACAAGCGGCACAAAGGCAGCATCAACATAGGTCAGCCTCTCACCGCATAAATAAGTCTGCCCGTCAATTTGCTTGTCCAGCCAAGCCAGTCCATCACCGGCAATCAATTTGGATGGCGGCCCATAGGCTTCATCAATCCGCATACGCGAGGCGAAAAAATCCTTGCCTTCGCAATGGCGATATCCGGCCATCATCGGCGCCAATATCAGATAGTCAATCTGGCGCATCCGCATCCGCGTCAGGGCGCGTTCCTCCGCCGTCGCCCCGCATAAAATCGGGTCGGGCTGCAATTCTTCCAGATATTCGGCAATGGCGGCAACTTCGGCAATCACCGCGCCGCTATCGGTTTGCAGGCAAGGCAATTGACCGGCCGGATTGATTTTCAAATAGGCCTCGCCACGGTTTTCGCCGCCCATCAAGTCAATTTCCTCAATCGGAATATCCATATTTTTCAATGCAACGACATTTTTCAACGCCGCCGGATTGGGGCCAATTTTGCTGGTGTAGATTTTCATTCTGTTTCCTTTTGAGCTGGCTTCCGTTCGAATTGCCCTATAGTTTGGATAAATGCGCTGGCCGCGCAAGGGAGAATTGATGCAAACGGAAAATAATATGAAAGACCCGCCGCGCGGTTGGGCAGCCTCAATGTTCAGCCAATTCAGATTTTTCGGGTGGATTGTCATTCTCGCCACCGCCTATTGCCTGATGGTCGGCTCAGGTCTTTTCTTTTACGCCATGTCGGTTTTGCTTGAACTGATTGTTGTCAATACCGGCTACAGTGTCGCGCAGATTTCACTGGCCAATACAATTTTCCTCGCCATGTCGGGCTTTGCCGGTGTCATTGTCGGCGAACTCATCACCCGCTATGACATCCGCTTTTCCGTCACGGCGGGCAGTTTGGTGCTTTTATTGAGCTATGTTTTGCTGGCCGAGGCCAACAGCCTGACCGCGATTTATGTGATTTACGGCATGATAGGCATTGGCTATGCGATGACAGCGCTAGTGCCGGCGACCACTTTAGTGGCGCGCTGGTTCATCCGAAGGCGCGCGCTGGCGCTGGCGGTCGCCCATTCCGGCCTGTCGCTGGGCGGGGTTTTGCTGACGCCTATCCTTGCCAATCTGGTAACAAAGACCGGTATGGCGGCGCTCACCCATCCGGTGATTGTTTTTCTGATTTTGCTGATGGTGCCGGTCTCAGCCTTGGCCATGCATCCCAATCCTGCCCAAATGGGATTGCACCCTGACGGCGATGATGTTGACCCGGCAGCCCCTCCGGCGCATGAAAAAGGCTGGCGCGCGCAAGAGGCGGTGCGAACACGGTTTTTCGGCTTTCTTGTTCTGGCCGCTATGTTTGTGATGATGGCGCAAGTCGGCACAATCGCCCATATTTACAATTGGGGCTTGGCGCGTGCCGATGCCCAAACCGGCGCGCTGACCATTGCGGTCATGGCGTTTTGTTCATTTTCAGGCCGCTTGATTACCGGCAGCTTTCTCGACCATATCGACATTTACCCTTTTGTTATCATCCTGTTTCTGGCGCAAGCCATGACCCTGTTCGGCATTGCTTTTGCCGAGGGTGTGTGGCCGGTGCTTATCATGTCCGGCCTGTTTGGCCTGACAGTCGGCAATGTGCTGATGTCGCAACCTTTGCTTATTGGCGCGGCTTTTGGTGTGCGCGATTTCCCGCGTATTCTCAGCTATAACCAGCTCTTGATGAATATCGGCGTCGCCGCAGGGCCGCTATTTGTCGGCCTGATTTATGACTTTGGCGGTGGCTATCGCAACGCTTTTGTGATTGTCGGCATGGCCAGCCTGTTGGCCTGCACTTGCCTCATTTTGGCCGGTTCACCAGCACGGCTGGCCGAGGATGCGAAATCGCTTTAGCCAACCGGCACACCCATCAAGTCAGGCAATTAAGTCAGCATCATGGCGTCTTCCTTGCTGTAAGGTTTCAGCAAATCAGCATCGCCATTTCTGATTTTGGTCGGCCATTGCGGGTCACTCAGCAAAGCACGGCCAACACCGACAAGGTCAAACTCGCCGTCATCAAGCCGCTTCACCAAATCATCAATCGGTGCAACTTCCGACCCTTCACCGGCAAAAGAGGCAACAAACTCGCCCGACAGGCCAACCGAGCCGACTGTAATGGTCGGCACACCGGTCAGCTTTTTCACCCATCCGGCAAGGTTCAGGCTTGAGCCATCAAATTCCGGCTCCCAAAAACGCCGCGTCGAGCAATCCAGACAATCAATACCGGCATCGACAAGCGGTTGCAGAAAGCGCGCCAGCGCTTCGGGTTCAACGGCCATTTTATGCTCGAAATCCTGTTGCTTCCATTGCGAGAAACGCAAGATAAGCGGGAAATCATCGCCCACTTCAGCCCGCGCGCGGGAAATAATGTCGGCGGCAAATTTGGTTCGCTCCTCCAATGCGCCGCCATATTCATCATCGCGCAAATTCGTACCAGACCAGAAAAACAAATCAATCAGATAGCCATGCGCGCCGTGGAACTGCACCCCGTCAAAGCCGGCTTCGCGGGCGGCCACCGTGCCACGCACAAAGGCATCAATAATATCCTGCACATCCTGTTTGCTGAGCGCCAGACCAACCTCTTTGCCCGGATATTTCAAACCGGAGGGTGACACGCTGCGCGCATCCGGGTGCGGGCCCTGCCCTTCATAGCGCATGGCGCCCATATGCCAGAGCTGCGGCATGATAAGCCCGCCCGCCTCATGCACTTCTGCCGCCACTCGTTTCCAGCCATCCAATGATTCAGGCATATGGAAATTCGGGATTTTCGGGTCACCACTGGCCGCATCATGGTCAATGGTTGTGCCTTCGGTGATAATCAAGCCAGTGCCGCCTTCGGCGCGGCGACGATAATAGGCCGCCACATCAGCAGATGGCACGCCGCCGGGCGAGAAAGAGCGCGTCATCGGCGCCATTACAATCCGATTGGGTATTTCGAGGCCGTTCAAGGTAAAGGGTTCAAAAAGTGCCGGATATTGTGTCATGAAAATCTCCCTTAATCATGGCCGTAAATATGCGATGACAAGTTACATAAAAGCCGCGCAAGTTGAAGTCCTAATTTACCTGCCCTATACTATTATCAGCTACAATGATTTGCTCCGCCCATAATGCAAGACTGTCTTTGGGGCAAAACGGAAAGGTGACAATAGAAATGGAAGAAAGAATCGCCAAGTTTCAAATTGGGGCGGTTGTAAAACACCGGTTTTTCCCGTTTCGCGGGGTTATTTTCGATGTTGACCCTGTCTTTAACAATACTGAGGAATGGTGGTTGTCCATACCGGCAGAAGTGCGCCCGCGCAAAGATCAGCCCTTTTATCATCTGCTCGCGGAGAATGAGGAAACTGAATATATCGCTTATGTTTCCGAGCAGAACCTTTTGCCCGACACCAGCGCCAAACCGGTGCGGCATCCGCAAGTGGCGGAAATTTTCGACGAATTTGACGGCTCCTGCTATATGGTGCGCGTTGACAAAACCAATTAGCGGCCAGTCCCGGAGTTTTAATGCTACGCGCCATTTTGCGGTTTTTTGGGCGGCTTATCGTCAGCTATATCGAAAAGCCGGTTCAGAACTACCGCGCCTATCAATTGCTGCCGCTGGCCGATTTGGAAGCAACGCTTCAGCCAGGCGATGTATTGCTGGTCGAAGGCAATCAGCGCATCTCCACCGCCATTAAATATCTGACGCAATCGACATGGTCACATGCCGCCTATTATGTTGGCCGCGAGGCTGGCTTGCGCGATGAATATGGTCATGCCGCCACGCTGATTGAAGCCGATTTGAGCAAAGGAGTGGTTGCGGTCTCTTTGACCAAATATCTCGGCTATAATACGCGCATTTGCCGCCCCGAATTGATAACCGAAGAAGACCGCGCGCAAGTCTCCGATTTTATTATCGCGTCTTTGGGCATGACTTATGATGTCAAAAATGTCATTGACCTTGCCCGCTTTTTGCTGCCGCAGCCGCCCGTGCCGGTCAGTTGGCGCCGCCGTCTGATTGCGCTGGGCAGTGGCGAGCCGTCGCAAGCCATTTGCTCCACCCTGATTGCCCGCGGCTTTCAAGCCGTGGGCTATCCGATTTTGCCGGAAATAACCCGGGAAAATCAGCGAGAGATTTTGCACATCCGGCATTATTCCCTGTTCACCCCGCGTGATTTTGATGTCTCGCCCTATTTCAATATCGTCAAGCCGACCATTGAAAAGCGCCCCGATTACAAGAGTTTTGAGTGGCGCAAGCCGGAAACGGACAGCGTGTGAGAAAAGACCATAAACCCTATTCCATGCGTCTGTTGACCAATTTCCTGCGCGCCGCCTATACGCGCTGGTATGTCTGCCCGCAATTGGACAGCCATGGCGACGGGCTTGAAATTATCGGCCCGCACAGGCTGGAAATCTGGGGCGATGACATTCATTTGGGGGCAAATGTGCATATCCAAACCGCCAAGGGAAAAATGTCGCGGCTTTGCACTTGGCCCAATGCCGATGGCGGGCGCGGCAAAATTATCATTGGTGATAATGTGCTGTTAACACCCGGCCTGCATATTGTGTCCGCCGCGTCGATTGAAATCGGCGATGCGGTGATGATTGCCAGCAATGTTTACATATCCGATGCAGATTGGCACGATATCTATGACCGCACCGCTTCGCCCGGTGCTACCGCGCCAATTACCCTTGAGCGCAATGTCTGGTTGGGCGAAGGGGTGAAATTGTGCAAAGGGGTGCGGATTGGTGAAAACACTGTCATCGGAGCCGGTTCAGTGGTAACCGGCGATATTCCGGCCAATGTGATTGCCGCCGGTAATCCGGCGCGTGTCATCCGACCGCTTCAAGCGGGGCGTGCCATATCGGGGCGAGAGACCATGTTTGCCGACAGGGCGGCCTATGAAAAAACCATGAAATATCTGCACTGGCTTAACCATAAGGATAATTCCTTTTTCGGTTGGCTGCGCCAGATGGTAAGACCGGGACGGAAGGGATAATAAAATGAACCAGATAATAAACCCGACACGGCTTGGCCTTGTTCTGCTGATCTCACTTTGGGGTATCGCCGCGCAAGCGCAATCCAATAATCATGCCCTGGCCATGCATGGCGACCCGACCCTGCCGTCAACATACAGTCATTTCACAGATGCCGACCCGCGCGCTTTGAAGGGCGGCACTTTGCGGATGGCGCAGCCGGGCAGTTTCGACAGTCTCAACCCGTTTGCCGTGCGTGGCAATGTTGCCCGCAATATACGCGAGCGCGTTTTTGAAAGCCTGATGGCGCGCCATTATGGCGAAGCCTTCAGCCTTTATGGTCTGCTGGCGGAAAGTGTAGAAACCGATGCGGCACGCCAATATGTGCGCTTTCGCCTGCGCGCAGCAGCGCAATTTTCGGACGGCCAGCCCGTGCGCGCCGATGATGTCATATTCTCTTGGAACTTATTGAAAGAACAAGGAAAACCCAATCACCGCTATTATTACAGCAAAGTCAAACGGGTCGAAAAAAACAGCCCGCGCGAGGTGACATTCCATTTTGACAAAGGCCTTGCCGACCGCGAATTGCCGCTGATTATCGGCCTGATGCCGATATTGCCGCAACATATATATGAAGCTCGCGACATTAAATCGGCCAATTTGCAAACGCCGATTGGCTCCGGCCCCTATATGATTGAGGAGGTAACGCCGGGCGCGCAAGTCGTCTTTACCCGCAATGCTGATTATTGGGGCAATGCCCTGCCGACCAGCACGGGACGGCATAATTTCGACCGGTTGGTTGATAATTATTTCCGCGATGAAGGCACAGCATTTGAAAGTTTCAAGGCCGGTGACATTGATGTCTGGGTGGAAAATAATCCGCAGCGTTGGCTGTCAAGCTTTGATTTCCCCGCCGCACGCGATGGCCGCATCACCAAATTAACCGTGCCATTGGGAACGCCCTCAGGCTTGCGCGGCTTTGTGCTGAACACGCGCCGCCCGCTTTTGGCCGATCGCAGCTTGCGACAGGCACTTGACCTGATGTTTGATTTTCAATGGGTTAATCGCGTTTTGTTTGGCGGCACATATAAGCGCACAGAAAGCTATTTCGGTAATACCGCATTGAGCGCGACCGGCAATGAAGCCGACTCGGTGGAAATGCAATTATTGGCCGACAGCCTCATTGAACCGGAAATCCTTATCGCCGGTTACAAAGCCCCGGTCAGTGACGGCTCCGGTCGCGACCGCATGTTGCGCCTGCAAGCCATGACCATGTTGGAAGAAGCCGGTTACACCCAACAAGCGGGTAAATTATTTTCGCCGAATGGCACGCAAGTTAAATTCGAAATTCTGGTGCAGCAGCGCGCCGACCAAAGGCTGGCTATGGCGTGGCGACGCATGTTGGCGCAAATCGGCATTGAGTTAAATGTGCGCCTGCTCGACTCCAGCCAATATCAACGCCATTTGCAGAGTTTTGACTATGACATCATCATTTATAATTATTACGCCTCACTGTCACCGGGCAATGAGCAAGCCTATTATTGGGGCAGCGCCGCAGCCGATACGCCGGGCAGTCGCAATTATGCCGGTATTCGTGACAAGGGCGTTGACGCGGCGATAAATGCGCTGACTAGCGCTGAAACCCCTGCCGCCTTCACCATTGCAGCCCGCGCGCTGGATCGCGCCATTATGAACGGCCATTATTTTGTGCCGCTTTATCATTTGCCGAACCAGTGGCTTGCCCATTGGCATTATATCGGCCATCCATTTGACCATTCGCTATATGGTGCAAGGCTGGATAGCTGGTGGATATCACACGATAATTAGAACTGGAACTCCGCCATATGGTTTCGCCTATATCGCTTCGGCCTGTTTCACTGCCGCAATATCGGCATCATCCAATCCCCAATCGGCCAGCGCCGTGTCATTATGCTCGCCAATCTTTGGGGGCGGCCCCTGTATGGCGCTTTGCGTTCGGCTGAAACGCGGCGCAACATTGGGCTGCATCACCCCATAGGCTTCCACCAATGTCTCGCGCGCCTTATTGTGATGATGCGCCGGCGCCTCATTCATATCCAAAACCGGCGCATAGCAGACATCTGTGCCTTCCATCAGCGCATCCCACTCATCGCGGGTTTTGGTTTTAATCACCGCAGCAAGTTTTTCCTGCAAACCGGGCCAACCGGTCGCGCTCATTTGGGCATCCCAATCGGCTTCGGACAATCCGGCCTTTTCGCGCAACAACGCATAAAATTGCGGCTCGATTGACCCCAGCGCGATAAACTTGTCATCGGCGGTTTGATAGCAGCCGTAAAAATGCGCGCCGCCATCCAGCAAATTAACCCCGCGCTTGTCTTGCCAAATGCCCGACGCCTTCATGCCGTAAAACATGGACATAAGCGAGGCCGCGCCATCGGTCATGGCGCAGTCAATCACCTGCCCGGCGCCGGAACGCTGCGCCTCAAACAGAGCAGCACACATACCCATTGCCAGATACAGCGCGCCGCCGCCAAAATCACCAACCAGATTCAAAGGCGGCACAGGTTGGTCAATTGTGCCAATCGCGTGCAAAGCACCGGTCAGGGAAATATAATTTATGTCATGGCCTGCCGCATGCGCCAGCGGCCCGGTCTGACCCCAGCCGGTCATGCGCCCGTAAACAAGTTTTGGATTGCGCGCCAGACAGACATCCGGCCCCAGCCCCAAACGCTCCATCACGCCGGGGCGAAAGCCCTCCTGCAACATGTCAGCCTTTTCGACCAGTTTCAGAACCGTTTCAATGCCTTCCGGCTTTTTCAAATCAACAGCGATTGATTTGCGCCCGCGACTGGTCAAATCATTTGGCGAGCCGCCCTGCGCGCCCTTGCGGTCAATCCGCAAAATATCTGCGCCCATATCAGACAACAGCATGGCGCAAAACGGCCCCGGCCCGATACCTGCAAATTCAAGAATTTTCACTCCGCTAAGTGGCCCTGTCGCCATTATTCTGTCCTCCCTTGCTTGCGGTTTTGGCTACCGTCGAGACAAAACACTATCGCTGCCAGCCAATCGGCGCAAGCGGGAACAGCCGGTCAGGCTTCATCGCGGCGGGCGCGCACCACATCAACACCCAGCTCGCGTATTTTCTTCCGCAGCGTATTGCGGTTCAGCCCCAGCAATTCAGCCGCCTTAATCTGATTGCCGCGTGTCGCGGCAAGCGTCAGTTCCAACAAAGGTATTTCAACTTCGCGCAAGACGCGCTCATAAAGCCCATTGGGCGGCAGGCTATCGCCATGATTGGCAAAATAAGTTGCCAAATGCTGATGCAGGCTGTCACTCAGACTGCTGCCACTGACCTGCCCGCCAGTCATCGGGGTTGACGGCGTATCTTGTAATTCAAGCCGCACAATATCGGCGCTTATCACTTCCTCGCTGTGCAGGGCGGCAATGCGGCGCACCAGATTTTCCAGCTCGCGCACATTGCCCGGCCAGCTATGCGCCCGCAATATATCCAATGCCTCGGCATCAAAAGTTTTCGGAGCCAGCCCTTCGCGCGCGCCCAGCACCATGAAATGCCGAATGAGGTCATCAACATCTTCCGAGCGCTCGCGCAGGGGCGGCAAGCGCAGCGGCACAACATTGAGCCTGAAAAACAAATCTTCGCGGAACAGGCCTTGGCGTATCAGGCGGCGCAAATCCTGATGGGTGGCCGCAATGATACGCACATCTGTGCGTATCGGTGTGCGCCCGCCAATGGTGGTGTATTCGCCTTCCTGCAAAACCCGCAACAGCCTTGTTTGCGTATCCATTGGCATATCGCCAATCTCATCCAAAAACAGCGTGCCACCTTCGGCTTGGGCAAAGCGGCCTTCCATACGCTGATTGGCGCCGGTGAAAGAGCCGCGTTCATGGCCGAATAATTCACTCTCAATCAATTCGCGCGGTATTGCCGCCATATTGAGGGCAACAAACTGACCGCGCTTGCGGCGACCATATTCGTGCAGCGCGCGCGCCACCAATTCCTTACCTGTGCCGCTATCGCCGGTAATCAGCACCGACAAATCATTTTGCGTCATTCGCGCGACGGCGCGGTAAATCTCCTGCATGGCCGGTGAACGCCCAACCAATGGCAGCGTATCTTCTTCCTCATCAACCGCAGGACGGCTTTGCGCCTCATCAGGCAAATCCACCGCCCGCTGCACAAGACCGGTCAATTCGGTCAGGTCAAATGGTTTGGGCAAATAGTCAAAAGCACCGCGCTCGGCTGCGGTGATTGCCGTCGCCAAAGTGTTTTTGGCCGAAATCACAATAATTGGCAGATTGGGACGCAATTTCTTGATACGCGGTATCAGGTCAAACGCATTATGGTCAGGCATCATCACATCGGTGACAATCACATCACCCTCGCCATTTTGAACCCATTGCCACAGCGAAGCGGCCGTGCCGGTGGCGCGCACCTCAAAACCCGCACGGGTCAGGGCTTGCGTCAAAACAGTGCGAATGGCCTTGTCATCATCGGCCACCAAAATGGTCTGATTGCTCACAACGCCTCTCCCTCGCCAATATCGGCTCCCGCCATTGGCAGGCGCACACAAAACAGCGTGCGCCCCGGCACACTGTCACATTCAATTGTGCCGCCATGATCACCGACAATTTTCGCCACCATAGCCAGCCCCAGACCAGTGCCGGTGGATTTGGTGGTGACAAATGGGTCAAACAAATGGCGCTTGATATCTTCCGGTACACCAATGCCATTATCAATCACGCCAAATTCAAGCGGCAGGCTGACCGGTCGCGCGCGACCCGGCACGGACAGCCGAACACCCGGACGAAAGGCTGAATAAAGCCGTATCTCACCCTTGCTATTATCAACCGCTTCGGCAGCATTTTTGACCAGATTGAGAAACACTTGGGTCAGCATATCCCGATTGCCCAGCACGGGCGGCAGTGACGGGTCGTAATTTTCAATGATACGCACATGCGCGGCAAAACCATTAACCGCCAGCAAGCGCACATTATCCAGCACAGCGTGGATATTGACCGGATTATCCATATCGGTTGGCGTGTTGGAAAATTGTTCAAACTGCCCAACCAAACCGGCAATCCGGTCGGTTTCGTCGCAAATCAGCCGCGTCAATGCCTGATTGTCGCTGTCGGCATCAACTTCCAGCAATTGCGCCGCCCCTTTAATGCCCGATAGCGGGTTTTTAATCTCATGCGCCAGCATGGCCGACATGGCACTGACCGAGCGCGCCGCGCCGCGATGGGTCAATTGCCGGTCAATATGATGGGCAATTGAGCGCGGTTGCACAATCACCAGCGCCAGCGCGTCATGCGGCGGCAAATCAACCGAAGCGACATGAATGTCGGCCATGCGGTCATTGCCGGCATGTGGCCCACTCAAATCCAGCCCATATTCATTGAAGTGCTGCCCGAAATCGAGACATTTTTCAATCAGGCTGACAAGCGGGCTGCCAAAGGGCAGCATGTCAGCAATATGCTTTTTTTGCAGGCTGGCCAGCGACCTGCCAAAAAACTCCTGCGCTGACAGATTGGCATAGCGCACGCGCCGGTCATTGCCGACGGCCAGAACCGGTTGCGGCATGGAGTCGAGAATGACTTTCTCATCAAACGGGTTGGTGTCAGCTATGGCCTCGGACATCAGGCAGCCTCATGGATAGATGTGTTTGTGTATAATTCGGTCATTGCCGCGACCACTTCATGCGGGTCGTCAATCCGGCAAATCTGGCCGCTATGGCGCGCGCCGATATCTTGCCCGACCAGTGATTTGATGAAACCGGCAATATGCTTGCGGCTGACCCGAACGCCGTGACCGGCTCCGTAAAGCTGCAAAGCATCGTCATACCATTGCCGGAAAATCTCATATTGCGCCTGCGGTGTCGGGTCTGCCGGCCAGACATTATGGGCGAGGAAATGATCAATTTGCCCGGGCAACCAAGGCCGGCCAATACAGGCGCGCCCAACCATGACGCCAGCTGCGCCCGATGCCGCCAAAGCAGCCCGCGCCGCAGCGCCATCAACAATATCGCCATTGACAATCACCGGCACATTGACCGCATCCACCGTTTCCCGCACCGCCGCCCAATCCGCCGCGCCCTTATAAAATTGACAGCGCGTGCGGCCATGCACGGTTATCATTTGTGCGCCATGCGCTTGCGCCAGCCGCGCCAAATGCGGCGCATTCAGGCTGCTATCATCCCAGCCAAGGCGCATTTTAACCGTCACCGGCACGTCAACCGCGGCAATTGTGGCGGCGATGATATTGCCGGCAAGTTCCTCGTCGCGCATCAGCGCCGAGCCGGACAGACCGCCCGTCACTTGCCGCGACGGACAGCCCATATTTATGTCGATAATGTCTGCACCGGCCGCTTCGGCAAGCTCGGCGCCCTTCGCCATCCAATAAGGGTCGCGGCCAACCAATTGCAGAATAAACGGCTCAAGCCCTGCCCCTTCGGCGCGGCGCACCACATCGGGGCGTTCGCCGACAAGCGCCTCGCCAGCCACCATTTCCGAGACAACGGCAATATCACTGCACCGCGCCACGCAACGGCGAAACGCCAAATCAGTGACACCCGACATGGGCGCCAGCAAAACCTGACCGGGTAGCGTATGACGCCCAAGATGTATGGTCATAATTAAGGCACTCCAAAGGCAGTCGATATAAATGCCTAAAGTTTAGGCACAATGCCGCCATTACGCCAAATTATCAAGGAAATTCCTCGCAATAGGCTGGGCTGCGGTCTAAACTCCGCCGCATGGCTGAAACCACCTCTCATCCAACCAATCTGGCACTGATTGTCGCCGCCGGGCGCGGACAACGCGCCGGTGACGGCCTGCCCAAGCAATATCGCGCGCTCCCCGACAAGCCGGACACTGCTTTGGTGACGGCATCGCTGGCAGCGTTTTTGCGCCATGATGCGATTGACTTTGTGGCCGTTGTTATCCACCAAAATGATAGTGGCCTGTATCAGGCGGCGGTGCGAGATTTTGTCGATAACCCCAAATTGCTGCCGCCCATTATTGGCGGTGCGACACGCCAGCAATCGGTTTTGCTTGGGCTTGAAGGGCTGGCCGCGCAATTTGCTGATACGCCGCCCAAACAGGTTTTGGTGCATGATGCGGCACGCCCCTATATCAGTGATGCGCTGATTTCGCGCTGCCTGCTGGCGCTTGGCTCTGCCGCCGGCGCCGTGCCTGCCTTGCCAGTGACTGATACGCTGAAGCGTGGCGATAATGGCAAAATTGCCGAAACTGTCTCGCGCGACGGGCTGTGGCAGGCACAAACCCCGCAAGCCTTTACCTTCGCCGCCCTGCTTGACGCGCATCGGCGCGCGCCGCAGGGTCTGACCGACGACGCCGCCGTTGCCGAAATTGCCGGCCTGCCGATTGCCCTGGTGGCGGGCGAAGCGCAAAATGTCAAACTGACCCATGAGGAGGATTTTATGCCCCCTGCCCTGCAAGTTCAGCCGCGCACCGGTTTCGGCTATGATGTTCACCGCTTTGCCGATACGCCGAGCAATAGCCATATCAGGCTGGGCGGCATTGACATTGCCCACACCCATCAATTGGTCGGCCATTCCGATGCCGATGTCGCCCTGCATGCCGTCACCGATGCGCTGCTTGGCGCATTGGCGCAGGGCGATATTGGCAGTCATTTTCCGCCTTCTGATGACGCGCATAAAGACCGTGACAGCGCAGATTTTCTGACCCATGCGCTGTCACTGGCAGATGAAGCAGGGGCGCGCTTGACCCATATTGATGTGACACTGATTTGCCAAGCACCGAAAATTGAGCCGCACAGAGAGGCCATGCGCCAGAGGCTGTCCGAGCTTTTGCGCCTGCCCGTCGCCGCCATATCGGTCAAGGCCACCACAACCGAAGGATTGGGCTTTACCGGTCGCGGCGAAGGTTTGGCGGCACAGGCCGTCGCCACAGTGCTGATGCCGGTGGCGGAATAATCCTATGGCAAGGTTAATGGCACGGTTCCACAAAATCCCAGCCGGTCTGACCGGCAAATCGCCCGCGATTTGGGTTGCCACATTTTTCGGCAGCGGCCTGTTGCGCCCTGCCTCCGGCACTTGGGGGTCGCTGGCTGCCTTGCCGGTCGGTTATGTGCTTTATGCAATGGCCGGTTTTGGCGGGCTGGTTGTCGGCGCTGGCATCGCCTATGCGCTGGGCATGTGGGCCAGTGATATTTGGTTGCAGCATGATGACAATCAGGATCCCTCGGCCATTGTGATTGACGAAGTGGCCGGGCTTTGGCTTGCGCTGACTTTTGCCCCGGCGTCGCTGGCTGGATGGGCGGCGGCATTTTTGCTGTTCCGGTTTTTCGACATTGTGAAACCTTGGCCGGTCAGCTGGGCGGACACAAAACTCAAAGGCGCAGAGGGCGTGATGGCCGATGATATTCTCGCCGGATGCATGAGCGCGCTTGCGCTCTACTTGCTGCAACGATACGGTTTGAGTCTGGGAGGCTGATATGTTGTTTGATGCGAAATTGATGGAAAAAGCCGAGACGCTGCTGAAAATATGCGGCGAAAGGCATATGCGGGTTGCCGCCGCAGAATCTTGCACGGGCGGTTTGATTGCTGGCCTGCTGACAGAAATCCCCGGCTCATCCGTCGTGATAGGCCGCAGCTTTGTAACTTATTCCAACCGCGCCAAGCGCGATATTCTCGGCGTGCCGGAAGATATATTGACCGAACACGGCGCGGTCAGCGAACCGGTGGTGCGCGCGATGGCGCAAAACACATTCGATATGACAACCGCCCATCTCACCGTTGCAGTTTCCGGCATTGCCGGGCCGGGCGGTGGCTCACCGGAAAAACCTGCCGGCACGGTTCACATGGCAACCGCCACTGAAAATGGCGTCGAACATATTTGTCATCAATTTGGTGATATTGGTCGCACTGAAGTGCGGCTGGCAACGGTGGATGCGGCTATGGACATGTTGCTGGCGCGGCTCTGATTGCTGGCGCGGCTATCATTCTTCCACTTGTGCCTGCCCGTAAACCGCATGGGCGCGCGTTTCAAAAGCCGCAACAAATTTTTCAACCACCCGCCCCATAATGGGCTGAATGACCCGCCGCAATAGAGGCACGGCAAATTCGAAATCAAGGGTGAAATCTATCAAGCATCCGTCATCGGTCGGGGTGAAACGCCATTGATTGAACAAATGCCGGAACGGCCCGCGCGCTTGATTGACCGTCACCGTCAAAGGCGCATGGCTCAGCAAGACGCGGCTTGAATAAGTCTCACGCAAAAACTTGTAGGCAATCACCAAATCGGCCAGCATAACCTCATCGCCCTGCGCGCCATCGGCTTCACGCGCACGCACGCGCGAGGCGGAGCAATAGGGAATAAACTCGTGATATCGGTCAACATCCACAATCAGGTCAAACATTTGCTGTGCGCTGTAAGGGCTTTGTTTTTCAACGTGAATTTTCTGCATGACGCGGCTATTTTTGGGCAGCGGCACGGGCTTCTTTCAAGCGGGCAAAGTCTTCATCCGCATGATGCGAGGAGCGTGTCAGCGGCGTGGCCGAGACCATCAAAAACCCTTTCGCCCGCGCCGTAACCGTATAGGCCTCAAACTCATCCGGTGTGACAAACCGGTCAATCGGCGCATGTTTGCGCGTCGGCTGCAAATACTGGCCAATAGTGATGAAATCAATATCGGCACTCCGCATGTCATCCATCACCTGCATAACTTCTTCGCGCGCTTCACCAAGCCCGACCATAATGCCCGATTTGGTGAAAATCGTCGGGTCAAGCTGTTTGACGCGCTGTAAAACTTGCATGGAATGGAAATAGCGCGCGCCCGGCCTGATGCTGAGATAAAGACGCGGCACAGTTTCCAGATTGTGATTGAACACATCCGGACGCGCCTCAACAACAATTTCAAGCGCGCCTTCCTTACGCAGGAAATCTGGCGTCAAAATCTCAATCGATGTTTCCGGACTGGTCTTGCGAATGGCGTGTATCGTATCGGCAAAATGCTGCGCGCCGCCATCATCCAAATCATCCCTGTCCACCGAGGTAATCACCACATGGCGCAGCCCCAGCTTGGCTACCGCATCGCCAATGCGCGCCGGCTCATCCGCGTCTAGCGCGTCAGGGCGTCCGGTAGCGACATTGCAAAAGGCGCAGGCGCGGGTGCAAATCTCGCCCATAATCATGAATGTTGCATGGCGCTGCGACCAGCACTCGCCGATATTCGGGCAGGCCGCTTCCTCGCAAACCGTCACCAGATTATGCGTCCGCACAATATCGCGGGTTTCTTGATAGACGGGCGAGCCGGGTGCTTTGGCGCGAATCCATGCCGGTTTACGCAAAATGGGCGCATCCGGGTTCGCCTGTTTTTCAGGATGTCTGGGTTTTTGTGGTGTGCGGTCGCCCAGATTGTCAATCACGATAGCCATGGCGCATCTATACGCCATTTGCCGGTCAAAATGAAGTGCTAGTTAATATCAGGAAAGCGCCGGTAAATGATTGTGTCATCACGCCCGACCAGCCCCAGCACCACCCGAACACGCTCGTCGAGATAGTCAAGGTCGAGGCTGTCACTGCTGAGCTTTTGCGCCCGCGCCTGCAGCGAGGTATTTTCTGTTTCCAACCTGTCCAAATAAGCGCTTTTCACTTGCCTTTCAGCGCGCAAATCCTGCCAGCCCTGCAAACCGCGATTGCCTTGCAATGCCTGATAGGACAGACCGCCTATCATCGCCAGCAGCACAAGTGGGAGAACGAGCTGGCGCAATTTCAACGGCGCGCGTCCCACAGTGCGGCTTGATGGCCGGGATGTCATAAAACGAATCATACTCCGACCGAATCACGATTTGATTCGCGGCGTCAACTGAAAAGTGATTCGCGGCAAACCCGCTTAGCGCAAAATCGCCTTGCCAGGATACAGCGCCATATCGCCAAGCGCTTCTTCAATGCGGATAAGCTGGTTATATTTAGCCAGCCGGTCGGAGCGCGCCAGCGAGCCGGTTTTGATTTGGCCGCAATTGGTCGCGACCGCCAAATCAGCAATTGTCGCGTCTTCCGTCTCGCCCGACCGATGCGACATCACTGCCGTATAACCGGCACGATGCGCCATATCCACCGCTTCCAGCGTTTCCGTCAATGTGCCGATTTGATTGACTTTCACCAAAATCGAATTGGCCACGCCTTTTTCAATACCATCAGCCAAACGCGCCGGATTGGTGACGAACAAGTCATCGCCAACCAATTGCACCTTGTCGCCAATCGCATCGGTCAGCGCCTTCCAGCCTTCCCAGTCATTTTCATCCATGCCGTCCTCAATGGAAATGATAGGAAAACGGGCGCATAAATCACCCCAATAGGCGGCCATCTCACCGGCATCGAGCTTTTTGCCCTCACCCGCCAAATCATAAACGCCATCTTTGTGGAACTCGGTCGCCGCCGCATCCAGCGCCAGATAAATATCTTCCGCCGGACGATAACCGGCCTTTTCAATCGCCGTCATAATATAGCCAAGCGCCGCATCGGTTGAGGCCAGAGCCGGCGCAAAGCCGCCCTCATCACCGACACCGGTCGCCAGACCATCGGCCAGCAACAAGCTTTTCAGCGTGTGAAATACTTCCGCCCCCATACGCACCGCCTCGGCCATATTGGCCGCCGCAACCGGCATAATCATAAACTCTTGAACATCAATCGGATTGTCAGCATGGGCGCCGCCATTGACGATATTCATCATTGGCACGGGCAGCGTCTTGGCCTGTGTGCCACCAATATAGCGCCATAGCGGCATCATGTAAGAATCAGCCGCCGCCTTGGCTGCCGCCAGCGACACACCCAGCATGGCATTGGCACCAAGGCGTGCCTTATTCTCCGAGCCGTCAAGCGCGATAAGCGTCGCGTCCAGCCGCGCCTGCTCGCTCGCATCCATGCCGCACAGCGTATCAAGGATTTCCGTATTGACCGCATTGACCGCTTTTTGCACGCCCTTGCCGAGATAGCGCGCCTTGTCGCCATCGCGCAATTCAACCGCCTCATAAGCACCGGTGGACGCCCCCGACGGCACAGCAGCGCGACCGCAGCCGCCATCGTCGAGATGCACATCCACTTCAATGGTCGGATTGCCCCGGCTGTCGAGAATTTCTCTTGCGATAATATCGGTGATTTCGGTCATATTTGCCTGCCTCAATTCATTGGTGTGACAATCAGTTAGGCCGGTGATTTGGCCTGCCCTAACGGCAAATGTGTCATACAGGGGAACCGCGCTTGATGCAATGTCAATTGGCGTGAATTGGCTTGACGCGGCCGCGCAGGTCGGGGCAAATGCGACTATGAACGGGCAAGAAACGGCATTGGTATTGTTTTCCGGCGGGCAGGATTCGGCTGTCTGTCTGGCTTATGCCTTGCAAAACCATGGGCGGGTGGAAACGCTGGGCTTTGACTATGGCCAGACGCATAAGGTTGAGTTGACCTGCCGCGCCAAATTGCGTGAGGGTCTTGCTGCGCTGAATCCCGCATGGGCCGACCGGCTGGGCGATGACCATACACTGCCCCTGCCCGCTTTGGCCGAGATTGGCGGCACGGCGCTTATCGGCGATGGCGAAATCAAAATGCTCGACAATGACCTGCCCTCGACTTTTGTGCCGGGGCGCAATTTGCTGTTCCTCACCTATGGTGCGGCTTTGGCCTATCGGCGCGGGTTGGGCGTGTTGGTTGGCGGCATGTGCGAAACCGATTTTTCCGGCTATCCCGATTGCCGCCGCGCCACGCTGGATGCGCTGCAATCGGCGCTGCAATTGGGCATGGAAAGCGACATCACCATTGAAACGCCGCTTATGCATATTGACAAGGCCGCGACTTGGGCAATGGCCGAAGAGCTGGGCGGTGCGGCGCTGGTTGATTTGATTGTCGAGGAAAGCCATAGCTGCTATCGCGGTGATCGCACACAGCGCCATGATTGGGGCTATGGCTGCGGCGACTGCCCGGCCTGCGATTTGCGCGCCAAGGGCTATGCCGCTTATTGCGAGGCCAAATCATGAGCTATGCGGTCAAGGAAATGTTTTTGACCCTGCAAGGCGAAGGCGCACAGGCCGGACGCCCTGCCGTGTTTTGCCGCTTTGCCGGATGCAATCTCTGGTCAGGGCTTGAGCGCGACCGCGCCACCGCCCAATGCACATTTTGTGACACAGATTTTGTCGGCACAGACGGCCAAAATGGCGGCAAGTTCGACACGGCCGACGCACTGGCCGAAGCCATTGCCGCGCTGTGGCCGGAACAGCCGGCTGGCGCCGACGCCTATATTGTGTTCACCGGCGGCGAACCCTGCCTGCAATTGGATGACGCGCTGCTGGCGGCGGTTGCCGCTTTGGGTTTTGAGACGGCGGTCGAAACCAATGGCACTTTGCCTGTGCCGCAAGCGGTGGACTGGGTCTGCGTCAGCCCCAAGCCGGACACGCAATTGCAACAGACGCGCGGCCATGAGCTGAAATTCATTTATCCGCAAGACACGCTGTCACCCGACCGCTTTGCCGATATGGATTTTGAGCATTTCTTTCTGCAACCTATGGATACGGGCGAGGCCGAAACGACACTCCACAATGTGCAAGCGGCAATCGCCTATTGCCTGCAAAACCCGCAATGGCGCTTGAGCCTGCAAACGCATAAAATTATCGGCATTGATTAAGATTGATTGAGGTTGAGGGGCAAAGTCAGACTTCTTTTCCCTGCCCCCAATTGCGCCACCCCAAACCGCCCAAAAAAGACACAACAGCCGTTCCTAAATAGCTTAAAATATCAATAAGCAAATCAAGGTCTCTTTCGCCAAGGAATATCAGCAAAAAGACAAAAATGGCCGCAATCAGGGCTGCATGTAAAACTCTCTCCCAACGGGCATGTTTGGCACTTTCATGGGTGCGTTTGGCGTCTGCCTCGCTATGCGAGAGGAGTTGGGAAATATGCTCCGGTGTGACTTTTTCAGCTATCGGATTTTGCGTGCGTCCCGCAAAAACACCTATCATTTGCCGCATCTCTCGCGGCAATTCACTGGCAATTTCGGGCGGTATCACCTCGCTGGCCGGTATCTCACCGATTTCTGATTGGGGTTCATTTGTCTCCTCTTCTGACTTGTTATTGTCTGCCATCTTATTCTCATTCCGGAAGCGCATTATATATTTGCGGTAAAATCCTTTCGTCTATTTCATTTTCAACATAGCTGGCGATAATGTCCGACAAAATCATGGAAAATGTATCATCATCCAACTGCATGTCATTTTTGGCAGCCAGCATCATACCGGCAAGGCTTTTCAATGATTGCTGTCGCTCCATGTGCCGGGCTTTTGCGTAGGCCTGCAAAGATTTCGCAAGGCTGAGTATAGGCTTGTCCATATGTCTGCTCATGAGCCTGCTCATATGCCTGCTTTCAGGTTTTCCCATAGGTTTTCCTTTTTGTTGGCGCGACGCAATGGTCGTCCCTTTCCTATGCCACTCATACTGGCTGACCCGCCCGAATTGTCAAACAATATATTCCAAGCCCGCAATCAAAATTGACCCGCTCCCTTAAATGCGGCATAAACCGCCGCATGAAGCTGTCGCGCGATTTTTCTTTCGATGCCGCCCATCATCTTGGGCATTACCCGCAAGGGCATCCGAACACGCGCGTGCATGGTCATAGTTTCCGCGCCCGCATCACAGTGGAAGGCCAGCCCGACGCGCATGGTCAAATCGTTGACTTTGAAACCATTGACGCCCATATCGCCGCCTTGCGCGACACGCTTGACCATAATCTGCTGAATGATATTGACGGGTTGGACAGCCCGACGCTGGAAAATATCTGCCTGTGGCTGTGGACGCAGCTTGAAGCCGAGCTGCCGCAAATCAGCGCGGTGGAAGTATTCCGCGACAGTCTCGGCCAATCCTGCCTCTATCAGGGGAGCCAGCATGGCCGCTAGCGACAAAACAAATAGCCGGAAAACAGGCGGCAGCGACACAAGCGGTGCGACCATGCTGGGCAGCCAGACCGGCCTGCCCGCCTCGCCCGATGCGGCGGTGCTGGAGCGCGTGCCGAACCCGCATGCTGACACGAATTATGTCGCCCGCTTTGCAGTGCCGGAGTTCACTTCGATTTGTCCGGTGACCGGCCAGCCGGATTTTGCCCATTTGGTGATTGACTATGTGCCGGATGCCTATTTGGTGGAAAGCAAGAGCTTCAAATTATTTATGGGCAGTTTCCGCAATCATGGCGCGTTTCACGAAGATTGCACGCTCATGGTTGCCAAGCGGCTGATTGACTGCATGGCGCCGCGCTGGCTGCGGATTGGCGGCTATTGGTATCCGCGCGGCGGCATCCCGATTGATGTGTTCTGGCAAACCGGCGAACCACCGCAAGGCCTGTTCATCCCCGACCAAGGCGTCCCACCCTATCGGGGGCGTTAGGAGTCGGCGCTGCCCGTTAAATGCTCCATCTGGCCGCTTTTAACCGCGCCGTGATAGTCAAAAAGCCAACACCAAAACCCAGCCACAACACCCTCCCTTGTTTTTGTTCGGGATTTCGTGTTTTTACATTGCAGCTAAACAGACGCTTTCCAGATACCATATGCTGCTGTCTATAGACAAGAGGTTGCCATCTATCTGCGACAGGTTCCTTCTATCTACTTGAGGCGTTCGTCCAGTCGCCTCTCCAATTTCTTGATTTGCGGAGCATTATCCACCCACCCTGCAACGTCATATATATCATCAACCTTGTCCTCTATATAGGAAAAGGAAGTGAGTGAATGATAGGCAAACAGAATTAGCAATATTTCACGCCAATACTTCGCGATGATTTCCATATCGTTAGAATCCCCAATTTTTCTCCCGCGCCTTCTCCTCTTACGGGCGCGTTGAACAGGGCATCAACCTATCACGCCATGCAGCGCTTTCAAAGTTTTGAGCAGGGCGGCGGCTTCCGACAGCGGCAGGCAGCTTGGCCCGTCGCACAGCGCCTTGTCGGGGTCGGGGTGGAACTCCAAAAACACGCCATTGACACCGGCCGCCACCGCCGCCTTGGCCAGCACGGCCACGCCGTCGCGCCGCCCGCCAGTGGACGCGCCCGCCGTGCGCGGGTCGGCACCGGGCAATTGCACCGCATGGGTGGCATCCATTGTCACCGGCACGCCGAGCTTTTTCATTTCCGGAATCCCAAGCATATCAACGACCAGATTATTATAGCCGAAACTGCTGCCGCGCTCGCATAAGATGACCGGCAGGTCGGGTGCGGCCTCGCGCGCTTTGGAAATAACATTGGCGCAATCCCACGGCGCCATGAATTGCGCCTTTTTGGCATGCAGCCAGCCTTTGTTTTTTGCCACGGCCTGCGCGGTCGCCACCACCAAATCGGTCTGCCGCACAAGGAAAGCCGGCAATTGCACCACTTCGGCAATTTCCGCCACCGCCTCGGCCTGCCCCGCCTCGTGCAAATCGGTGACCACGGGAACACCATGCGCCGCCTTCACCGCCGCCAGCATGGGCAGCCCTGCCGCCAGCCCCGGCCCGCGATAGCTGGCAATGGAAGACCGGTTGGCCTTGTCCCAGCTGGCTTTGAAAATATAGGGCAGCTCCAGCGCGGCGCAGACGGCTTTTAATTCGCCTGCCACTTCCAGCGCCAGCCCCTCATCTTCCAGCACATTCAAGCCGGCCATCACGACAAGCGGCACGCCATCACCGATTGAAATATCATATTTTTCCAGTTTTATCAGTGACATATCGTTCTTTCCTGAACCATTATACGAGGCGGCTTTGCGCCAGCGCCGCTTCAATGAAAGAAGCAAATAAAGGATGCGGCGCAAATGGGCGCGACTTTAATTCCGGGTGAAACTGCACGCCAATATACCAAGGATGCTCGGCAATCTCGACAATCTCCGGCAGCACGCCATCGGGCGAAACGCCGGAAAAACTCAGCCCCGCCGCTTCTAGTTTTTCGCGGTAATCCATATTCACCTCATAGCGGTGGCGGTGGCGTTCGGATATCACCCTTGTGTCATAAATCTCGGCCACGCGGCTGCCCTCTTTCAAATAGGCTTCATAAGCGCCAAGCCGCATCGTGCCGCCCATATCGGCATCCAGCCCGCGTTTTTCCAGCACCTCGCCGCGCGCCCATTCGGTCATCAGCCCGACAATCGGCGTGCCGGCAAGGCCAAACTCGCTGCTGGTCGCATCGGTGATATGCAGCATATTGCGGGCTGCTTCCAGCACCGCCATTTGCATGCCGAAGCAAATACCGAAATATGGCACATTGCGCGTGCGGGCAAAATTGGCGGCAGCGATTTTGCCTTCCGTGCCGCGTTCGCCAAACCCGCCCGGCACCAAAATCCCGTTGACTTTCTCAAGATAGGCGGCGGCGTCTTCGCGCTCAAAAATCTCCGCATCCATCCATTCCAGATTAACTTTCACATTATTGGCAATGCCGCCATGTTGCAGCGATTCAATCAGCGATTTATAGGCGTCTTTCAGCTCGGTATATTTGCCAACCACGGCAATCGTTACCTCGCCCTCCGGCTCGCGCACTGCCGACAGCACATCATCCCACAGGCTCAAATCCGGTGTCGGCGCCTCGGTAATGCCAAAGGCTGACAGCACTTCCGTATCCAGCCCCTCAGCATGATAGGCATGTGGCACGGCGTAAATCGAATCGACATCGCGCGCTTCAATCACCGCGCTTTCGCGGACATTGCAAAACAGCGCGATTTTGCGCTTCTCGCCTTCCGGTATGGGGCGGTCGCAGCGACACATCAGAATATCGGGCTGAATGCCGATAGAGCGCAATTCTTTGACCGAATGTTGGGTTGGCTTGGTTTTCATCTCACCGGCAGCCGGTATATAGGGCAGCAGGGTCAGATGCACAAAGACGGTTTGCAGGCGCGGCAATTCATTATGCATTTGCCGTATCGCCTCGAAAAACGGCAAGCCTTCAATATCACCCACTGTGCCGCCAATCTCGCACAGCACGAAATCGACATCATCAATATCTGATTTGATGAAGTTTTTAATCGCATCCGTCACATGGGGGATGACCTGCACCGTGCCGCCGAGATAATCGCCGCGTCGCTCTTTGGCCAGAATATCGCGGTAAATCTGGCCGGTGGTCACATTATCGCCGCGACTGGCCGGCACGCCGGTAAAGCGCTCATAATGACCCAAATCAAGGTCGGTCTCCGCCCCGTCATCCGTGACATACACCTCGCCATGCTGATAGGGCGACATTGTGCCGGGGTCAACATTGAGATAGGGGTCAAGTTTACGCAGCCGCACCGAAAAGCCACGCGCCTGCAACAAAGCCCCCAAAGCGGCTGATGTCAGGCCTTTGCCAAGTGATGAAACCACGCCGCCAGTGATGAAGATATATCGCGCCATGGACGGAGAAAATATACCGAATGGATGATTCGCGCGAGTCGAAAATGACGAATCAAACGATTCGACGCATTATTTCGGTGACTATTTTATGCCCGAACGGGCTTATTCGGGAACCGGTAAGGCCGGTGCCGGGGCTTCCGGTGTCGGCAGAACCGGAGCCGGTGCTTGAATTGAGCTGCCGCCATCGCTGTCAATCACATCATCCAGCACGGAACGATTGCTTTCCATTGTGCCGGTCACAGTCAAGCCGATACTGGTGAGGAAAAAAATACCGGCCAAAATAGCAGTGCTGCGGGTCAGCGCATTGCCCAGCCCACGGCTCGACATCATGCCGTCACCGCCGCCGCCAATGCCCAGCGCCCCGCCTTCGGAGCGTTGCAAAAGCACCAGAACAATCATCGCCAGAGCGACCATCATATGAATGACCAACAAAATGGTTGTCATTGCGACATCCTCAATTGAGCGCCCAAACGGCGCGGCATCAACATTGGGGCGTGTTCTAGACCATTTAGGGCGGCTTGACCAGCCCCCTTTACCGCCTCAAAACCGGTCATTTCTATTTCTGCCAGCTTTTGACAATACCCATAAAATCAGCCGCTTTCAGGCTCGCCCCGCCGACCAGCGAGCCATTGACATTGGCAATGCCCATTAACTCGGCAGCATTGTCCGGCTTGACCGAGCCGCCATAAAGCAGGCGCATGGCTTCGCCCGCCGCGCCAAAGCGGCGCGCCAGATTTCGCCGCATCGCCTTATGCACTTCCGCCACTTGTTCCGGCGTCGGTGTCAGCCCGCTGCCAATCGCCCAGACCGGCTCATAGGCGATAATGGTGTTTTTGGCAGTGCAGCCATCCGACAGCGAGCCGCGCAATTGCGCGCCGACAATTTTCAATGTCTGACCGGCGCGGCGCTGCTTCAGCGTTTCCCCGACACAGACAATGGCTGTCAGCCCTGCCGCATGGGCGGCCGCCAATTTGGCGCGCACCTGCTTGTCGCTTTCCGCATAGCCGCCCTGTTTGACTTCGGCGCGACGCTCGGAATGGCCGAGAATAACCGCCGTCGCCCCGGCCTCTTTCAGCATGGCGGCGCTGATATCGCCGGTATGCGCGCCGGATGCGTTGGCATGGCAATCCTGCCCGCCGAGCTTGACAAGCCGACCGGCTTTTTCCGCCGCCAACCGCGATAACAGGGTCGCAGGCGGGCAAATCATCACATCGCAATCATAGCGCTTTTTGCCCGACAGGGCTTTGACCAGCTTGCGAAACTCACCCAGCTCGGCTCCCGTGCCGTTCATCTTCCAATTGCCCGCCGCCAATGGCCTGACAGCCTTTGGCCGGATGGTTTTCGCTGGCTTTTTTGCTTGTGTCATGAAGGCTCTCCCCAAAGCTCATTATCGGCTGATTGGCCGCCAATGGCGGTTGCATAACATAATCGTCAAAGCAGCGCCACCTGCTTGCGTCTGTGGCAAGCTGGCACTATGATGCGTCAAATTTCAACACCGGGTTCATCTCGTTAACGAAAGAGTGTTCCATGCTCGCATCCCTTCGCAAAACCGCCGGCGGCATTGTCGGCCTTTTCCTGATTGCGCTTCTCGTCTTTGCTTTTGCGCTTTGGGGCATTGCCGACACATTTACCGGCTTTTCCAACCAGATTGTCGCCAAAGTCGGCGACCAGGAATTGACCCGCAATGAGTTCCGCCTGCGCTATTCGCAGCAATTGGCCGAAGTCAGCCGCCAGATTGGTGAACCACTCAGCCCCGGCCAGGCACGCGGTCTTGGCCTTGACCGGCAAGTGCTGGCCAATATGGTCGGCTTGGCCGCCTTGGCCAATGCCGGCGACGAATTGGGTCTGGCACTGGATGACAAACGCATTGCCGAAATCATTGTTCGCGATCCGAGCTTTCATGGCCCCAATGGCACTTTTGACGAGCCGACTTTCCGCGCCGTATTGGCGCGCAATGGTCTGACCGAAGCGATGTTTGTCGAAGACCAGCGCGCTTTTCATATCCGCCAGCAATTGCTCGGCGCCAGCCTTGACCGCGCGCTTGTCCCGCAAAAGCTGGTCGAGAAAATGTATAATCATTTTCTTGAAAGCCGCGTCGCCAAATATGTCGTGCTGACTTTGGATGAAACCGATGATGTTGGTGAGCCGACGGTCGAAGAATTGGAGACATTCTACGCGCAAACCAAAATGCGCTATACCGAGCCGGAACGCCGCAGCGCGTCTTTTCTGGTGATAACGCCGGAACGGTTTGCCGAAAATATCGACATTAGCGAGCTTGAATTAGCCGAAGAATATGAAATGTCGATTGACGAGTTTTCGATTGAAGAAAAGCGCGATGTTGATCAGCTTGTCATTGCCGATGAAGCTATGGTGGAAGAAGTGCGCGCCATGCTGGAACAAGACCAACCCTTTGTCGAAATCGTCGATAAGGCCGGTCAGACACTCGACAATACGGATTTGGGAACGGTGACGCGCGGCAGCTTCATTTCCGCCGACCTTGCCGATGAAGCCTTTGCGATGGAGCTGGGCGCGGTGAGTGATATTATCGAAGGGCCGCTTGGCTATGTGGTTTTGCGGGTGCGTAAAATCATTCCCGGTGAAGTGCGCCCGCTTGCCGAAGTGCGCGATGCGCTGCGTCGCCGCCTGGCACTTGACCGCGCCATTGAAGACTTGATTGCCTTTTCCGAAACCGTTGAAGATGAGCGCGCCGCCGGTGTGAGGCTGGAGGAAATCAGCCAACGCTTCGACCTAGATATTGTGCAACTATCCGGCTTTGACCGCGATGGCCGCGGCGCGACCGGCAGCTTGCCACGCCTGTTCATGCAATATGATTCCCTGCCCGGCATTTTATTTGACAGTGCTGAGGGTGAAGAAATCGCTCTTCAGGAAATGGAGGATGGCACCTATATTTGGCCGCGCCTCGACAGTGTGGCGACTTCGCGCGTGCGTCCGCTTGACGATGTGCGTGAAACCGCTATCGCGCAATGGCAGCTTGCCGAGCGCCGCACATTGCTGGAGGCAATGGCCGAACATTTGGTCAAACAGGGCAATCGCGCCGGTTTTGCAGCGATTGAAAAGGAAACCGAAAAAGACCCGCTGACATCGGAACCGATGACGCGGCAGGTCAGCAATGAAACTTTTTCCGAAACCGCCGTCGCCAAATTATTCCGGCTTGAAAAAGGCGGCTTTGCTTGGGCGCCGGTCGGCTTCGGCTCGGAACTGGTAGTCATGCAGGCCAGCGACATTATCGCGCCACCGACCGGCGAAAACGCCGCCAGCGATATGATTTTCGACGGCGAAAAGCAAAAATACCGCGCCGATTTGACAGCGCAATTTGTCAACAGCCTTGAGAAGAATTACGGGGTGAGCGTGAACCAGAGCAATTACGACCAAATGCTGAACAGTCTGACAACGCAATGAACCCTATCTATCCGGACAGCGCAAGATTTTCCGACCTTTATGAGGCTGGCAAACCTGTTTTGGTCTGGACAGAGATGGTCGCTGATTTGGAAACACCGGTCGCAGCCTATTTGAAACTGGCCGATGGCGAAGATTTTTCCTTCCTGTTGGAATCGGTTGAGGATGGCGACATTGGCGGGCGCTATTCGATTATCGGCCTGCGACCTGATTTGCTGTTCCGTGTCGAGAACGGGCAGCCGCAGGTTAATCGCCGCGCAGCCTTGGCGGCTGATGATTTTGACCCTATGGACGCCGCACCGCTTGACGCGCTTCGCATGATACTGGCCGAAACGCGCCTTGATATTCCTGAAAGCCTGCCACCCATGTCAGCCGGTCTGTTCGGCTATATGGCCTATGACATGGTGCGTTTCATGGAAGATTTGCCCGACACCAATCCTGATGTGCTGGGTGTGCCGGACGGGTTGTTTATCCGCCCGACCGTGATTGCCGTGTTTGACAGTATTGCCCATAAAGTCATGCTGGTGACGCCGGTGCGCCCTGCCGCGCCCGACAGCAAGGGTGACAATGCGGCAGCCGCCTATGAAAAAGCCGAGGCGCGCCTGTCCGCCGCCTATGACAAAATGCACGGCTCCCTGCCGGAGCCGGAATTAACCCCGCCCAATGAAATGGCCGAGCCGGTCTCCAATATGAGCCAGCAAGCCTATTTTGACATGGTGGAGAAATCCAAAGCCTATATTGAGGCGGGCGATATTTTTCAGGTTGTGGTCAGCCAGCGTTTTTCGGTTCCCTTCACCCTGCCGCCATTTGATTTGTATCGTGCCTTGCGGCGGGTCAATCCGTCACCCTATTTGTTCTTCCTCAATATGCGCGACTTTGCGATTGTCGGCTCCAGCCCGGAAGTGCTGGTCGGCGTAAAAGACCGCGAAGTGAATATCCGCCCGATTGCCGGCACTCGCAGGCGCGGCGCAAATGCCGAGCAAGACAGCGCGATTGGCGCTGATTTGCTGGCCGATGAAAAAGAGCGTGCCGAGCATCTCATGTTGCTTGACCTTGGCCGCAATGATGCCGGACGGGTCAGCGAGATTGGCAGCGTCGAGGTCAATACCGCTTTCGGCCTACAAAAAACCTCGCATTTAATACATATTGTGTCGGATGTAACCGGCACATTGCGCGCCGAGCTTGATGAGATTGACGCTTTAACGGCGGGCTTTCCTGCCGGCACTGTATCGGGCGCGCCGAAAATCCGCGCTATGGAAATCATTGACGAGCTTGAACCGGAACGGCGAGGCGTCTATTCCGGCTGTGTCGGTTATTTCTCAGCCAATGGCGATATGGACACCTGCATCGCATTACGAACGGCACTGGTCAAAGACGAGACACTTTATGTGCAAGCCGGTGGCGGCGTGGTATATGACAGCACACCGCAATATGAATATGATGAAACGGTCAACAAAGCGACGGCGCTGTTTCGTGCTGCCGAAGTTGCGCTGACACTGGCCGCCGAGCGCAAAAACCGCTAGCGCATCGGCAAAGGAAAGCAGAATGCTGACATTGATAGACAATTATGACAGCTTCACCTTTAATCTGGTGCAATTCCTTGGCGATTTGGGGGCTGACTGCACAGTCATCCGCAATGACAAAGCCGGCATTGATGAAGTGCTGGCCGCCAAACCGCAAGCGATTATTGTCTCCCCCGGCCCTTGCGACCCGGACAAAGCCGGTATTTGTCTCGACCTTATCCGCAATGCGCCCGACACGCTGCCGATATTTGGCGTATGCCTTGGTCATCAATGCATCGCCCAAGCCTTTGGCGGGCGCATTGTGCAAGCGCCACAAATCATGCATGGCAAGCTCAGCCATATCGCCCATAGCGGTGACGGGCTGTTTGACGGCTTGCCGCAACCCATGACGGTGACGCGCTATCATTCCTTAATGATTGAACCCGACACAATGCCCGACACATTGACCATAGATGCCAAAAGTGAAGACGGGCTTATCATGGCGGTGCGCCATAAGACCCGACCGGTTTTCGGTGTGCAATTTCACCCTGAAAGCATTGCCACCCATTTCGGCCACCGCCTGCTCGGCAATTTCCTCACCCTTGCCGGACTGCCCATCCGCCGGATAGACGCCCCGCAACATCTGGAACTTGCCTGACCGAAGCAGGCAATGGGAGACCCCCTTATGGATGAATTAAAACCTTTTCTGGCTGTTATTGCAGATGGCAAGCCGCTGACTTCGCAACAGGCGACACAGGCTTTTGACGCTATTCTCAGCGGACAGGCCAGCGACGCGCAAATTGGTGCTTTTCTGGCCGGTTTGCGGGTGCGCGGCGAAACCGTGGAAGAAATCACCGCCGGCGCTCAAGTCATGCGCCGCAATGCGCTGTTTGTGAAAGGCCCGACACAGCTGCTCGACACTTGTGGCACGGGCGGCGATGGCGCGGGAACCTATAATATATCCACCGCCGTTGCGCTGGTTGCCACCGCGTGCGGGGCGACAGTCGCCAAACATGGCAATCGCGCCCTGTCCTCCAAATCCGGCTCCTCGGAAGTTTTGGAAAATCTTGGCGTGCGGCTGGATTTAACGCCGGAAGCGATTGAAAGCTGCATCAATGAAACCGGCATTGGCTTTATGTTTGCCCCCAATCATCACAGCGCCATGCGCCATGTCGGGCCAAGCCGTGCCGAGCTTGGTTTCCGCACCATATTCAACCTGCTTGGCCCCTTATCCAATCCGGCCGGTGCCAATCGGCAATTGCTTGGTGTGTTTTCAAAAGCCTGGGTTGAGCCGCTGGCGCATGTGCTGAAGAAACTCGGCTCGGAACGCGCTTGGGTTGTGCATGGCTCGGACGGGCTTGATGAATTGACTACGACCGGCGCAAGCCATGTCGCCGAATTACGCAAAGGCGAAGTGCGGACATTTGAGGTGTTTCCGGAAAATATCGGCATTGACCGCGCCGACCCTGCTGACTTGGTCGGCGGGGATCCGGCGCATAATGCCGCCGCCCTCAGTGACATGCTCGATGGTGCGCCCGGCGCCTATCGCAATATCGTTTTGCTGAACACCGCCGCCGCCCTGTGTGTTGTCAACAAGGCAGAGAATTTGCGCGACGGTGCTGATATGGCGGCGCTGGCTATTGATGATGGCGGAGCCAAACAGGTTTTGCGTAATCTGGTCGATGTCAGCAATCGTCTGGCAGGCGCATAATGACCAAGGACGACATACTCGCCCATATCACCGCTTATAAGCTGGAGGAAATCGCCGCCGCCAAAAGCCGCCTGCCTTTGGCCGAGATTGAAGCGCAGGCAAAATCGACCGATGCGCCGCGCGGGTTTATCAAAGCGCTGGCCGCCAGCCGCAGCGCTGCCCGACCGGCGCTGATTGCCGAGATTAAAAAAGCCAGCCCGTCCAAAGGGCTTATTCGCGCGGATTTCAATCCGGCCATGCTGGCGCAGGCTTATGAAGCAGGCGGGGCAAGCTGTCTTTCCGTGCTGACCGATACGCCCTCCTTTCAGGGTGCGCCGGAATATCTGGGACAAGCCCGCGCCGCCTCGCAAATCCCGGTCTTACGCAAGGATTTTATGTATGACATTTATCAAATCGCCGAAGCGCGCTGCTGGGGCGCGGATGCGATTTTGGTGATTATGGCGGCTGTTTCCGACAGCCAAGCACAGGCGCTTTATGAAGCGGCTACGGATTGGGGCATGGACACGCTGTTTGAGGTGCATGACGGCGATGAATTGCAGCGCGCCCTTTCCCTGTCACCCAAGCTGGTCGGCATAAACAACCGCGATTTACGCAGCTTTGAGACTTCGCTGGAAACAACGCGGCGGCTTTTGCCGCATGTGCCTGAAGATGTTTTGCTGGTCAGCGAAAGCGGTATTTCTTCTGCGGATGATGTGCGCGGCCTGATGGCGGATGGCGTGCCGGCTTTTCTGGTCGGTGAAAGCCTGATGCGGCAAGAAAATGTAACCGAGGCAGTTAAGCAGCTCATTGGCGAAAACTGACAAACGCTCCGGCATTTTTCTTGGATTGAAAAAATAAAAAACCTGCCCCTTGCATCCGACTTCGAATGAAACTACAAAGACTATGTTGTTGATTCGTTCTCCGGGGGGTCGAAATGCTTACCAAGAAACAATATGAGCTTTTAATGTTCATCAATGAACGCCTGAAAGAGACGGGCGTGTCCCCCAGTTTTGAAGAAATGAAAGATGCGCTTGATTTGCGTTCCAAGTCGGGTATCCACCGGCTGATTACCGCATTGGAAGAGCGTGGTTTTATCAAACGTCTGGCGCATCGGGCGCGGGCGCTTGAAATCGTCAAACTGCCTGACAGCATGTCGTCCAGCCTGTCAGCACCGGCGCGCAGTGCATCTTCCAAGATAGCGGGGGTTCCCGCCGATAATATGACGCCGCCGACACCGGCCAATGATGACCGCAGTATTCCGCTTTCGGTTATGGGTCGGATTGCCGCCGGCACACCGATTGAAGCCTTGCAGGAAGAAATCAATCAGGTTTCCGTGCCAACCGAAATGTTGCGCTCCGGCGAACATTATGCGCTGGAAGTGCATGGGGATTCGATGATTGATGCAGGCATATTTGACGGCGACACGGCGATTATTCAAAGCACTGCCTCGGTGGACAATGGCGATATTGTCGTCGCTCTGGTTGAGGGGCATGAGGCGACACTCAAGCGTTTGCGCCGCAAAAGCGATATGATTGCGCTGGAAGCAGCCAATCCGGCTTTTGAAACGCGCATTTTCCGTGCCGACCAAATCCGCATTCAAGGTCGGTTGGTCGGTCTTATCCGCAAATACTGAAATCAACCCTTTTACCCGTCATCAGGCCGC
>JAYPAN010000001.1:127475-248318 GCA_038123715.1 Rhodobiaceae bacterium | reverse complement strand
CAAGCTGCCGCCAGCCCGAAGGCCGCCGCCACCGGATTTTCCGGCAAGGGCAGTAACAGGCTTGGCGGGTCAATCGGCGCGGTAAAATAGGCGGCAATGCCAAACATCATGGCAAGGCAATGGGTGATAAACGGGTCAATTCGCGCAGTCATATCTTTATATTTTCTGACCAAAGCGGGCAGCTTGTTGTTTTCCGACCGGGTGCGACGCCCCCTACACCCGATGTCGCTAATGTGCTAAACCCTGCCAGAGTTGACAGCATGGCACAAGCAAAGATTGGCGTTTGACCATGCATTCCAATCATGACAGGAGGCTGCTCATGCCCAACCCGCCAATTGTGACCCGCTTCGCCCCCTCGCCGACCGGCTTTTTGCATATTGGTGGCGCACGCACCGCGCTGTTCAACTGGGCCTTTGCGCGCCATCATGGCGGCAAGTTTTTGCTGCGTGTCGAAGACACGGACAGGGCGCGCTCTACCGATGCGGCGATTGAGGCCATTCTTGACGGCATGGGCTGGCTTGGGCTGGAAAGCGATGCCGCACCGGTGTTTCAACATCAAAACGCCGCCCGCCATGTCGCTATTGCCCATGAATTGCTGGAAAAAGGCGCAGCCTATATCTGCATCAGCACGCCGGAAGAGGTCGAAGCCATGCGCGAAAAAGCCCGCACCGAAGGCCGCCCCCCGCGCTATGACGGCACATATCGCGAGCGCGGGCTGACACCCGATACCGCCAATGCCCCCTATGTTATCCGCTTCAAAGCACCACAAAGCGGGCAGACCGTGATTGACGATTTGGTGCAGGGTCAGGTGGTGACCGATAATGAGCAGTTTGACGATTTGGTCTTGCTGCGCGCCGACGGCTCGCCCACTTACATGCTGTCCGTGGTGGTTGATGATTATGATATGGGCGTCACCCATATTATTCGCGGCGACGACCATTTGACCAATGCGGCGCGGCAAAGCCAGATTTATCAAGCACTGGGCTGGCCGATACCGCAATTTGCCCATATCCCGCTGATACATGGTGCTGATGGAGCCAAATTGTCGAAACGCCACGGCGCGCTCGGCGTGGATGCCTATCAGGATATGGGGCTGCTGCCCGCCGCTTTGCGTAATTATCTGGCACGGCTTGGCTGGAGCCACGGCGATGAGGAAGTGTTCACAACCGAGCAATTTATCGACTGGTTCAATCTTGACGCGATAGGCCGTTCACCGGCGCGTTTCGACATGGACAAGCTGACCCACATCAATGCCCAGCATATGCGGATGACAGAGCCGCAAGAACTGACCGCGCAATTATTGGCGCGCGCACCGGAACTGGCCGCGCATGGCGATTTCATCAACCGCGCCATACCGATATTGGTTGACCGCGCCAAAACTTTGCTGGAGTTGCGCGACGCTGCCGCTATTTTGCTGGCGCCGCGCCCTTTAACGATTGATAACAAAGCGGCCAAAGCGCTGAAACCCGAAGCATTGGCGCATATTGCCGCTTTGCGCCCGCAATTGGCCGCACTTGACGACTGGTCGGCACAAAGCGTTGAAGCCTGTATCACCTTCTATTTGGAGGCCAAGGAGCTGAAATTGGGGGCGGTTGGCCCTGCCCTGCGCGCCGCTATGAGTGGTGGCCGTGCCGGTGGTGGCATATTTGCCCTTATCGCCCTGTTTGACAAAGACGAGGCGCTGGCGCGCCTTGACGACCAATTGACCCATTTGCCGCCTTCCATCCACGAAAAAGGGTGATATTCTGCCAATTATTGCGGTTATTTCTTCCCGCAAACTGGCAAATGCGAAAAAAATGTGATAGTTACACTGTCGATTACTTAAATATGAGAGGAAGAACCATGAGCGACGACAAGTCAGCCCAGCTCGCCAGCGAGGGAAACCAATACGACTTTGACATACATCAAGGCTCTGTCGGGCCAAGCGTGATAGATGTGTCGTCGCTTTATGGCCAGACCGGTCAGTTCACCTATGACCCCGGCTTTACCTCGACAGCCAGCTGCAAATCCGCCATTACCTATATTGACGGCGATGAGGGCATTTTGCTGCATCGCGGCTACCCGATTGACCAACTTGCCGAAAAAGGCAATTTCATTGAGACCTGCTATTTGCTGCTCAATGGTGAATTGCCCAATCGCGCGCAATTGGACGAGTTTGAAACCGCGATTACCCGCCACACCATGCTGCATGACCAAATGACGCGGCTGTTTCTCGGCTTCCGCCGCGACGCGCACCCAATGGCGATTATGGTTGGCGTGGTTGGGGCTTTGTCCGCCTTTTACCATGACAGCACAGACATTAACGACCCGGAGCAACGCAAAATTGCCAGCCGCCGGATGATTGCCAAAATCCCAACCATTGCCGCTATGGCCTATAAATACTCTATCGGCCAGCCCTTTGTTTATCCGCGCAATGATTTGGATTATGCCTCAAACTTCCTGCATATGTGCTTTTCCGTGCCTTGCGAGGAAATGACGATAAGCCCGGTGCTGGCGCGTGCGATGGACAGGATTTTCATTCTTCACGCCGACCATGAGCAAAATGCGTCAACTTCAACTGTGCGTCTGGCCGGTTCATCGGGCGCCAATCCGTTTGCCTGTATCGCTGCCGGTATTGCCTGCCTGTGGGGGCCGTCGCATGGTGGCGCCAATGAAGCGGCACTTGATATGCTGGCCGAGATTGGCTCGGTTGACCGGATTCCGGAATTCATCAACCGCGCCAAGGATAAAAATGACCCGTTCCGTCTGATGGGTTTTGGCCACCGCGTCTATAAGAATTACGACCCGCGCGCGCGCGTGATGCAGCAAACCTGCCATGAAGTATTGGGTGAATTGGGCATTAAGGATGACCCGCTGCTTGATGTTGCTATGGAGCTGGAAAAAATTGCACTGAGCGACCCTTATTTCATTGAGAAAAAGCTCTATCCAAATATCGATTTTTATTCCGGCATCACGCTGAAAGCGATGGGCTTCCCGACCACCATGTTCACCGCGCTGTTCGCGCTGGCGCGCACAGTGGGCTGGATTTCCCAATGGAACGAAATGATTGAGGATCCAAGCCAGCGTATCGGGCGTCCGCGTCAGCTTTATATCGGTGCTACGCACCGCGATTATAAAGATATGAGCAGCCGCTAGCCTTTTGGGGCAGCCATTTGCAGGCAGATTTGCGCCGCCCGCATGGCTGGTGGCATGCCGGATACAGCCAAGGCTTCCGGCAGATGCGCCAGCGCGTCACGCTGTTGCTGATTGGCCGCGTCATCAAGCAATAAATTGTGCAAAGCCGGATAAATCAAATCAGCCCGACAGCGGTCTTGCAAAAACTCCGGCACAATCGGCGCATCAAGAATAAGATTGGTCAGCACGGCGGACGGCACTTGCATGACCCGCATCAGCAACCAGCCCATCACCGCGCCAATATCATAAGCCGCCACGGTCGGCAGACCAGCCAGCCCCAATTCAAGCGTTGCCGTGCCGGATGATGCCAATGCCGCACGGCTGGCCTTAAACAGCGCCATTTTATCGGCTTCGTCCTCAATCAAATCAACCCGCAGCGGCCAGTTTGACACCGCCGCCGCGATCGGCTCTTTAGTGTGCGGCAAAACCGGCACGGCCACGCGCAAACCTTCAACATTATTGGACAGGCGTGTCACGACATTTCCGAAAACTGGCAAAAGCCGCTTAATCTCGCTCATCCGGCTGCCCGGCAGAACACTCAGTAATTTGTCAAGTTTTTTGACTTTCAGCCGACGCAAAATATCGGTGCGTTCCGGCAGACCGGCAAGGCGCTGCATGATTGGATGGCCGACAAAATGACAGGGCGGGCCATTGGCGGCGGCGAATATATCCGGCTCAAAGGGCAGCAGTGCCAGCACCGCATCAAAATGCGCTTTCATTTTCTTTGCCCGCCCGCGCCGCCATGCCCAGACTTGCGGGGCGACAAAACAAATAACCGGAATATCCGGCCGTTGCGCTTTCACCCTTGCCGCCAGCCGGTGATTAAACTCCGGACTGTCAATCAGCACCAGCACATCGGGTTCAACCGCCAGCGCATGCGCCACTGTATCGTCGAGCAATTTGAACAAATGCGGCAGACGCGGCAGGATTTCGCGCAAGCCCATCAGCGCGATTTCCTCCATCGAAAAAATCGACGCCATGCCTTGCGCCGCCATTTTCGGCCCGCCAACTCCGGTCACCATAATATCCGGCATTTGCGCGCGCAATTCGGCCATCAAATCAGCGCCCAGCGCATCGCCTGAAGTCTCGCCGGCAACAATCATCGCATGCAGGTTTGCGCTGCCATTCTTGCTCATAATGCTGCCATGCCAACCAGAAACAGGCCAAGTTCTTCGGCGCGCGCCGCCATGGCTTCGGCATCATCAAACAAAGCACCGCCCGCCTCATAGACAATACCGGCCAAATTGGCCGCCGCCGCACCCTCAATTGTCGGCACGCCAAGGGTCGGCAAGTCAATCCGGCGCTCCTGTTGCGGCTTGGGAAATTTCGCCAGCACACCGGCTCTTTGTAACGGCGTGCCGCGCAAGCCTTCGGGCAATTGCCCGACCCTCTGCAACAGCGCATCCGTGCCTTCAGGCCCCTCTACCCCCAGCACAAGCCCGCGACAGACAATCACGCTCTGACCGATATCCAACCGGCCTATTTCCTGCGCCACCAAACGCGCGCGGGTGATGTCATCAAAATGGGCATTATGGGCATGATTGGTTTGTGCGCCTTCCGGCGCCAACAGCGAGGCCAGCACCGCCTCCGGCGCAATCACCGGCAATTGCCGGTGTTCAAAATAGGCCACCACACCGCGCAGCAAGGCGTCATCGCCGCGATTGCCTGCCGCACCGGCAGCCAGTGTCTGTTTGCTAACCCAGTCAAGAAACCACAGGCCGCCGTCATCAAACGAGACTGCACCCAAATCAGGCCGTTTAATCGCGCCAATCACCACAAGCTCGGCGCATCCCGCAGCCAACAGCCGGTCGCCAATATGGGCAAATTGACCAAGTGTCGCCCATTCATGAGCAAAATCCTCAATCGCACTATCCGCTTCGCCTTCAAGCCCGATAATAAAACAATCCCGCCCATTGCGCTGGCACGCGCGTGCCAGTTGAACAGGTAATAAGCCACGCCCGGCAATGATACCAAGCGCGCCGTCGCCGGAACTATCGGAACTTGTGCGATGCGCCGCCATCACGAACGCGATGGCGCGCAAAAACCACGGCTATTGTCTTGCCGCATAAAAGCAATCACCGCTTGCACGGTTTCGCTGTCAGAATAGGTTGCCGCCACTGTCTCCATACGCCCCGCCAATGACCCATTTTCATCAAAAAACAAGTCCTTGTAAGCCGCCCGCAAAGCATTGATTTCTTCGCGCGGAAAATTGCGGCGTTTCATACCGACAAGATTCAGGCCGGACAAGACAGCGCGATTGCCCGTCGCCGTGCCAAAGGGAATGACATCTTCAACAATCAGCCCGCCCGCGCCGACAAAAGCATGAGCGCCGAGCCGACAGAATTGGTGAACGCCGACAAGGCCGCCCAAAATGGCATAATCGCCAAGTTCAACATGACCGCCCAAAGTGGCATTATTAGCCAGAATAACATGGTCACCGACCATGCAATCATGCGCCACATGCGCGCCCATCATAAACAGTCCGTCATTGCCGACCCGCGTGACACCGCCACCGCCCTTTGTGCCGGGGTTCATTGTGACATGCTCGCGAATCCGGTTGCGACTGCCGATTTCCAGCGTCACATTTTCATTTCCAAATTTCAAATCCTGCGGCACATGGCCGATGGAAGCGAAAGGATAAATATGGGTTTCGCTGCCAATCTTTGTATTGCCGGTCACGACAACATGCGATTCCAGCACCACATTATCGCCCAGCGTCACCGCGCCGGTCACGCAGCAAAACGGGCCAATCTGCACGTCGCGCCCAAGGGTCACACTGTCTTCAACGATTGCGGTGTCGTGTATTGTTGTCATGCTTCGTGCTTAAAAGGCGTTGCAGGCTTCAGCAAATAAACCTTTATGTCGTAATGTTACGGCACAAGCGCGAGGGCGGCTATTTTCCCTCACCCCGCCGCATGGTGCGGATAAAGGCCTGGTCACGGTAAAGCTCTTGCAGCGGACGCGCCGGTGTTCCCGACACAGTGCTATTTTCCGGCACGGATTTCAAAACCAAGGCTTGTGCGCCGACCATTGTTTTATCACCGACATGCACATGACCGGCAATTCCGGCCTGACCGCCCATTTGCACATAATCACCCAGCGATGCACTGCCCGCCAGACCATTTTGACCGGTCAGAAAGCAATGCCGACCGATTTTCACATTATGCGCCATATGCACCTGATTATCGAGCTTGCTGCCTTCGCCGATTTGCGTGTCTTCCATACTGCCGCGGTCAATCGTGCAATTGGCACCAATCTCCACATCGGCCTGAATGATAACCCGCCCCAATTGCGGGATTTTGAAATGCGACGCGCCCGGCGCATAGCCATAGCCATCCGAGCCGATTGTCGTATTGGCGTGAATAATCACCCGGTCGCTAATCAGGGCAAAGCCAATCACGCAATTGGCGCCAATCAAGCAATCACGCCCAATCGCCACGCCAGCACCAATGACAGCACCGGCAGCGATAATTGTGCCATCACCGATTTGCGCCCCTGCCTCCACCATAGCGCCATAGCCAATAGTAACATTTTCGCCCAGCTCAGCTTCAGGATGCACGCTTTGTTGCTGCTGACCAGTGCCGGGCATGGGCATGGCGCGCGCCGCCTGTGGGTAAAACAGGCAGGATATTTCAGCCATAGCCCGATACGGGTCAGCGCACACAAGCGCCTGCGCCGTATCCGGCACTTTGTCTTTATGCTTTTCCGCCACCAGCACCGCACCGGCACGGCTGGCGGTCAGGCTGTCTGTATATTTGGCATTAGCCAGAAAGCTGATATCAGCGGCACTGGCCGAAGCCAGCCCCGCTACATCGGATATGTCCAAATCTCCGGTAGCGGCTTGAACATCAGCCTGCACGAGCGTCGCCAAATGCGTCAGTGAGAATGGCCCCGCTTTGGCATAAAAGCGACGGTCTGCCATAGCCGCCCTAGTTCTTCTTGCTTTCCGGCTTGACCGGCGTCACTTTCACTGTTTTCAGCTTTTTGTCGAGGCGCGAAATCAGCTCATTGGTGACATCAATGGACGGGCTGGCAAAAAACACCGCATCACGGCGCATGACAATATCGGCCTTGCGGTCTTTGGCAATGGACGACAATTCTTCTTCCAGCAGTTTCAGGATTTCTCGTCCGGCACGGTCGCCACCGGCCTGAACTGATTGCACTTCAATTTGAAGCTCTTGACGCAGTTTCAGCTCTTTTTGCTGCAATTCCTCGGCTTTGCCTTTCAGCGCATCAGCCGCCATCAGGCTGCGTTGCTCCTGAAATTTCGCAACTTCGCCTTGAAAAGCCTCGCCCTGCTTCGTCGCACTGGCACGCACATTGTCCATTTGCTTTTTCATTTGTTCAGCCACGCTTTTGCCTGCTTTGGATAGGGCAACCGCGCGGTCAACGTCAAACACGATAATCACCGGACTGCCTTCGGCGACAGCCACAGATGGCATCAACATGGTGACGACAAGCGCCATTACCGCGATTATATTTTTTACAACAAACATGGTTCCCCCTAGAAACGTGTGCCAACAGAAAAGCGGAAAAACCGCACTTCATCATAGTCTTCTTTAACAAGTGGGCGCGCAAAGTCAAACCTTACCGGCCCAAAAGGCGAGCGCCAGGAAATACTTAAACCATAAGTCGCCCGAAACGCCAATTCATCACGAATATCACCGGCCTGGCCGGAAACAGAATCGGTATCGCCCAGCACACCGAAATCGACAAACGCATTGGCGCGCATCCCAACCTCTTTGGGAATGCCCAGCGGTAGCGAAACTTGCGTTGTGCCAATAAAAAACTTATTGGCGCCCAGCGCATAGCCGGTGCTTATCTGGCGCGGGCCGACGCCCGACCGGTCAAAGCCACGAAAAGATGAGCCACCTTTAAAGAAGCGGTCATTATAATTTATCACGCCGCCCTTATAATCATGCACGACGCCCATATTGGCGCGCGCGTTAAAAATATAGCCCTCAGCCAATTCGTGATAATAGCTGGCACTCATCGTTGTCCGCAGAAAAGACACATCGCCAATCGGGCCGGCAATATCCTGCCCGAAGCCGAAATTCCAGCCATCGGTTGGTTCAATCACATCATCGCGCTTGTCAATCGCGTAAAAATAGCCAAGCTGCGATTTGAAATCTGTATAGCTGGGATTAACACCGGCACTCAGCGAGGTGTTTTTCAATTCATCTTCTGACAGGTTAAAAAACAATGACAGCCGCCCGTCTTGCGACAGTGGAAAGCCAAGCGACAAACCAAGACCGGTGACCCGTGTCTCCAGCCCTGATTGAAAATTATAATTTGTCGATGTGTTGAAGAAATTAAATCCGGCGGATACATCGCGACCCAGAAAATGCGGCTCGGTAAAGCCGACAACATAACGATTGACCTGATTGCTCAAACCAAACTGCAATTGCAGGCGCTGGCCGCGTCCCAGAAAATTACGCTCCGAAATGCTGAATTCGGTCGTCAGATTTTCGGTTGAGGAATAGCCGACACCGAAACTCAGCTCACCGGTCGGCTGCTCGGTCACATCAATGTCAATAATAGTCTGGTCAGGCCCGCTGCCCGGAGATTCATTGACTTCAACCTCACCAAAATAGCCCAGCCCGCGCACATCGCGCTCCGCCCGATTCAGCAAAACGCGGTTAAACGCATCGCCCTCACTCAAGCGCAATTCGCGGCGTATCACATCATCATGGGTGCGGCTGTTACCATTAATGTTAATGCGCTCAACATAGACGCGCGGGCCTTCATCAATCGTATATTCAATATCAATCACGCGGGCATCGCTGTTGCGGTTGGGGCGCGGACGCACATCGGCAAAGGCAAAACCGCTTTCGCCAACAGTCTTGATAAGCGCTTCAACCGTTGCATCCAGCGCGCGCGCATCATAGCGGTCACCCGGCTCATGGGTAATAAGCTCCTCAAGCTGGACAATATCAACCGTGTCCAGATTGGTTGAAATGCGACCCTCGCCAAAGCGGTAGCGCTCACCTTCCTCTATATTAAAGGTGACAAAAAACTCCTCGCCATTGCGCGATAATTCGGCGGTGGAACTGACAACGCGAAAATCGGCAAAGCCTTGGCTCAGATAAAAGCGGCGCAATAATTCACGGTCATAAGCGATACGGTCGGGGTCGTAATTGTCATTGGAAGTAAAGACGCGCCACCACCGGCTCTCCCGCGTGATAATGATATCGCGCAAACGCTGGTCATCAAATGTGCGATTGCCAATAAAATTGATAGATCTGATGCCAGTGACAGGCCCTTCGTCAATTTCAAACACCAAATCAATGCGGTTTTGCGGCAATTGAATCACTTTCGGGTCAATGCGCGCGGCAAAGCGACCGGAGCGCCGATATAATTCTATGAAACGCTCAACATCATCCTGCACTTTGGCGCGGGTGTATATCTGGCGCGGCTTCAACACCGCTTCATCGCCCAGACTGTCATCACTGATGGCGCTGTTGCCCTCAAAGGAAACGCGGTTGATGATAGGGTTTTCAAGCACCGTCACCACCAGCCCCTGCCCTTCGCGGCGTATCCGCACATCAGAAAACAGGCCAGAGGCAAACAGCGTTTTCACCGATTGATCAACCAGTTCGGCCTCATCCGTCATGCCTTCGGCGACAATCATATAGGCGCGCACGGTTTCCGCCTCAACGCGCTGGGTTCCCTCAACGCGGATGAAGGAAATCGGCTTGCCCAATTCGGCGCGCGCCGGTTGAGCAACCGCCAACAGCCCCGTCAGGCACAGGACAGAAATTATGGTCTTCATCGCCTTCGCGCCATCCATAAACGGAATATCCTTCATTCTGAGATATTAAGAGCCGAACAGGCCGAGCAGGCCGTCAAACACATTTAGCCGCGACAAGTCATTTATTGTCACCATGACAAACAACATCAGCACCAGCGTCAGACCGACGCGCATGCCAATCTCTTGCGCGCGCTCCGGCAACGGACGGCGGAATACGGCCTCATAGGCGTAAAAGGCGAGATGACCGCCATCCAGCATGGGAATGGGAAACAGATTTATCAGACCGATACTCACCGACAAAACAGCCGTCAGATTTATCAGTGCCACCAGCCCCATTGTCGCGGTCTGGCCAGAGATTTGAGCAATCCGTATCGGCCCGCCGAGACTGTCGGCGCTTTCGCGTCCGGTAATGATGCGACCGAGAACAATAAATGTCTGCTCGACAATGAAATAGCTTTCCTTAACACCCATCCACAAGGCTGACAAAGGGTCATAGCGCACATGGCGCACCACCGCCTCATCACCGGAAATACCAATGCCCAAACGCCCGACATAATATTCATTGCCGAACCGGTCGGTCTCCAGCACACGCGCCGGTATCACCGGCTGTTCAATAGCCTGCCCGTCGCGGATAAGGCCGAAAACCAGCCTTTCGCCTGCCGACACTACAACCTGTCGGCGCACTTCGGAAAAGCTGATAATTTCTTTGCCGTCAATATGGGTTATCAAATCACCGGGACGCAAATCAGCCATTTCGGCGGCGCTTTCCGGAGCCACTACGCCAATCACCGGCTCGGTCACACGCTGGCCAAGCAATGTGTAAAGTCCGGCAAAAATAACAATGGCGAGGATGAAATTAGCGACCGGCCCCGCCGCCACGACGGCACTGCGCTGCCAAAGCGGTTTATTGTGCAATGTGCTGGCGCGTTGGGCGTCGCTCAAGCGCGACATGCTCTCAGCGTCGGGCGCGCTGGCGGCGTTTTCATCACCGAGAAATTTGACATAACCGCCCAGCGGCAACCAGCCGACCCGCCATTCCGTGCCATGCTTATCTACCCAGCAACGCAGTGATTTGCCAAAGCCAATTGAAAACACTTCCACCGTTACGCCGCAACGCCGCGCAATATAGAAATGTCCAAGCTCGTGAAAAAACACGACAATGGTCAGGACAAAAATAAACGGCACGATATAGCTCAAGCCCAGCGCGCTGTAGAGATAGGTTATCGTGTCCATTTATCCTCCGAAAGTTTCCCGCATTATGGCTATTTTCCGCCTGATTGGAAGTGTGATTTCACAGTTGGGCAATTTTGAGGCAAACAGTCCCCATGCTGTTTATTTTGCCCGTTTTTCAGCAATTAAATGGCCGGTATTTTCGCGGGTTTGGAAGTCACACGCAATGATTTGCGCCAATGCCGCTTCAAAATCATCAGCCAATAGTGTCTGCCCATGCCTGTCGGCGCTTTCCATCGCTGCTTCCACATAATCGGCAATATCGGTAAAGCCGATATGCCCGTCCAGAAAAGCCGCCACCGCCACCTCATTGGCGCCATTTAATATGGTCGACATCAATCCGCCGGCGCGCATGGCTGCCTCGGCCAGCGCCAAACAGCGAAACCGCTTGCGGTCGGGAGCCAAAAAATCCAGCCGTCCCAATTGCACCAAATCAAGCGGCGCCGGATTAAGCGGCAAACGCTCCGGATAAGCCAGGCAATAAGATAACGGGATACGCATATCCGCATTGGCCTTATGCGCCAGCACAGCGCCATCGGCAAAATAAACAAGCCCGTGAACAATTGATTGGGGATGCACCAACACATCAAGCTGCGTCGGAGGCAAGGCGAATAAATGATGCGCCTCAATCAGTTCCAGCCCCTTATTCATCATGGTCGCACTATCAACCGAAATCTTTGCGCCCATTTGCCAATTCGGGTGTTTTTTCGCCATATCCGGCGTCACCGCAGCTAACGCATGAGCGTCAAAATCAAGAAATGGCCCGCCCGAAGCGGTCAAGACAACGCGCTCAAGTGCGGCGGTGTTGCGCCCGTCCAGCAATTGAAATATCGCATTATGCTCGCTGTCCACCGGCAAGATTCGCGCCTTGCACTGCGCCGCCCGTTGCATTATCAGTCCACCGGCGGCGACAAGACATTCCTTATTGGCAAGCGCAATATGCCGCCCCGCCTCAATCAGCGCCAAAGTCGGGGTCAAAGCGGCAAAGCCGACAATCGCCATCACTGCAATATCAGCCGGATATGCCGCCGCTGCCGCCAGCCCCGACGCGCCAAAGGCAACTTCACCTGAATAATCGGACAGCGCGGCGCGCGCTTCATCTGCCATTGCCGCATTGCTGACAACCACCATATCCGGATGATATTTTTCAGCCAGCGTGGCCAGCTTGGCGATATTGTCATGCGCCGTCAGCACGCTGACACGAAACCGCCCGTCATGGCGGTCAACCAAATCAAGCGTATTGTCGCCAATCGTGCCTGTCGCACCAAACACTGCCAAGGATTGCTGCATTACCAGTTCCAGATTGCCATTGATGCCGGTGCGCCGCGAACCAGCACCAGCACATGCAAAAACATGAGGACGCCGACAAGCCCATCAACGCGGTCAAGAACGCCGCCATGACCGGGTATCAGCGCGCCACTGTCTTTAATGTCATATTTGCGCTTCAGCGCGGATTCAAACAAATCAGCCATTTGCGCGACAATCGCCAAAATGACCGCCAAGACCAACATGCCTTGAAACCCGGCCGTGCCAAAACCGAAACCAACCACAACCACAAAGCCGAGGCAAGCGGCCAGTGCCGCCCCGCCCATCGCACCAAACAGGCCAGCCCATGTTTTATTGGGTGACAGGCGCGGCGCGAGTTTCGGGCCACCGATAAACTTGCCGGAAAACATGGCGAATATATCAACCCCCCAAACGGTCAGGAAAATAAACCCGACCAGCAAGGCACCAAGCGTATCCTGCCGGAAATAATGCAGTGCCAAAAGCGGCCAACCCAGATAAACAAGCCCGCCAACAAGCGCCGATAATTTATCGCCGCGCCACAGACAATAAGCGGCCATGGCCGGCAGCAGGCTGACCAAAAAGGCAAAGCCGTCACTGACCGAGAAAAACTCGGAGACAATAAGTGCCGTGCCGACAGCGCCGGTCAAGATAAACGCATCCGCGCGCGCGCGGGGGCTTTGCAGCAAATGTGTCCATTCATAGGCCATCGCCAGACAAGCCAGTATCAAAAGGCCAAGAAAGGCAAGGCCGCCAAACCAGATTGGCAATATGACAAAGGGCAGCAAAACAAGCGCCGAGCGCACGCGCAGCACCAAACCCTCAAATCGTGGCTTTGGCTCTGTCCGGACAGCCGCGTCATTCTCGCTTTGCATTCATCTCCCCCGATTTTCAGCTTCACTCAGGACTGGCTAGGCCGGAACCGACATTGCCGAAACGGCGTTCGCGCGCGGCAAAAGCGGCCAAGGCTTGCTGCCAATCATTGCGGTCAAAATCAGGCCAGTAAACATCGGTGAAGAAAAACTCCGCATAGGCGCATTGCCAAAGCAGAAAATTGCTAATCCGCATTTCGCCGCCCGTGCGTATCAGCAAATCCGGATCCGGCACACCGGCGGTCAACAATTCAGCCGCCAGGACATTTTCCGATATATTGGCCGGGTCAAGCGTGCCAGCCACAGCTCGACGCGCCAGGCGCGACGCCGCATCGGCAATTTCCTGCCGCCCGCCATAATTAAAGGCGATTTGCAGCAGCATCACCTCATTTCCGGCGGTCACGGTTTCGGCATGGTCAACCAAATGGCGGATTTTGGGCGCCAAATCATGTCGCCGCCCAATCACCCGAACCCGCACACCCTTGGCGTGAAGCTCGGCCAAATCGGCCTCAATATAGCGTTGCAGCAAAGTCATCAGAAAGCTGACTTCGGCTTGCGGGCGGCTCCAATTTTCGGAAGAAAAGGAAAACAGGGTCAGACAGGAAATACCAAGCTCACCGGCTATGGTAACATTGCGGCGCAATGCCTCCACACCCTGCCGGTGGCCTTCCTGACGCGGCAGGCCGCGCGCCGTCGCCCAACGGCCATTGCCATCCATGGTAATCGCCACATGGGCGGGAAAGCTGGTTGCCGACATATTTCTGCTTTCGCTCATTGCCTGCCCTGCCTTTCCTTACCGTCTTTCCCTGCCGTCTTTCCCGGCAGTCAAATCCACTCAGACCTGACGGATTTCACCTTCTTTTGTCTCCAGCGTCTCATCAACCAGCTTGATGAACTTATCCGTCGAATCCTGCACATCAGCCGATTGCGCCTTAGCGTCATCTTGTGAGATATCGCCATCTTTTTCGGCCTTTTTAATCTGATCCATGCCATCGCGGCGGACATTGCGCACCGCAACGCGCGCCTGCTCGGCATAGCGACCTGCCACTTTGACCAATTCTTCGCGGCGTTCCTCATTCAGCTCCGGCAACGGTATCCGCACAGTCTGACCTTCCGGCATCGGATTGAGGCCAAGCCCGCTTTCGCGTATCGCCTTTTCAACGGCGGCCACCTGCCCCTTATCCCAAACCTGCACTGACAACATGCGCGGCTCCGGCACGGAAATTGTGCCAACCTGCGCCAAGGGCATTTGCTGACCATAGGCTTCCACCATAATCGGTTCCAACAGATTAGCGCTGGCACGCCCTGTGCGTAACCCGTTCAGCTCGGTTTTCAATGTCGCCACTGCGCCTTCCATGCGGCGCTCAATATCGTTCAAATCAACGCTCATTTTTCCCTCACTTGTTGACGCTTCAGCCTTCCACTATGGTGCAGGCGCCCTCACCCTTCAAGACATTCATAAAACCGCCCGATTGGCGGATTGAAAACACAATAATCGGGATACCGTTTTCGCGCGACAGCGAAACCGCCGAGGCATCCATGACTTTCAAATCACGCGATAGCACTTCCATATAGCTGAGCGTGTCATAGAGCTCAGCCGAAGCGTCGGTTTTCGGGTCGGCGCTGTAAACGCCATCAACATTGGTTCCCTTCATCAACGCATCGCAATTCATTTCGGCAGCGCGCAAGGCAGCCGCCGTATCGGTGGTGAAATAAGGATTGCCGGTGCCGGCGGCGAATATCACCACACGACCTTTTTCAAGATGGCGTGTTGCGCGGCGGCGAATATAGGGTTCGCACACGCTGGTCATGGGGATCGCCGAAAGAACGCGGGTTGGCACGCCCTGACGCTCCAGCCCGTTTTGCATGGCCAGCGCATTCATCACCGTCGCCATCATGCCCATATAATCGGCGCTGGAGCGATCCATGCCGTCAGCCGCGCCCGACAGACCACGAAAGATATTGCCGCCCCCGATAACCAGACAAACTTCTACGCCGCTGGTGACAACTTCTTTCACCTCTTTGGCAATTCGGTCAACAGTGGCGACGTCAATGCCATATTGGCCGTTGCCCATTAGGGCTTCGCCGGAAACTTTCAGCAGAACGCGCTGGAACCGGTTTTGACCGGTTTTTTCGCTGTCTGGCTGCTTACTCATCGGCATCTCTTTCAGTATTGGGAGCAGGGCAATAATCCGGTAATCATGCGCCGATTCCATTGCCGGATGACAACAAAACCCGCCAGCGCCCACCGATTTTAGTGGATGAAGATACCCACCCGTGACAAGCGACGAGGCGGGACAGGTTAATTGCCGCTAACCGCCGCTGCCACTTCAGCTGCAAAATCGGCTTCTTCGCCCTTGTCAATGCCTTGACCAAGCTCAAAGCGCACAAAACCGGTCAATTTGACCTCGCCGCCAACATCACCGGCAGCATTTTCAAGCACTTTGGAAATCCGCGTTTCGCCGTCAATCACAAAAACCTGTGAGGTCAGCACAACTTCCTCATAGAATTTCCGCAAGCGGCCTTCGACCATTTTCTCGATAATCTCGTCCGGCTTGCCGCTTTCCTTGGCTTCGGCAATCAGCACAGCGCGCTCGCGCTCAATATCTTCGGCATCCAGCTCTTCCACCGTGGCGGCAAGCGGGCTGGTCGCGGCGACATGCATAGCCAATTGACGCCCCAATGCATTCAGCTTGTCAGCATCACCGGTGGACTCAAGCGCCACCAAAACGCCGATTTTGCCAAGCCCATCAACAATTTGATTATGGACATAGCTGGCGACAACGCCATTCTCAACACTCAAACGCTGCGACCGGCGCACATTCATATTCTCGCCAATCGTGCCAACCATTTCCTGCACATGGTCACCGACCGATTTACCTGCGCCCGGATAATCCGCCGCCAGCAGCGCATCATAATCAGCCGCGCCAAGCGCTACTTTGGAAATATCGCCGACCATTTGCTGAAAGGTTTCATTGCGCGCCACAAAATCGGTTTCCGAATTGACTTCAACCACCGCCCCTGTCGTGCCTTCGGAGACAACACCAACCAGACCGTCAGCGGCCACGCGACCGGCTTTTTTGGCGGCTTTGGCAAGACCCTTTGTCCGCAACCAATCAATAGCGGCGTCCATATCGCCATTATTTTCGTTCAACGCGGTTTTGCAATCCATCATCCCTGCGCCGGATACTTCGCGTAATTCTTTCACCATAGCGGCGGTAATCGTGCTCATCATAATCTCCAATTTTTCAAGCTGCGGGAGAGCAGCCTTATGTCAGTCAAATGAAACGGGGGAAACCAGTGCCTCACGCCCCGGCTTGCGCGCCCTCGCCTTCTGCATCAGCTTCGGTAGGGGCGGCCTCAACGGCTTCTTCAACCGCTTCTTCAGCCGCTTCTTCGGCAACTTCTTCCGCGTTGTCTGCTGGCGTTTCGGCGGCAGCTTCTTCAGCCTCCAAAACCGGCTCCATGATTGGTTCTTCCGATGCACCAAGGTCAACACCGGCGGAAATGCCGCTTTCCTCAATGCCTGCAATAACGGCTTTCTCAATTAGATTGCAATATAAATCAATCGCCCGCGAGGCGTCATCATTGCCCGGAATCGGGAAATCAATGCCGTCAGGATTGGAGTTGCTGTCAACAATGGCGATCACCGGAATGCCCAGCGTTTTGGCTTCGGCAACGGCAATCGACTCTTTATTGGTATCGACCACAAACATCAGCTCCGGCACACCGCCCATATCCTTAATGCCGCCCAGCGCGCGCTCAAGCTTGTCGCGCTCACGGGTCAGGTTCAGTATTTCCTTTTTGGTCAGGCCTGCCGCACCCTCGCCGTCCAAACGGCCTTCCAAATCGCGCAAACGCTTAATGGAATTGGAAATTGTCTGCCAATTGGTCAAGGTGCCGCCAAGCCAGCGCGAATTCATGTAATATTGGGCGCATTGCGACGCATGACGCGCGACCGGCTCGGTCGCTTGGCGCTTGGTGCCGACAAACAGCACACGACCGCCACCGGCGACGCAATCGCGCACGGCAACCAAGGCTTGATGCAAAAGCGGCACGGTCTGGGACAAATCAATTATGTGAATGCCGTTGCGGTCGCCAAAGATGAACGGAGCCATTTTCGGGTTCCAACGGTGGGTCTGGTGGCCAAAGTGAACGCCGGCCTCCAGCAATTGGCGCATGTTAAAATCGGGCAAAGCCATAGCGTGCCTTCCTTTCTCTCGTTAATCCGCCGCAGGGTGTCATCGGGTCACCTGACCCGACACGAAGAGCGCCCGGCACGGGCATCCCTGCGTGAGTAATGCGCGTGGTATAGGTAAAAACAGCCCGCTTAGCAAGCCCCAAAACTATAATTCTTCGACATGCACAACGCCCGGCACGGCCTTAATCGCGCCGGCAATACGCGGATTGACGCCATATTTATCCGGCAGGCGCAATTCTACCTCGCGGGTGCTGCCCATGATAATAACCGAAACCTCGCCGCCACGCTGATGCGGCTTCAGCTTTACCTCGTCAAGCCGCGTTTTCAGCCCGCCACAGGCTTCCGGCCTGTCGATAAATACGCGCAATCCCTCAGCCGCACCGGCCACAACATCATCAATCGGGCGCAGGCTTTGTGCCATCAGCCTGATTTGGTCTTCTTGGCGTTCAATTTTGACCGTGCAGACCAGCAAAGCACCCACTTGCAAATGCTCACGCGCGACATTCAGCGCTTCGGAAAAAACCGTTGTTTCAAACTGGCCGCTTGTGTCGGACAAAGTGACAAAGGCGAACGGATTGCCGCGCTTGGATTTGCGCTCATCAACCTGCAAAACTGCCCCGGCGACCAGCACTTCTTCTTCAACCCGCGATTCCAATTCCGCCACTGGCACAACGCGCAGCCGTTTCAGCACTTTGCCATAATCATCCAGCGGATGACCGGACAGGAAAAAGCCAAGCGCGTCATGCTCGCGCGCCAGCCTGTCCATTGCCGACCACGGCGCGGCTTCGGGCAGCACGGCACTGGCCGCCACATCGGCCTCGCCAAATAGATTTTCCTGCTGCGACGCCGCATCGGCTTGGGCAATGCTGGCCTCACCCATCAACATATCAATACCTGCCATCAGCCGCGCCCGATCCGGCTCCAGACTGTCAAACGCACCCGCCGCAATCATATGTTCCAGCAATCGCCGGTTCAGGCCAATCGACGCGGTGCGGCGGGCGAAATCAAACATATCGCTGAACGCGCCATTGGCGTCGCGCTCGGCCACCAGTGCCGCCATAGCTTGCGTGCCGACATTGCGGATAGCGGCCAGCGCATAGAAAATCCGATTGTCTTCAATGGCGAATTGCACCTGCGAGCGATTGACATCAGGTGTTAAGACAGTGATTTCATTTTTTGCCGCATCCTGCTTGAAAACATTAAGTTTTTCGGTGCGCTCAAAGTCCAGTGACATGGAGGCTGCATAAAAGGCGACCGGATGATTGGCCTTCAACCAAGCGGTCTGATAGGCAATCAGCGCATAACCCGCCGCATGGCTTTTATTAAAGCCATAACCGGCAAACGCATTGACCTGTTCAAAGATTTGCGCCGCCTTGGCCTTGTTCACCTGATTGTCCAGCGCCCCGTCAATGAAGCGGGCTTTTTGCGCGTCCATTTCCGCCTTGATTTTCTTACCCATCGCGCGGCGCAGCAAATCCGCCTCGCCAAGCGAATAGCCCGACAGGGTTTGCGCGATTTGCATCACTTGTTCCTGATAAATCATCACCCCATAAGTTTCCTGCAAAATCGGTTGCAGCGTCTCATGCAGATAATCGGGTTCTTCCTCGCCTTTTTTGCAGGCAATATAACGCGGTATATTATCCATCGGCCCCGGTCGGTAAAGTGCCACCAGCGCAATAATATCCTCAAACGCATCCGGCTTCATTTTACGCAGCACATCGCGCATACCGGCGCTTTCAAGCTGGAACACACCAATTGTGTTGCCGCGCCCCAGCAACTCAAAAGTCGCGCGGTCATCCAAAGGCAGATTATTGATGTCAATATCAATGCCCCTGCCCTTTAACAGCTCGACCGCTTTTTCCAGCACAGTCAGCGTCTTCAGGCCAAGAAAATCGAATTTCACCAGACCGGCTTTTTCCACCCATTTCATATTGAACTGCGTCACCGGCATGTCTGATTTCGGGTCACGATATAAGGCGACCAGCTCGTCAAGCGGTCGGTCACCAATCACCACACCCGCCGCATGGGTTGAGGCGTGGCGGTAAAGCCCTTCCAGCCTCAGGCTGATATCAATAAGCTCGGCGACTTGCGGGTCGCTGTCGCGCTCGGCTTGCAGCCTTGGCTCTTCATCAATCGCTTGCTGCAAAGTCACCGGATTGGCCGGATTGTTCGGCACCATTTTGCACAGCCGGTCAACCTGCCCATAGGGCATTTGCAATACCCGCCCGACATCGCGCAGCACGGCGCGCGCCTGCAATTTTCCGAAAGTGATGATTTGCGCCACTTGCTCGCGGCCATATTTCTCCTGCACATAGCTTATCACCTCGTCGCGGCGCGACTGGCAGAAATCAATATCGAAATCCGGCATGGACACGCGCTCCGGGTTCAAAAACCGTTCAAACAGCAAATTGAAGCGCAGCGGATCCAAATCGGTAATGGTCAACGCCCAAGCGACTACTGAACCAGCACCTGACCCGCGACCCGGCCCGACCGCAATGCCCTGCTGCTTGGCCCATTTGATGAAATCGGCCACAATCAGGAAATAGCCGGGAAACCCCATTTTGCCGATAATGGATAATTCAAACGCTAGCCTTGCGCGATAATCTTCCTCGCTGGCCGCCATGTCCGTCTCGGCCAGCCGCGCCGTTAAGCCCTCATGCGCCTGCTCGGTCAATTGCTGCAATTCATCGCCCGTGCCAAAGGCCGGCAAAATCGGCGCATGTTCGGTTGGGCGGAAAGCGCAGCGCCGGGCAATCTCGACCGTATTTTCTATCGCTTCGGGTAAATCGGCAAACAAGGCGCACATTTCTTCGGCGCTTTTCAGCCTATGGTCTGGCGTCAGACGGCGACGGTCTTCCTCGTTCAAATAGCGCCCTTCGGCGATACATATCAGCGCATCATGGGCGCGGTAATCGTCTTCCGAGGCAAAATAAGCCTGATTGGTCGCCACCAGCGGGATTTCATTATCATAGGCAAAATCAACCAGCACCGCTTCCGTGTCATTTTCGCTGCCTTGCGCGCTATGGTGTAAAGGCATATCGGCGTAGCGTTGCAGCTCAATATAAAAATGACCGGCAAACAGCGTATTGAGACGGGTCAACACATCCAGACCGGCTTGCGTCTGACCATTTTGCAGCAATCCATTGGCCGGCCCATCTGGCCCGCCACTCAAACATATCAACCCGTCCGTATGCGCCGCCAGAACTTCCCAAGTCACGGCAGGGCGTGATGCGCTATCACTGTCGAGATGCGCCGCACTGACCAGCGCCATCAAATTGCCATAGCCGGTTGCATCCTTGGCATAAAGCGCCAACCAGCCCGGTTTTGCATCCTCGCCATCTGCCACGCATAAACTCGTGCCGATGATTGGCTGCACCCCCAGTGCGACCGCCATATCGGCAAATTCCAACGCACCAAACAGATTATTGCGATCGGTCACAGCAATGGCAGGCATATTGCCGCTTAAGGCAAAATGGCCAATTGTTTTCAGCGGCAACGCCCCTTCCAGCAGCGAATAGGCGCTATGCACACGCAAATGGATGAATTTGGGTTTCACCAATTCATCTTGCACCGTTTCCAACGGGGACACAGATTGCGCGTCCGACATACAGGCCTCCTCAAGCGGGTTACCTGCCTATTGTAAAATCCGCACTGATTCTGTCACCCACCAATTGCAGATGCCGCCGCCCATCAGCCCATTAAGGCGGGGGTAAGTATCACAGCAAGCTGGCTGTTAGAGGCCGGCCAGCGCCTCGCCAATTGTTCCCCAGACCAACAAAGCATAGCCAAGCCCCAGCAAAGTGGCGGCTGACAATATATCTTCAATCCAGTTTTTCATATTGCGGCTCATCGGGCGTCTCCCTCTTAAACATCAAATCCGGAAAAATATGTTCCTTTTTTGTTCTTTTGTCAATATAAGCTTCAATTATTTTTTATTTTTAATCAAATCAACAGGTTATTCAGGATTGCGGGGCAATTTGGCCGTCCGCCAGACGGATAATCCGGTCGGCGCGCGCGGCCAGCTCCATATCATGCGTTGCCAACAACACCCCCGCCCCCTGACGACGCGCCAGATTGACCAATATATCGGCAACCTTATCGCCCGTATCACCGTCAAGACTGCCGGTCGGCTCATCGGCCAGCACAATGGCCGGGCGGTTTATCAGCGCACGGGCAATCGCCACACGCTGCTGCTCACCGCCGGACAATTGCGCCGGTAAATGCGTCAGCCGGTCGGACAGGCCGAGCGTTTCCAGTAATTCTTGCGCCGCCGGTAAAGCCTGCCCCGCCGCTTGACCAGCAATGCGCGCCGGCATGGCGACATTTTCAAGCGCGGTAAACTCCGGCAGCAAATTATGAAACTGATAGACAAATCCAATATGGGCGCGGCGCAAAGCGGTGCGCCGGTTTTCGTCATTCTGGTCAACTTGCTCACCGGCAATTTCAACTTCACCGGATTGCGGTTTTTCGAGCAGGCCGGAAATATGCAGCAAGCAGGATTTGCCAGAACCGGACGGGCCAAGCAAGGCGACGATTTCTCCCGCCTGAATGTCAAGGTTAACACCGCGCAAGACATGTAAATCGCGGTCAGCCTGCTGAAAGCTCTGATGAATATCGCGCAGGGTGAAATTGCTACTCATTGCGTAACGCCTCCACCGGGTCGAGCGAGGCAGCGCGCCAAGCCGGATAAAGGGTGGACAGAAAAGACAGGCCAAGCGCCATCGTAACAATCCGCATGACATCGCCAGCCACCAACTCTGCTGGCATTTGCTCAAGAAAATAGACTTCCGAGGGGAATAGTTCGGCACCGGTCAGCCAGACCAGAAATTGCCGCACTTCCTCAATATAGGCGCAAAACAGAGTCCCCAACCCCACACCGGCCAGCGTGCCGCACACGCCGATAGACGCACCGGTGATAAAGAAAATCCGCAACACCATGCCACGGCTGGCGCCCATTGAGCGCAAAACGGCAATATCGCGCCCCTTATCGCGCACCAGCATCACCAAACCGGACACAATGTTCAGCGCCGCCACCAGCAATATCATGGTCAAAATCAGGAACATGACATTGCGCTCTACCTCCAGCGCGCCTGCCAAAGTGCTGTTGCTTTGCTTCCAATCCACCAGATAATTATCATCCCCTATCGCTTGCGTTAGCGCGGGGCGATAATCATTTATCGCATCCGGGTCATCAACCCGCAGCTCAATCGCGCCTTGCTGACGGCCAAAGCCGAAAAAGCCGGAAGCGTCCTCAATCGACATGAAAATGAAATTCAAATCATATTCCGACAGGCCGATACGGAATATCGCCGCCACCTCATAGCTACGCACCAAAGGCGTTGTGCCGAAAGGCGTCACCGTGCCGCGCGGTGCAATCAGCGTTAACCGGTCGCCAATCGTAAAGCCAAAACGCTCGGCCAGCCGCACACCAATGGCGATACCGTCTTTTTCGTCAATCCCGTCTAGCGTGCCGGCTTCCAATGTTTCGGCAATGCCCGGCAATTGCTTCAGCTTACCTTCCGGCAGGCCGCGCACCAAAACGCCGCGCACTGCCTCATTCAGCGACAGCATCGCCTGACCATCGACCAGCGGGGTTGAAAATGTCACGCCGGGTTGCGCCGCTAAATTTTCCGACAGCGCGTCGCGGTCGGTAAAATCACCCGATAAGGGGCGAATAATGGCATGGCCGTTGACGCCGAGAATACGGTCGAGCAAATCAGCCCGAAAACCGGTCATCACCGCCATAACAACAATCAGCGTGGCGACGCCTAGCATAATGCCGATAAAGGAAATACCGGCTATCACCGAGATGAAACTCTCGCGGCGTCTTGTTCGCAAATAACGCCCGGCAATTTGCCACTCAAGCCTGGAAAAAGCGCCCGACACCCCGCCCTCCTATGGTGCCTGCGACAGCGCGGCCACCGCCGCGTCAAATGACAGTGTTTGCTTTTCACCACTGCGCCGGTTTTTAATCTCAACCTCACCGGCTGCCGCGCCGCGCGGCCCGATTACGGCCTGCCAAGGCAGCCCAATCAAATCCATGGTCGAAAACTTGGCACCGGCGCGCTCATCTCGGTCATCGAGCAGCACATCAAGCCCCTGCCCGCGCAAGGTCTCATAGAGTTTGTCACACAGCGCGTCGGTCTCGCCATCGCCCGGTTTCAGATTTATCAGCCCGACCTCAAATGGTGCCACTGACCAAGGCCAGACAATGCCATGTTCATCATGGCTGGCCTCAATAATGCCGCCAACCAGACGCGACACGCCAATCCCGTAAGAGCCGCTGTGAATGGCAACATCGTGACCGTCCGGCCCGGCAACAAAGCATTTCATCGGCTCGGCGTATTTCTGCCCGAAATAGAAAATATGCCCCACCTCAATGCCGCGCGCCTGCACGCGCCGCGCCTCCGGCACTTCGGCCTCAAACAGTGCCACATCATGCTTTTCATCGCTGCGCGCATAATGGGCGGTATATTGGTCGATAATCCCGCTTAAATCACTGTCATAATCATCAGCCGGCACGGGCAAATCAAACAAATCGGCATGGGCGAAAATCTCCGACTCACCGGTCTCGGCCAGAATAATAAACTCATGGCTCAAATCGCCACCTATCGGGCCGGTATCAGCTGCGACCGGCAGCGCTTTCAGCCCCATACGGGCGAAGCTGCGTAAATAAGCGACAAACATTTTTTGATAGGCTCGGCGTGCGCCAGCCTCGTCAAGGTCGAAACTATAAGCATCTTTCATCAGAAATTCGCGCCCGCGCATCACCCCGAAACGCGGGCGAATCTCATCGCGGAACTTCCATTGAATGTGATACAGATTGCGCGGCAAATCCTTATAGCTTTTCACATTGTCTCGGAAAATCTGGGTAATCAGCTCCTCATTGGTCGGCCCGTAAACAAGATTGCGCTCATGCCGGTCAGTGATACGCAGCATTTCCTTGCCATAATCATCATAACGACCCGACTCGCGCCAAATATCGGCCGGTTGCAGCGTCGGCATCAGCACTTCCAGCGCACCGGCGCGGTTTTGTTCATCGCGCACAATCGCCTCAATTTTCCGCAAGACTTTCAACCCTAGCGGCAGCCAGCTATAAATCCCCGCCGCACTCTGGCGCACCATACCGGCGCGCAGCATCAGCCGGTGCGAAACAATCTGCGCTTCGGCAGGGTTCTCTTTCAAAGTGGGCAAAAAATACTGCGACAAGCGCATGGGAAAGCCTTTTTGATTCGACGTCTGCAACAGTCATAGCACGCAATTGGCGCAGTGCAAGCCGACTTGTTTTGGGGGCTTTGGGCAAACTGTTGCATTTTTGTTACAAACAGCAAATGGCTTCACAAAAATGTCATAAAAATTGCTTTTGGCCATATCTGGTGATGACAAAGCGTCACACTTGGCCTAACTTTTAACAGTCGATGAGGCGTCGCACGCCTCGGGTTTTGGGAGGAACCTTCCGACGGGGACTGCCTTCGGGTTTGCATCTGTTCGGGTCACGCATATAGCGGAACCTTCGGGTTCCGCTATTTTTTTATCCCCGTCCGTCATTTATTTCCGGAAAAAACGGCAGGTCAATCGCCGCCATTACGCCGCTGGTCAAAAGCCAATATACCAGCCCATATAATAGGCTTGCCAAAGCTGTCGTTATCAGCAATTTGCGTCCTATCATTGGATTGGTCGGCGCGCTTTCGGCTGATCCCGGCACGGCGTCATTATCAGCTTCATTTTGTGCCACCACCCCAAAGGGCAGAACAATGAAAAGCGTCAAAAACCAGACAATGCCATATATCGCCAGCCCGAAAATCATACTTATCTCAATCATATCCTGCCTTCTTTCCCCTGCTTTTGACGCGGCCTCAGACGCGCACGAAGCGCACCATGACTTTCGGCTTTTTCCCCCAACGCCGCGCCAGCTCGCCGCGCACAAAGCGCTGAATTTCATTTTCGGCACGCGGCGGCGACAAGCGGCCATTGGACGGAATGGCGCGCTCCACCGCATCCATCACCCAATCCGACAGAGCAATCATGCCATCGCTTTCCGGCACACCACTCAAGGCGATTTCCGGCTTGCCGCACAGCCTGTCAGCCGCATCCAATGGCACGGCCACAAAAACAATACCGCCAAACCCCATACGGACGCGCTCGCGCACCGTTTCTGACCCGGCCTCAAGAAAGACGCGCCCGTCAAGATGATAGCGCCCGCTTGGCACGACATCAATTTGCGCGCAGGGCGCCGGATACAGGCGCACCATGTCGCCATTATGTATCCGCATCGGCTCCGGCACACCAAGCTCGGCGGCCAGTGCTGCATGTTCAATCAAATGCCGGTGTTCGCCATGCACCGGCACGGCAGCGCGCGGACGCGCCCAATGATACATATCGACCAATTCATCGCGGCACGGATGCCCCGAAACATGCAAATCATCGCCGGAGGGCGTGACAATCTCGACATCAATTTGCGCCAGCCGGTTTTGCAGAGCCAGAATATCGGCCTCATTGCCCGGTATCATTTTCGAGGAAAACACCACCTTGTCGCCGGCCTCCAAAGTCAGATGCGGATGCGTGCCGGCGGCCATGCGGCCAAGCGCGGCATTGCGTTCGCCTTGGCTGCCCGTGCATACCACCAGCAATTTATCGGGCGGCAAATAACCGGCATCGGTCTCATCAACCGGTTCGGGGAAGGACTGCAAATAACCACATTCACGCGCCACACGAAAAACACGGTGCATGCCACGCCCGGCCAGACAGACATGCCGGTCGCAAGCCTGCGCGGCGGCGGCAATACTGCTCAGCCGCGCCACATTTGAGGCAAATGTGGTGACAATCACCCGTCCGGTGCTGTCGGCCACCATATCTTTCAGAGCGCGGGCGACATCCGCCTCGGAGCCGGAGCGACCGGGCGTCAAAACATTGGTGCTGTCGCAGATAATCGCGTCAATGCCCTCATCGCCAAAGGCTTTCAACCTGGCTTCTTCGGTGGTTTTGCCAATCACCGGGTCAGGGTCAATTTTCCAATCCCCCGTATGCAGCACGCGCGCCTCACCACATCTTATCGCCAGCGCGCTCGGCTCAGCAATCGAATGGGTCAGGCCGATAAAATCAACCGTAAAAGGGTCAAGCTGCAAGTGCGCGTCCAGCCCGATAATATGCAATGGCACATCTTCCAACAGACCGGCTTCTGCCAGCTTGTCTTTGACCAGCGCCGCCGTAAACGGCGTTGCATAGACCGGGCAGCGCAGGCGCGGCCATAAATGCGCCACCGCGCCAATATGGTCTTCATGACCATGCGTCAATATCAGTGCCAGCAGGTTTTTACTCTGCTTTTCAATAAAGCTGGTATCTGCCGTAATCAGGTCAATGCCCGGCGTATCCGCCTTGCCGAATGTCACGCCCAAATCGACCATAATCCAGTCGCGCGCACCGGGGCGGCCATAGCCGTAAAGATTGCAATTCATCCCAATCTCGCCCGTGCCGCCCAAGGGCAGAAAAACCAGACTTTCTTCCTGTTCAGTCATTTTTGTCCTCAGTCGGAAAGAAGACATCACCGGTTGCGATGACCTGCGTCGCGCCGTCATCCAGCCGCAAAATAAGCGCACCCTGCGCGTCAATATCTTCAAAAATACCCTTTAGCGTCCGATTTTCCAGTCGCACTTCGATTGCCGCCCCAAGATTTCGTGCTTGCTGCCGCCACGCATCAGCAATGGCGGGAAAGCCCTGCTGCTGCCATATTTTGAAATAGCGGTCAAAATGTTCGGCCAATTTTCCCAAAGCGGCCAAATTATCCGGCACTTGGCTCAAATGCGCGGCCAGGCTGGTCGCCGGATAGGGCGTGTCTTTCGGGTGATGCGCCAGATTCAACCCCAGCCCAATAGCCAGCCAATCCGGCCTGCCCTGCCCGGTCGAGGCGGTCTCCAGCAAAATGCCGGATATTTTGGCTCCCTCGACAAGCACATCATTCGGCCATTTCAAACTGACCTCAATCTCCTGACCGGCCAGATAATGCGCGATAGTGGCGTGCAGCGCGAGACCGGCGACAAAAGCCAATTGACCGGCCTGCACCGAGCTGGCCGGAGCCGCCGCCCCCGGCAATAATAATGTCGTCATGAGATTGCCAACCGGCGATTGCCATTGCCGCCCGCGCCGCCCGCGTCCAGCGGTTTGACTGTCGGCAATTATCCAAAGCGGCGCGTCCGCACCGGCTTCGGCCTGCCGCCGTGCTTCGCTGTTTGTGCTGTCAATTTCCGGCAAATGCAGGAAGTCGAAATCTGCCGACATTTGGGTCAATTACCGGCCAATATGCCGGTTGCCGCATCGGTTAAATTGCCTGAAACCCCTGGCTCCACCGTTACGATCATATCAGGCAGATTGGTGAACAAGGCCGACACGGCCTGCTCCGACAATTCGATAATTGGCGAGGGATAGACAAAGAACAAAAGCGCAAATCCGGCCAGCGCACCGGCGATTACGGACAATTCTGACGGCATTGGGTCATTCACTGTTTCGGCTGGTGCGTCGAGATACATGACTTTGACAATCCGCAAATAATAATAAGCGCCGACCACGCTGGACAAAACGCCCAAAATACTCAAGCCGAACAGGCCGGCATCAATCGCGGCGCGGAACACATAGAGCTTGCCAAAGAAACCGGACAAGGGCGGAATACCGGCCAGCGAAAACATCAATATCGCCAGACAAGCCGCCATGAAGGGGCGGCTGCGGCTCAATCCGGCCAGATGATTGATATTCTCTACCGGCACATTATCGCTTTGCATCGACAATATGCAGGCAAAAGTGCCAAGCGTCATAGCCACATAAAGCGTCATGTAAAGCACCACGCTGGCCGCGCCTGCCGAGGTGCCGGCGGCAAATCCAACCAGCGCAAACCCCATATGCCCGATTGAGGAATAGGCCATCAGGCGTTTGATATTGTTCTGACCAATCGCGGCAAACGCCCCCAGCGCCATGCTAGCAACGGAAATGAATATGATAATTTGCTGCCAAGCGACAATCGCATCGGGAAAGGCTGTCGTCATAATACGCAGGAATATCGCCATGCCCGCCAGTTTCGGTGCAGCGGCAAAAAATGCGGTCACGGCAGTTGGTGCGCCCTCATAGACATCCGGCGTCCACATGTGAAACGGCACAGCCGAAACTTTGAAAGCCAGCCCTGCTATCAAAAACACCAATCCCAATGTCTGCGCCAAAGGCAGCACGCCATCTTGCGGCTGGAAGGCAAGCGCGATATCGCCAAAATTCGTAGCACCCGAAAAGCCGTAAACCAGTGACGCGCCATACAGCAACATGCCCGATGACAAAGCGCCCAGCACAAAATACTTCAGCCCGGCTTCGGTGGAGCGCAGGCTTGTCCTGTTGATGGAAGCGACGACATAAAGCGCCAAACTTTGCAATTCAATGCCCATATATAGCGCAATCAAATCATTGGCCGAAATCATCATGCCCATACCGGTCGCGGCCAGCAGCAGCAAAACCGGATATTCATAACGCGCCAGATTTTCCTGCTGCATGAAATGACGCGACATCAATATCGCCACCGCTGTCGCGCCGAATGTCAGCAATTTCATCAGCGCGGTAAAATTATTGACGATAAAGGCGTCATTAAAAGCGGTCACAGGCGGCGCGCCACTTTGCAACATGGCGGCAATCGCCGCGACGCCGAGCAGGCCGACCGCGCCATAATCAGCCGTCTTGGTTGTATCACCGGCTGAAAACGCGCCTATCATCAACAGCCCCATTGCGCCCAAAAACAGCACAAATTCGGGAAGAATGACGGTTAAATCAGCAATCATCTTGGTTTTCCTGTCTTTCCTGCCGGTTCACGAACGCCGGTTACGGTGTCACCAAAGCGGCAAAATGGGTGGCCAATGCCTCACGATAACCGGTGACCAGCACATCCACCGCCGGGGCAGTGACATCAAGAATGGGCATCGGCCAGAACCCGAACAGCAATGTCGCCACAACCAAGGGCGCCATGATGACAATCTCACGCCGGCTCATATCACTGATTTGCTGCAAACCTTCATGCTCAATGCGCCCAAGGCTGACGCGGCGATACAAAACCAGCCCGTAACAGGCTGAGAAAATCACGCCACTGGCGGCAAACACCGCCGTCCATGTGCTGACCTGGAACGTGCCGATAATCGTCAGAAACTCGCCAACAAAACCGGATGTGCCGGGCAGACCGATATTTGCCATTGTGAACAGCAAAAACGCCGCCGCATAGACCGGCATACGATTGGCCAGCCCCCCATAAGCGCTTATTTCGCGCGTATGCATGCGATCATAAATCACCCCGACGCATAAAAACAGCGCCGCCGAAATCCAGCCATGCGACAGCATTTGAAACACCGCGCCCTGCACACCCTGTTCGGTCATGGTGAACAGACCCATTGTAACAAACCCCATATGCGCGACGGAGGAATAGGCAATCAGCTTTTTCATATCTTCCTGCGCGAAAGCGACCAGCGAGGTATAGACAATGGCGATGGCACTGAGCGCAAAAACCAATGGCGCAAACATGTCGGAAGCAATCGGGAACATGGGCAGGGAAAAGCGGATAAAGCCATAGCCGCCCATTTTCAACAGCACACCGGCCAGAATAACCGAACCGGCGGTCGGCGCTTCCACATGCGCGTCCGGTAGCCATGTATGCACCGGCCACATCGGCATTTTGACCGCAAAACTGGCAAAAAACGCCAGCCATAACCATGTCTGCCACGCCGCCGGAAAACCGGTCTCGGTCATTTCCGGAATAAATGTTGTGCCGACATGCCAATACATAGCCAATATAGCCAATAGCATCAGCACTGAGCCGACAAGCGTATAGAGGAAGAATTTGAAACTTGCATATATGCGCCGCGCGCCGCCCCAAATGCCGATAATCAGAAACATCGGTATCAGGCCGCCCTCAAAGAACAGATAGAACAATATCAAATCCATAGCGCAGAACACGCCAATCATCAGCGTTTCAAGCACCAGAAAGGCGACCATATATTCACGCACACGGGTTTTGACCGATGTCCAGCTCGCCACAATGCAAAGAGGCATTAGCGAGGTGGTCAGCAGCACAAACAACACGGATATGCCGTCCACACCCATAGCGTAATCAATGCCGCCGCCCAGCCAGACAAAACGCTCGACAAATTGGAATGAGGTGGCGTTGCTGTCAAATTGAGCGAACATGAAAATCGACAAAAACAGCGTCACCGTGGTTGTCCACAAGGCGACAGCGCGGGCATTGGCGGCAATTACCTGCTCATCGCCGCGCGCCAGCAAAATAAACAATGCGCCAAGCAAGGGCAGGAAAGTAATGGTTGAAAGTATCGGCCAGTCTATCACGCCAAATCCCCTAATTTGTGCCTGCCAGCATGAACCAGCTGACCAGCCCCGCCACGCCCAGCAGCATGACAAAGGCATAGTGATACACATAGCCGGTCTGCAAAATGACAATGCCGCGTGTCATGCGCTGAACAGTTGACGCGACACCATCCGGCCCGAAACCGTCAATCACAAAGCCGTCGCCGCCCTTCCACAACAGCCGCGCCAGCCAGCCCATTGGACGGACAAAAATAAACCGGTAAATCTCGTCAAAAAACCATTTGTTAAGCAGGAAATTATAAATCAAATCATGCTCTGCAGCGATGCGCGACGGCCATTCGGGACGCCGGATGTATAAAAGATAGGCGATAAAGAAACCGGTCAGCATCATCACTGGCGGGGTCAGTTTCACCCAGCCCGGAACATTGTGTAATTCATGCAACACATGATTATCGGCGGCGGTAAAAATACTGTCACTCCAGAACACCATTTGCCCGTCACCGATAAATAATCCGGCAAAGGCCAGACCGGCCAGCAACGCACCCGCCGCCAGCACAATAAGCGGAAACAGCATAACCGGCGGGCTTTCATGGACATGGCTGAGCGTCTCATTGGAGCAGCGCGCCGTGCCGTGAAATGTCAGGAACATCAGCCGCCAGCTGTAAAAAGAGGTCAGCAAGGCCGACACAACCAGCAGCGCGAAGCCGAACATATGCGGCCCGCTTTGGGCGGCAAAGGCCGCTTCAATGACTGCATCTTTCGAGAAAAACCCTGCCGTCAGCGGAAAACCGGTCAGCGCCAGCGTGCCAATCAGCATCATGAACCAGCTTGCCGGTATGAGCTGGCGCAACCCGCCCATTTTACGCATATCCTGTTCATCCTGCATGGCATGGATAACTGAGCCGGCGCCAAGGAATAAAAGCGCCTTGAAAAACGCATGGGTGAACAAATGGAACATGGCGACCTGATAAGCACCGACGCCGAGCGCAACAAACATATAGCCGAGCTGTGAGCAAGTGGAATAGGCAATTACCCGCTTAATGTCATTTTGCACAAGACCGACAGTGGCGGCGAAAAAGGCGGTAATCGCACCAAACACCACCACGACCGACAAGGCGGTTTGTGACAATTCAAATAGCGGCGAACAGCGCGCCACCAAAAACACACCGGCTGTCACCATAGTCGCGGCATGAATCAAAGCCGAAACCGGTGTCGGGCCTTCCATCGCATCGGGCAGCCAAGTGTGCAAAATAAATTGAGCCGATTTGCCCATCGCGCCCATAAATAAAAGCAGGCAAATCGTGGTCAGTGTCGGCACGGTCATGCCAAGAAAGTCGAACTGGCCTTCAGCCAAAGCCCCGGCGGCAGCAAAGACAGCGTCAAATTGCAACGAGCCGACCGAGAAATAAATCGCCGCCATGCCCAAAATCAGACCGAAATCACCGACCCGATTGACCACAAACGCTTTGATGGAGGCATCATTGGCCGAGGCTTTTTTGAACCAGAAGCCAATCAGCAAATAAGAGGCCAGCCCGACGCCTTCCCAGCCGAAGAATAATTGCAGGAAATTATCAGCTGTTACCAGCATCAACATGGTGAAGGTAAACAGTGACAAATAGGCAAAAAACCGCGCCCGCGACGGGTCATGGCTCATATAGCCAATGGAATAAATATGCACCAAAGCCGATACGCCGGTGACAACCACCAGCATCACCGAGGTCAGCGTATCAATCCGCAGCGCCCAGCTTATTTCCAGCTTGCCCGATTGCATCCATGTCAGCACATGCACGGTTTCGCTTCCGCCATGCAACGCCACTTCCACAAAACCAATGCAAGACAGCATGGCCGACAGCACCAGCAGGCTGGTCGTGATGAGTTCAGCCGGGCGGTCGCCGATAATCCGGCCAAACAGACCGGCAATAAGCGCGCCCAAAAGCGGGAAAAAGACGATTGCCTGATACATTCCCTATCCTTTCATCTGGCTGACATCTTCAACCGCAATGCCGCCGCGATTGCGGAAATAAACAACCAAAATGGCCAAGCCAATCGCCGCCTCACCGGCCGCAACCGTTAACACCAAAAGCGCGAAAACCTGTCCGGCCAAATCGCCAAGAAAGGCGGAAAAAGCAACAAGGTTAATGTTCACCGCCAGCAACATCAGCTCAATCGACATTAAAATGACAATCACATTTTTGCGGTTCAGAAAAATACCGAACACGCCAATCGTGAACAAAATCGCCGCCAGCGTCAGATAATGTGTCAGTCCAATCATCATGACTTCAACCCCTGCCCCGGCTTGACATCAACCAGCGCGACGCCATCCTCCTTGGTGCGGGCATTTTGCTCTGCAATGCTCTGGCGGCGCGGATTTTCCGATTTCACCAGCGTCAACACAATCGCGCCAATCATAGCGACCAGCAAAACCGCACCCGCTGCCTGGAAGAAATAGACATATTCAGTGTAAAGCACCCGCCCCAAAGCCTCGGCATTGGTCATGCCTTCCGGCGTGGCGCGCGGCAATGCCGTATCATCCACCAGCATTGAGGACGCGCCGAAAATCAGCAGCAATTCAAGCAGCAAAATCAGCCCGACAGTCGCGCCGATTGGCAGATATTGAAGAAATCCTTCGCTCAGTTCAGCGAAATCAATATCCAGCATCATCACGACAAACAAAAACAGCACCGCCACCGCGCCGACATAGACCACAACCAAAATCAGCGCCAGAAACTCCGCCCCCATCAGGACAAATAATCCGGCTGAATTGAAAAAAGTCAGAATAAGAAACAGCACCGAATAGACCGGATTGCGCGCGGCAATCACCATAAAGGCGCTGGCCACGGATACCGTGCTGAACAGATAAAAGGCAAGGGCGGAGAGGGTCATGGGGCGTTTCTATCGATAGGGGGCGTCAAGCTCAATGTTTTTGGCGATTTCAATTTCCCAGCGATCGCCATTGGAAAGCAGTTTTTCCTTATCGTAAATCAGCTCCTCGCGGGTTTCGGTGGCAAACTCAAAATTCGGCCCTTCGACAATCGCATCGACCGGACACGCTTCCTGACAAAAGCCGCAATAAATACATTTTACCATATCAATGTCGTAGCGCACAGTGCGCCGTGTGCCGTCATTATTGCGCGGCCCCGCCTCAATGGTAATGGCTTGTGCCGGACAAACCGCCTCGCACAGCTTACAGGCAATGCAGCGTTCCTCGCCATTCGGATAGCGGCGCAGCGCATGTTCACCGCGAAAGCGCGGGCTAAGCGGGCCTTTTTCATAAGGGTAATTAACCGTCGCTTTCGGCCCGAAGAAATAGCGCAAGGCCAAAACGAAAGCCTTGACGAATTCAGTCAGGAAAAGCCCGCGCGCGGTTTTATCTAGCCAAGCCATATCGCCCCCTTCACGCCGCCAGTCCGAAATACTGAATAACGGACGCGGTCAATACCACCCAGACAAGCGTGAGTGGCAAAAACACTTTCCAGCCCAAGCGCATAAGCTGGTCATAGCGGTAGCGCGGTACCATCGCCTTTACCATGGCGAACATGAAAAACACAAATCCCAGCTTGAGGACAAACCAGAACACACCCGGCAGCCAGTTAAACGGCGCAATATCGACCGGCGGCAGCCAACCGCCAAGGAACAAAATCACCGTCATGGCGCACATCAAAATGATATTGGCCAATTCGCCAATCATAAATACCACATAGGGGGTTGAGGAATACTCAGTCATAAAACCGGCCACCAGCTCCGACTCGGCCTCAGGCAGGTCAAAAGGCGGGCGATTGGTCTCGGCCAGCGCCGAGATAAAAAACACCACAAACATCGGAAATAGCGGCACGGCAAACCAAACGGTCTTTTGGGCATTGACAATATCGGTCAAGTTGAGCGAGCCGACGCATAACAGCACGGTGATGATAACCAGCCCGATAGAGACTTCATAAGACACCATTTGCGCCGCCGAGCGCAGCGCGCCGAGAAACGGATATTTGGAGTTGGATGCCCAGCCGCCCATAATAACGCCATAAACGCCAAGCGAGGAAATTGCGAAAATATACAATATGCCGACATTGATATCGGCCACCGCCCAACCCTCATTGACCGGTATCACCGCCCAGGCACTAAGCGCCAAAAACATGGTCAGGAAAGGCGCCAGCAGAAAGATAAACTTATTGCTGGTCGTCGGAATGACGATTTCCTTGAACAGATATTTCAGGATATCGGCAAAACTTTGCAACAGGCCGAAAGGCCCAACCACATTGGGGCCGCGCCGTAATTGCACCGCCGCCCAGATTTTGCGGTCGGCATACATGAAAAAGGCCAGCGACACCAGCAATACCAAAATAATTGCCAGCGAATGAGCCGTCACAATCAGCGCCGGCCAAATATAAGTGTCGAAAAAGGCGTTATCCATTGCTAGCCATCCGTTCCGGTAATGTCGGTGGCTTGGGTGCGCGCTTCTTTGCTGCGCGCACAATCAGCCATAATGGCCGAGGCGCGGGCGATTGGATTGGTGAAATAAAAATCCTGCACGGCGGCGGTAAAGGGTGCGGCTTCCATCTTGCAGGTTTCAGGGGCAACCGGCGCGTCGGCTTTGGCAACACTGTCCAAAGACGCCAAATGCGGTGCTTGTTCAAACATCGCTTGGCGCAATTGCGCCAGCGTGTCATAAGCCAGCGTCACGCCGAGTTTTTCAGACAGCGCACGGAATATCTTCCAATCCTCGCGCGCTTCGCCGGGCGGGAAAGCGGCGCGCTCAGTCATTTGCGGACGCCCTTCCGTATTGACATAAATAGCCTGCTTTTCGGTATAGGCCGCCGCAGGCAGAATAATATCGGCGCGATGCGCGCCCCTGTCGCCATGGCTGCCAATGTAAATCACAAAAGCCGCGCCCAGCGCATCGGCGGCAATCTCGTCAGCACCGTAAAGGATAACGGTCTCGACTTCACCGGATTTGGCGCCTTCCAGCATGGCAGCGACATCGCGGCCACCATCACCCGGCAACAGCCCCAAATCCAGACCAGCCACGCGCGCGGCGGCTGTATGCAGCACATTAAACCCGTTCCAGTCCGTGCCAATCGCCCCGACCGCTTCGGCCAGACCAATCGCTTCGGCCAGCACCGCATCACCATCGTCACGCGCCAAAGCGCCCTGCCCGACAATCACCATCGGGCGCTCCGCCTTTTTCAGCACATCGGCAAAGCCATTTTTGCCCTTGCTCAGTGCCGTCAGGCTTTCTGGCCCGGCACCGATAAATGCATAAGGATAAGTCAGGTCAGCCGACTCGCCGACAAGGCCAATAGCCAAACCATTTTCCCGCCATGCTTTGCGAATCCGCGCATTCAAAACCGCCGCCTCAAGCCGCGGATTGGCGCCGATAATCAGCAGCGCGTCGGCCTCCTCAATACCGGCAATGGTCGAATTGAACAGATAATTGCCGCGCGGGCCGCTTAATTTGGCACCATCTTGTCGGCAATCAATATGCGGACTGCCCAACGCATCCATCAACCCTTTCAGGGCGAATTGGCCTTCAGCGCACACTAAATCACCGGCAATCGCCGCCAGCCCGTCGCCCTTGCCGGAGATTTTCTCGCCAATCGCCTCAAAAGCAGCATCCCAGCTTGCCGGTTCCAGCTTGCCATTGCGGCGTATATAGGGTCGGTCAAGCCGTTGCGTGTTCAACCCGTCCCAAACAAAGCGCGATTTATCCGACAGCCATTCCTCATTCACATCATCATGATTGCGCGGCAGGATACGCATGGCTTCGCGCCCGCGCATATCAACCCGGATATTGCTGCCCAGCGCATCCATCACATCAATGGTTTCGGTCTTGCGTAACTCCCAAGGCCGCGCCTTGTAAGCGTAAGGCTTGGATGTCAGCGCGCCGACCGGACATAAATCAATCACATTGCCGGATAATTCACTGTCCAGCGACGCTTCAAGATAGGTGGTGATTTCCATATCCTCACCACGGCCAATCGCGCCAATCTCCGGCACACCGGCCACTTCGGTCGCAAAGCGCACACAGCGCGTGCAATGAATACACCGCGTCATAATGGTTTTAACTAGCGGCCCCATTTCCTTGTTTTCAACGGCGCGCTTATTATCCTCAAAGCGGCTGGCGTCAACACCATAGCCAAGCGCCTGATCCTGCAAATCGCACTCGCCGCCTTGGTCGCAAATCGGGCAATCCAATGGGTGATTTATCAGCAGAAACTCCATCACCCCTTCACGCGCCGCTTTCACACTGTCGGTCTTGGTGAACACTTCCATATCCGGCGCGACCGGCATGGCGCAAGAGGCGACCGGCTTGGGCGCTTTGGCGACTTCCACCAGACACATGCGGCAATTGCCGGCAACCGACAGGCGCTCATGATAGCAAAAGCGCGGGATTTCCGCCCCGGCTTCTTCGCAAGCCTGCAAAATCGTTGTACCGGGCGCAACCTCAACGGTCACGCCATCGACAGTGACTTTCATATTATTGTCTGTGCTGTCGCTCATTCGGCGGCCTCCTGCGCGGGCGCGGTCGGGCCGTCGGCCAAACGCGCCTCAATCACCGGACGGAAATGGCGGATAAGCCCCTGCACCGGCCAAGCCGCCGCATCGCCCAAAGCGCAAATTGTATGCCCCTCAATCTGCTTGGAGACTTTCAGCAGCATATCAATCTCCTGCGATTGCGCGCGCCCTACCGCCATGCGCTCCAGCACGCGCCACATCCAGCCCGTGCCTTCCCGACAGGGTGTGCATTGGCCGCAGCTTTCATGCTTGTAAAAATGCGAAATCCGCGCAATCGCCTTGATGATATCGGTGGATTTATCCATCACAATCACCGCCGCCGTGCCAAGGCCGGATTGCACTTCTTTCAGACTGTCAAAATCCATCAGCACCGTGTCGCAAATCTCTTTAGGCAAAAGCGGCACGGATGAGCCGCCGGGAATAACGGCCAGCAAATTATCCCAGCCACCGCGCACGCCACCGGCATGACGCTCCAGCAATTCGCGCAGCGGAATACCCATTTCTTCTTCGACATTGCACGGATTATTAACATGACCGGAAATGCAAAATAGCTTGGTTCCGGTATTGCCTTCACGCCCCAGACCGGCAAACCAGCTTGCCCCGCGACGGCAAATGGTCGGCGCAACAGCAATGCTTTCGACATTATTCACCGTGGTCGGGCAGCCATACAGACCCATATTGGCGGGAAATGGCGGCTTTAAGCGCGGCATGCCCTTTTTGCCCTCAAGGCTTTCAATCAGCGCGGTTTCCTCGCCGCAAATATACGCGCCCGCCCCGTGATGAACATAAATGTCATAATCCCAACCGGAACCGGCAGCGTTTTTGCCGAGCAGGCCGGCATCATAGGCTTCGTCAACAGCGCGCTGCAACGCCCCTCGCTCGCGCACAAATTCACCGCGCACATAAATATAGCAAGCATTGGCACCCATGGCGAAACCGGCCAGCAAGCAGCCTTCCAGTAATTTATGCGGCTCATGGCGCATAATATCGCGGTCTTTGCAAGTGCCGGGTTCGGACTCATCGGCATTGACCACCAGATAATGCGGTCGCCCATCACTTTCCTTGGGCATGAATGACCATTTCAGACCGGTCGGAAATCCGGCTCCGCCGCGCCCGCGCAAACCCGACGCCTTGACTTCCTCAATAATCCAGTCACGGCCTTTTTTAATCAGCGCCGCCGTCTTGTCCCAATCACCGCGCGCCTTGGCTGAAGCCAAATCGCCGCCTTGCAGCCCGTATATATTGGTAAATATGCGGTCTTCATCGCGTAACATCAGCCATCACCCTTTAATACAGTCAAACCGCCTTCCGGCTCCGAAGCGTGTCGGCTGTTTTGCGGGCCTGTATCGACCGCCTCACCGGCGCGCAACGCTTTCAATATTTGTTCAAGGCTTTCCGCCGTCAAATCTTCATAAAAATCATCATTGATTTGCACCATAGGCGCATTGACGCAAGCGCCAAGACATTCCACTTCAAGCCAAGACAGCTTGCCATCCTCGGTTATGTCGCCCTGTTCGCCAATCATTTTGCGACACACTTCTTTCAAATCATCGGCGCCACGCAGCCAGCATGGGGTCGTGCCGCAAAGCTGCACAAAATGCTCGCCGACCGGCGACAGGTTGAACATGGTGTAAAATGTCGCCACTTCCAAAGCCCGCATATAGGGCATATCCAACCGGTCAGCGACATGGCGAATGGCCGGTTCAGGCAGCCAACCACCGGCTTGTTTTTGTGCCTGCCACAAAAGCGGAATAATCGCGCTGGCCTGTCGCCCTTCGGGATATTTGGCAATCTGGCCATCAGCCCATTGCTCATTTTCCGGCGAGAAGGCGAAACTGTCGGGCTGTTTGGCGTGAAGGCGGCGCACACTCATCGGTCAACCTCCCCGAACACAATATCCATCGACCCCAAAATAGCCGACACATCGGCCAGCATGTGATCGCGGCTCAGATAATCAAGCGCCTGCAAATGGGCAAAACCCGGTGCGCGAATTTTGCAGCGATAGGGCTTGTTCGACCCATCAGCCACCAAATAGACGCCAAACTCGCCCTTGGGTGCTTCCACCGAGGCATAAACCTCGCCTTCCGGCACATGATAACCTTCCGTGTAAAGCTTGAAGTGATGAATCAGCGCTTCCATTGATTGTTTCATCTCGCCACGCTTGGGCGGCACGATTTTGCCATCTGTCGCAGAGACTGGCCCGTCGGGCATTTTGTCGAGGCATTGCTTCATAATACGCACGGATTGGCGACATTCTTCCACCCGCACCAAATAGCGGTCATAGCAGTCACCATTTTTGCCAATGGCGAGGTCAAAATCGAAATCATTATAGGCTTCATAAGGCTGGGCGCGGCGCAAATCCCAAGCCAGCCCGCTGCCGCGCGCCATCACACCGGTCAGCCCCCAAGCTGCCACTTCATCCGCCGTTACAATGCCAATATTGACATTGCGCTGCTTGAAAATCCGGTTATCGGTCAGCAAGCCCTCAATATCATCCAGCACCGACAAAAACGGGTCGCAGAAATCGTAAATATCCTGCAATAATTCGGGCGGCAAATCCTGATGCACGCCGCCGGGGCGAAAATAGGCCGCATGAAGGCGCGCGCCGCAGGCGCGCTCGTAAAATATCATCAGCTTTTCGCGCTCTTCAAAACCCCATGTGATAGGTGTCAGCGCGCCAACATCCATCGCCTGCGTGCAGATGTTCATCAAATGATTGAGAATCCGGCCAATTTCCGAATACAGGACGCGAATATATTGCCCGCGTTGCGGCACTTGCACATTCAGCAATTTTTCAACCGCCAGCGCAAAAGCATGTTCCTGATTCATTGGCGACACATAGTCAAGCCGGTCGAAATAAGGGACGGATTGCAGATAGGTTTTGTTCTCAATCAGCTTTTCCGTGCCGCGATGCAACAAGCCGATATGCGGGTCAATTCGTTCGACACGCTCGCCATCCAAATCCATCACCAGACGCAAGACGCCATGCGCTGCCGGGTGCTGCGGCCCGAAATTAATCGTGAATTTGCGGTCTTCGGTCTCCGGCAGATTTTCAGCAGATGACATGACTAGCTCTCCTGACCATCAGTGGCGGCGTCGTCCGACGCTTTTTCGTCGCCCGGCAAGACCGACAGATTGTGAACGCCTTCCCACGGGCTTTCGAAATCGAAATCACGATATTCCTGCACCAGCGAGACCGGCTCATAGACAATTTTCTTAGCGTCATCATCATAACGCACTTCGACATGGCCGGTTAGCGGGAAATCCTTGCGTAAGGGATAGCCCTCAAAGCCGTAATCGGTGAGCAGACGGCGCAAATCGGGATGACCGGAAAACAATATGCCATACATATCAAACGCTTCGCGCTCATACCAATTGGCTGACGCAAACAGCGCCGCAACGCTTGGCACTTGGGTTTCTTCACCGGCCTGCAATTTGACGCGGATGCGGCAATTTTTGGTCATGGAGAGAAGATGATAGACGACATCAAACCGGCGCACGCGGCTGGGGTAATCGACGCCGCAAATATCCAGCAATTGCGTGAAGGCGCAGGCCGGGTCATCGCGCAAAAATTTCAACACGCTTTCAATATCGCCGGGATTTACCTCAAGCGTTACCTCGCCATGGTGTATTTCATGCCCGGCAAGGCGTTCACCGAGTTCACCGGCAATGTGCTGAACAAGCTTATCCATATCCTGCATATCCGCCTGCCCTATCGCTCAATGGTTCCGGTGCGCCGCATTTTCTTTTGCAGCAGCAAAACCCCGTAAAGCAGGGCTTCGGCCGTGGGCGGGCAGCCCGGCACATAAATATCAACCGGCACAACCCGGTCACAGCCACGCACAACCGAATAGGAATAATGATAATAGCCACCGCCATTGGCGCATGACCCCATTGAAATCACATAGCGCGGCTCCGGCATCTGATCATAAACCTTCCGCAGCGCCGGTGCCATTTTATTGGTCAGCGTGCCGGCGACAATCATCACATCGGACTGGCGCGGGGACGCGCGCGGCGCAAAGCCAAAACGCTCAGCATCAAGGCGCGGCATGGAAGTATGCATCATTTCCACCGCACAGCAGGCCAAACCAAACAACATCCAGTGCAGGGAACCGGCGCGCGCCCAGTTAATCAAATCCTCAGAAGACGCCAGCACAAAGCCCTTATCGGCCAATTCATCGGAAACTTGCGCGTAATATGGGTCAGCTTCCGGTGCCGGAAGATTGCTTACATCAATGATTTCTTTTTCCGACATGCTCTAATCCCAATCCAGCGCGCCTTTGCGCCATTCATAGGCAAAACCAACAGTCAACACGGCGAGGAAAAACATCATCGACCAGAAGCCAAACAGGCCAACATCGCCAAAGGCCACAGCCCATGGGAACAGAAACGCCACTTCCAAATCAAAAATGATGAACAAAATGGCGACCAGATAAAACTTCACATCAAACTTCATTCGCGCATCATCAAACGCCTCAAAACCGCATTCATAGGGCGCGTTTTTTTCGCTGTCAGGTGCTGACGGCGCGACTAAGGCGGGAACAACCAAAAGAGCAAGCGTGATAACGGCGGAAAGCGCCATGAAAATCAGGATAGGATAATAGCCTGCCAGTAATTCCTGCATCATTTACAAGCCTCTTGAGGGTCGGGAAACCCCTGCTTCGCACTGTCCCGACCGGTCCGCTTCACAAACGCCATATCGGGAGATTCTTGGCGGAGTATAGTGACGCCCAACCGCAATGCAAGCGCCAATCACCGCGCCGGAAAGGTTTTTCTGTCGCATGTAAAATCACCTGCCGAAAGGGCTGATTATCAGGCTTTGATTGGTCAATCCCCAATCGCTGACGAGACCCTAAAAGCGCCAGCGCAAACCGGCGGAAACATCATCCGACTCAAAGCCGGTTGCATGGCCGCTGCGCGCTGCCGAAATCGACAAGACCAGACCGCGCATCATGGTGCGCTCAAAGCCGAGGCCGATACGAAACAGTGCCTCGCCGCGCTCGGAGTCGGTGAAGCGGGCATCGGCGCCTTGTGTCACATTGGCGTCAAGAAACCGGAAGTCGCGCGTGTCACCGGCCAAAACGCCGCGATAACCGGCGGAAAAGTCGAGAAACGCCACTTCGCGGCTAGGCAGATATCCTTCGTTCCAGTCATAAGACAGCCGCAAATTGCTGTCGAGAAGCCCCTGCATCAATAAATGACCGTCATGGCGGTAATAATCGCCCTCATCATGGCTTTCTTGCTGCACACCACTCAGCCCCAACCCGACACGCACATCCATTTGCAAGCCGCGCGTCAGCCGCAGCGCATAATTCAACGACATATGCGTATCCAAATGCGCGCTGTAATAGGAGGCGCTGGTGGTCAATTCACCACTGGCGCGCATATTGGTAATCATGCGACGCTGGGTTTCATTGCTCGACACACCCATCAACCCAAAGGCCGACAGGTAAATCCCCTGATAGCTGGCCAGCGTCCGCGCCGCCAGACCAAAGCCGACATAATCTGATTTGAATTTCTGCATATCCAGATTGACCGCCGCGTCTATCCGGTCTTGCGCCACAAGAAATTGCAAGCGCCGCTTGGGCAGCGCGCCAAGCAAAGTGGTTCCCATCCAACCGGCGCTTTTGTCGCGCAAATGATAGGCTTCCGTCGCTGAAGCTTCCTGCACGCTGTCACCACGCCAAGCAACCGCATTGAGCTGGCGGTTATCATAAAGCGGGCTGCTTTCGTGATAACCGCGCACCAATGATATGGCACGCCGCGCCAAGAGCAAATCCTGCGCCCGCGCGAGAGAAGCTGATGCGCCATGCGCCGAGCCGACAGCCTGTGGCCGGTCGCCGCCCTGATTATCGGTGAATTTTATCCCCGCCCCGTCAAAGTCATAATAATAGCTCAAACCGGCATCAAGATTTACCACAAGCTCATGGCGGTCAGCTTCCTCGGCAATGGCCGGCGCAACGAGGCGGCCTATCAGCTTGGCATCTTGCGACAATTGCAGCACCGAGCCGGTTCCGGCAAACTGCACGGCGACATTTGCGGTTCCGACATTTATCGTGCCGAGATTGACAATCTCCGCATCGCTGCCCACTGATATACCCACGGAATTGCCGGAAATTGTGCCGCTATTGACGATTTCCACGCCATCGCCGGTCATCGATATCGCCGTACCGCCAGTGGCCGATATCGTGCCATTATTGGTCAGGGTCGCATTGTCGATATTGTCAGCCACCAACGCATGACCGGCGGAAGCGGTCATACTGGCATTGGCAGCATTGGTTACTTGCAGGGCGGTGGCATCAGAAAACAAGGCGGCATTGCTGGCCGCCGTGATAGTGCCGGAATTGCTCAATGTCACTGCCCCGCCATTGGAGGCGTCCAAGGCTGTGGCGGCTGTCGCACGAAATGTGCCGCTATTGATGATGCCGACCGCACCGGTCGCGCCGGAGAGAGACAGCGCCGTGGCTTGCGCGGCGATTGTGCCGCTATTATTAACCGCTACGGTGGCCGGTGCCGCATCGGCGCGCAGGGCAAATGTGCCGGTTGAGGTGATATTGCCGCCATTGGTCAGCGAAACCGCGCCACCGGCAATGCGCGCATCAACCAGCATGGATGAACCCGACAGCGCACCGCTATTGTCAAAGGTAAAACCGGCCGCCGCCGCATTGGCATCGACAATTGGCGCCGTGGTCGCCGACAGCGTGGCCGAATTGCCAAATGTGATTGCGCCACCGGCATTGCGTATATCGAAAACCCGCCCGCCCAGTGAGGAGATGGTGCCGGAATTGTCAATCGTCACCGTGCCGCCCGCATTGCGTAAATCCATCACCGTGCCACCGGCAACGGAGGCTGTGCCGCTATTGGTGAGCGACACAGTGCCGGTCACATTGGTTGCCGAAACGAGATAGCTTGAAGCCGCGCCGGAAGTGGTCAGCGTGCCACTATTGAGCAAGGTGAAATTGCCGCCCGACGCATCGGTATGCACGGCATTGGTCGCCGCCGTCAATGTGCCTGAATTGGTAATGGACACATTACCACCGACAGTGCCGCCGCGCAGCCCATATTGTCCGGCGGCAGTCAGGCTGCCCGTATTGGAAATGGTCAAGTCGCCGGTAACGCTTTGCAGGTTTATGGCGCGGTCGGCGGTGGCGGAAATAGTGCCGCTATTGGTCAGGCTCACCGCCGCGCTGGCATTGGTGATGCTGAGTGCATATTCGGCATCCGCCGCTGTTACCCCGATTGTGCCGCTATTGGTGATGGTCGCATTGCCCGTCAAAGTGCCAATCGTCACCGCCCGGTCGGCAGCCGATATCGAGCCGCCATTGGTCAGGCTTAACACGCCGTTCACAGTGCCAAGATTGACCGCATCATCGCCAAGCGCCGTTATCGCTGCATTTTCGCCGCTATTGCTCAAGGTCAGGCTGTTGGCCGAAATGACAGAAAACGCATTATTGCGCCCGGCGGAAATTGTCCCGCTATTGGTCAGAGTCAGGTCATTGACGCTGTCAATCAGCAGCGCATTGTCGCGGCCTGCCGACATAGTGCCGGAAGCCGTCACGGTGACGCTGTCGGCGGTCTCATCAAAACCCGACAATAAAACCGCATTGTCGGAATTGACCGAAATCGTGCCGCTATTGGTCACGGCCACCGCACCACCCGCCGCACCATCCAGCCGTGCAAGCCGCAAAGCAAAATTGGCTGTCGCGTCGGCATCGGCCAGCGCATGCGTGGCGCGCAACGTGCCGGAATTGGTCAAAGTCACCGCACCGGCAATGGCCTGCGCGTCGAAAGTCTCATTGGCCGCTGATATTGTGCCGCTATTGGTCAGGCTCAAAGCACCGTCAATGGCGGCAATATCAACCGCCCTATCCCCCGTCGCGGTAATCTGTGCCGTCTCACCGCTATTGGAAATGGTCACGGCCTTGCTGGCTGCCAAGCTCACCGCCGCGTCGCGTCCGGCGGTAATCTGCCCGCTATTGTTCAAAGTCACCGCATCATCATCGCGGTGAAAGCCGCTAAGCCTTATTGCATTATCCGAGGCAATCGCAATCGTGCCGCTATTGGTCAGGCTCACCGCACCGCCATCATCACCGGCATTACCGGTCAGATTAACGGCGAAATTCGTGGTGGCATCAGCCGCATCAAGAGCATGGGTGGCGCGCAATGTGCCGGAATTGGTCAAAGTCACCGCACCGGCCAAATCGGTCGCCGTCATCACCTCATTGGCTGCCGTCATTGTGCCGGAATTGGTCAGGGTGAGGGCGCGAATATCATCCAGCCGCAACGCATAAAGCGCGCCTGCTGTGAAGCTGCCCGCATTGGTCAGCGTCACCGTATCATTGGTGGCGCTGAAATCACTCAGCCGCAACGCATTGCTCGAATTGATGGATATTGTCCCGTTGCTTTCATTGCTCACCGTCACCGCCCCGCCGGTCGCCCCGGCAGCGCGCGTGGCCTGCACAACAAAATCATCAAGCGCTGCCGATAGCGGGTCATCATCATGGTCGAACCCGGCGCTGTCGGCCTGATGGGTGGCGCGCAATGTGCCGCTATTGGTCAGGCTTATCGCGCCTTGCGCGTCATCCAGAAACAGCGTCGCATTGCGGCTTTCCACAAGTCCCGCATTGGTCAGGGAAAACTCGCCCGACAGGCCGGGTGCGCGAATGGCTGACTGGTCACCGGCACTGATACGCGCCGAGGCGCCATTATTTTCAATGGTCACACTGCCCGCATTATCAGCCTGCACGGCATTATTTGTGCCGGCACTGATAAGCCCCTGATTGACCAAAGTCAGCGCCGCAACATTATCGGCCAGAATCGCATGTTCCGCCGTCACCTCGATGCGGCTGCTGGCACTGTCTTGGCGGATGGTTGCCTGCATGGCCTGTGAGGCGGCATTGCCCAGCGCTTCGCTGTCGGACACATTGACCGCCGTATCAAATGCGCTCAGCCGTCCCGCCCCCGATGATACTGCCCCGCCCGGCACTGTGTCCGTGCCATTGATAAAAGAAACCGCACCGCCAATATCAGTCAGCGTCAACCCACGGCTATTGGTCGTTGACATCGTGCCGGTATTGATAATGTTGATATTGCCGGTCGCGCCGCCCGCCAGCACAATATCGGTGGTTGAGGCGCTAACTGTGCCGGATGAGTTGAACTGCGCCGTTCCTGTCACCGCGCTTAAATCAACTGTGCCGCCCGATGCCGCATTCAGCGTGCCGGTATTGTTGAACACAATATCAACACCGCCGAGAATAACCGCGCCATCAACCGGTGCGGAAACTGTGCCGCTATTGGTGATGCTCAATGATGGATTGTTGAGGGCGCGCAATATGCTGACCGTGCCGGCATTGGTCAAAACAGAAGCCGCGTCGCCCAGATTGCTGGCGGTCAATGTGCCAATGGCGCTGGTGCTGGTCAAAGACGCATTGACCGTGTCACTGCCGGATATATCCAGCGTGCCAATGGCTGCCGTATTGGTCAGGTCAAGCCCTTCCGATATATTGCCGGCGGTCAGGGAACCCGAAATCTCGGCATTATTGGTCAATTCGATATTTGACGCACCGGCCAGACCAACGCCGGTAACCTCGCCATTCAGCGTGATAACCGCATCGCTGACCGCCACATTGCTGCTGCCTCCAGTGCCGAAATCCAGATTGCCGGCAATTTCCGAGCCGTCACCAAGGGTGAATGTCACATCATCGTCAAATGCCGTGCCATTGGCATCGGTAATGGTGGAGTCAAACTCAACATTGCCGAGGAGCTGACCGGTAAAATCGATAACGCTGTTGCCGCCAAAGGTAAAACCGTCATCATCGTAAATCGCCGTATCGTCGCTCGTGCCGGTCTGCGTGGTTGTTGTGCTGGTGTCCGGGTCATTGGCCGGATTACCGTCGCCGTTGGAATCGACCGCGTCATCATCATCAGCAACAGTGACAATCGTATCCGTGCGGCTGGTTTCGCCAACACAGATATTGGTGATGTTGATATTATAATTCTGACCGGCTGCCAGCGCGCCCAAAACATCCGGCCGATGCAAGACGCCCTGATTGAGGATATTTGTTGTCGTCACATTTTCACTGTCGGTTCCGGTATAGGTAATGGTGTCCTTGACCAGCACATCATTATTGTTAATCACCGGGTCGGTCAGCGGATAGTCATTGGCGTCAAACACGCCATTATTGTCAATGTCGAAAAAACAATAGCCATTATTGATGGCGGTGATGGTGCGCGTTTGCGAGATTTGCGATTGCGCTTCAGCCGGTAAAGCGAGCGATGATAAAATAAGCGCCAGCGCGGCAATCAACCCAATTGGCGCGCCAAAAACAAACCGCTTATTCGCTAACCACTTACAACCGGCAAACACAAACCAAATCCCAAAACATGGCGCCTGTTGACGCAGCACCCCGCCTGTTTAGACGCTATCCGATTCTGCCCGACGGACAGGCCACAACACACGCAAAATGTGTGGACAGTTATATTTTGAAAGAAATGGCGGGAGTGACGGGACTCGAACCCGCGGCCTCTGGCGTGACAGGCCAGCGCTCTAACCAACTGAGCTACACCCCCAAAGCACTTGGCTCCAAGTGGCTTTTGACTTACGCGCCACCCTGATGGCTGTCAAGTCAAGATTGCCGCCACACCGGAAAATATGATGCAGTGACAAATGGTGGGCGGTGACGGGATCGAACCGCCGACCCTCTCGGTGTAAACGAGATGCTCTCCCAGCTGAGCTAACCGCCCTCGCGGTCGCGTTTAGCGCATCTGCCGGAAAAAAGCAAAAAAAAAGACGCTGACCGAGAATAAATCTCAGGCCAGCGCCCATTATTACCGCATTAAGACGGTGCTTAGTTAACGGCGTCTTTCAAGCCTTTACCGGCTTTGAATTTGGGCTGTTTGGAAGCAGCGATTTGAATGGCTTCACCCGTGCGCGGGTTACGGCCTGTCGTCGCCTTGCGATGGGCAACGGAGAAAGTGCCGAAGCCAACCAAACGAACTTCACCGCCTTTGCTCAAAACACCCGAAATGCTGTCAAACACAGCGTCAACGGCTTTTGTGGCATCGGCTTTCGACAGACCGGCATCATCGGCGACCTGACTGATCAAATCATTTTTGTTCATCTAAACCCCTCCTCATAAGGCTAACAGATATTGACCTCTCAACCTATGCGCCGATTCATGTTTTCGTCAAAGAAAAACACCCGAAAATGGCACTTTTCCGCAAAAAAATGCCAAAAAAGCTCAAAATCGGCCAATTTAATGGGCTTGCGGGATTTCCTGACCGTCTCCGGGCGCCACTTGGCGGCTCGCATAATAGGCTTCTTCATCCCATTCAATCGCCGACGGAACATGTTGCAAGGCATGAGACAGCACTTCATCCATGCTCTCAACCGGCACGATTTCAAGCCCTTCCTTGATATTGTCAGGGACATCCGCCAAGTCTTTTTCATTCTCCTTGGGGATGAGAACCTTGGCAATACCGCCGCGCAGAGCTGCCAGCAATTTTTCCTTCAGCCCGCCAATTGGCAGCACCCGACCGCGCAATGTCACCTCGCCGGTCATCGCCACTTCCTTGCGGACGGGAATACCGGTCATCACTGACACAATCGCCGTCGCCATAGCCGTGCCGGCAGACGGGCCGTCTTTCGGCGTCGCCCCTTCCGGCACATGGACGTGAATATCCTTGCGCTCAAACAAGGGCGGCTCAATGCCGAATATGGTGCTGCGCGAACGCACATAGGATGATGCGGCGTTAATCGATTCTTTCATTACATCGCCCAATTTACCGGTCGTGGTCATACGCCCCTTGCCGGGCAGCATAACCCCTTCAATGGTCAGCAATTCGCCGCCCACTTCTGTCCAGGCCAATCCGGTAACAACCCCAATCTGGTCTTCCATTTCGGCAATACCAAAGCGGAAGCGCTCCACCCCGGCAAAATAGGCCAGATTATCCGGTGTAATCTTCACCTGCTTGGCTTTGCCCTTGATGATTTCGGTGACCGCCTTGCGGCTCAGCGATGCCAGCTCGCGCTTCAGCCCGCGCACACCGGCTTCGCGCGTGTAATTGCGGATGAGTTTGCGTATCGCATCTTCATTGATTTCAAACTCGCCGCGACGCAGCCCGTGTTCTTCAATCGCCTGTGGCAGCAAATGTTGATGCGCGATTTCGATTTTCTCATCTTCCGTGTAACCGGCAATGCGAATGATTTCCATCCGGTCAAGCAAAGGGCCGGGAATGTTCAGCGAATTGGCCGTGGTCACAAACATCACATTGGAGAGGTCATAATCAACCTCCATATAGTGATCGGCAAATGTGCTGTTCTGTTCCGGATCCAGAACTTCGAGCAACGCTGAAGACGGGTCGCCGCGATAATCGGCGCCCAGCTTGTCAATCTCATCAAGCAGCATTAGCGGATTAACCGCTTTCACTTTTTTCATGGATTGCACCACCTTGCCCGGCATGGAGCCGATATAGGTGCGCCGGTGGCCGCGAATTTCACTTTCATCGCGCACACCGCCGAGCGACATGCGGACAAATTCGCGTCCGGTCGCCCGCGCAATGGACTTGCCCAAGGAGGTTTTGCCGACACCGGGTGGGCCGACCAAGCACAATATCGGGCCGCGCAGTTTTTTCGAGCGTTGTTGAACGGCAAGATATTCCAATATCCGTTCCTTGACTTTCTCAAGCCCGTAATGGTCGGCATTGAGAATCTCTTCGGCTTTGGACAAGTCTTTTTTGGTGCGGCTTTTCTTGCCCCAAGGCACAGCCAGCAACCAATCGAGATAATTGCGAACCACTGTTGCTTCGGCTGACATGGGCGACATGGATTTCAGCTTTTTCAATTCGGCTTGGGCTTTTTCGCGCGCTTCCTTGGAAAGTCTGGTTTCCTTGATGCGCTCCTCAAGCTCGGTGATTTCATTGCCACCGTCCTCATCCTCGCCCAACTCTTTTTGAATGGCCTTTAATTGCTCATTCAAATAATACTCGCGCTGCGTCTTTTCCATTTGCCGTTTAACGCGGCCACGGATTTTTTTCTCAACCTGCAAGACGCCAACCTCGCCTTCCATGTGACCCAAAATGGCCTCAAGACGCGCGCTGACCGAGAGAAGTTCCAGCAATTTCTGCTTTTCTTCCATTGTAATGTTCAAATGGCCGGCAATCGTGTCGGCCAGCTTTACCGGATCGCTCAACTGGCTGACATTGGACTGCACTTCCGGCGGGATTTTCCGGTTCAGCTTGACATAGCCTTCAAACTGGCTGACCACCGAGCGTGCCAAAGCCTGCAATTCCTCGCCATCCTCAACTTCTTCATCAAGTGGCAAAGCACCGGCTTCAAAGAAATTCTCATTATCCAGATAATCAATAATCCGCGCGCGCCGTGTGCCTTCGACCAGCACTTTAACCGTGCCATCGGGCAGTTTCAGCATTTGCAAAATCGACCCCATTGTGCCGATTTCGTATAATTCATCCTTGGTCGGCTCGTCTTGGTCGCCATCGCGCTGGCTGACCAACAGCATTTCCTTGTCATCGGCCATGACTTCTTCCAGCGCGCGAATGGATTTTTCGCGGCCAACAAAAAGCGGCACAATCATGCCCGGAAACACCACAATATTGCGTAGCGGCAGAACCGGCAGGATTTCCGGGATTTCTTTTTGTGTGTCTTGCATATCTGTCATATCAACCAACTTTCCGTTTTGCCCCGATATTAACCGTCGATTCCTGAAAACCCGTCAAAGGAGATGTGGTCATTATCCACCCGTTTTTCAACTGCGGACAAGGCAAGAATGACAAAAAGTCGCAAATAGACGGTTTACAGGCGCAATTTTACCCGCCCGTCAAAGCGTGACATCAGGAAGCTGTGGAGGCCGCCGCCGGGTCTGCGTCGCTTTTTTCGGCGTAAATGTAGAGGGGCTTTGCTTCGCCCTCAACCACTTCGCGGCTAATCACCACTTCTTCAACACCATCCATAGCAGGCAGTTCAAACATGGTGTCGAGCAATATGCCCTCAATCACCGAACGCAACCCGCGCGCACCGGTTTTGCGCTCAATAGCGCGCCGGGCAATGGCAAACAGCGCATCATCGCTGAAAGTCAATTGCGTGTTTTCCATGTCAAACAGGCGTTGATATTGCTTGACCAAAGCATTTTTCGGCTGGCTCAAAATCTTGACCAGCGCATCCTCATCCAAATCTTCCAGCGTCGCCAAAACCGGCAAACGACCGACAAACTCCGGTATCAAGCCAAATTTCAGCAAATCTTCCGGCTCAAGCTCTTTCAGCAATTCACCCGTATTGCGCTCATCGGGCGTATCCACCCGCGCATTAAAACCGATTGAGGTTTCATTGCCGCGCCGCGCAATCACCTGCTCCAAACCGGCAAAAGCACCGCCGCAAATGAACAATATATTGGTCGTATCAACCTGCAAAAACTCCTGCTGCGGGTGCTTGCGCCCGCCTTGCGGCGGCACGGAGGCGACTGTGCCTTCCATGATTTTCAACAGCGCCTGCTGCACACCCTCGCCCGATACATCGCGGGTTATGGACGGATTATCCGCTTTGCGGCTGATTTTATCCACCTCATCAATATAAACAATGCCGCGCTGGGCGCGCTCGACATTATAATCGGCGGCCTGCAAAAGTTTCAGAATGATATTTTCGACATCTTCGCCCACATAACCGGCTTCAGTCAGTGTCGTGGCATCGGCCATGGTGAACGGCACATCAAGAATCCGCGCCAGCGTTTGCGCCAGCAGCGTTTTGCCGCAACCGGTCGGGCCGACCAATAAAATGTTTGATTTCGCCAGCTCCACCTCGCCGCTTTTACCGGCATGGTTCAAGCGCTTATAGTGGTTATGCACGGCGACAGACAGCACACGCTTGGCGTGGGACTGGCCAATCACATAATCATCCAGCACTTCGAGAATCTCATTCGGCGTCGGCACACCTTCGCGCGATTTGACAAGCGACGCCTTGCTTTCCTCACGGATAATATCCATGCACAACTCAACGCATTCATCACAAATGAATACGGTTGGTCCGGCAATCAGCTTGCGAACTTCATGTTGGCTTTTGCCACAAAATGAACAATACAAGGTGTTCTTGCTGTCGCCTGTTCCGCCAACTTTGCTCATTTCTTGCCCTTTCCAGTGTCTTGATACGCAGGAGAATACATATTCTGTGCCAAATCGGCCAAATCACTTACAGTTCATCACGAAGACGACATAGCTGCAAGTTCAAAATCAGCCATCCTTGCCATCCGCCTCTTCGGCACCGTCGCCACGTTTATCGGTCACTTCATCAACAATGCCGAAATCACGCGCCTGTTCAGCCGTCATAAATGTGTCGCGCTCCAGCGCATCTTCAATTTTACGCAATGTCTGGCCGGTATGGGTGACATAAATCTTGTTCAGCCTTGTCCGCATATCAAGGATTTCCTTGGCATGACGCTCAATATCCGAGGCTTGCCCCTGAAAACCGCCTGACGGCTGATGCACCATAATGCGCGCATTGGGCAGGGCATAGCGCATGCCTGCCGCCCCGGCTGCCAGCAATAGCGACCCCATTGACGCGGCCTGACCAATGCACAATGTCGCCACCGGCGCGCGGATATATTGCATTGTGTCATAAATCGCCATGCCCGATGTCACAACGCCGCCCGGCGAGTTAATATACATGGAAATTTCCTTTTTCGGATTTTCCGCTTCCAGAAACAGCAATTGCGCTGTCACCAGACTGGCCATGTAATCTTCAATTGCGCCGGTGATGAATATCACCCGTTCTTTCAGCAGGCGCGAATAAATATCAAATGCCCGCTCGCCACGGCTGGATTGTTCCACCACCATGGGGACAAGCGTGTTCATATATGTATCAATAGGGTCGTGCATAATCGCCTCCGGTTGACATGAATGTGGCGCGCTTTGCCGCAAAGGCCAAGATAAATTTTGCAGGCGCGTCATAATGGCCTGATTTCAAGGCCATTATCTGCTCAAATGGCGCGGCAGCGGCTTAAATGGCGTATTTAGGCAACAATCACCCAAATACAGTCAGGAACGCTTTAAACGCCCCTCATTGCGAAATCATGCCGCGCCGGTCAAGCCTCGTCTTTATCTGCCTTTTTGGCAGCCGCCTTTTTCGCGGCAGGTTTTTTGGCCGCTGTTTTCTTGGCGGCTGGTTTCTTGGCTGGCGCTTTTTTGGCTTCACCCTTTTCGGCGTCAGCTTTCTTGGATGACGCTTTCTTTGCCGGCGCTTTTTTGGCTGCCGGTTTTTTCTTCGGCTTTGCCGCTTCCGCCGGAGCTTCCTCGCCCGGATCGCGCATCAGCTCTTCGACTGATACGGTGCGCTCGGTGACATCAGCCAATTCGCAAATGAAATCGACCACTTTTTCCTCGAAAATCGGTGCGCGCAATTGCGCCAGCGCTTCGGGATTATTGCGGAAATACTCAAAAACCTGCTGTTCCTGACCGGGGAATTGCTGAACACGCTGCATCAGCCCCTGATTCAACTCTTCCTGTGTCACCTGAATGTCATTGGTATTGCCCACTTCGGCCAGCACCAGACCGGTGCGAACACGGCGTTCGGCAATGCCCATATATTCACCGCGCAACTCCTCTTCCGACTCGTCAAGCTCATCGAGTTTTTTGCCCTGATTTTCAAGCTCATGCTCAAATTGATGCCAAATCTGGTCAAATTCCAGCTTCACCATAGATGGTGGCAGCTCGAAATCATGGCTGTCGCTGAGTTTATCCAGCAAATCTTTTTTCAAATGGCCGCGCGACATTTGCTCATAATCACCGGCAATTTGGTCGCGCATAGCGTCTTTCAGCTTGTCGAGGCTTTCAATGCCCAGCGATGTGGCAAATTCATCGTCAATCACCGCCTCGGTCGGCTCACTGACTTCATGCACTGTGCATTCAAAAATGGCCGCCTTCCCCGCCAAATCGGCGCTGCCATAATCGTCCGGGAAGCTGACGCTGACATCTACCTTGTCACCGGATTTCGCGCCGACAAGCTGCTCCTCAAAGCCGGGAATGAATTGGCCGGAGCCAAGCTCCAAATCAAAGCCTTCACCGGTTCCGCCCTCAAAGGCTTCGCCGTCAATGCGACCGATAAAGTCAATTTTCACCTGGTCGCCATCGCGCGCCTTGGCGGTTTTGCCGCGTGCCTTGAAGGATTTGCGCGAGGCGGCCAGCCGATCAAGCGCTTCGCCAATTTGCTCATCGCCCACTTCGACGACCGGACGCGACAATTTCAGCTTGGAAAAATCGGCCAGTGTAATTGGCGGGATAACCTCAAAGCTGATATCGTAAATCAAATCAGCCTCGCCCTTCATCACCGGGTCAACATCGCCAACCAGCTTGATTTCAGGCTGCATGGCGGGGCGCTCATCGCGCTGCTTGAGCATTTCTTCGCTGCTTTCGCTGACTGTTTGCTGGATAAGCTCACCCATAAGCTGCGTGCCATAGGTTTTGCGGATATGCGCTGCCGGCACTTTGCCGGGGCGAAAGCCTTTCAATTGCACTGTCCCCTTGATTTCATCAATGCGTGCATCAAGCCGCGTCTGCAAATCGGCTGCCGGAATTGAAATTTGCAGCGCCCGCGCCAGCCCTTCAGTGTTTACTTCTTTAATATCCATCTTCCTCGCCTCTCAAGGGTTTTGATATTTGCCTGACTTTTGCCGTCATCCAAATGGTGCGGGCGGAGGGACTTGAACCCCCACACCTTTCGGCACCAGAACCTAAATCTGGCGCGTCTACCAATTCCGCCACGCCCGCTAAAATGATTGCGGCTCTATAGCAGGCCAAAAAGGGAAAAGCCAGTGTGTAAATTAAACCCTTTTGGGCTAATTGACCCGCGTCTCGGCCTCTTGTCCTTTTTCGACCAAAGACAAGTTTGCGCCATCTGTTTCAAAAATCGTCATTGAACAATTATCGGGTCGGAAACCAACCATGTCGGCATGACCGGTTGCGGCGCTGTAAGCCACATTAAGCGCGATAAAATGCGAATAGACAATGACATGCGGCGCGCCCTTCAACCCGTGCAGCGCCGCCAGCACATCATCATACCATTGGCGATAATCCGGCGCGCTGCCGGTTGTGTCGGCAAACAGCGTCGCCCAGCTCCCCGCCATCACCCGTCGCAGCCAATCCGTGCGCGCGGCCAAATCTTCAACCGGCGCAATAATTTCCGCCACACGCGGTTCGATTTGCGCCTGCATATTCCATTTGGCCAGCAAGGGAGCCGCCGTTTCCTGACAACGCCGCAACGGGCTGGACAGCACTGGCACGGGCGCATCAAACCGGGTCAACAGCTTTTCCATCACCGCCTCAGCCTGCGCGTGGCCGGTCGCATCAAGGCCGGGGTCGGCATGGCCGTCCCAACCAGCTGCCGCCTTGCCGTGGCGTATCATATAAATGCGTGTGTTACTCATCGGGTTAACCTACTTGCCCCTCTCAACCTGCCCCTCAACTTAAATGAGGCGTGAATATATTGCGGCCATCTTCTTGCGGGGCAAGCGTGCCTTGCAGACCAATACCATCTTCCTGCATCAGCCTTTGCGTATGCCCACCTTCGCCCGTCATATGCGCGACAAAGCGATTACCGGTCGCCTCCATGCGCCCCATCAATATGCCTTGCGGCGGCTTGCCAGCGACATGGGCGACTGTATAGCTTTCAATACTGCCCGTGCCGGTGGGCGCCTCATCATAGCGCATGCGAGGGCCAGCCTCTATTTTCGCCTGCAAAACGGAAGGTGCTTGGCGCTGCCATGCGCCCTCAAAGGGCGCGGTTGAATAAAGCCCCAGCGCGTGTTTGGTCAAAAACCAGCCATTGCCATTGCACAAGCCCTTGCTGCCCGGTGCGGCGGCGCGAAGGCGTTGCATCATTTGTGCGACCGACATCAGCGTATAGGCATTGCCCGCCCCGCCAAAATAAGGCAGGCCGCCGGTCACGGTAAAGGGACGCGGGTCGTCTTCGGCAATCCCCATCTCACGACAGGCGACCTGCACCGCCGAGGGAAAGCAGGAATACAAATCAAACAGGTCAATATCGTCAATCGTCCAACCGGCCATATCCAATGCCAACTTGGTCATGTCGTGAATGGCGATTGACCGGTGCAGTTCCGGACGCTCAATGCCATACCATATTTCATTGGCATCGGCGCAGCCATGCAGATAAACCCATTTGCTCTCATCAATACCCAATTCGCGCGCTTTGCCGACCGAGGTCATCACCACGGCAGAGGCCTGGTCAATACGCATCACCGCATTCAGATATTTCGGATAGGGGTAGCCAACCCAGCGATTGTCATCGCTTGGCGTGACCAGTTCTTCAGCCGTGCGCGCCACCGGAAACCAGCTATACGGGTTTTGCGCGGCAATTTCGGTAAAGGGCGCCATCAGCTTGCCGACTTGGTGCATGTGGGTGGTCATGTCGCGCCCCAAATGGGCGCGCAGGGCATTTTCAAATAGCGGGTAATAATTGACCGGAAAAAACAGGCCATGCTTATGCTCAATTGGCAAAACACCGGCCTTTTCCTCGCCAATATGCTCCGGCTCGACGTCAGGCGCATCGTTCCAATGCGACATATCAAGCCCCTGCCCGATAGCACGCATCAGCGAACCAAACCCCTCGCCGCCAACCAGCAGGCCAAGCCCGATATCGCCGCGACTGATTTGCTCGGCCATTTCATTTATCATCATTTGTGGGCTGTTGCCGCCGGTCGCCGCCAGCAAAGTGCGGTTGGGGGTTAAATCCATCAGCCGCGCGGCGGTGGCCGCAGGATTGGGATATTTGCCATAAGGTATAGCGCGCGCTTCCGGGCTGTCTGTGATGAACCGAATGGAGCCGACCACATCAACCGCCGCCCGCACATCGGCGTCTTGACCCGTATCAGCCAAGGCCAATGCGCCTGCCTCAACCAGCAAATCAATTGGCGCCTTGGCCTTTTGCAGGTCTTTTTCCTTTTGAACAGTTAGGCCGCACCCAATCAAAATCGGCGTATTATCGTGAATTGTCATGCTCGCCTCTCCCTTTGACCATTTGCTCTCATGCCAGAGTCTATTCAATGGCTGACCGAAGTCTATCCTTTCCCGGTCGTCTTGCAACCGCTTTTAAGCGTCGGTAATCGACCAATTCGACCGCAGCTCATCTTTTAATTGCCTATTTCTGCCTATTTTTTGACCATTTGCCTATTATTTATGCGTTTCTGCGTAAAATAACACGCCTTCCACGCAATGAGTGGCGCATAAGGGGCGGTTCAAATCTGGCATATACCTTGCTTGTATCCGGCATAATGCCATTACTTATGGCGCTATTTTATATAAGGGGGTTCCGATGAAAAAAATTGAGGCAATTATTAAGCCCTTCAAACTCGACGAGGTCAAAGACGCTTTGCAAGAAGCTGGTATGCAAGGCATTACCGTGGTTGAAGCCAAGGGCTTTGGCCGTCAAAAAGGCCACACAGAACTTTATCGCGGCGCGGAATATGTTGTTGATTTCCTGCCGAAAGTGAAGATTGAGCTGGTGGTCAGCGATGACCAGCTTGACACGGCCATTGAGGCCATTCAATCTGCTGCCAAGACCGAGCGTATCGGTGACGGCAAGATTTTTGTTTCGGATATCCAACAGGCCATTCGAATTCGCACCGGCGAAACCGGTGATGACGCCATATAGGTGCGTCAATCTGTTTAATGTCAAACTGACCAACACTGGAGAGAAATATGTCTGACGCTTCATCCGTTCTCAAAATGATACAGGAAAACGACGTGCAATTCGTTGACCTGCGCTTTACCGACCCGCGCGGTAAAATGCAGCATGTTACGCTGGATGTCGGCCTTGTTGATGAGGATTTTTTCAATGATGGCACAATGTTTGACGGGTCTTCGATTGCCGGCTGGAAAGCAATCAATGAATCCGACATGACATTGATGCCCGACCCGTCCACAGCGCGTCTTGACCCGTTCTACGCCCAGCAGACTTTGACTTTGTTCTGCAACATTCTGGAGCCGAATTCAGGCGAAGCCTATAATCGCGACCCGCGCTCAACCGCATTGCGGGCAGAAGCTTATCTGAAATCAACCGGCATTGGCGACACGGTCTATTTTGGCCCGGAAGCCGAGTTTTTCGTCTTTGACGATGTGCGCTTTTCAACCGACCCATACAATACCGGCTTTGCGCTGGACAGCACCGAGCTGCCCTCCAATTCTGGCACTGAATATGAAGCCGGCAATATGGGACACCGCCCGCGCACCAAAGGTGGCTATTTTCCGGTCAATCCGGTTGACAGCGGACAGGATTTGCGCGGCGAAATGTTGGCCGTGATGAAGGAAATCGGGCTGGATGTTGAAAAACACCACCACGAAGTTGCTGCCGCGCAGCACGAGCTGGGTCTGAAATTCGGCACGCTGACCAGCATTGCCGATAATCTGCAATTGTATAAATATGTCGTGCATAATGTCGCCCATGCTTATGGCAAATCTGCGACTTTCATGCCGAAGCCGGTATATGGCGATAATGGCACGGGTATGCATTGCCACCAGTCAATCTGGAAAGACGGCAAGCCGCTTTTCGCCGGTGACAAATATGGCGATTTGAGCCAAGAATGCCTCTATTACATTGGCGGCATTATCAAACACGCCCGCGCCATTAATGCGCTGACCAACCCGTCCACAAACAGCTATAAGCGTTTGATTCCGGGCTTTGAAGCGCCGGTTCTGCTGGCTTATTCGGCACGCAACCGGTCGGCCTCTTGCCGTATTCCGTTTGCCACATCGGCACCGGGCAAGCGTATTGAAATCCGTTTCCCAGACCCGACTGCCAACCCGTATCTGGCTTTCACCGCTATGATGATGGCCGGTCTGGACGGTATCGAAAACAAAATCGATCCGGGCGATCCGATGGATAAAGACCTTTACGAATTGCCGCCGGAAGAGCTGGCCAATGTGCCGCAAGTTTGCGGCTCCTTGCGCGAAGCTTGCGAAGCGCTTGATGCCGACCGCGAGTTCCTGAAAAAAGGCGGTGTCATGGATGACGACCAGATTGACGGCTATCTGGAGCTGAAATGGGAAGAAATCTACCGTTTCGAGCATATGCCGCACCCGGTCGAATTCGACATGTATTACAGCGTCTGACCCTCCTCCCACAGACGCAACGAGACGGCTCCTGCACCTCCCGCAGGAGCCGTTTTTTTTGGCAACACCTCATAAAAATACCAGCTTATCTGCCCCTGCCCTGTTTATTTTCTCTCGCTTTGCCCGCGCAAAGGCTAAACTACAAGCGATTCGTCTGTGCCAAGACCGGAGATGGACATGCCGCGTAAAAAATCCCAGGCTGAAAACAGTGACTTATTTGGCGATGCCGCGCCAAACCCTGCCAGTGCTGCGCCGAAAAAGGCAAAGCCCAATGGCAAGACCAGCACCAAGTCGGGTAAGGAAAAAGCCTATACGGCCAGCGATATTGAAGTTTTGGAGGGGCTGGAGCCAGTGCGGCGGCGTCCGGGCATGTATATTGGCGGCACCGATATGCGCGCCATGCATCACTTATTCGCTGAAGTGATAGACAATTCAATGGATGAGGCGGTCGCCGGTCATGCCAGTTTTATTGAAGTGACATTGGCGCCCGACAACCGGCTGACCGTGCGCGATAATGGCCGCGGCATACCGGTTGACCCGCACCCAAAATATAAGGACAAATCGGCGCTGGAAGTCATTATGACGACATTGCATGCGGGCGGTAAGTTTGGCGGCGAGGCTTATGACACATCCGGCGGGCTGCACGGCGTTGGCGTGTCGGTTGTCAATGCACTGTCATCGGAATTGCTGGTTGAGGTGGCCCGCGACCAGCAGACATTTGAGCAGCATTTTTCGCGCGGCCTGCCGCAAGGCAAGCTGAAGAAAATCGGCACGGCAAAAAACCGGCGCGGCACATCTGTCAGCTTTGTGCCGGATAGCGAGATTTTCGGCGACAAAAACCTGTTTGACCCGGCGCGGCTCTACAATATGGCCAAGGCCAAAGCCTATTTGTTTGGCGGTGTGGAAATTCGCTGGCAATGCGACCCGTCGCTCATCAAGGATAGCGAAAAAACACCGGCCAGCGACACGCTGCGCTTTCCCAATGGGCTGAAAGACTATCTCGAAGAGCTGATTGGCGGGCGCACCACGGTCACGCCCACGCCCTTTGCCGGCAAGGTTGAAAAACAAGGCGGTCACGGCAGTGTCGAATGGGCGGTTAGCTGGGTTGGCGCAGGCATTGGCAATGCTGACGGCATGTCGGCCAGCTATTGCAACACCGTGCCGACGCCGGAAGGCGGCACGCATGAACAAGGCTTGCGCGCCGCTTTGACCAAAGGGCTGAAAGCCTATGGTGAGCGCGTGAATAATAAGAAGGCATCTATTGTCACCGCCGAAGATGTGATGGGAACCTCGGCTGCCTTGGTTTCGGTGTTCATCCGCGAGCCAGAGTTTCAAGGGCAAACCAAGGACAAGCTGGCGACACCGGAAGCATCACGCATTGTCGAACATGCCATGCGCGATCATTTTGAGCATTATCTGACTTCAGCCCCCGCCAATGCCGATAAATTGCTGGCCTGGGTGATTGACCGCGCCGAGGAGCGCGTGCGCCGCCGTCAGGAACGCGAGGTCAACCGCAAAACCGCCGTGCGTAAATTACGCCTTCCAGGCAAGCTTGCCGATTGCTCGCAAAACGCCGCCGAAGGCTCAGAATTGTTTATTGTTGAGGGTGAAAGCGCCGGTGGCAGTGCCAAACAGGCGCGCGACAGGCGCACACAAGCTGTCCTGCCCTTGCGCGGTAAAATCCTCAATGTCGCCAATGCCACACAGGCCAAAATGGGTCAAAGCCAGCAAATCGCCGATTTGGTGCAGGCGCTTGGCTGCGGTGCAGGCAATCTCTATGACGATACGCGGCTGCGCTATGAAAAAATCATCATCATGACCGATGCTGATGTCGATGGCGCGCATATCGCCGCTTTGCTGGTGACATTTTTCCATGAACAAATGCCGGAGCTTATCCGCAATGGTCATTTATATATCGCCGTGCCGCCGCTTTACCGGCTGGCACAGGGCAGCAAGACAGTCTATGCGCGCGACGATGCCCACCGCGAAGAATTGATGGAAACAGAGTTTCGCAGCAATGCCAAGATAGATGTCAGCCGCTTTAAGGGGCTGGGCGAAATGCTGCCCGCCCAACTGAAAGAGACGACCATGTTGCCGGGCAATCGCACATTATTGCAGGTGACGATTCCCGAAGCCGAAAGTGCCGCCACCGCCAAAGCGGTGAAAGACCTGATGGGCAATAAGCCGGAATTGCGGTTCCAATTCATTCAGGAAAATGCCGCTTTTGCCGATGCTGAATTGCTCGATATTTAGTCGGCGCGCAGCAATTTAACCGCCGCATGGCCGAGCAGCCAAAGCGCCAGCACAACGCCAATCATCGCCAGCCAAAACCCAATCATTGACAATAGATTGGCCGCGCCATGTAGATTATCACCGGCGGTGAGCGCCCGATTGCCCGCCGCATTGCCAAACCAGTAAAAGGCGGTATTCGCCCAAGCGGTGAATATCAGCCCCCAGCCCGTATAGCGCGTCATGCGCTCAGACAGCCCGATATGCGGCATGGTCAGCGCCACGCCCAACACCAAAAGGCCATTGGTGATGCCACCCGTATGGGCGCGCGCCCAACCTTCTGCCGTGCCGTAATAATAAAACGCCTGACCGCCGAGCAGCCCATCCGCCAGCATAAAGCCCGACAAGAGCGCAATAATCATGACCAGCAATGCATGACCCATCATTTGCTTTTGCATTTTTTGCATGGTTTCCTCCCTTTTATGTTCTCCGCCAATGCATTTACAGCTTAGCCAAGCCCTGCCATTTTGGGCAAGCACCAAACAAACCTTTACAAGTTGCGAAAAAACTCTATTTTCACGCGCGGAAAGACAGGTCAGGCCGTGATGGCCTGAATGGCGGAGTCCCGCCCACATATAGCGGCAACAGGCCGCCCGACACGGAAGATATAATGAGCTTTAATAATTTGGGGCTGGCCCCCGAGATAATGGCAGCCATCAATGATGTTGGCTATAGCGAACCCACTCCTATTCAGGCTGAAGCAATACCGGAAGTTCTGGCCGGGCGCGATGTGTTGGGCATTGCCCAAACCGGCACTGGCAAGACGGCAAGTTTTACCCTGCCAATGATTCACCGGCTGATGAAGGGTCGTGCCAAAGCGCGTATGCCGCGCACGCTGATTTTGGAGCCGACCCGCGAACTGGCCGCACAAGTCGCCGAAAATTTCGACCTTTATGGCAAAAACACCAAATTGACCAAAGCCCTGCTTATCGGCGGCGTCAGCTTTGGCGACCAAGAGCGCGCCATTGAACGCGGCGCCGATGTGCTGATTGCCACACCGGGTCGCCTGCTTGACCATGTTGAACGCGGCAAAGTGTTGTTGCGCGGCGTTGAAGTGCTGGTGATTGACGAAGCCGACCGGATGCTCGATATGGGCTTTATTCCCGACATTGAAAAAATTGTCTCGCTGGTGCCGTTCACCCGCCAGACTTTGTTTTTCTCGGCCACCATGCCGCCGGAAATCACCCGCCTGTCCGAGCAGTTTCTCTCAGCCCCCAAACGCATTGAGGTCGCCCCGCCCTCCTCGACCAATGAAAATGTCACGCAAGCGCTGATTGACATTGCGCCGATGAAAAAACGCGCCGCCTTGCGCGCCCTGTTTGAGCGCGAAGATGTCACCAATGGTATTATTTTCTGCAATCGCAAGCGCGATATCGGCGCTTTGCTGGAAAGCCTGCAACGCCACGGCTATAAGGCGGTGTCGCTGCATGGCGACATGGATCAGCATATGCGGCTGCGTATGCTTGACCAATTCAAAAGCGGCTCCGCCACTTATCTGATTGCCTCGGATGTCGCCGCGCGCGGGCTTGATATTCCCGCCGTCAGCCATGTGTTTAACTTCGACGTGCCAACTCATGCCGAGGATTATGTGCATCGTATCGGGCGCACAGGCCGAGCAGGACGCACCGGCGCGGCTTTCATGCTGGCGACACGCCAAGACCAGAAATATGTCGAGGCGATTGAGGCGCTTATCAAAAAAGATATTCCGCGCCTTGAATTGGTGGGCATAGACAATGAAGCCGGAGAAGCGGAGGCGGATGGCCGGCGCGAACGGCGCTCAGGTCGGGGTGGCGACAGGCGCGGTAAATCCGGTCGGCAGGCGCGCGGGCGTCAGCGCAATGGGACGGATGAGAGCCGCAAGGACGATATAAGCCAAACGGGCGACGAAACTGGTGACGAAAAAGCGCCGCGAAAAGGCCGCCGTCGCGGATTATTGGGTCGCGGCAATCGTCGTCCAAGAGAAGATACGGCAAAATCCAATGGCGCAACTGACGCAAATGGGAAAGCGCCCGAAACCGGCAAGCCACGAGCGCAGGCCGCGTCGAAAAAACCCGCAGCTAAATCCGGCAAGCCAGCCAAGGATGCTTTTGACGGCAATATGCCCGCGTTTTTGAAAACGCCGCCATCCAGCCCGAAAGACTGATTGGCTTTCGGGTCATCGGCTCGGTTTTTTTCCGCGCACCAGCCTCAGAAACTTGCGCCAAGTTTTGGCCTCACCCATTGCCATGGCGTCAATTATTCTTCGGATATGGCGATATTTGCGACGCTTGCCAATATCATTCAAACTGACCCAGACGCGCCGCCGCCATCTTTGCTCCGGCCAGTTTGACATTTCATCATCAACCCTCATCGGGAAATACTGAACATGGGCTTTGCGCCCTTCTATCGGGCGGCCTTTGCCATTGACCGCAACATTGGGCCGTTTCATCACCTGCCCTGACAGCCCCGCCTCCTCAAATACTTCGCGCATGGCGGCGGCGCGCTTTTTCTCCATTTTGTCGACATTGCCCTTTGGCAGCACCAGCCTTTTGGGCGATTTTCTTGAACTGACCAGGCATAATTCAAATCGCCCCGCCCGATAGCGAAAAGCCGCCACACCGGCCTTTTTTGCCTTTATTTTTTTCACGATAATTCCTCACCCAAATCACCGGCAGCTCGCTTGACGCCCCGACTATATTCATCGCCGCATCTTTGTGCCAGCATAGAATGTCGCAATTGGCGTTTCTGAATTCCTGCTTGCTCCCCAAAACTGACTGCACTAGTTTAACGTCAATAAAGTGAAGTGAATTTGAAATTTCTGTAAACGGGAGACGATAGATGACAGATGCATGGATTATTGACGCCTGCCGCACACCACGCGGCATTGGCAAGCCGGGCAAGGGTGCGCTTGCCGATATTCACCCGCAACATTTGGGTGCAACAGTTTTGAAAGCGCTGGCCGAGCGCAATAAAATCAACACTGCCGAAGTAGATGATATTATTTGGGGAACCAGTTCGCAACGCGGCACGCAAAGCGGCGATTTGGGGCGCATGGCCGCGCTTGACGCCGGTTATGATGTGAAATCCAGCGCCATGACGCTTGACCGGTTTTGCGGCTCCGGCATAACGGCGGTGAATATCGCCGCCGCCAATATCATGTCGGGCATGGAAGATTTGACCATTGCCGGTGGCACGGAAATGATGTCGCGTTTTGGCAGCGATGCCGCTTCCGGTTCGCCTTTCCTCGACAATGGCAATACACGCTTGCGCGAAGTGCATCCGCAGCCGCATCAGGGCGTTTGCGCCGATGCGATTGCCACGCTGGAAGGCATTGACCGCGACGCGGTGGACGCGCTGGCTCTGGTCAGCCAGCAACGCGCCGCCAATGCGATTGAAAATGGTCATTTCGACAAGTCACTGGTCGCGGTTCACAAGGAAGATGGGTCGCTGGCTCTTGATAAGGAAGAGTTTCCGCGTCCCGGCACGACAATGGAAAGCCTGTCGCAATTGGAACCAAGTTTTGCCAAGCTGGCCGATATCCCGCTTGACGAAGACGGCACGACATTCCGCAAGCTGATAAATCAGGCCTATCCCGATTTGGAAATCAATCATGTTCACCATGCCGGTAATTCCTCCGGTGTGGTTGACGGTGCTGCGGCCTTGTTGCTGGCCTCGGCGGAATATGCACAGGCCAATGGTCTGAAACCGCGCGCCAAAATCCGCGCCATTGCCAATATGGGCGACAGCCCGACACTGATGCTGAACGCACCCGTGCCGGCAGCCCGCAAAGTGCTTGAAAAAGCCGGTCTGACATTGGCTGATATTGACTTGTTTGAAGTCAATGAAGCGTTTTCCGTCGTCACTGAGAAATTCATCCGTGACCTTGATGTGGATCGCGAAAAGGTCAATGTGAATGGCGGCGCGATGGCGCTTGGCCACCCGATTGGCGCGACCGGCTCAATTTTGGTCGGCACAATGCTCGATGAGTTGGAACGCCAAGACAAACAATTCGGTCTGGTGACCATGTGCGCGGCAGGCGGCATGGCACCGGCGGTTATCCTTGAGCGCGTTTAAGCATTAAGGAAAGGCGGCAGCAATGCGCTGTCGGGTAAATCAGGGGATGCCGTCAAAAGCGGTGTCCCCTTTCTTTACGCAGCGTCTTGTCCCCAGCCCTGCAAAGCGGCGGCCTCGGCGCGTAACGCCTGCGGCCCGCCCAACAATTGCCGATTGGCGCCAATGCGCTTGAACCAGTAATGCAACCCCAGCAAATCGGTAAAGCCCATGCCGCCATGCACTTCGGTTGATGTGCGGGCGATATATTTGCCAACCTCGCTGACATGCGCCTTGGCCAGACGCGCCATCAGCCCGGCTTCTTCCGGCACATTATCCTGTGCATAGGCGGCATACCAGACCAGCGCGCGGCACGGCTCCAGCTTGGCTGCCATTTCGGCACACATATGCTTGACCGCCTGAAATGACCCGATTGGCCGGTTGAACTGCTCACGCTCCTTGGCATAGGCAACGGCTTTTTCCAGCATCATTTCCGCCGCCCCGAAACTGTCAGCCGCCAACAGCAAACGCCCCGTATTCAGCGTCGCCTCAGTGGCAGCGGCCATGTCATTACCGTCCAGCGCTTCCGCCGCCGCGCAATCAACATCAAGCGTCACCACATGGCGCGTTTTGTCGATTGTGGTCAGCGCCGTTTCACTGATGCCAGCCGCATCGCGCGCGACAATCACCAGCGCATCCCCGGTGGTCAACAGATAATGGGTCGCCAATTCATTGCCCATCGCAAAGCTGGCGCGACCCGATAATTTGCCATTGTCGAGCGACAGACCCGCCCTGTCGCGCGCGCCCACCGCCTCGGTCAGGCCGGTTGCCATCACCACATCACCTGAGGCCATACGCCCAAGCCAATCATCTTGCTGCGCCGGTGACGCGCCGCGCCGCAAAGCCATAACTGCCATGCCGTAATTGGCAGTAAATCCCGATGGCACGATATAGCGACCAAGCATTTGCTGAATCAGCGCCGCCTCAAGCACGCCCATGCCAAGCCCGCCTTGCGCTTCGGGTATCAGCGCAAGCGGCACGCCCAATTCCATCAGGCCGTTTTGCACGCTGGCCGCCAACGCCATGTCACCGGCAATAAAGCCGCGCACAGCCTCCAATTCCGACGCGGTTTCCAAATAGCGGCCAACCGAGTCCTGCAACATTTTCTGGTCTTCAGACAATCCAAAATACATGATGCTTGCCCCTATGCCTTGGCTACTTTCGGCTCGCGCGGCATACCCAAACCGCGTTCGCTGATAATGTTTTTTTGAATTTGCGCCGAGCCGCCGCCAATAATCAGCCCAAGGTCGAACATATAATGGGTCTGCCACAAGCCTTGGTCGCGCAGAAACGGGCTGTCCTCAAACAACACGCCATATTCGCCCATCACATCAATCGCCAGCTCGGCAAGCTGGTGGTTCAATTCGCAGCCCTGCAATTTGACAATCAATCCAGCCATGCCCGCCGATTCCTTATTGGCGGCTGCCGTTGTCAGGCGCATACCGTTAAACTTCATGGCATAGACTTCCGCTTCCAGCGTCACCAGACGGTCACGATAAGTCGGATTATCCATCAGCGGCAGGCCATCCACTTGCTCATGCTTCATAATATCAGCAATCGCATTGAGCCGCGTCAACGCCGCATCCGGGTCGCCAAGCATACCGCGCTCATGCGTCAAGGTTGCATTGGCCACCATCCAGCCCTCACCGCGCTTGCCGACAATCTGGTCGGTCGGCACACGCACATCGGTGAAAAACACCTCATTGAACTCGGCATGGCCGGTCATGGTCATAAGCGGGCGCACTTCAATGCCCGGCGTGTCCATTGAAATCAGCAAATAGGAAATGCCGTGATGTTTGGGCGCATCCGGCTCGGTGCGAACCAGACAAAACATCATATCCGCCTGATTGGCCGTGCTGGTCCAGATTTTTTGACCGTTAATGACAAAGTCATCGCCATCCACAATGGCGGCTGTCCGCAAGGAAGCCAAATCCGACCCCGCCCCCGGCTCGGAATAACCCTGACACCACACCATCTCGCCACTCAGTGTCGGCTCAATATAAGTACGCTTTTGCTCTTCCGTGCCAAGCTCCAGCAAAGTCGGCACCAGCATGTTAATACCCTGACCGGAAATACCGCCCGGCACTTTGGCGCGGGCAAACTCTTCGGCGATAATGCGCTGCTTCAACGCATCGGGCGCGGCGCCATAGCCGCCATATTCCTTGGGCAGAGTGCGACCTGCATAGCCATTGGCCAGCAAGATTTTTTGCCAGGCCAGGCGTTTTTTACTCCGCACGCTGCGGTCTCCGGCGGCCGGCGCATCGGCTTTATGAGCGTCCAGAAACCCGCGCACATCGGTGCGGAAATCCTCATATTCCTGCGTGAAATTCAAATCCATCAATGCCTCCCATTATTGACAGTCCAAACACTCTAGAGCCACAAAACCAATGGCGCAAATCATTCATCTTTCATGTGGTCATTTGCAGGTGAATTGGCAATTGCTTGGAAACCGGCTGAATTGTGTTAAAAAAGGCCATGTTTACCGGACTTGACCGATATTTATTTGGCCGTCTGCTGAAGGCGCAAATGGCGATGGCACTGGTTTTGGCCGGTATTGTCTGGCTGGTGCAGACATTGAACATGCTTGAAGACATGATTGGCCAAAATGTTTCGCTTGTGGCAATGGCTGAACTTGCCGGTCTGATTATTCCGCGTGTGCTGAGTTTCACGCTCGCACCGGCATTGCTGGTGACCATGCTGGTTCAGCTCATGCGCCTATTGCAAGACAATGAGTATTTTGCGCTGACCGCTGCCGGTCTCAGCCCGTTGCGAATCTTGCGTCCGGTTATCGGCGTGTGCGTTTTGGTGATTGCCTTGCAGGCCGCGCTGTCCTTTTATATCAGCCCGATTGCCTATAAGGCGATGCGCGCCAAGAGCGAAAATCTGGCGACCGATTTTGTGCTGGCCGCGCTGCGCCCCGGTATTTTCAATGACATAGAAGACAAAATGGTCATTTTCGCCGCCGGCAAGGCCAGTGACGGAAGCTGGCGCGATGTGATGATACATGACTATATGCTGGCTGACGCGCCAACCACCTATATCGCCGAGGCCGGTCGCTTGCGGCAGGAGGACGGGCAGGTTTACTTTCTGCTGACCAATGGCGAGATTTTCTATGATGCTGCCGCGCAGCGCAGCAATGGCCTGCAATTTGACCAATACAGCCTGCCCATTCAACAGACCGAAGCGCGCGCGGCCAAAACCGGCCCGCCAAATCGCAACAGCATGTTGATACACCAGCTTTTTGAACCGGAAAAATATGGAGTGACCCATCCCAAAGCGATTGAGCGCGCCCGCGCCCACGGCTTTGAACGGATTGGCAATCTGACCGCGCCGCTTGTCTATACGCTTATTTGCTTTGCCTGCATCACCGCCGGTGGCCTTAATCGGCATGGCTATAGCCGCCGCGTGACGCTGGCTGTGTTTTTATGTGTGTTTTTCCAAATCGCGCTGATTGGCACAATCGGGCGAGCGACCGCTTCGGGCAATGTCCATGTCATTGCCTTAGTGCCAAGCCTGACGCTGGTTTTTGCGGCGATTTTCCTCTATTTCGAAGTGCATAAGGGGCGCTGGCCATTTTTCGGGAAAAGCCAAACCGCTTCTGCTGTCGGGGATGCGTCATAATGCGTGTGCTAGGTTTTTATCTGGCGGCAAAATTCATGCTGTGGGTTGCCATTACCGGCATGGTGTTTATCGCCATTGCCTTTCTCGGTGATTTCCTCGAAATGCTGAAACTGGCGACCCGCCATAATCAAGGCACTAATGCCGCGCTCTATTATAGCTGGCTGCGCCTGCCGCTTATGGTCGTCAATTTTCTGCCGTTTATTTTTCTGTTTGGCGGCGTCTTTTGCCTGCTGCGTTTGAGCGAAAGCCGCGAACTTGTAGTCATTCGCGCCGCCGGTATTTCCGCTTGGCAATATCTTACCCCGCTTTTGTTGACCGCGCTGTTTCTCGGCATTGCCATTATCGCCGCGCTTGACCCGCTTGGCAGCAGGGGATTGCAGAAATTTCGCGCCATTGAAGACGGGTTGAACGGCTCGCAAGCGCAATTCAGCGTGTCAAAAAGCGGCATTTGGTTCCGCGACCGGCATGATGCGGGCAGCATGATTATCCGCGCACCGCAAATGCTGGAAGGTGAAGAAACCGGTCTTGCCGCACCATCATTCATGGTGTTTGACGAAAATGGCCGACTGGCCTATCGCCTGCAAGCGCAAGACGCGCGCCTGAGCAATGGCAATACTGGCGCAGCCTGGCATTTGACCGGCGCGACAAAACTTCATTATGGCCGCGCCCCTGAAAATATCGCCCATGTGACGCTTGCCAGCCGTATGCAAATCGAGACATTACGCAGTAATTTCCGGCGACCGGAAACTGTCTCGCTCTGGCAATTGCCAAATTATATTGAAATGGCAGCAGCTGCCGGTGTCGATATCACCGCCCATAGTGTGCGCTTTCACGGCCTGATATCAAAGCCGCTTTTGCTGGTCTCAATGGTGCTGCTGGCGGCGTGTTTTTCAATGCCGACCTCGCGCATGGTGCCGACTTTCCAGACGCTCGGACTGGCAACTTTATCCGGCTTTGGTCTGTTTCTTGCCAATGCTTTTATTGTTAAAGTCGCTCAAACCGGTCTGATGCATCCGATTTTTGCCAGCTGGGCGCCGCCGCTTATCGCCTCGTCACTGGCGCTGATGATTTTGCTGCAAAATGAAGATGGCTAACGGCAATAAGGGTTGAACTTTGCGAAAGGCTGAGGCAAGTTTTCGGCCTAAGGGAGAATGATGAGCGACATTGAACTGGGACAGAAGTTTGACAATGCCGCCCAGGCGGACTGGCTGGCGGCAGTTGAAAAGGCACTGGGCGGCAAGTCTTATGACACGCTGGTCTCCAATGATTTGGCCGGATATGAAACCCAGCCGCTTTATACTGAAGCGGGCATGGCGACCGGCGATGATGCGTCCGGCCTGCCCGGACAATTTCCTTTCCTGCGCGGTGCGCGCGCCCTGAACAATAAGTTTCTGCCCTGGCAAATCGCAGCGCGTATTGTGCCGGGTCGGCGCGGCAACGACAATGCAGAGATTCTCGCTGATTTGACCGGTGGCGTCAGCGCGCTGCATCTTGATTTCGCATCCGCACCAAATATAGACAGCGCCCAAATAGAGCAATTGCTTGACGGTGTGATGTTCGACATTGCACCGCTAACCCTCACCCCCGGACGCCATGCCGCCGCCGCTTTGCAGCTTATGGCAACATTGCGGGCAGACAATAAAGACAGACCTGCCGGCTATGCCAATATCGACCCGCTTGGTACGCAGATTCTTTATGGCGACAGCATAGATCTTGACTATAAACACCTTATCGCCATTGGACAGCAGGATACAAAATTGCGTCTGATGACAGCCAATGGCGCAGCCTTCCATGCGGCAGGTGCGGGTATTGGTGAAGAGCTTGGTTGGGCGCTGGCCGCCCTTACGGCATATTTGCGCGCCTTTGAAGCCGCCGGACTCGCGCCGGAAGATGCCCTGCCCCGCATCACCATGACATTGGCCGCCGATGGCGATTTTTTTGCGTCGCTGGCGAAAATGCGCGCCGCGCGTTTGCTGTTCGCCAATATTGCCAAAGCGGCAGGCAGTGATGCCGCGCCGCAAATCCATGGCGAAACCGGCTTGCGCGCCTTTTCTGACCTTGACCCTTGGGTCAATATATTGCGCGGTACAATCGCCGCTATGGCCACCGGAATCGCAGGCATTGACATGTTCACTGCCGCGCCCTGCACGGCAAGTGCCGGCGGCGACAATGCCTTGACCCGTCGCATTGCCCGCAATACGCAAATTATTTTGCAGGAAGAAAGTCGTATTGGGCAAGTCGCCGACGCGGCGGGCGGAAGCTGGTATGTAGAAAGCCTGACCCGCCAATTTGCCGAGGCCGGATGGGCGGAGTTTCAAAAAATTGAAGCCGAAGGCGGATTGGCTGCCGCCATTGCCAATGGCAAAATCGCCGCCTCGCTTGACGCGCGCCGCGCCGCCTATGACGAGGCGGTTGGCAAACGCCAAGCGTCTTTGGTAGGTGTCAGCGCGTTTCCCAATCTTGATGAAGCCGCGCTTGATGCCGACCCTCACCCCCCGGCCAATGGCTATCGACTGGCGACAAGATTTGAAGATTTGCGCCGTATCGCCGCCAAAAGCAAACCACGCGTCTTTCTCGCCTGTCTCGGCACACAGGCCGCTTTCACCCCGCGCGCCAATTTCGCCGCCAATCTTTACGCCGCCGGAGGTGTGCAGGCACAGGCCGGTGATGGCGGCACGGATATTGATGCGATTGTCGCCGCCTTCCGCGCCAATGGCAGCAAAATTGTCTGCTTATGCGGCAGCGATGAAGATTATGACAGCCATGCCGAGGGTTTGGCGCAGGCTCTATACACGGCCGGGGCTGTGCATATTGCGCTGGCCGGTCAACCGCGCGGATTGGCGCAAATCGATGATTACTGTTTTGCCGGATTTGCCGCGCTGGATTTTCTGAGCGCGATACATGACCGGCTGGGATTGGGAGACTGATATGAGCAAGCTGCCCGATTTCACCAAGCTGGCGCTCAACATGTCTGCCGAGGCCGGATTTGAGGCATGGGAAACTGCCGCCCGCGACGCGCAGCAAACAGGCGAGGCGATTGGCTTGCGCCAGACGCCGGAAAATATAGACGTCAAAGCCTTGTTCACGGCCAAAGACCGCGACGGCCTGCCCTTTCTTGATAATTATCCGGGGCTGGCTCCGTTTATTCGCGGCCCCTATGCCACAATGTATGTCAACAAGCCGTGGACAGTGCGCCAATATGCCGGTTTTTCCACGGCGGAAGAATCAAACGCTTTTTACCGGCGCAACTTAAAGGCCGGTCAAATGGGTTTGTCCGTGGCGTTTGATTTGGCCACCCATCGTGGCTATGACAGCGACCATCCGCGCGTATTCGGGGATGTCGGCATGGCCGGTGTGGCGATTGACTCCATCCTCGACATGCGGACATTGTTTGCTGGTATCCCGCTTGATAAAATGAGCGTGTCCATGACTATGAATGGCGCGGTCTTACCCATTATGGCGCTTTACATTGTCGCTGCCGAAGAACAGGGTGTGGCGCCGGAAAAACTGGCTGGCACGATTCAGAATGATATTCTGAAAGAGTTTATGGTTCGCAACACCTATATTTACCCGCCGCAACCGAGCATGCGGATTATTTCCGATATTTTCGCCTATACCTCCCAAAATATGCCGAAATTCAATTCGATTTCAATTTCCGGCTATCACATGCAAGAGGCCGGGGCGACGGCTGATTTGGAACTGGCCTATACGCTGGCTGACGGGGTGGAATATGCTCGCGCCGGCATGGCTGCCGGTCTGGATATTGATGCTTTCGCGCCGCGCCTGTCTTTCTTTTGGGCGATAGGCATGGATTTCTTCATGGAAGTCGCCAAAATGCGCGCCGCGCGCCTGCTCTGGGCTCAACTCATGCAAGGGCTGGGCGCCAAAGACCCCAAATCGCTTGCCCTGCGGACGCATTGCCAGACATCCGGCTGGAGCCTGACCGCGCAGGATATTTACAATAATACAATACGCACCTGCATTGAGGCGATGGCCGCCACGCAAGGCCATACCCAATCGCTGCACACAAACAGTTTTGACGAGGCGCTGGCGCTGCCAACCGATTTTTCCGCTCGCATTGCCCGCAACACACAATTATTACTGCAAATGGAATCCAATACGACAAAAGTGATTGACCCTTGGGGCGGCAGTTATTTTGTCGAAAGGCTGACGCATGATTTGGCGGCGCGCGCGCTGACCCATGTCAAGGAAGTCGAAGCGCTGGGCGGCATGGCGGCTGCCATTGAACAGGGCTTGCCGAAAATGCGGATTGAAGAAGCCGCCGCGCGCACCCAGGCACGCATTGACAGTGGCCGCCAGACCGTCGTTGGTGTCAACAAGTTCAAGCTCAATAATGAGGATGCGGTTGATGTGCTGAAAGTCGATAATTCGGCTGTCCGCATGGCGCAAATCGACCGGTTAAAAGCGCTGCGCGACAGCCGCAATGAAGCCGAGACACAAGCCGCGCTGGCCGCTTTGTCAGAGGCCGCGCAATCCGGTGCGGGCAATTTGCTGGCACTGGCCGTTGACGCGGCGCGCGCCAAGGCGACAGTCGGCGAAATCTCCGATGCGCTGGAAAAAATCTACAATCGCCACGAAGCAAAGCCGCAATTGATTTCCGATATTTACCAAAAAGATTTCGGCGCGCAAAACCCGGCCATGGTCAAAGTGCGCGACATGATTGCCCGCTTCACTGAGCGCGAAGGCCGCGCGCCCAGCGTCTATTTGGCGAAAATGGGGCAGGATGGCCATGACCGGGGACAGAAAGTCGTCGCCACCGCACTGGCCGATATGGGGTTTGATGTGGTCACTGGCCCGCTATTCCAGACACCTGAAGAATCTGCCCGTGATGCGATTGCGGCTGGCGCGCATATTGTCGGTGTCAGCTCGCTGGCCGCCGGACATTTGACCCTTGTGCCGGAATTGCGAAACGCGCTGGCCGCCCAAGGGCGCGAGGATATGATGGTGATTGTCGGCGGGGTGATACCGCCGCAAGATTTCGATGCGCTGCGCGATGCCGGAGCCAAGGCGATTTTCCCGCCCGGCACGGTGATACCGGAAGCGGCGGAAGAATTGATTACCGTGCTGACCGCCCATCTCGGTCATAATGAAGCAGCTTAAGCGCCACGCCCTCAATCATGGACGCGGATAAGCCCTTCTTGTGCGGCGGAGGCGATAAGCTTGCCATCGCGTGTATAAAAATGCCCGAAATTCATGCCGCGTCCGCCTGCCGAAGCCGGTGAGTCCTGCACATACAGCATCCAATCATCGCAGGTGAAATCATGGTAAAACCACATGGCATGGTCGAGGCTGGCCGATTGCAATTTCGGGTTCATATAGGTCAGCGCATGCGGGCGCAGGCAAGTGTCCAGCAGTGAAGTGTCGGACACATAAGCCAGCATGGCCTGATTGAGCCTGATATCTTTCGGCATGCCCTCATCAACTTTAATCCAAACCATATTGGTCGGCGGCAAGGCCTCGGGCTTTAACAGGCTTTTGGGCGCAATCGGGCGAATTTCAAAAGGCCGACGCCGTAAAAACATGTCACGCCATTGTTCCGGCACATTATCGGCAATTTCGCGGCGCAATTCGAGGTCGCTTTTCAGCGTTTCCGGCGCTGGCACATCGGGCATGTCAATCTGATGTTCGCGGCCTTTTTCGGCCACTTGAAAGCTGGCGGCCATATTGAAAATCTGCTTGCCATGCTGAATGGCAATCACCCGCCGCGAGGCAAAGCTGCGCCCGTCGCGCGCATTATCCACTTCGTAAATAATCGGCGTCTCAACATCGCCGGGACGCAGAAAATAGCTGTGAAAGGAATGGCAGGTCATGTTTTCGACCGTGTAACACGCCGCACTCAGCGCCTGCCCAAGCACTTGCCCGCCAAAGACGCGCTGGCGTTGTTCATTCGGGCTTTGGCCGCGAAACAGATTCACTTCCAGTCGCTCCAATTGCAGCAATTCCAGAATATAATCGAGTGACTGGTCAACCATAATGGGCATCCTTTCGGGCTGTTATTGCAGGCCATGCCGGCCTTTTTGTAAGTTAGGCGTTTTTGTAAATCAGGCCTTGGCTGGCTTATATCCGGGCGGTGCGGCGGCGGGAATAATGGTCACGCTCTCACCGCAGCCGCAAGCATCGGTCTGGTTCGGATTATTGAAAGTAAAGCCCGACGACAAAAGCCCTTCTTCATAATCCATCTCCGTGCCAAGCAGGAACAAGACCGCCTTGGCTTCAATAAAAATGGTCACGCCCTTGTCTTCGACCATTTCATCAAGCGGCAATTGTTCCTCGGCATAATCCATTGTGTATTCCATACCGGCGCAACCACCATTTTTCACACCCAAACGAACACCCAGCATTGGCGTTTCCGATTTGGCCATAATGTGTTTGACGCGCGCCGCCGCGCGCTCGGTCAGGATAATGGCTTTTGGCAATTGATAAGTCTGGCTCATTGGCTTTTCCCGCTTCTAAAACATGTTCAAGGCGACCCGCGCCTCATCCGACATACGGCTTGGATCCCAAGGCGGGTCGAATGTCATATTGACAATCACATCACACACCCCATCCACCGAGCGCACCGCATCTTCAACCCAGCGCGGCATATGCTCCGCCACCGGACATCCCGGCGCCGTCAATGTCATATCTATTGTCACATCGCGGTCATCGCTGACATCTACGCGATAAATAAGACCCAATTCATAAATATCAACCGGTATTTCCGGATCGTAAACACTTTTCAGTGCACCGATAAGGTCATCGGTCAAGGCCGCCAGTTCGGGCGACAATTCCTCCACCGGCACAGGCGCGGCATTTTCAGCCGGTTCCTGCGGTTCATTGACATCAATGACCGGCATTGCCGATTTGCCTTGCGGATGAGTGTCGTTTCCGTTCATCGTCCTATCCGAAAAAATCCATTGCCTTGTCGAGCGCAGCAAGAAAAGCGGCCACTTCTTCCCGCGTATTATATATCGCAAAAGAAGCGCGCGCCGTTGCCGGCACATTATAATGCGTCATAAGCGGCTGGGCGCAATGATGCCCTGCCCGCACCGCCACGCCGGAGCGATCCATCACCATTGCCAAATCATGCGGATGTATGCCCTCCACACCAAAAGAGATAATGCCGCCCTTTTCAGGCGCTTGCCCATAGACCTGCACAATTTGCCGGTCAGCCAGACCGACCATAGCCGTTTCCAGCAATCCGGTCTCATGCGCCTGTATCGCGTCAAAACCAATCGCCTGCATATAATCCAGCGCCGCCGCCAGCCCGACCGCTTCAATGATTGGCGGTGTGCCAGCCTCGAAACGATGCGGCGCATCATTATAGCTGACCGCATCAAGGCTCACTTCGCGTATCATTTCACCACCGCCGCGCCATGGCCGCATGTCATTGAGCAAATCGCCCTTGCCATATAAAACGCCAATACCGGTTGGCCCGTAAACCTTGTGACCGGAAAACACATAAAAATCGACATCCAGCGCCTCAACATTGGTCGCCAAATGCACCGCGCCCTGACAGCCATCAAGCAGCACCGGCACTTGATGGGCATGGGCGGTGTCAATAATGGTTCTGGCATCGGTAATCGTGCCAAGCGCATTGGACATTTGCGTCAGCGCGACAAATTTGGTGCGCGGCGAAAACGCCTCGGCATAGGCCTGCATATCCAGCGCACCCGTGTCATCAACCGGCACCCATTTCAGCACCGCGCCATGGCGTTCCCTCATAAAATGCCACGGCACGATATTGGAATGATGCTCCATCACCGACAGAATTATCTCATCGCCCGGCTGGATGCGCGGCTCAAGATAACCATAAGCGACAAGATTTATCGCATCGGTCGCGCCACCGGTGAAAATGATATTATTGACCGAAGGCGCATTGAGGAAACCGCGCACGGTTTCGCGCGCCGCCTCAAAAGCATCGGTTGCCTGATTGGACAAATAGTGCAGGCCGCGATGCACATTGGCATAGCTGCCATTGGCAAAATCGCGCATTGTGTCGGTCACTTGCACCGGCTTTTGCGCCGAAGCGGCATTGTCAAGATAGACCAAGGGCTTGCCATAGGGCGTGACTTGCAGAGCCGGAAAATCGCGGCGCACAGCATCTATATCAAAATCCGGTCGGGTGTTTTTCAATGCTTCAGCCATTTGGCAAGGCCTCCACCAGAGCCGCTATACGGGCTTCGAGATAGCCGTCCAACATATCGGCCAGCGCGGCGTGGTCGATTTGCGCCAAAATCTCACGGACAAAGCCGCCAACCAAAAGCTGCCGCGCTGTCACCGCATCAATGCCGCGCGCGCGCAAAAAGAACAAGGCTGCCGCATCCAGCGCGCCAATCGCCGAGCCATGCGCGCAAACCACATCATCGGCATAAATCTCAAGTTCCGGCTTGGCGTCCATTTCTGCATTTTCCGACAGCATCAGCGCGCGGGTCTGCATTTGCGCGTCAACCTGTTGCGCGTCACGCGCCACTTTCACCTGCCCTTGAAACACGCCGCGCGCCGCGCCGGACAGCGCATAATGCGCCCGCGTGTCGCTGGTCGAACCGGCGGCCAGATGGTGCAATTGACCGGTCATGTCAATATGCGCTGCCCCCCCTGCCAGCACCGCCTGATACTGGCCGACATGCGCCCCGCTGCCGGTCAGCGACACACGCATATCATGGCGCGCCACATCATCTGACGCGACCAATGTCGCTATATTGGCGCGCGCCGCCTCGGCCAATTGCATGGTCGTGGTGCCGATATGGCGTCCGCTGTGATGCAGGCGCACCAGGCTCAGCGTCGCGCCTGCTTCCGCTTCAACATGCATGACATTATTGCTGTAACCATTACCGGCCAGAAGCTCGACCAAAGTCAGATGCGCGTCTTTGGCGAGGTGAATCCGGTGACGCAAATGGGTCGCTGCCGCGCCGGTCTGCTTGAGCAAAAGCGGCGCGGTGACTTTGCCGGTCACTTGCACATCAAGCCCGTCACCGGCCAAGGCCGCATTGAACAGCAGCATGGCATCATTTTCTGCAATCGCCCCTCCCGCAATTTCTTCGGGGCCGATAAATGGCGTCACTGACAAAGCTGTTTCGCCAGACGGCAAGGCTCTGGTCAGTCGGCCATTGTCAAACTGCACCGCAAATGGGGCGACAGCCGAAAAATCCGGCAAATCTTCAACCGCCTCACTGTCGGAACCGGCCAAGGGGCGTTTCAGCAATTGCGGTAAATCCGTATAATGCCAGCTTTCTTGACGCCGCGTCGGCAGCCCCAATTGCTCGGCCTGCACCAGCATATCCGCGCGCCTTGCCGCATCGCCCGGCAGACCGGCTTTTACCGCTTCAAAATGGGTGCGCGCATCAAGCATTGGCGACCTCACGATAGGCGGCATAGCCGGATTCTTCGAGCTGCAATGCCAATTCCGGCCCGCCCGATTTAACAATTTTGCCATCGGCCATGACATGCACATAATCGGGCTTGATGAAATCAAGCAGCCTTTGATAATGGGTAATCACCAGCATGGCGCGGTCGGGCGCGCGCAGCGCATTAACCCCTTCAGCTACGGTTTTCAACGCGTCAATATCCAGCCCGCTATCGGTTTCGTCCAAAATCGCCAGCTTCGGCTCCAGCATGGCCATTTGCAAAATCTCATTGCGCTTCTTCTCGCCGCCGGAAAAGCCGACATTGAGCTGGCGTTTCAGCATATCGTCACCCATGCCAAGCGCCTTGGCTTTGTCACGCGCCAGCCGCAGAAAAGAGGCGGCGTCCATTTCTTCTTCACCGCGCCCACGCCGAATGGCATTCACGCTGGTTTTCAGAAAAGTCATATTGGTCACGCCGGGGATTTCCAGCGGATATTGAAAGGCCAGAAACAGACCGGCCATAGCGCGTTCTTCCGGCTCAAGCGCGGTCAAATCCTGACCGTCAAAAACCATGTCGCCGCCCTCAATATCATAGCCGTCACGCCCGGCCAGCACATAGGACAGGGTTGATTTGCCCGACCCGTTCGGACCCATAATGGCATGCACTTCACCGGCATTTATCGACAGGGAAAGGCCCTTCAAAATGGGCTGCCCATCAACACCTGCCTGTAAATCGCGAATATCCAGCAACGCACTCATCCGACACTACCTTCCAGTGAAATGCCAACCAGTTTTTGCGCTTCCACGGCAAACTCCATTGGCAAATGCTGCAATACATCTTTGCAAAACCCGTTGACGATAAGCGCCACCGCTTCTTCCGCATCAAGCCCGCGCTGGCGGCAGAAAAACAGCTGGTCATCGCTGATTTTCGAAGTTGTCGCCTCATGCTCCAGCACGGCGGACAGGTTTTTCGCCTCAATATAAGGCACGGTATGGGCGGCGCATTTGTCACCAATCAGCAGGCTGTCGCATTGGGTGAAATTACGGGCATTTTCCGCCTTGGGATGCACATTGACCTGCCCGCGATAGGCATTGGAGGAACGACCAGCCGAAATGCCCTTGGAGATGATTTGGCTGCTGGTATTGCGTCCCAAATGCAGCATTTTCGTGCCACTGTCCACTTGCTGCAAATTATTGGAAATAGCGATTGAGTAAAACTCACCGACACTGTCATCACCGCGCAAAATGCAAGAAGGATATTTCCATGTCACCGCCGAGCCGGTTTCAACCTGCGTCCAGCTAATCCGCGCGCGCGCCTCGCGGCAATCACCGCGCTTGGTCACAAAATTATAAATGCCGCCGCGCCCTTCCTCATCACCCGGATACCAGTTCTGCACGGTCGAGTATTTAATCTCGGCATCTTCCAGCGCCACCAGTTCCACCACGGCGGCATGAAGCTGGTTTTCATCGCGCATGGGCGCAGTGCAACCCTCCAAATAGCTGACATAGCTGCCTTTATCGGCAATCACCAAAGTGCGCTCAAACTGACCGGTATTGGCCTCGTTAATGCGGAAATAGGTCGATAATTCCATCGGGCAGCGCACACCGGGCGGGATATAGACAAAGGAGCCATCGGAAAACACTGCCGAGTTCAGCGCGGCAAAATAATTGTCGGATTTCGGCACGACTGAGCCGAGATATTTTTTCACCAATTCGGGATGTTCTTTCACCGCTTCAGAAAAAGAGCAGAAAATCACCCCGGCCTTGGCGAGTTCTTCGCGGAATGTCGTGCCAACGGAAACACTGTCAAACACCGCATCCACCGCCACTTTACGCACACCGGCCAGCACTTCCTGTTCTTGCAGGGGGATGCCCAGTTTTTCATAAGTCCGCAATAATTCCGGATCAACTTCATCAAGGCTTTTCGGCCCGTCCTCCATCGATTTTGGCGCGGCGTAATAGCACAAATCCTGATAGTCAATTTTCGGATAGTCAACATGCGCCCATTCGGGTTCATTCATGGTCTGCCAGCGTTCAAACGCATCCAGCCGCCAGTCCAACAACCATTGCGGCTCTTCCTTTTTGGCCGAGATAAATCGGATAATATCGCCGTTCAGCCCGTTCGGCACTTTATCGACATCAATATCGGTGGTGAATCCATATTTGTAGTTTTCACCGCCAAATTTGCCGACTTGCTCAACCGTGCTTCTGTCAATGCTCGCTTTTGCTTCGCTCATACCCAACTCGCCTCACGCGGCCTGCCGAAGCGCCACGCGCTTCCAGGCTTGTGCCAATTTCAATCCATCCATCGCATCGGATTGCCAGCCCGTGCTGACCCGCAATACGCCTCTGCTTAACCTATCCTCAACGCCCATGGCAGCCAGCACATGGCTGCGCGACACCTTGCCGCTGGAACACGCCGCCCCGGCACTGACCGAAAATCCGGCCAAATCCAAGGCCATGACCAATGTTTCCGAATTCAGCCCGTCACCGGCAAAACAGCTTGTATTGGGCAAGCGCGGGCTGTCGGCGCCGAATATCACCACTTCGTCGCTGATGTCGCGCAAAGCCGCTTCCATTTCATTGCGGCCGACAGCCAAACCGTCAAATTGCGCGAGACCGGCTTGCGCGGCGCGTGCGGCGGCGGCAAAACCGGCAATGCCAATCATGTTTTCCGACCCGGCGCGGCGTCCCAATTCCTGCCCACCGCCGAGCAGGCTTGGCGGCACTGGCAGACCGGCGCGCGTCACCAAAGCGCCGACGCCCATTGGCGCGCCCAATTTATGACCGGACAGGCTAAGCGCATCAACGCCCAGCGCGGCCATATCAAGCGGGATTTTACCGGCAGCTTGCACCGCATCACAAAACACAAGGCTGCCGTGCTGCCTGACCATATCGGCAATATCGGCGACCGGTTGAATGACACCGGTTTCATTATTGGCCAGCATGATGCAGACCAGCGCCGGTGTCGTCTCATCAAGCAGCGCGGCCAGTGCCGCCAAATCGACCTGACCATTGGCCAGCACCGGCACGGTTTCCACCGGCAGGCCGGATGCCTGCGCCGGGGCCGATACAGCACTATGCTCAATCGCTGACACAATCACGCGGGCAACCGGCCCGGCAGGGGCGGCGCGCAAATGCATGGCCATATTGCACGCTTCCGTGCCGCCTGATGTGAACACCACCGCTTCAGCCAGACCATTGCATAATTTGGCAATATCCTTGCGCGCCGCCTCGACCAGAGCGCGGGCATGGCGTCCTTCCGCATAGACAGAAGACGGGTTGCCGACCATCATCGCTTCGGCCACAGCGGCCTGCGCTTCGGGACGTATCGGCGCGGTCGCATTATAGTCCAGATAAATGCGACCGGCTTGGGAGGCTGCGCTCATTCGGCCAGCCCCTTTTGCAAGGCGGGGGTCTCAGCGAAAATCGGCAAGCCCTCGCCCGACACCACATCGGCCAGCGATATGGCGTTCAAAAAGCCGTGAATATGATTGCCCAGCCTGTCCCATAAATCATGCGTCAGACAGCGTGCGTGCTTGTTCAGGCAACCGCCGGCCGCCCGGCAGCGTGTGACATCAACTGTTTCATCAACCGCATCAATCACATCGCCAATGCGTATATCTTCAGCATTCATCGCCAGCCTATAGCCACCATGCGCGCCACGATGGCTGACCACCAGACCGGCACGGCGCAAATCACCAAAAATCTGCTCAAGATAGGCCAATGAGATTTCCTGTCTTTTGCTGATGTCAGCAAGCCGTATCGGGCCATTATGCGCCTGCGCCAATTGCTGAGTCATATCCGCCATTGCCATGACGGCATATCGGCCGCGTGTCGAAATTTTCATAAGCCTATGTTTCCAATGAGGTTTTTCGAAAAAGCTTGCATTTTCCCCGCAAGCTTCGCTAACACCATGTTTCGAAGCACATATAGGTATTCCGACTAAATTAGTCAAGATTAGTCATTGAGGTTAAAATAATGCCGGAAGTCATCTTTAACGGGCCGGAAGGTCGCCTTGAAGGGCGGTTTTCACAAAACAAAACCGCGCGCGCGCCGATTGCGCTCATCCTTCATCCGCTGCCGCAATTGGGCGGCAATATGAACAATCCGGTCACCTATCAGCTTTACCATCAATTTGTGAGTCGCGGCTTTTCGGTTTTGCGCTTTAATTTTCGCGGCATTGGCCGCAGCCAGGGCGAATTTGACAATGGCGCGGGCGAATTATCCGACGCCGCCGCTGCACTGGACTGGCTGCAAGCCCTGTCGCAGGACGCCAAAGAATGTTGGGTCGCGGGCTATAGTTTCGGCGCTTGGATAGGCATGCAATTGCTGATGCGGCGACCGGAGATTTCCGGCTTTATATCGGTCGCCCCGCCAGCCAATTTTTACGATTTCAGTTTCCTCGCCCCCTGCCCGGCTTCCGGCCTGATTACCCATGGCGATGCCGACCGCATTGTGCCGCAAGACTCGATTGAAAAACTGGTCGAACGCTTGCAGGCGCAAAGAGGCATTACAATTGATTATGAAAATATCGGCGGCGCCAATCATTTCTTTGAAAATCACAGCGACGCGCTTGATGATGTCGTCAGCCAATATCTCGACAAACGGCTTGGCAGCAGCTAGGCCAATGTCGCGCGATACAGGCGACCACCGCTGACCGGTGCGCCAGTGCCGGTCGTGCTTGGCAAGCTGAGTGGCAGACCCTCAAGACTGCGCGCGGCCAGCCAAGCAAAGGCTTGCGCTTCCAAACTGTCGCCATGCCAGCCCACCGCTTCGCACGCCGCCACCTCTATTTGACAGGCTTTGGCAAGTTTCTCTCGCACAGTCAGATTATGCCGACCACCCCCACAGAGTAAAAGCCGCGCCGGACGCTCCGGACAAAAATTCAAAGCCCGTGCGACCGAGGCAGCCGTAAAGGCGGTCAATGTCGCCGCACCATCCGCCGCCGATAAGGCCGTCACCGGCGCCGATGAAAAGGCCAACCGGTCGAGTGATTTTGGCGGCTTTTGGTCAAAAAACGGATGCGCCATCAATGCTGCCAGCGCCGCCTCATCAACCTGCCCCGACGCGGCAAGCTGCCCGTCAATATCATAGGCCTGACCCGTATGGCTTTGCACCCAATCATCCAGCAGCGCATTGGCCGGGCCGGTATCAAAAGCAAAAGGAGGCAGACCATCAGCCAGACAGGTGATATTGGCAATGCCGCCAAGATTCAGCACAGCCAAAGGTTTGGCAAGACCGTCTGCCAAAGCGGCATGAAATAAGGACGCCAAGGGCGCACCCTGCCCGCCCGCCGCCATATCGGCTTGGCGAAAATCGGCCACCACATCCAGCCCGACCGCTTTTGCCAGCCCCGCCGCATCCCCGATTTGCAAAGTCAGCCTCGTATCCGGCCTGTGCAGAACAGTTTGTCCGTGAAAGCCGATAAGGCGCGCCGCCTGCAGGTCAAAACCGGCCAAGGCTGCAATATGCTGTTGCGTGACCATTGCCTCGGCCTCAACCAGCCAGTCCGGCCAGACTGTCCGGTCACGCGCGACTGCATCTTCCAGACCGGTCGCCTTGTTCAATATCTCGCGCAGCACGCGGCGCATCGTATCGGGATAGGCATGAAAACCGTGCGCGATAAGGCTTATCTCATTGCCGCCATCGGTCTCCAATAATGCGATATCCACCCCGTCCAGCGAAGTGCCACTCATCATGCCGATAATTTGCATTGGTCATCCATTTATAGAGTTTCCGTGCGCCGCCCCTTGACCGGCTCCGCCGCATTGCTTAACAGAAGAACATCATGACAGAATATCAATCAGATTTCCTCTCTGTTCTCGCCGAACGCGGTTTTATCGCCCAATGCACAGATGATGCGGCGCTGGATGAAGCCGCGCGCACTGGCATTGTCACCGGCTATATTGGCTATGATTGCACCGCGCCTAGCCTGCATGTCGGCAATCTGATTTCCATTCTCATGCTGCGGCGTTTGCAACAGGCCGGTCATCGACCGATTGTGGTGATTGGCGGCGGCACGACCAAAGTCGGCGACCCGTCCGGCAAAGATGAAGCGCGCCAATTGCTGACGCAAGACCAAATCAATGAAAACAAAAAAACTATAAAAGCCACTTTTGAGCGTTTCCTGACTTTTGGCAATGGCGCCACTGATGCGATTTTGGTCGACAATGATGATTGGCTGTCAGAGCTGAATTATATCGACTTTCTGCGCGATTACGGGCGGCATTTCTCGATTAACCGCATGTTGGGCTTTGACAGTGTGAAGCTGCGCCTCGACCGCGAGCAGCCCTTAAGCTTTCTCGAATTCAATTACATGATTTTGCAGGCTTATGATTTTCTCGAACTGAACCGGCGCTTTGGCTGCACGCTGCAAATGGGCGGCTCAGACCAATGGGGGAATATCGTCAATGGCATTGAACTGGCACGGCGCACTGATGGTGCGTCGCTGTTCGGCCTGACCACCAATCTGCTGACCACCGCATCGGGCGCGAAAATGGGCAAAACCGCGCAAGGCGCGGTCTGGCTGAATGAAGACCGGCTGTCAGTCTATGATTATTGGCAATTCTGGCGCAATACGGAAGACGCCGATATTGGCCGCTTTCTGCGCCTGTTCACCGAATTGCCGCTTGCCGAGATTGAAAAGCTGGAAGCGCTTGACGGGGCAGAGCTGAACGAGGCGAAAAAAATACTGGCGACCGAGGCGACCGCCATGTGTCACGGTCGGGCGGCTGCCGAAAAAGCCGAAGCCACAGCGCGCGAAACATTTGAACAGGGCGGAACCAGCGCTGATTTGCCAAGCATCGATATTGCCGCCGACCGAATTGCGGACGGCCTTGGCTTGCTTGAGGCTTTTGTGACGGCCGAGTTGGCTGCCTCCAATAGCGAGGCGCGGCGACTGGTGCAAGGCGGCGGTGCAAAGGTGAATGACGCAGCACAAAACGATATCGGCGCAACACTCGGCACTGGCGATATTGTTGACGGCGTTATTAAATTGTCAGCCGGTAAAAAACGCCATGTGCTGCTGAAAATTATCTAATCATCCTCGCCGGGATAGCTGCGCGGCGGCAATGCCAAATCTTCTTCCTTATCCTTATCGGACAGGCCAATGCCCAATTCAAATATGCGCCGGAAAATCCCCGGCGTGAACAGCGATAGCGGGTTGATAATGATATTGCTGCGACCGGATTCGCCAAACAGCCTGTAACCGACGCCCAGCAAGCCCTCGCCACGCCGTCCGGTCAATATGCGCCCGATTATCGGAATATGCGAAAACAGCGAATTCAACTCATAGGCAGGAATCACAGTCCCTGCAAAATCATGCGCGCCATTGGATAAATTAAAATCACCCTGCGCGGTCAAGCCGACGGCGGGGCCATTCATGCGCCCACTGCGGACTTTCATCAAATCGCCCTCAACCCGATATTTGAATTCAAAGCGGCGAAAGCGGATGCCGTCACCGGCCAGCGTGTCGGCAAAGCCCTGAAACGAGGCCAGCGACAAAAGCCGCGCCAGAACCGGCACTTCGCGCGCCCGAAAGGAGACAATATCCATACGACCGGTCGCCCGCGCCGGGTCACCGCGCCAATCGACACCGCGATCCCAAAGCTGGCCCTGAAACAACATGCTGCCGCCACTCATGCTGGGCAGAAAACCGACCAGGCGACCCAGATTGCTGACATTTTCCGTTTGCAGCGAAAAGCGGCGCGATTCCGTCGAGTCGCGCGCCACTTCGCCGAATAATTCATAGCCATCGGCAAAAATACCTTCAATGCGCGCGCCCTCAATAATACCGCCATCGCTGTTCAACCGCAGGCCGAAGCTCGACAATGACTCATTATGCTGGCCGAGCAGCTTGTCGATTTGCACAGCCAGCAGCAAATCCGGCATGAACAGGTTGAAAAAACTTTCCAGCCCGCCGCCTGCTGTTTCAATATCCGGATTGCCGGCATCGCCGATTTTGCTCATATCGAACTGCTTGGCGGTAACTTCAATCACCTGCTTGCCATCTTCAACCCTGCCTGCCAGCCGCAAATCCTCCGTGTCGCCCAAAGTCAGGGGCTTTGCGGTCAGCTTGGTCAGCTTGCCATCGTCAAACTGCATGGACGCATTCAACTGTTCCTGTCCGGCCTCGCGGTAAATAATATCAAGCCCGTCAAAGGCGATTTTATTGGCCGGTGGTTTATCAACCGGGTCGGAGGCTGGCGGCGCAACCGGCGGGCGCGGCGGCAGGTCAATCATCGCCACCAAATCGGCAGGCACGCCCACCGGCTTTTCATAAGCAAAGGGACGCAAGGCAAATTCAGCCTGTTCCAAATCGGCAAATACCCGATAACCTGTCGGCCTGACCGGCCCGCCCTCAACCAGCACGCTGGTGCGCGCGCGTCCCGACAGCATACGGCTGGCCGCAACCGGCTGGCGCAGCGCCATGAAATCCTGTGCGTCAAACACCCCGGACACGGCCAAGCGCGAGGCTTTGGCCTTTTCGGCATTGGGCGGCAGGAGGTTTTGCTGCCAGTCCAGCGTAACCGGCACTTTATTGGCCTGTATTGTGCCGCGCAGCCGCATGGCCGCGCGCGACACATCGATAAAAGCATCACCGTCGGACAAGGCAAAACCGGCCAAATTGCCATCCACAGCGACATCAGCCAATTCCCCCGACACATTGAAATCAAGGATGCCAGGCCTGCGCGGTTGACGCAGCGGCACGCTTAATTGCACCCGCGCCGCGCCGCGACCCGAAAGTCTTTCCGTATCGAAATTCACATTACGCAACGCATTAACGCGCGGCTGTTTCAAAAACCGCAATAAGGGAGTGACATCAGCCTTGGCGTCAAAGGCGATTTTGGCCGGTAATGCCGGATTGCGGTAATCACTCATTTTGAATGTGCCATTGGCAATATCGGCATAGGCCGGCGCATCACCTTCTGTGGCGTCATCTTCTGCAGTAAATGGCGCGGATGGCAATTGCAGGCGCGCTTTATATAATTCGGCGTCAAAAGCCGTGCCGCCAAGGCGCAATTTCAGATCTGCCTCCTCAAGCGGCGCGACATTTTTCAAAAACCGGAAAGAGGCATTGGCAAAGCGCAAATCCATATTAAATGCATCTTCGCGTATAGGTGTGCCGCGCGCGCGGTCAATAAACTCTGACAGACGCCCGCGCAGCACAATCTCACCGCGCGTCAAATCACCGGCCAGTAAGTTCTCGCTTGCCCATTTTCTTGTGCGCGGCGAAACCGGCAACGGCCACAAATCCAGCACCCGCGCATGCGACAGACCCGCGCCTATCTTTGTGGTGATGTTAAAGCCGATTGTGTCATCGGTGAAAACGGTCTTGCCGGCCAATATCATTTGGCTGCCGGCATAGCCGATATTGAGCCGGTCAAAGGTCAAAAGCCGGGTTTGCGCGTCATAAACAAGACTGGCATCCCAGCCCGACAATTTGACCGGTTGATGAAACAGGCCGGAGGTCGCCAACACGCCGCGTGTGCCGGTAATGTCAGCCGTGATATCGCGGATACGCTGGTCAGGCGTCAGCTCATAATCAACCTGTCCGTTAAAACCGAAGCTGATATCGTTAATATCAAAAGCCGCTTCGCTGACAAATAAAAGCTGGCGGGGGAAATTGGCTTCCATTTGCAAATCAAGCGAATTGACCTCAATCGTGCGACCAGCAAGATTGACCTGACCGGGACGCACGCCGACACGCACCTTGCCCGATTGCGGCCGCCCGCTACCATCGAGCAGTAAATTAAGCTCGGCATTGACCGGCAAGGCCAAAGCCTGCAAAGGCACAAACAGGCGCGAAAAGCCGGAAATATCATCCGGATTGATATTTTTCAGCGTCAAATCAAGATTACCGGTTGTGCCGGGACGAATGCTCATCGTCCCGTAAACCTGCCGCAATGTGTTTCCGGAATTGAAATTCAAATTGACAATGCCGGTGAGATTATCGCCGACACGCTCCAGAAATATCTCAGATTTACCGGTTTCACCGCCGGTCACGGGCAAGCTCGGCCCGCTTTGTTCCGCCTGTCCAGCAATCACAATATCGCGTATCGCGATTTGCTCCAGATAGGTCAGCGCCCGAAAGCCGGTTTGCGTATTGCCACCGGCAAAGCTGGCAAATATGCGACCGGTCGGCGCGACAACGGCTTCATTGCGCGCCGGAAATAACTGCATGTCATTTATCACAAAAGAGGCCAGCGCCAATTCACCATGCCGCCAGAAAGCATCACCGCTTGGCGCGATTTCCACATCGGACAAAATCATTTCCGCGCCATCTTCATCGACAATGCGAAACGCACCAACGACCAGAACTGGCAGATTTTGCCGCCGCGACCAGTCAATCCGCGTCTCGGCAAATGAAATGTCAACATCGCCAAGACTGCGCGCGGCCATATTGGCGGCAATGCCTTGCAGAGGCCCAAGCGGAATCGGTGTCACCTGCACAATGATAAGACCGACCGCCACAGCAGCGGCCAGCGCAATAATCAGTGCCAGCAGACCGTTTACCAGCCTGAAAATGACAGCATATAACAAACTAGCTTCCTTTCACCGGCGCCGCCGCCTTGACATTCCCACTCAATACCCCACCTTGGCTTATGACTATAGACCTGATTTGCATAATTTGTGACCATCCGGCATGAACTATTGCCATATCCGCATTGGCATGTCCCCATCCAAACCGGAAGGGCAAACCGGAAGGGCAAAACGAAAGGAAAGGAAAGTAACATGACAGCTACCCCCGACATTGGAACAAAAGCCGCCGCCTTCTCATGCGCTGCTGATGGCGGGCAAAATCTGGCACTGGCCGATTTCGCCGGCAAAAAACTGGTCATTTATTTCTACCCCAAAGATGACACACCCGGCTGCACGACCGAGGCCATTGATTTTACCGCCCAAAAGGCCGCCTTTGCCGCCGCCAATACGGAAATTGTCGGCGTATCTGCTGACACTGTCGAAAAACATGACAAATTCAAGGCGAAGCACAATCTCAACATAAGCCTGCTCAGCGACCCCGACCATAAAATGCTCGAAGATTACGGCGTCTGGGTTGAAAAAAATATGTATGGCCGGAAATATATGGGCATTGAGCGCGCCACCTATCTGATTGATGTGGACGGCAACATTGCCCAAATCTGGCGCAAAGTGAAAGTGAAAGGCCATGTCGAGGCCGTTTTGGCGGCGGCACAAGAGATTTGAACCGGCTTATGGCAAACAGCACATCCGTTTCACCCGCCTCATTGGCGCAAGCCTGTCTTGCCGTCCTGCTCACGGCCAATGCGCGCGCCAAAGCACATATGGCGCGTGATATTGCAAGCCAATGGCGGCAAGGCAAGCTGACCCGCGACCGCCAAACACCGGATGACTGGCCGGCGCGCCCCAATCGCCCCGACCAACCGCAGCTTTTGCCGCCGCGCGACATGCCACGGCGCAAAATGTCCGGCCCGAAAGGGCGCATCGCCCAGCTTCATGCGCTGGCGCATATTGAGCTGAATGCGATTGATTTGGCCTTTGACATGGCCGGACGGTTTATTGCGGCAGATATGCCCGACAATTTCATTGATGATTGGATGCGCGTGGGCGCTGATGAGGCGCGCCATTTTCTGATGTTAAGCGACCGGCTGGCCGAATTGGGCGCGGCATATGGCGATTTACCCGCGCATGACGGGCTTTGGCAGGCGGCTTATGATACGCGGCAGGATTTACTGGCACGGCTGGCTGTTGTGCCAATGGTGCTGGAAGCGCGCGGCCTTGATGTAACGCCGGCCATGATGGCGAAGTTTGCGGCTGCCGGTGATGACAAATCAGCCAATATGCTGAATATCATTTACGAGGACGAGAAATCCCATGTCGCCATTGGCACGAAATGGTTTTTGCATTTGTGTCATTTACGCAAGCTTGACCCGAAAAACTGCTTTGGCGAGAAAGTGCAGGCCAATTTTCAAGGCAGGCTTAAGCCACCCTTTAATGTTGAGGCGCGCACGCAAGCTGGCCTGCCCGCCCCGTTTTATCTGGACTTGGCTGTTGACCAAGGCGGCGAAGCAGGATAATGTCTTAAAAAAAGGTCAAAGGAACAGGGCGAGGGGCTTGTTCTGCCAAAAGATTAAAGGCTTGCAAAGATAATCATTTTTTGAGAAAAACCGCGAGAGGAGTAGTGGTGACATGACGCTTGCACAGCGCTTGAGTCTGGCGATACGCGGATTATTTGCCGAACGGCAAATCTATATTCGCACCAAAGGCACGGTGACATTTGTCCCGCTGTCTTCGCGTTCACTTGTTTTGCTTTGGCTGTTCGTGCTGGCTCTGTCGGCTTGGCTGGGCTTTACCAGTGTCAATCTGATATTCAAAAACGACCTCGCCGCGCAGCGCGAACGCCAATATCGCGAAATGCAATTGGCTTATGAAAGCGAATTGTCCCGCCTGCGTCTGGCTTATGATGATTTGAACGCGCAGCTTGTTTTGACCCGCGACTGGTTTGGCGAAACCACAAACAAACTTGAAAAGCGGCATAATGAATTGTCGAAAGTGCTGGAGCAGCACGCTTCCATTTCCACCGAATTGCGCGATATGCAAAAATCCTTTGCTCGCATCGCCGCCCGCAATAAGCGCGGCAAGAGCCGCACCGAGCTTGTTGGTCGCTATGACACAACTTTCCCGCTTGGGCTGGAAAGCCGCGCCACGGAAACGCTGGAGCAAAAATCAACCATTGCGCTGACCGATTTGTCTGACAAAACCGGCGAAGTTCAAAACACAAATGTCGCCATGCCGCATCTGCCGGAAGATATTAACCGTCGGGTTGTGGCGCTGGATACACGCCAGAAAGATTTGCTCGACGCGCTTGAAGAAAACATTGATTTGAAAATCGGTGAGTTTGAACGGCTTATCGGTGACACGGAAATCCTTGAGCCGGACAGCTTCATGGCGCGCGTCCTGCCCGACAGCGACACGGCGATTGGCGGGCCTTTTATCCCAATGAACAGCCGCGTCGGCCTCAACAATAAGCTGCAGCAGCAGCTCTACCGCATTTCCAATGGCCTTGACCGGCTTTCCGGTCTCAGCCAGTCAATGGCGAAAATCCCCCTCGCTCTGCCGATTCATGATTACCGGCTGACCAGCACATTTGGTGCGCGTATGGATCCGTTCAAAAAACGCATTTCCTTTCATGCCGGTGTTGATTTCGGCACTGCCAATGGCACGCCGGTCTATGCAACATTGCCCGGCACGGTCGTTCGATCCGGCTATAAAGGGCCTTACGGGCTGATGGTCGAAATCGACCATGATAACGGCTTCCGCACACGCTATGGACATTTGGCGCGCTCGCGCGTCCGCAATGGCCAGCGCGTTGACTTTCAGCAGCATATTGCCGATGCAGGTAATAGCGGACGCTCCACTGGCCCGCATTTGCATTATGAAGTCTGGTATGACGGCAAGGTGCGTGACCCAATGGCATTGCTGGATGCCGGAAAAGAAATTTTCAATGTTGCCGAAACAATTGCTGTGCAGGATTAACATACAGTCATTTTTGTCGTAGTATATGGGACTGTATAGGAGTTGAGTATGGTTGAGTTGGTTCGCGGCAGCAAAGTTGCCCCTTCAATTTTAAGTCAAGATTTGAACGTCAGCGGGCAAATTGTGTCTTCCGGCGATGTTCAAATTGAGGGCGTTCTGGAAGGTGATTTGCGCTCGCACGCTGTCACGATTGGTGAAAAAGCCCGCGTGACCGGCGAGATTTCCGGCGAGCTGGTCACGGTTCGCGGTTTTGTCAAAGGCACAATTCGCGCGCGGCAAGTTCATCTGTGCGCGTCCTGCTATGTGGTCGGTGATATTTATCACGAGGCACTCGCCATTGAGACAGGCGCGCATTTGGACGGTGTGGTGCGTCGGGAAAAAGACCCGCTGGCCAATGCCTCAATTTCTCTGATTGAAGAAGAAACCAAATCCGGCCAACTTCTCGCCGGTTAACCGGCTCAGCCTATATCTTCAACCGGTGCGCCGCCGCCCTCGCCCTGCACGCGCTGGGCGAGCGCCGCTTCAATGAAACTGTCAAGCGCCCCGTCAAGAACGGCAGATGGATTGCCGCTTTCGACACCGGTGCGTAAATCCTTCACCATTTGATAAGGTTGCAGCACATAGGAACGGATTTGATGACCCCAGCCAATCTCGGTTTTCTGCTCGGCCTGGGCATTGGCTTCTTCCTCGCGGCGCTGCAATTCCACCTCATAAAGCCGGGCGCGCAACATCGCCCATGCCGTCGCCCGATTTTTATGCTGCGAGCGTTCATTCTGGCATTGCACGACGATATTGGTCGGCAAATGGGTGATACGCACCGCGCTGTCGGTTGTGTTGACATGCTGGCCTCCGGCTCCGCTGGCACGAAATGTGTCAATCCGCACATCAGCTTCCGAGACGTCAATCTCAATCGTGTCATCAATCACCGGATAGCACCAGACACTTGCAAAGCTGGTATGGCGGCGCGCATTGCTGTCAAAGGGTGAAATCCGCACCAGACGATGCACACCGGATTCGGTCTTTGACCAGCCATAGGCGTTAAAACCCTTAATTTCCAGCGTCGCTGATTTAATCCCCGCCTCCTCGCCATCTGTGCGGTCAATCAGATTGGTTTGATAGCCTTTCTTTTCGGCCCAGCGCATATACATACGCAGCAACATGGACGCCCAATCCTGGCTTTCTGTCCCGCCTGCCCCGGCGTGAACTTCCAGATAGACATCATTGCTGTCCGCCTCGCCGGAGAGCAATGTTTCGACCTCCATGCGCTCGGCTTGCGCGCGCAGCGCTTCCAGCGCCGCCTCGCTTTCGGCCACAATATCGCTGTCGCCTTCAGCCTCACCCAACTCAATCATCTCGGCATGGTCGTGCATTTCGGTCTCAAGCGACCGGCAATTTTTTATCGCCGCTTCAAGCCGTGTGCGCTCCTGCATCACCGCCTGTGCGTCGGCTTGGTCATTCCATAAATCAGGGTCTTCAACGCGCTTGTTCAGCGCATCCAAACGAGCCAGCGCGGCATCCCAGTCAAAGATGCCTCCTCAGCAGGTCAAGCGCCTGCTTGATACGGTCAATATTATTTTGAACTTCACTTCGCATACCACTTCTCTTTCAACACCCGAACAGGCTAATACAAGCCGCCGCCACTTGCACCCAATCCGCTGCCACCAAGCCCCCGTCCACCAAGACCCGTGCTGCCAAGCCCGCCATCCTCAGTGCCGCTTATATCCGTATCGCTGTCATCAAAGCCCGTGCCAATGCCTGCCTGCAAGGCATCATTGGTTTCACCGCCACGCACCACCGCCTGTTTGCCGCGCCCCGGCTCAGTGCCGATTTTGAATGCTTCGAGAATAACCGTCTCATCGCCCGGGCGCGCCAATTGGCCGGTTTTGGCATTGATACGCACCAGCGACACGGCGGGCGGAATACGGAAAGGCGGCGCGGCGAGGCTTTGCAGCGCATTGGACATGAAATCCTGAAAAATCGGCGCCGCCACCCGACCACCCGATTCGACATCGCCCAGCGACCGGTTATCGTCATAACCAACATAGACGCCGACTGCCAAATCAGCGGCAAAGCCGACAAACCAAGCATCCCGATTGTCATTTGTTGTGCCGGTTTTGCCGGCCAATGGCTTGTCGATTTGGCTGATGGAGCGACCTGTACCGCGTTTCACAACGCCTTCCAGCATGGAAACTATTTGATAGGCTGTTTGCGGCGAGATAACTTCCTCGCGCATATCAGGCAAGTCAGGCGGCGTTTGGCCGTCCCATTGTTCCACCTCGCAGCCGACACAGGCGCGCGCATCCTGACGAAATAATGTGCGCCCATATCGGTCTTGTATGCGGTCAATCAGCACCGGCTCGACCCGCTTGCCGCCATTGACCAGCATCGCATAGGCCGAGGTCAGTCGGATAAGCGATGTTTCCCCCGCCCCCAGCGCCATAGCCAGAACGCGCGGCATGGAACGGTTTATGTTAAAGCGGCGCGCATAGCCGGAGATTTTCGACATGCCAATTTCCTGTGCCATTCGTACAGTCATCAAATTGCGGCTTTTTTCCATGCCCAGCCGCAAAGTGGACAAACCGTAAAAGCGCCGCGCATAGTTTTCCGGTTTCCACAAGCCTTGGTCGCGCCCCTGATCCATTACGAAAGGCGCATCCAGCACCAGACTTGCCGGGGTGAAGCCGCTATCCAATGCTGCCGCATAGACAAACGGCTTAAAGGCCGAGCCGGGCTGGCGGCTGGCCTGCACGGCGCGGTTAAACTCGCTGGCGCTGAAAGAATAGCCGCCAACCATAGCCAGCACCCGACCCGTATGCGGGTTCATCACCACCATAGCGCCATTGGCTTCGGGATATTGCTGTAATTGATAGCTGGCATCGCCCAATTCGGTCTGCCCGCGACGCGACACCCACACCACATCACCAACCGCCAGCACATCGGTGACGCGCCTTATTTTCGGCCCGATTTTCTTGCGTTTGTTTTCCTCATTCGGGGCTTCGCGCGCCCAAGTCACATGGTTAAGCGGCACAATGCCCTGCTGCAATATATTCTCATAGCGGCTGGCGCGGTTTTTACGCGGGCGCAAGCCGATAACCGCCTGCGCCTCATCCACTTCCAGCACCACCGCCAGCCGCCATTCGTCCAAATCGGCCGGAATATCTATCTCGACAATCTGCTCCCACCAATTTTCAGTGCTTTCCAATTGCGCCACAGGCCCGCGATATCCCTGCCGCCGGTCATAGGCAATCAGACCACGCCGCACGGATTTCATCGCCATGGATTGCAAATCAGTGGACAAGGTTGTGCGGATGGACAAGCCGCCGCCATAAAGTTTTTTGACCCCATAGCGGTCATAGACGCGGCGGCGCACCTGCTCGGCAAAATACTCGGCCTCAAAACCCTGCACCCCAACCGGCCGGTCAACCACCTCAAACGGCTCGGCGCGCGCGCGCACCCAGTCACGCTGCGAAATGAAATCATTAGCCTGCATCCGGTCAATCACCCAATTGCGCCGCGCAATAGCGCGCTCCCGCTTGCGGAATGGGTGATAATTATTCGGCGCTTTGGGTAAGGCAGCAAGATAGGCAGCCTCGGCAACCGACAAATCCGGCAACGATTTATCGAAATAATTCAACGCCGCCGCCGCCACACCATAGCTGCCAAGGCCGAGATAAATCTCATTCAGGTAAAGCTCCAGCAATTGCCGCTTGTCGAATGTGCGCTCCAGCCGCAAGGCCAGCAGCGCCTCGCGCAATTTGCGCTCCAAAGTCACATCGCTGGTCAGCAGAAAGTTTTTCGCTACTTGCTGGGTGATGGTTGACGCCCCTTCAAGCCGCCGCCCCGATACAACATTTATGACATTCTGCACCACGGCGCGGGCAATACCGGCAAAATCAATGCCGATATGGCTGTAGAAATTCTTGTCCTCGGCAGCCAGAAAGGCGTTTATCACATGGTCGGGAACAACATTTATCGGCACGAAAATCCGCCGTTCCTGGGCAAATTCAGCAATCAGCTTGCCGTCACCGGCATGGACGCGGCTCATCACGGGCGGGGTATAATTGGCCAAATGCTCGTAATTGGGCAGGGTTGCCGACATGCGCCAGATGATTAAAGCCAGCACAAACAAGCCTATCGCACCGAGCGTGACGAAGACACCGAGCATATTTCCAATCAGCTTCATTGCTTTTTGCATTCCCTGTAATTGCAGCAAATTGCGGCTGCACTATGGCATTTTACACCAAAAAATCCAGCCCGATTTCAGCGCCGGTTAGGCTTTACGGGCCGGTTGAGGCGAGTTTTCCGCCGGAAAAAAATGAATCAATGGAATCGACCAGCGCACCGGCCACTTTGCGCCGCCAACTTGCCGAGACAAGCTGTTTTTCATCATTGCGATTGGTGAGAAAGCCAAGTTCAATCAGCACGGAAGGCACATCGGGCGCTTTCAGCACGCGAAACCCGGCAAAGCGATGGGTGCGCTCCAGCAGACGGGTCTTGCCGCGTGCCTTATTGACCACCAAATTGGCAAATTTCACCGACAGATTTTTGGTTTCGCGTTGCGCCAAATCAATCAGAATATCGGCCACTTCGCGTGGCTGGTCGTTGAAATCAATACCGGCAATAATGTCAGATTGGTTTTCCTTGCGCGCCAAAGCCGCCGCTTCCTTGTCGGAGGCGGTTTCCGACAATGTATAAATCGACATACCGCGCACATTGCGCCGCTTTATCGCATCGGCATGAACGGAGATGAACAAATCCGCATTATGCTTGCGAGCAATGCTGACGCGCTGGCGCAGCGGGATGTAAATATCTCGATTGCGGGTCAGATAAACCGTGTAGTTACGCTCTGCCCTGAGCTGGCGCGCCAATTCGCGGGCAAAAGTCAGCGTCACATCTTTTTCACGCGCGCGCCGACCACTGGCGCCGGGGTCAACCCCGCCATGACCGGCATCAATGACAATCACCGGCTTGGCATTTGCGCGGCGCGGGCGCGCTTCAGGGGCAGGCATGACGGGTCGCGGCGCGCGGCGGGTCGATAATTTGGCCTGCCTTTCGGCACTCACTTGTGCCTCAAAAGCCTGTTTGTCGGTTTTCACCAAATCAACCACCAAACGGTGCGGAAAACCGGAAGCCGGATTGAGCAGAAAGCTTTTCGCCACTTTCACCGGCCCTGCTGCATCAATCACCAAGCGGCTTTTATCGGCGGTGAACTGACCATAGCGCAGCCCTGCCACCAAGCCGCCTGCTTCCGACTTGTAACGCGCCGACGGCCAGCTGACGCTGGGCATGTCAATCACAATGCGGCGCGGATTATCAAGCGTCATAATATCAAAACTGACGCGCCCGCTCAGTTCCAGCACAAGGCGGGTGCGCGCGTCAGTAATGCCGAGGCGTAAATCGGTGACTTTGGTTTCCGCCAAAGCCTGATGGGCTGACATGACCAGCAAAAAAAGCCCGATAAACAGGCGCATCATTGTTTTTGCATGTGTCGTTTTTTTTCGTGCGAGTGCAATGCTCATTTGCCCGATTCCCGAAATGTCTTTCTTTTTAGACCGAATCTGCCGCCAGCGTCCAGCTATGCAGCATCTATTGGGCAGCACTTATTGGCGGGCAAAGAGCGTTAAATGGCGCTTGCATATTGCGGGCGACACCCCTAATACTGTGTGCGGTCTTGCAAAAGCGTTCCGATTTGTGTTGCCAAGTAAAACACAAGACCGATTTTCCTGACCGATAACAGGCCCTTCGGGGCGTTTTTTCTGCCCTTTCGGGGCAACCAAAAGCCAAAGGCGCAATCGGGCGACGATAAAGATTAAACAGACATGATGACGAGCTTGCCAAAAACCTTATTGCTTGTGCAAAACCATGCTGCCGCCGCGCCATACTGGCGAGATGTCGGGCAATTGCCCACCTATCCCACTCATTTTTACAATGCGGCCGGGCGCGACCGGCAGGCTATGCCTGCGCGCCGCCGCATTTTTGGAGACATAAATGACCAAACGTATGCTTATCGATGCCGTCCACCCGGAAGAAACCCGTGTGGTGGTGCTGGACAATCAGCAAGTTGACGAATTTGATTTTGAAGCCCAGAACAAAGCGCCCATTCGGGGCAATATCTATCTGGCGAAAATAACCCGCGTTGAGCCGTCCCTGCAGGCCGCCTTTGTTGATTATGGCGGCAATCGGCATGGCTTTCTGGCTTTTAACGAAATTCATCCCGATTATTACCAAATACCGGTTGGCGACCGCGAAGCGCTGCTGGCCGAACATGCCCAAGAAGAGCGCGACCAAGCCGCCTCGGAAGACAATCAAGCCGAAGAAGATGAAGGCGGCGATGACGGCGCGGCTTCGGCGGAAGTGGAAAATATCGGCGGCGACGCGCATGAAGAAGCCCAGCTTCCCGAAAATGCCCGCGCCCTGCACCGCAAATATAAAATTCAGGAAGTCATCAAACGCCGACAGATTATTTTGGTGCAGGTGATGAAAGAGGAGCGCGGCAATAAGGGCGCGGCACTGACCACTTATTTGTCGCTGGCCGGACGCTATTGCGTGCTGATGCCCAATACAGCGCGCGGCGGCGGTATTTCGCGCAAAATCAATAATGCGTCCGACCGCAAAAAGCTGAAAAAAATCGTTGAAAAACTGGATGTGCAGGACGGTATGGGGCTGATTGTTCGCACCGCCGGTGCGCAGCGCACTTTGGTGGAAATCAAACGCGATTGGCAATATCTGTCGCGCATGTGGGAAGATGTCCGCAATCTGACCGTTAACAGCATGGCGCCAGCACGGGTTTATGAAGAAGGCAGTTTGATACGCCGTTCCATCCGCGATGTTTACTCCAAGGATTTCGAGGAAATTATCGTCAGCGGCGAGGACGCCTATAGCGAGGCGCGCAATTATATGAAATTGCTGATGCCAAGCCATGCCCGCAAGGTGAAAAAGCACAAGGATGACGGCGCGATTTTCAAACAATATGGCGTGGAAGACAAGCTGTCGGCCATGTTTAACCCGATTGTCGCCTTGCCCTCCGGCGGTTATTTGGTGATTAACCCGACCGAGGCGCTGGTCTCAATTGATGTCAATTCGGGCAAATCTACCCGCGAATTTTCGGTTGAGAAAACCGCTGTCGCCACCAATCTGGAAGCGGCGGCAGAAGTCGCAAGGCAGGCCAGATTGCGCGATTTGGCGGGTTTGTTGGTGATTGACTTTATCGACATGGATGAGAACCGTAATAATCGCGCGGTTGAGCGCAAGCTGAAAGAATCGCTGAAAAAAGACCGGGCGCGGATACAGGTCGGGCGCATTAGCAGTTTCGGTCTGATGGAAATGTCGCGCCAACGCATGCGCGCCGGTGTGCTGGAAGGCAGCAGCCTGACTTGCGCCCATTGCAACGGGTCGGGCATGGTGCGCTCGGTTGAAAGCCGCGCGCTGCATGTTTTACGCCAGATTGACGAAGCCGCCTCGCGCAATGAGGGCGGCGAAGTGACCGTGCAAGTGCCGGAAGATGTCGCCATTTATCTGTTGAACAATAAACGCCAGCAGCTTGGCGATATTGAGGCCAGCCGCGCGCTGACCATAAATGTTGAGATTGACCGCGAGCTGACCTCAATGGAAATGACGCTGATTGCGCCCAATCAGGGCAAAAATGGCGCCACAACCCGCATGGAAGGCGACCCGACTGCTGCCTTGGAAGATGATAATGGCAATGGTCGCAAACGCCGTCGCGGCAAACGCGGCGGTCGCCAGAATGGTGACGCCGAAAACGACTCAAGACACCCAGACAGAAGTGATGATGGGCATGATGAAGCTGGGCTGATTGAGGCCGATGCTGAAAATGATGCCGACGCGCGCGACGCTGCGAGTGCCAATGGCTATGATGATGAAGATGGCGACAAGCCGCGCCGCCGTCGTCGTCGGGGACGGCGTGGCGGGCGCAGACGGCGGCGCGACAATGATGGTATGGAGGCCGAAGCTGCTGACAAGGCAGATGCGGCAGAAGCCATTGATGCGAGCGAAACCATTGATACGGGCGCCCCTATTCAAATTGAAAGTGAAGCTGAAGCTGAAGCGGCAGCCGAGATTGATGTGACGGCGGCGCTGGATGAAATTGTCACACCGGAGCCGGAAGAAACAAGCGAAGAAGCGCCGAAAAAACCGAAAACCCGTCGCAAGCGCACCGTTAAGGCCGATAAAGACAGCGACAAGGATAGCGATGACAAGCCCAAAAAGCCGACGCGGCGCATAAGGACGAAAAAAGCGGCGGCAGACGAAACGCCCGCCCCAATAGCTGAAGACGGGGGGGCTGAAGAAAGTGCCGTCACTGGGGAAATTCAGCCGGTCGCGGCGGCAGACAGCTCGGAAGATGACGCCACCGATACCACAGACACCACTGAAACACCGCCACCGGATGATACAAAACCGGCGCGGCGCGGATGGTGGCGGCGCGGCGAGGCGTAACTGGTCGCATAAATGCCGCAATTCAGGCTATAGTCAATTATAGACTGAACAGGGGTATTGAATGACCAGAACAGGCTGGCTGGCCCTCGCCATATTGCTTGCAACCGCTTTATTGCCTGCTCGCGCGGGCTTTGTCCGCGATGCCGAAATCGAACGCTTGCTGGCCGATTACAGCCGCCCCTTGCTGCTGGCCGCCGATCTCAATCCGGAAACGGTGAATATCGGCTTGATAAGCGCCAAAAGCCTGAATGCCTTTGTCGCAGGCGGCCAGAATATGTTTTTCCACACCGGGCTTATCACCGAAGCGGATGAGCCGAATATGATTATCGGCGTGATTGCCCATGAAATCGGTCATATTACCGGCGGGCATTTATCGCGCACCGATGAGGCGGTTTCCGCCTCGCAAGGCCCGGCTATGATTGCTACAATTTTAGGGCTTGGCTCAATCATTGCAGGCGCGCCCGATGTCGGCATGGCGTTGATTGCCGGTGGCGCGCAAGTCGCCGGACGCAGTTTTCTGAGCTATAGCCGCGCCCAAGAGGCCAGCGCCGATATCACTGCTTTGCGGCTGTTGGAAGCCACCCGGCAATCGCCGCGCGGCATTATCAATATGATGGAAACATTGGCCGAGCAGGAAGTCTTGAATGAGGTCAGCCAAGACCCTTATGCGCGCTCGCACCCTTTGTCGCGCGCCCGCGTCAACGCCTATGTCGAAGGCGCCAGCAAATCCCCTTTCATGGACGCACAAGACAGTGACGCATTGCAATTTCGACATGATATGGCCAGGGCCAAACTCTATGGCTTTCTTGACCATCCGCAATTGGCCTTGCGCCGCTTTGCCGATGCACCGGACTCGCCCCCTGCCCTTTATGCCCATGCCGTTGCCTATCACCGGTTGGCCGAATTGCCCAAAGCGATTGAATTGGTGGACAAATTACTGGTGCAATTTCCTGACAATCCGTGGATTCATGAATTAAAGGGACAGATTTATTATGAATCCGGCTATGCCGCCAAAGGTCTGGCCTCTTATGAGCGTTCGGTCGCGCTTGTGCCGGATGAGCCGCTTTTGCTTATCGGGCTGGCGACTTGCCAGATTGGTGTGGGCAGTCAGGGCGGCGCTGCTGCGCGGGCGATTAACCAAAAGGCGGAGAAGAATTTGCGCCATGCCTTGCGGCTTGACCCGCAGAGTAATTCCGCTTGGTTCCAACTTGCCAAAGCCTACGGCCAGCTTGAAAAAACAGCCTATGCCAATTGGGCGATGGCTGAGTATTATGCCCTGCAAAAAAACCCCGATGCGCGCAAATATGCCCGCCGCGCCTTGAAAGCCCTGCCGCGCCGCAGCACAGAATTTTTGCGCGCGCGCGATATTATGAGTATAGAGTTTCCCTCAAGGAGATAGTCATGCGTAATTTTGTATCCGCCGCTTTGCTGGCCGCCCTGATTTTCACCACCGGCGCGATTGACCGCGCATGGAGCCAGAAACTCGACAATGCCAGCAAGGATGAAATCCGCCAATTGATTGCCGATTATCTGATGGAAAACCCCGAAGCGCTGGCCGATGCGCTGGACAATATGCAAAACCATTTTCGCCGCCAGCAGGAATTGAGCCAGAAAAAGCTCTTGCAGGAAAATGCCGATGCGATTTTCTTCAATACTGCCGATTTCTCACTTGGCCCGGAAGATGCGCCCATCACGATTGTCGAGTTTTTCGATTATAATTGCGGCTATTGCAAACGCAGTTTTCAGCCCTTGATGGATGTGGCCAGCGCCAATAAAGATGTGCGCGTGGTGTTCAAGGAGTTTCCCATTCTCAATAAAAACTCGGAGCGCGCGGCGCGCGCAGCACTGGCATTTGATGACCAATTGCAATATCTGGCCTTTCACACCAAGCTGATGACCGCCCGCGCCGCGCTTTCTCCGGCGGTGATTGACAAGGCCTTGAGCGAGGCCGGTATTGACCTTGCGGCGCATAAAAAGCGCGAAGGGGCGGCCAAAATCGACACGCATTTGAAAGAGACAGCGCAGCTTGCCCGCAGCCTGAAAATTTCCGGCACGCCCGCTTTTATCGTCAATAACAGCCTTTATCCCGGCGCTTTGGACAAGGACGGGCTGCAAGCGGCAGTCGAAACCGCGCGGGCAGAATTAAAATAGCGCGGGCGTTAAATCAGACCGGCAAGCGGTGAGCTGGGATCGGCATAAAGCCGCTTTGCCATGCGTCCGGCCAGATAGGCTTGCCGCCCGGCAATCACCGCATGGCGCATCGCCTCGGCCATCAGCACTGAATTTTTCGCTTCGGCAATAGCCGTATTCATCAGCACGCCATCGCAGCCCAATTCCATAGCGATTGCCGCATCCGACGCCGTTCCGACACCGGCATCAACCAGCACCGGCACATTGGCCTGTTCGATAATCAGCCTGATATTGACCGGATTTTGAATACCCAGCCCGGAGCCAATCGGCGCAGCCAAAGGCATAATGGCGCAACATCCCAAATCCTCAAGCTGTTTGGCCATGATTGGGTCATCGCTGCAATAAACCATCACCTCAAAGCCGTCATTTATCAGCAATTCTGCCGCGCGCAGAGTTTCGGGCATATTCGGATAAAGGGTTTTTTCATCGCCCAGCACTTCAAGTTTGACCAGCGACCAGCCGCCTGCCTCGCGCGCCAAGCGCAATGTCCGCACCGCATCTTCGCCGGTAAAACAACCCGCCGTATTGGGCAGATAGGTGAATTTTTGCGGGTCAATAAAATCAGCCAGCATGGGCGCATTGGGGTCGGTCAGATTGACCCGCCGCACAGCCACGGTCACAATTTCTGCGCCTGCCGCTTCGGCGGCGGCGGCGTTTTCGGCATAATCGGCATATTTGCCCGTGCCGATAATCAACCGCGAGGTAAATGCGCGTCCGGCAATGGTCAATGTATCGTCTGTTGGCTGGTTTTCGCTCATCATCCGCCCCCGATAAAATGGACAATTTCAATCCGGTCATCTTGCGCCAGACCGGTGCTTTCATAGCCCGATTTCGGCACAATTTCGAGATTGCGCTCCACCGCGACTTTGGCTGTGGGAATGTTGAGATGCGCTAGCAGACCGGCAACGCTCAATGGCGCGTCCAGTTCCATTTTCTCACCATTGACCGTAATTTGCATAAAGCTGCCTGTTCAACGCTTGAAAACCCTATCGCCACTCCTATCCCGTCATGCGGTGATAGTAAACCTTGCACTTTGATGAAATCTCGTTTACCCCATGATTTATAGGGCATTACAGCGATATTCACGGTTTTTACGGGAGGTGGTAATGCATCCGGCCTATATTCTCAGCGGCCCCAATCTCAACCTGCTCGGCACGCGCGAGCCGGATGTTTACGGCACGCAAAGCCTGGCCGATATTGAGGCATTATGCGCCGCGCGCCTGCGCGAACAGGGCATTGAGGCAATTACCCGCCAAAGCAATCATGAAGGCGCGCTGGTTGATGCCGTGCAGGAAGCCGGTCGCGAGGGCTGCGGGATAATTATCAATGCAGGAGCCTATTCGCATACATCTATTGCCCTGCTTGACGCCGTGCAGGCGGTCAATGTGCCGGTGATTGAGGTGCATTTGTCCAATATCTTCAAACGCGACGAATTCCGCCATCACTCTTATGTCTCTTTGGGTGCCGATGGTGTGATTTGCGGTCTCGGTGCAACCGGATATATATGTGCAGCCGATGCGCTGGCCAATATGCTTGGCCGGTAAATTAAGTGAGGAAAGCATGACAAAACTGCCAAACAGCAAGACAATCAAGGAACTGGCCGAATTGCTCGACGCCACCAGCCTGACCGAAATTGAGGTGGAAACCGACGGTCTGCGTATTCGCGTCGCGCGCGATATGCTGGCCGCGCCGGTTACCGCATATGTGCCGCCACAAGCACAAGCGCCAGCCGCACCCGTGACTGCGCCAGCCGAACCGGCAGCCGAAGCCGCCCCGTCCGATACAGGCGCCGATTTGGCCGCCCATCCCGGCGCGGTGAAATCGCCCATGGTCGGCACAGCCTATCTGAGTTCTGAGCCGGGCGCAGCACCTTTTGTCAATCCCGGCGACAGCGTCAGCGAAGGCCAAACATTGCTGATTGTTGAAGCCATGAAAACCATGAACGCCATTCCGGCACCGAAAAGCGGCAAGGTTTCCCAAATCATTGTCGGCAATGAACAGCCGGTCGAATTTGGTGAAGTCCTGATTATTATTGACTGAAAATGATTGAAAAAATCCTTATCGCCAATCGCGGCGAAATTGCCTTGCGCGTCATTCGCGCCTGCCGCGAAATGGGTATTCGCTCCGTCGCCGTTCATTCCACGGCAGATGAAACCGCCATGCATGTGCGTTTGGCCGATGAAAGCGTGTGTATTGGCCCGCCTTCGGCCACTGATTCCTATTTGCATATTCCCGCCATTGTCTCGGCCTGCGAAATCACCGGCGCTGATGCGGTGCATCCCGGCTACGGCTTTTTGTCGGAAAATGCCCGTTTTGCCGATATTCTTGACGCGCATGGCCTGACTTTTATCGGCCCGAAAGCCGACCATATCCGCTTGATGGGCGATAAAATCGCCGCCAAGGCGAAAGCCATTGAATTGGGTATTCCGGTTGTTCCCGGCTCTGACGGCGAGGTCAAGGATGTTGACACCGCCCTAAAGCTGGGTCGTGAAATGGGCTTTCCGGTTCTCGTCAAAGCCGCTTCCGGCGGCGGCGGGCGCGGTATGAAAATCGCCCAAGATGAAAGCCAGCTTGCCGAAGCCTTTACCACAGCGCGCAGCGAGGCCAAGGCCGCCTTTGGTGATGATGCCGTCTATATTGAAAAATATCTCGAAAAGCCACGCCATATTGAAATTCAGGTCGCTTGCGACAGCCACGGTAATGCGGTGCATTTGGGCGAGCGCGACTGCTCCTTGCAAAGACGCCACCAAAAAGTGCTGGAAGAAGCCCCCTCCACCGTGTTGGACGAAGCAGCGCGCGCCGATATCGGCTCAATCGTCACCCGCGCTATGGAAGGCATGGGCTATCTTGGCGTCGGCACAGTCGAGTTTCTTTATGAGGATGGCGCATTTTATTTCATTGAAATGAACACGCGCTTGCAGGTTGAGCATCCAGTGACGGAAATGATTACCGGCATTGACCTTGTGCGCGAGCAAATCCGCATTGCCAATGGCGAGAAACTGAGTTTCACCCAAGACGATGTCACATTGTCCGGCCATGCGATTGAGTGCCGTATCAATGCTGAAAATCCGGAGAGCTTTATGCCCTCGCCTGGCACAATACAGACCTATCATGCACCGGGCGGCTATGGTGTGCGGATGGACAGCGCGGTTTATTCCGGCTACACCATCCCGCCCTTTTATGACAGTCTGATTGGCAAGCTGGTCGTCCATGCCGATGACCGTGACGCTTGCTTGCGACGCCTGCATCGGGCGCTGGGCGAGTTTGCGATTGACGGGGTAGAAACCACGCTGCCGCTATTTGACAAATTGCTAGAAAATGAAGATTTTCACAAAGCCGATTACAATATCCACTGGCTCGAAAAATTTCTTGGCATGAAAAGCTGAAGCGCGGCCTAGTCCGCCGCGCTGCTATTGCCTTGGCCGGCTGAAAACACATTGGCCGGATTGCGCTGCAATGACGAGCCATCCTGTGTTCCCGCACCGTCGGGCGTTTCTATTTCGCCGGTAAAGGCAAAGCCGTCTTCGGTGCGGCAGGCCAAGGGCCAAATATCATAGACCGGATGTTCCAGCGCATGAATGCCGGGGCTGGAGGCAAACATCCAGCCGCGAAACAAAGTCTCCTCGCGCCCTTTTATGAACTCATCAACTTGCAGGAAAACCTTGGTCTCCGGCGGCTCCTCAGGTGGGGCGGAAATGCAATCGCGCATGGTGAAATTCAAATCACCAATTTGCATCGGCTCATCCATGCGTAATTCCAGCTTTTGCACTTTCGCTGTCACTTTCTGCAATAACGAGAAATGCCCGATACGCATGGTGCGTAAGGCGGGCAATTCGGATTCCGGCGGCAAAACTTCCAGCAATGGCACTTCAATAATGGATAGCGGCGCGCCATCTTCGCCAAAATCATCATCATCCATGTCATCCGGCGCAAAGGCGTTTTGCGGATTGGCATAAGTGTCGAAATTGGGGTCAAGCACAGGCGGCGGCGGTGGCACCAGAAGCGGCGGCTCGGCGGCCTGCATGGGTGTATTGGACAAATCTGGCGACGGGCTTTGTGCAAGCACAAGCGCGGTTCCCGCGAGAAGCAGAACCCCCGTCAGCGCAATCCGCGACAGCCGCGTGTCAGTCTTTATCACCTTCACCATCACCGGCGCTGAACAATGCCTGGCTGACCAGCGCAATCAAATCAACCGAGCCTTGCGTGTAGAGAATCTCATCGCCTTCGGCCAGCATATCCTCGCTGCCGCCCGGTGACAGGGACACATAATTGCCACCAAGCAAACCCTCGCTGGTAATTTTGGCGCTGCTGTCATCGGGCAGTTCAATTTCATTGCCAATCGCCATAGTGACATCGGCATAATAGTTTTGGGTGTTGAGGCTCAACCCGGTAATCGTGCCGACTTTAATGCCCGACATGCGGACATCGCTGCCGATTGTCAGCCCATCCACCCGGTCAAATTGCGCTGTAACCTCATACGCATCGCCACCCGAGCCGCTATCGGTCACCGAATAGCCGTAAAGCACAAAAGCCGCGGCAATGGCGACGACCAATGCGCCGATAATGGTTTCTACAAGATTGTCTTTCATCGCGCTTCCGGTGCCTTTCGGGCGGCCGCCTTCATTTCTTCTGTTCGGGTGTCTGTTTTATTCGGGTGTCCAAGATGAGTAGCCCTTTGGGTAACTTGTTGAATCGGCAGGCCCTGCCGGTTTATGCGCCTGTTTGGTGCCGGTCATATTGCGCCGGTGCGGCTGATGCCAGTCGCGGCGCACATAAGCGGCCTGATCGGGCGTTTCATTGACCGTATAATGCAGCCAGCCATGCCATTCCGGCGCAACCCGCGTGGCTTCAATATCGCCATTGTAAATCACCCAACGCCGTGTCTTGCCATTGACCGACGCCCCGGCCTTGTCCTCATAATAGCGATTGCCCTGTTCATCGACACCAACCAGCCTGCCACGCCGCCATGTCGTCAGCCATGTTCCTATTGTCTGGCCGTGCCACCAGGTGAATATCATTTTCAAAAAATGCATGTTTCGTCCCTGTCTCAAGCTAACCGCACGCGGCTGCAAATTGTCAGTGAGTATAGTGAACCTTTGGCAAAAATAACAGCCCCGCCTTTGCCCTTTACCCGCTTATTCACCCTTGCTGTCAGCCGGCAGATTGAGCCGGATATGCAATTCGCGCAGCTGTGCATTGCTCACCTCAGCCGGTGCGTGCATCAGCAAATCCTCGGCTTGCTGGTTCATCGGAAAAGCCACCACTTCGCGCAGATTTTCCACCCCGGCCAGCAACATCACAATACGGTCAATCCCCGGTGCGATGCCGCCATGCGGCGGTGCGCCATAGCGAAAAGCTTCCAACATGCCGCCAAATTCGGCTTCCACCTCATCAGCTTCATAACCGGCAATAGCAAAAGATTTCAGCATGATTTCCGGCTTATGGTTCCGTATCGCGCCGGAGGAAAGCTCAATACCATTGCACACAATGTCATATTGAAAACCAAGAATATCCAACGGGTCTTTGTTCTCCAGCGCCTCCATCCCGCCTTGCGGCATGGTGAAAGGATTGTGCGAAAAGTCGATTTTGCCCTCGGCATCGTCAAACTCATACATGGGAAAATCAACAATCCAGCAAAAGGCAAATTGGTCGCGATCAATCAGCTCCAACTCCTCGCCGACGCGATTGCGCGCGCGCGCGGCAAAATCGGCAAAACTCTTGGGCAATCCGGCGCAGAAGAACACCGCATCACCATCTTCCAGCCCCAAACGGGTCTGAATGTCTTTGGTGCGCTCCGGCCCGATATTTTTCGCCAACGGGCCAGCGCCCTCGCCATCGCGGAAGAAAATATAGCCCAGCCCCGGCTGGCCTTCGCCTTGCGCCCAGCTATTCATACGGTCGCAAAACGCCCGACTGCCGCCGGTTTTGGCAGGAATCGCCCAGACTTTATTGTTTTCGTCGCGGGCTATCATATCGGCAAAAATCTTGAAACCGGAACCGGCAAACGCATCTGTCACATCCTGCATTTCAATCGGGATACGCAAATCCGGCTTGTCGCTGCCATATTTTTGCATTGCCTCAGCATAGGGAATACGCGGGAAACTGTCTGTCACCCGACGCGCGCCGCCAAAATGCGTGAATAAATCGCGCAGCATGGGTTCAACCGCCTGAAACACATCTTCTTGCGTGACAAAGCTCATTTCCAAATCAAGCTGGTAAAACTCACCCGGCGACCGGTCGGCGCGGGCATCTTCATCACGAAAGCAGGGCGCGATTTGGAAATAGCGGTCAAAACCGGCCACCATCAGCAATTGCTTGAATTGCTGCGGCGCTTGCGGCAGCGCGTAAAACTTGCCCGGATGCAGCCGCGACGGCACCAGAAAATCGCGCGCGCCTTCCGGGCTGGACGCGGTCAAAATCGGCGTTTGATATTCGCGGAAGCCCTGCTCGTTCATGCGGGCGCGAATCCATGAAATAATTTCCGAGCGCAGCACGATATTGGCGTGCAGCGTATCGCGGCGCAAATCGAGGAAACGGTGGCGCAAGCGCAATTCCTCCGGATAATCAGGTTCACCAAATACCGGCAGCGGCAAATCGGCGGCTTCCGACAAAATCTCAATTTTCGATAAATAGACTTCAATGTCACCGGTTGGCAGATTGGCGTTTTTGGCCTCATCATCGCGCGCCACAACGCGCCCTTCAACGCGGATGACGCTTTCGGCGCGCACCCGTTCGGCCAACGCGAAATCGGGGTTTTCCGGCTCAATGACAAGCTGCGTCAGCCCGTAATGGTCGCGCAGGTCAATGAACAAAAGCCCCCCATGGTCGCGTTTCCGGTGAACCCAGCCCGACAGGCGGACAGTTTGGTCAATATCGCTGCCGCGCAAAGCGCCGCAAGTGTGGCTTCGATATTCATGCATGGCATTTATCCTCTTGGCACATTAGCGCCTAAACACAATGCTTTACCCGCTTTGTCAAGCATCCATCAGTCAAAAGAAGAACAGCGACAATCTTGCAGGCGACAAAACGCCCCATATTCACTATAAGGAAACTTATGGAACTGATAACGACAACGGAAAAACTGGCCGAAACCTGCTCCAAACTTGCTCAAAGCCGCTATATCACCGTCGATACGGAGTTTTTGCGCGAAAGCACGTTCTGGCCGATATTGTGCCTGATTCAAACCGCCTCGCCGGATTTGGAAGCAATGATTGACCCGCTGGCCGACGGGTTGGATTTGACGCCATTTTACGACTTGCTGCAAAATCCGGATGTGCTGAAAGTCATGCATGGCTGTCGGCAGGATATTGAGATATTTCACAAAAATGCCGGCATTATTCCCCAGCCGCTTTTTGACACGCAAATTGCCGCTATGGTGTGCGGCTTTGGTGATGCGGTTGGCTATGAAACATTGGTGCGGCGCACGGTTGGTGGCAAAATTGACAAGGGCAACCGCTTTACCGATTGGAGCCACCGCCCATTGAGCGAAGCACAATTGACCTATGCGCTGGCTGATGTGACGCATTTGCGCGGCGCATTTGAGTTTCTCGAAAATGAACTGGAAGAAAACAAACGGCGCGGCTGGCTGACCGAGGAACAGCAATTGCTTGAAGACCCGGAACTCTATGTTCAATCGCCCGACAATGCATGGAAAAGACTGCGTATGCAGGACAGGCGTCCGCATGTTCTCGGCATATTGGTGGAAGTTGCCAAATGGCGCGAAATTGAGGCGCAAAGCCGAAATGTGCCGCGCAGCCGGGTGCTGAAAGATGACGCATTGCGCGAACTTGCCCTGCAAGCCCCCAAAGACAGGAAAGCGCTGGCGCGTTTGCGTGCCGTGCCGAAAGGGTTTGAGAAATCGCGCTATGCCGAGCCGCTTTTGCAGGCGGTTGAGCGCGGCCGCAATATGGAAGCCGACGCCCTGCCCGATATGCCCAAGCCGATTGTCAACCGCCCCGGCATTGGCCCATTGGTGGATTTGTTGAAAGTGCTGCTCAAGCAGCGCAGCGAGGAAACCGGCGTCGCCCCAAAGCTGATTGCCAATGTCGCTGATTTGGAGCGTATTGCCAGTGATGAAGCGCCTGATGTCGCCGCTTTGCATGGCTGGCGGCTGGAAATTTTCGGGCGCTATGCGCTGGATTTGAAGGCCGGACGGCTGGCGCTCGCCACGGATGGCGATGCTGTCGTGCTTATTGATCGAAATTAAGATTATTTTCCGCTTCGGATACCGCCAATGTGCCGGTTCGCTCGCGCACTTTTTCAATTTTGATTATCGGCTCCAGCCCCAACTCATTGGCCAGCACAGTCATTCGTTTTTGGATAATAGGCCCCATCAGCGCCTCTTGTGACGGGTCAATACGCAGGCGCAATTTCTTTTTTCCGGCGCGCAGGCGCGTATGCGGCAGCAGACCCGGCAGCGAGGCCGACAGGGAATGGGCAAGCCGGAAGCTCAGCCCCAAAGCGCGCGCCAGCCGGTCATCATTTTCCGACAGAGCAAGCGGGCCGAAATCATCCCATTCTTCATTTACTTCATGCCGATGCGCCAGTGCGCGCGCCAGAAACACACGGCCATAATGGTCAATGCCGGAAAAAGGCGCGGTCAACACAGCTTGGCTGACCGCTTGCGCGCGAAAGCTCGGATGGCTGGCCCAGGCCAGGTCGGAAATCAGACAACCGGCCTGCCGCAACCGTTCCAGCGATTTGCCCGAAAGCCCATCCGCCGTGCTGCGGCGGAACAATTTCGATGTCCATGCGGCCAATTCATGCCCATAAAGCGCCGATTTGCATAGCCGTTCGGCCATTTCCTCGCAAGCCAGCAGCAACGGGTCAAGACGGCGAAACTTTTTCTCAAGTATCGAATACAGCACACCTTCGCGCACCGCATTGGCCGATACAATAATCTGCCCGGGATCTGTCGCGGCGGCCAAATGATTGAGAACCAGCGCGGCAATCGGCAAGGCGGCGCGGCGATTATTGGACGACGCCTCGACCAGCAAAGCCTCATCATCGCTCAAATCGGCAATATCATCGGCAAAGCGGTGCATATCATCTGTCGCCACCGCATAGTGATGCAGCACATCCAACGGATATTGGGTGGCGTCTATATGCACACTTGCCAGATTACGCCATGTGCCGCCCACCACATAAAGCGGCAGGCCGCGCCCCTCGTCCAGCCAGTCCAGTCCGGCCAGCGCGCGGCTAACAATATCGGCCATAACCTGCCGGTCATTGCCCGAATACTGGCGCAGCGCCAAAACGCCCAAAGGCAGCGTTGCCCATTTCAACACGCGATTGTTTTTCACCTGCGCCAGTTCCAGACTGCCGCCGCCCAAATCGGCAACAATGCCTTGCGCGCCGGGCATGGCAAGCATCACCCCATCGGCTGAAAAACGCGCCTCTTCCTCGCCACTCAGCACGCGGATTTCATGGCCGAGAATGGCTTCCGCCTCAGCGACAAATTCAGCGCTGTTTTCCGCATCGCGCACAGCCGCCGTGGCAAAGGCCGCCAGATTGCCTATGCCCAGCCTTTCGGCAATCGCCCGAAACCGGCGAAAAGTCTGAATTGCCAGCTCATAAGGTTCGCCCTCAATGCGCCCGCTTGCCGACACCGCCTCGCCAAGCCGGCAAAAAGCGCGCTCATTGTAAATCGGCAAGGGCGTGCGTGCCGAGCCGGAATAGCCGACAAGACGCACCGAATTGGAGCCAATATCCAAAACACCAAGCGGCGCATCGGGCGGCAAAGTGCCAAGCCGGTGCAAGGCATCGGCAAATTTCTCGGTTTTATAAGGGGTCACGCATGAAATCCTGTTGCATTTTGGAATGCGGGCGGGGCGCAAAAGGGGCTGGCTGTTTCATCGCCGTATCAATCATTGCTCAACCCTGCCCGGTTTACTCGGCTTTCGACTTACCGGCCTTTTTCTTGGGCTTGGACAATGCCTTGCCGCGACCCGAAAGGCTTGGATTGGTCATAAAATACTCATGCGCGTTGACGCGCCCCTCATGTTCCGCCGCCAAATCGCGCCGGTAAGTGCCGTCCGGCGCCATGTGCCAGCTTTGCTGGTTATCGGCCAGATTTATGCTCATAATTTGCTCAACAATCTGTGCATGAACAGTTTCATTCAATATCGGTGTCAGCACTTCAACGCGGCGGTCAAGATTGCGCGGCATCCAGTCCGCCGATGACAGATAGACCCGCGCCTTGGCCGAAGGCAGGCCGTGACCATCGCCAAAACAGACAATGCGGGAATGTTCAAGAAATCGCCCGACAATGCTTTTGACCCGAATGTTTTCCGACAGTCGCGGCACACCGGCGCGCAAACAGCATATGCCGCGCACCACCAAGTCAATTTGCACACCGGCCTGCGAGGCGGAGTAGAGCATATCAATCACATAAGGATCGACCAGCGAATTCATTTTCGCCCATATCGCCGCCGGACGCCCGGCCTTGGCATGGGCAATTTCGCCCTTAATGGCCTGCATCAGTGTTGGCCGCAATGTCAGCGGCGACAGAGCAAGGCGTTTCAGATTATTCGGCTCGGCATAGCCGGTGAAGAAATTGAACACTTGGGCAGCGTCCGACGCAATGTCGCGGTCGCAAGTGAACAGTGACAAATCGGTATAGACGCGCGCGGTTTGCGGGTGGTAATTGCCGGTTCCCAAATGCACATAAGTCCGCATCATGTCGGTTTCGCGGCGCACCACAATGCTGACTTTGGCATGGGTTTTCAATTGCAAAAAGCCGAACACAACCTGCACACCGGCGCGCTCCATATCGCGCGCGAGGCGGATATTGGCTGCCTCGTCAAACCGCGCCTTCAATTCCACCAGCGCGGTCACAGATTTGCCAGCCTCAGCCGCTTCAATCAGTGCTTTGACAATCGGGCTGTCCTCGGAGGTGCGGTAAAGTGTTTGCTTAATCGCCACAACATCCGGGTCAAGCGCCGCCTGCCGTATGAATTGCACGACCACATCAAAACTTTCATAAGGGTGATGCACCAAAATATCTTTTGCGCCAATCGCCGAAAAGCAATCGCCGCCATGCTCGCGAATCCGTTCAGGAAAGCGCGCATTAAATGGCTCAAACTTATGTTGCGAGCCACCATTGGCAACAATCTGCTCGGTCTGGGCAAGCCCGACCAGCCCGTCAACCACCACCACAGATTTGGGATGCACTTCCAACTCGCGCGTCACCAATCTTTGCAGATTTTCGGGCATGGCGCTGTCAATTTTCAGCCGGATAACCGAGCCGCGCCGCCGCCGTTTGAGCGCGCTTTCAAATAATTGCACAAGGTCTTCGGCTTCTTCCTCAACCTCAATATCGCTGTCACGGATAATCCGGAACACGCCCTGCCCCAAAACGTGATAGCCGGGGAAAGTGCGTTCAATGAACATGGAAATCAATGTTTCCAACCGCACAAACTCCATTGGCCGACCGGCTTTTTCCGGCAGGCGGATAAACCGGTCAAGCTGTTGCGGAATAAGCAGCAGCGCATTCATGTGATTATCGTCGGATATGCGCGCCAATTGCAGCGCAAGGGCAAAGCCGAGATTGGGGATAAATGGAAAAGGGTGCGCTGGGTCAATCGCTAAAGGCGTCAGCACTGGCAGCACTTGGTCGAGGAAATAATCTTCCAGCCATGCTTTCTGCGCGTTTTGCAGTTCTTCCTCTTCAAGCACGAAAATGCCAGCCTCGCGCATTTCACCCAGCAAATCGCGCCATGCCGCCTGCTGCGCCGCCATCAGCGCATTGGCCTCATTGGTGACGCCGACCAATTGCTGCGCCGGTGTCAGCCCGTCTTGGCTTGGCACTTCAATGCCTGCCTTTGTCTGTCCGGCCAGCCCGGCCACGCGCACCATGAAAAACTCGTCCAAATTACTGGCCGATATCGACAAAAACCGCAGCCGTTCCAGCACCGGATGTCCGGGATTGGAAGCCTCTTCCAAAACCCGCCGGTTAAAGGCCAGCCAAGATAATTCACGATTGATAAAACGTTTTTGCCGTTCAAAGCCAAGATGCGTTTCAGGCAGCTTGTCGCGCTTGGTCTTTTTAACTTTCAACGATTTATTGGCTTTGGGCATAAAGCTCTCGCTCATTCACATATTTTACCGAATTGCCAGCCATATTACACAGTCAAACAAGTTCGGCAACAAGCGGCACGGTAATGCCGCGCTGCTCGCGCATGGCGCGCTGGTCAATATCGGCCACCAATGTTTCAATCGCATTAAAATCGCGCTCAATGCGGGGCAGCAAATACTCAATCACGCGCGCGCCGACAACCACCTGCCGGTCATTGAACAGTTTCACCAGCAAGCCTCTGACCAGCTCATCATCAGGCATGCCCATATCCGAGACGGGCAATGCGCGCAGCCGCGAGGCCAAATCCGGCAACTCAATGTCCAGATGCGCCGGTGACCGGCGCGAGACAAGCAACAATTTACTGCCGCTATTATGGGCATGATTTATCATATGAAACAGGGTTTCCTCGCCCTGTGGCGGCAGGTTTTCCAGCCTGTCCACAATCATAATTGCGTCCGCGCCATTGTTTGCGCCAAGCTGCGACAGCCAGGCTTCAACCGCTTCCGCTATGGCATGGGTCGCCAATTCCTCGCCATTCACCATATGACCACCCGCTTGTGACAGTAAAACGCCCGATAAATGCGATTTGCCGCAGCGCGGCGGGCCGACCAGGCATTGCGCGGCCATGTCCCAATCCGGCCATTTGTCAATCAGGGCAACAGCGCGCGCATTGCATCCGGAGACAAAAAAATCCCCGCGCCCCTCCGCGCGGCGCACCGGCAGGTCAAAAACAAGCTGCCCGGTCACTTAATCCTTCTCCACCATTGCCGTTTCATCGTTCAGCAGACGCATGAAGGCAAAGCGCACAAGCACGCCAATCACGGCGGCAATCGGCACGGCCAGCAACAGACCGAGAAAGCCGAATAAGGTTCCCATCGCCAAAAGAGCAAAAATAATCCACACCGGATGCAGATTAACTCGGTCGCCAACCATCCTTGGCGTCAGAAAATTGCCTTCAATAAACTGCCCGACAAGGAAAATGGCGACCATCTGCAACAAAATGATATAATCCATGCCGAACTGCCCCAGACCCAGTGCCGTCGCCAATAAAACACCAAAGGCCGAGCCGACATAGGGTATGAAACTGACCAGACCGGCCAGCAAGCCGACCAAGACGCCACCTTTCAGGCCGACCAGACCGAGGCCAAGCGCATAAATCAGCCCCAGCGACAGGCAGACAATCATCTGACCGCGCAAAAACCCGCTTAAAATAATGTCAATTTCATGTGCCAATTGGCGCACGGTCGCGCCATAGGGTTCCGGTAAATTGCGGTCAATCACCGCCACCATTCTGTCCCAATCATTAAGCAGGTAAATAGTGACAATCGGCGTGATGAAAATCAGCGCCACCAGATTGAGGAATGACAGGCCGGATTTCAAAAGATTACCGGTCGCCAGCCCCGCCAATTGCAGCGCCTTGTCGCTATATTGCGCCGCCAAATCCTGTGCATTGGTGGAAAAAATCTGATTGCCGGTCAGCTCATACAGCCAGCGATTGATTTCCGCCACGCCTTGCGGCAAAGACCGCATCAGCAGAATAATTTGCTCACTGAGCAATGGCCCGCCAACCCATATCAAGACCAACAAAACAACGGCGAAAAAGGCGGTTATCACCGTGGTCGCCAGCGCCCGTCTGATACCGACAGCCTCAAGCCGGTCGGCAAGCGGGTCGAGAAAATAAGCCAGCGCAAAACCGGTCACAAATGGCAGCAATATGCCCGACAGGCGGTCAATCAGCCAGATTGAGGCAATCAGGCCGAAAATGATGTAAACATGCAAGGCGCGCAATTGTATCATCTACCTGTCTGGCGCACGGCAAGGCGCCAGCCTCTGCTTTCTTCGCTGTTATCGGTTCCCTTTGCTTCGATAACCGGTTTTTCAACTGTTTCGCCGGTCGGCAGGCCTTCCACTTGCATGTCATTTTGCAGGGCATCATCTGGCCTGTCTTCGACCAGCTCCAAATCGCGCTGCTGCAAATTGGCACTCAATTGCTCAATTGAACCAATATAGGACAAATCAAGCCATGCTTGGCGCGACGACATTTCACGCACATCCACCACTTGCACAAGGCTGGCCGCTTCCAGTTCGCGCAGCATCATGACCCATTGTTTGAGCGAAGAAAACTCGGCCAATACCGGCAATGATGTTTCTTCATCACTGGCTACCACAGCCACTTGTTTCCAGCGTTCCGACAAAACCGACATAAGCTCGGCAACCGCCATATCGGCCATGTCGCCATGCGCGCCGCCTGTGCGGTAAGTGCGGACAATTACATCGCTGCTATCGGCGTTGAAAATATAGGCGGTGACGCCCAATTGCCCATCAACATCGGCCAACGCATGCGCCACAATAACGGTTTGGGTATCATAGCGTTCATTCAAGGCAAGCAATTTTTCAGGGCTGCCAATCAATATGTCTTCCGGCGAGGCAATCAGCGCATCTTCCATATCGCCCAAGGGCAGCGCCAGTGGCGCGGCGGCATTATTCAAATCCTGCGCCAACCAGCTTTGCCGCCACCAATGGTCGCCCCATGCTTGAAGCCCGCGCAAATCTTCCAGCACCGGCACCAGCAATGCCGTGCGCGCCTGGTCTTCATTTAGTGGCAAATTATAACCGCGCAGCAAACGGCGCAACGGGCCGGGTTTGAATTGCACCGACATACGGGCAATATAGCGGCCACGACCGGTTTTTTCGTCGCTGACGCGAAACCCTTCAACAATGTTTTGAATATCCTTGGCTGACGCCACGGGCGGCAGACGCGGCCAATCATCAATTCGCACCAACCGCTTCATGACAATTTCAAGCGCCCTTTGCTGGCCTTCGGCCAATGCCTGCGTGCGCGCCTCAATTGTTGTGGCCGCGCTGACATCAACATCAACCTTGTCCACGCTGAACACGCTGCCCGCGCGCGCCGTTCCAGCCATCAGACCAATCAGAGCCACGGCACATATAAGGGTCGAAACCGCCCATTGGGATATATTCTTTTTCATCCGGCCAAACTAACCCGCGCCGCCTTTAACCGCAACGGAAACAATCGCCATATGGCGCGTCTTTTGCCAGTGTCTTTCAAAGCTGGCGCGATTGTGCTAGCCATGCACGATGATTCCAGTCACAAAAGAGTCGCCGGTTACAATAGCTTCATATGGGGGCAGTCGATGAGCGCGCGAGGCAAAAACACGCCTGCCACCTATGCCGATGCCGGTGTTGATATCGAAGCGGGTAACACGCTGGTTAACCGCATTGCCCCTCTGGCAAAAGCCACGCGCCGCACCGGCGCTGACAGCGATTTGGGCGGCTTTGGCGGCCTGTTTGATTTGGCGGCCTGCAACTATAAAGACCCGCTTCTGGTCGCCGCCAATGACGGTGTCGGAACCAAGTTGAAAATCGCCATTGACAGCGGCATCCACCATACGGTCGGCATTGATTTGGTGGCCATGTGCGTCAATGATTTGATTGTTCAAGGCGCCGAGCCGCTTTTCTTTCTTGATTATTTCGCCACCGGCAAGCTGGATATTGACGCGGCAACCGGCATTATTGGCGGCATTGCCGAAGGCTGCAAACAGGCCAATTGCGCGCTGATTGGCGGTGAAACGGCGGAAATGCCTGGCCTTTATCAGGGCGGCGATTATGACCTTGCCGGATTTTCCGTCGGCGCGGTTGAACGCGACGCCGTGCTGCCGCGCGGCGACATGCAACCGGGCGACATTCTGCTTGGCCTTGCCGCGAACGGGCTTCATTCCAATGGCTATTCGCTGGTTCGCAAGCTGGTGGCCGAACAAGACCTACCGTGGGATGCGCCTGCCCCGTCAAACCCCGACATAACACTCGCCGATGAATTACTGACCCCAACGCGGATTTATGTGCGCCCGGTGCTGGCCGCATTGCAGGCGCATGGCGCGGCGGTTAAAGGGCTGGCGCATATTACCGGCGGCGGCTTTACGGAAAATCTGCCGCGCGTTTTGCCCGACGGGTTGGCCGCCGAAATTGACCTGACCGCTTGGCATATGCCGCGCGTTTTCAACTGGCTGCAACGCATTGGCGGCATGGAAGAAGCCGAAATGCTGCGGACATTTAATTGCGGTATTGGCATGGTGCTGGTTGTGGCGGCGGCGGCGGCAAGCGATATTATGGCGACGCTGGCGGCCAATGGCGAAACCGTGCTGCCCTTGGGGCGGCTGCTCGAAGCCGAAGAAAAATCGGCGCAATATCACGGCCATTTGCAAAGCCAGTGAAGCAAACAATGACGCAAGCAATGGAACAAAAAACGCGCATTGCCATTTTATTCTCCGGGCGCGGCAGCAATATGAAAAGCCTTGCCGCCCATATAGCGCGCGCTGATGTGCCTGCTGAGTTTGTTCTTGCCCTGTGCAATCGCCCCGATGCCGGTGGTATTGACTGGTGTCACGACAATGGGATTGCCTGTCAGGTGATAGACCATAAGCAATATGAAACCCGCGCCGGATTTGAGGCCGACATGCAGGCCGCGCTTGAGGCGGCGCAGGTGGATTTGATTTGCGCTGCCGGTTTTATGCGTCTGCTGACCGGTGATTTTGTCAATCACTGGCATGACAGGCTGCTCAACATTCACCCATCCCTGCTGCCCGCCTATAAGGGGCTGCACACGCATCAGCGCGCATTGGAGGACGGCGCGCGCCAGCACGGCTGCACCGTTCATCTGATGCGTCCGGAAATGGATGACGGGCCAATATTGGTGCAAAAACAAGTGGCCGTGCTGGCCGATGATACGCCCGACAGTCTTGCCGCGCGCGTTTTGGAACAAGAGCATGTCGCCTATCCCGAAGCACTGGATAAAGTGCTGGCTGGATTGCACGCAAAGTAAAACCGGCGCCGCGCGCGGACACCGGTTTTACAAATCAACTCACTGCTGTTTAGCCAACCAGCTCATCATCGGCGAAGAAGAATTTGATTTCTTCGGCGGCTGTTTCCGGCGCGTCCGAGCCATGCACGGAATTGGCCTCAATGCTTTCGGCAAAATCCTTGCGGATTGTGCCGTCATCGGCTTCCGCCGGATTGGTAGCGCCCATGATTTCGCGGTTTTTGGCAATGGCGTTTTCGCCCTCCAAAACCTGCACGACCACCGGGCCGGAAATCATAAAGCTGACCAAATCATTGAAAAATGGGCGCTCTTTATGCACGGCATAAAACCCCTCAGCCTGTTCGCGGCTCATATGAATGCGCTTGGAGGCAACAATACGCAGGCCATTGCTTTCAAACCGGTCAATGATTTTACCGGTCAGATTACGCTTGGTGGCGTCGGGTTTGATGATGGAAAAAGTGCGTTCAAGAGCCATGGGTCATGTCCTGTTCGAGAGTCAATATCAATCTATGCGCGCCTTATAGGCTGAGTGCGAATGAGGGACAAGCGAAAAAGAGGAGCGCAATTACCCGCAGGACACCATGTCAAAATGCGGTTGCTTCCATTTTACAAGGAAAGTGCCGATTTGTTGGTAAGACCGAGGCGCGCGCATCAAGCCGACCGAACGCCCGATTTTGCCAGCCGGTTCAAAAGCAATATCCTCAATATCGGCAGCTCTGGTCTCAAGCAGTTTTAATAATTCTCGCGCAGAGACACTTTGAGTGGCGTTCTGCTCAAAATCAATTATCTGAAAACGCTGTTTCCTACTTTTGCGTATCATGGCCGACCTCTTTTTTGCACATTCGCCAGCTGGTTTATGATAGATGAAAGTCGCCGCTTCTCCAAGCTGCTATTTATACCACCCTCATGCTTTTTCTTGCCACTTACCATCGGCGGTTTGTTG
>JAYPAN010000001.1:114244-127375 GCA_038123715.1 Rhodobiaceae bacterium | reverse complement strand
GCTATTTATACCACCCTCATGCTTTTTCTTGCCACTTACCATCGGCGGTTTGTTGCCAATAGGTCAGTGTGTGGCCGTCAGCCTTGAGCCGCGACCAGTCGGCGCGGGCGCGGGCAAGGCTGTCGTCGTCGCGCCCGTCAAAAATGAAAACGCATCGCTGAAACCCGTCCAGCCCGTCACGCATCGCGCCATCGACCAGAAACAGCACTTGCGCCTGATTGGGCGTGTCATCGCCATCGGTAATCCATATTGGCTGGTCGGCGGCATGGTCGGCAAAGCGCGCATCGCCCTTGGCCGCATGCGGCAGAAAGCTGTCATCGCGCCATGTCCATAAATGCGCGTCAAGCGCCGCCACACGTTCCATCGACCCGGCCTGCACCACCGCCCGCCAGTCGCGTTTCAAACTGGCTTCCAGCAATTGCGGCAAGGCCTGTTCCAGCGTCTGACGCTCCAGATGATAGAACAAAATCTCCAACAAAATGCGCTCTATTCGTAATGGTTTTTGACCAGCCGGTCGAGCAGACGCACGCCATAGCCGCTTGCCCAGCTGCGGCTAATCGCGGTTTTCGGCGACCCCATAGCCGTGCCGGCAATATCGAGATGCACCCAAGGCACACCATTGGTGAAGCGTTGCAGAAATTGCGCCGCCGTTGATGAACCTGCATAGCGCCCGCCGATATTCTTCATATCGGCATTGGGCGTATCAATCATTTTGTCAAAAGCATCGCAAATCGGCATACGCCAGACTTTCTCGCCTTCAGCCGCGCCAATCTCGGTCAGACGCCCAGCCAGCTTGTCATTATTGGCAAACATGCCGGCATATTCTTGACCCAGCGCAACCATAATCGCGCCGGTCAGCGTGGCGAGATTTATCATAAATTGCGGCTTGAAACGCTCTTGCGTATACCAAAGCGCATCGGCCAGCACCAAGCGGCCTTCGGCATCTGTGTTCAGCACTTCAATCGTTTGACCCGACATGGAAGTAACAATATCGCCCGGACGCTGGGCATTGCCATCGGGCATATTTTCCACCAACCCGATAACGCCAACCACATTGGCCTTGGCTTTGCGCGCGGCCAATGCATACATCAGACCGGTCACGGCTGCCGCGCCGCCCATATCGCCCTTCATATCCTCCATGCCACCGGCGGGTTTGATGGAAATACCGCCCGTGTCAAAACACACACCCTTACCGATAAAGGCCAGCGGCTTTTTGCTTTTCGCCGCGCCCTGCCATTGCATAATGACCATTTGGCTTGGCTGCACGCTGCCCTGCCCAACGCCGAGCAGCGACCCCATGCCGAGTTTTTTCATTTGCGCTTCGCTCAAAATTTCGACTTTCACGCCGAGCTTGGTCAAGGCTTTGGCGCGTTTGGCAAACTCCGGCGGCGTCAGCACATTGGATGGCTCATTGACCAAATCACGCGCCAAAATCGTGCCATCGGCAATCGCCCCCAATTCGGCATAGGCTTTGCGCGCACCGGCATTGGCAGAGGTGGCGAGGGTCAGTTTTTTCAGACCGCCCGTGGTTTTCTTTTTGGTTTTATATTTCTCAAACTTATAGCTGCGAAGATAAGCACCTGTCGCCGCCCGCGCCGCCAGCCCGGCATCGCCAAGCGGAGTTTTCAGCGGCTCAAACAGGACAGTCGCATTGCCATCATATTTTTCAACCGCGCCCAGCGCCGTGCCGCCAAATTTTTCAGCGTCAACCGCTGTCAATTTGTCAGGCGCGCCGACACCGACAAGCACAATCCGGTCAAGCGTTGATTTGGCCGGTGCTACAATACTGACAATGGCGCCGGCATCGCCTTTGAACTTGTTAACTTTGATTGCCCGTTCCAGCGCCCCGCCGGTTTGCTTGTCAAGTTGCTTGGCCAATGGCGGCAGCTTGGCTCCTTTGGCAAGTGGAATAAGGAGCGCGCCCTTGGTCGGGAGTTTGTCGGTGGTAAAAGAAATTGAGATTGTCATATTATTCTCCGGCAATCGGCTAGTGGATATGGTTACTTTTGGTAAAATATGGTCAATGATGGCCAGCGTCCAGTTTTGTTTGTTGAAATTGCCATTTTGCACTAACCGTGCGCCGCAAAATTGTGCTAACAGCTTGCTTTATGAACCGGAAAAACAACTCTTTCCCTGGCCTGATTTGGGCGATGAATATGTTTTGTGACCTGCGGCTCATGCTGCGGCTTATCTTGCGTCTTGTCGCCCCTCTATTGTGCCTTTTATGGGTCGCGCCTGCCTCGGCACGCGATGTCGAGGGCATTGCCGCCATTGTCAATGATGAGGTGATTTCCATTTACGATGTTGACCAGCGCGTTGACTTGTTTCTGGCGACCTCCGGCATTGAAAAATCCGCCGATGTGATTGAACGCATGCGCGCCCAAGTGCTGCGCTCGCTGGTGGATGAAAAACTGCAAATGCAGGAAGCCAAGCGCGTTGAGATTGCCATTGAAGCGGCGGAAATTGAACGCCGTCTGGAAGGCATGGCGCGCGATTCCGGCATGTCGCTTGACGGTATCAAGAAATTTCTCGGTGATAATGGCATTACGGTTGAAAGCCTGAAAAGCCAGATTGAGGCGGAACTGGCATGGAACCAATTTGTCCGGCGCAGCTTTAGCGGGCGCATAAAAATCGGTGATGCGGAAATCAATGAGCAATATAACAAGGCGGTGCGCGCGATTGGTCAGCCCAGCTATTTGCTCAGCGAGATTTTGCTGGCGGTTGACAGTTTCGCTGACCAGAGCCGGATTGCCGCCCTGTCGGCGGAAATTGTCTCACAATTGCAAGCCGGTGTTGATTTCGGCGCGGTGGCGCGGCAATTCAGCGTCTCGCCTTCAGCGGCGCGCGGCGGACAGCTTGGCTGGATATCGGCCAGCCAGCTTGAGCCGCAATTGGCCGAGCTTGTCGCGCGTTTGCAGGTCGGGCAAATATCCCAACCAATTGCCACCAATGCCGGTATTTACATTGTCGCGCTGATGCAAAAGCAAGAAAGCGGCGGGCCGGACAACAGCAAAAACCGCTTTGATGTGTTGAGCGTCACTTTCACACCCGACACCAAACCCAAGCGAGTTGACCGTTTTATCGCCGATTTCAAAACCTGCCGCCGCGCCCAGCAAGACGCCAAAAAGCTTGACGCCACAGCCAAACGCACCGGCTTGCGAGAGATACGCGCCCTGCCCGCCAATATCCGCCGCAGCGTGGCCAATCTTGAAGCCGGTCAGCTGGGCGCCCCGCAATCGACCGAAAACGGCGTGCAATTGCACATTGTTTGCGACCGCAAGGATGATTTGGGCATTGCCGTGTCGCGCGACGCGATTGCCGATAATATCTTCTCGCAGCGCATCGCCATGATGGCACGCCGCCATTTGCGCGATTTGCGCCGTGATGCGGTGGTCGAATATCGCTGAGCGATGACAAGCGGTGTTTCCGACGGCCTGCCGCCTTTGCGTGAAATTATCGCTGCCCACGGGCTGCGTGCCGACAAAAAATTCGGCCAAAACTTCATTCTTGATTTGAATTTGACGCGCCGTATTGCGCGCGCCGCCCTGCCGCTTGACGACACGCCGATTATTGAGATTGGCCCGGGGCCGGGCGGGCTGACACGCGGCCTGCTGATGGAGGGCGCACGCAAAATCATTGCCATTGAGGCCGACCGGCGGTTTATTCCGGCGCTGGATGACATTGCTGCCGCTTATCCGGGTCGGCTGGACATTATCAATGGCGATGCCATGTCCCTGTCGCCGTCGCAATTGGCCGGTGGCAAGTTCAAAATCATATCCAACCTGCCCTATAATATCGGCACGGCATTGCTGATCAAATGGCTGGATGAAGCCTGGCAGGGCGATAGCTGGCAGCCGCGATTTCAATCATTGACGCTGATGTATCAAAAGGAAGTGGCACAGCGCCTTGTTGCTGCCCCGTCAACACCGGCCTATGGCCGTTTGTCCGTGCTGGCCGGCTGGTTGAGCGAGGCGCGCATTTTATTTGAGGTTGACCGCAATGTGTTTGTGCCACCGCCGAAAGTCACCTCGGCCATTGTTCAGCTTGTGCCGCGCCCGACCCCATTGGCCGAGGCGCATCCCCAAAAACTGCAAAAAATGACTGCTGCGGCTTTTGGTCAACGTCGGAAAATGTTGCGCGCGTCTCTGAAACAGATATGCTCAGACCCACACAGGCTTTTGCTTGAGGCAGGCATTGACCCGCAAGAACGGGCGGAAGCGTTGAGCATAGAGGCATTTTGCACGCTGGCGCGGCTATGGTCGGCGGAAATATAACAGCCTGGAGGGCTTAAACGGAGGAAACAATGAAGACACAGGCGATTACCGAGTTTGGCGGGCCACTGAGTGAAGTGGAAATCGAAACACCGACACCGACCGGCAGCGAAGTACTGGTGGAAGTCAGCCACTGCGGCGTATGCCATTCCGATGTGCATTTTCATGACGGCTATTTTGATGTCGGTGACGGCGAACAACTTGATGTGCGCGCGGCGCGTCAATTGCCCTTCACCCTTGGTCATGAAATTGAGGGAGTCGTTGTAGCGGTCGGCCCCGATGTCACCAATGTCGCAATCGGTGAGCGCAAAGTGGTGTTTCCGTGGATTGGCTGCGGCGATTGCTCTGATTGCAATAATGGCCGCGAGAATTTGTGCAATGGTCGGGCGCTTGGTGTTAATCGCGCCGGCGGCTTTGCCAGCCATTGCCTTGTGCCGCATGAGCGTTACTGCCTTGATGCCGGTGATATCGCGCCGGGTCTGGCCAGCACTTATATGTGTTCGGGCATTACTGCCTATAGCGCGCTGAAACATTTGAAACCGGTCGATGCCAGCGAACCGGTCTTGATTGTCGGCCTTGGCGGGGTCGGCATGATGGCAGTGCAATTTGCGCTGGAAATGTTTGAGACGCCGCCTCTGGTTGCTGATTTGGACGATAATAAATTGCAAGCGGCAATGGGCGCGGGAGCCAAAGCGGCCTATAATCCGAAAAATCCGGAAGATTTGAAAAAACTGCTGGCCGATACCAATGGCGGCGTCGCCTCGGCGGTTGATTTTGTCGGTGCTGAAGGCTCTTTGCAATTTGCCACCGGCGCATTGCGGCGCGGCGGTGAAGTAAAAATAGTCGGCCTGTTTGGCGGCAAATTCGCCATGCCAATCCCGTTTTTTCCGTTCCGCGCCATTTCGGTCGGCGGCTCCATGACCGGCACGCTGGAAGATACGGCGGAAATGCTGGAAATTGTCAAAGCCGGAAAGATAAATCCTATTCCGGTTGAAATGCGCGCCATGAGCGAGGCCAGCCGGTCGCTGGATGATTTGCGCGAGGGCAAGGTGATTGGCCGCGTCGTATTGACCAATGCGGACTGACCAATGTGGGCTGACCCTTGCGGGCGAGCCCTTTATAAGGATTGTCGCAGGGTTTTAACGAAATCCGACAGGCCGGTCTGGCGACCGCGCTTTAAGCGTTCGGCGACCAATATCGCATTGAGCCGCGCCAGGCTGTCATCCAAATCATGATTGACGATAATATAGTCATATTCCGGATAATGGCTGATTTCCGCCGACGCATCGGCCATGCGCCGCGCCACCGTCTCGCTGGAATCCTGCGCGCGTGCCTTTAAGCGACGCTCCAATTCAGCCGCTGATGGCGGCAAAATAAACACTTTCACCAAATCCTCGGCGGCGGCTTCTTGCAATTGCTGTGTGCCTTGCCAGTCAATGTCAAACAGCACATCGCGCCCCTGTTGCAAGGCATCCTCTACCGGCTCTCTCGGCGTGCCGTAATAATGGTCAAACACACGCGCATATTCGAGAAACGCATCACGATTACGCATTTCGCCAAATGTCACCATGTCGAGAAAATGATAATCCGTGCCGTCAATTTCGCCGGGGCGCGGATTGCGCGTCGTCGCCGAGACCGACATGGTGATATTGCCGTCCTGCTCCAGCAAACGGCGCGACAGGCTTGTTTTGCCCGCACCCGAAGGCGAGGATAAAACCAGCATCAATCCACGGCGGTTGATTTCAGATGACATGGCAAATTCCGACTCAGTTTCTCCGGCGACTATAGCCTATCGAAGCCCCTGCTGTCGTTGAATTTGCCGCCATTTGGCGACATTGCGATTGTGACCGGCCAAATCCGGCGCGAAAACATGCCCGCCCGTGCCATCAGCAACAAAATACAGCGCGTCGCTGTCTGCCGGTTGTAAGACCGCGGCCAGCGCGGCCGCACCCGGATTGGCGATAGGCGTCGGCGGCAAGCCCTTAATTCGATAAGTGTTATAAGGTGTCTTGCCCTTGATTTCGCTGCGCCGTATCGGGCGTCCCAAAACGCCCTTGCCACCAACCAGCCCGTAAATAATGGTCGGGTCGGATTGCAGGCGCATATTGCGGTTGAGCCGATTGATAAACACCGCCGCCACTTGCTTGCGCTCGCTGACAAGTCCGGTTTCCTTTTCAACAATCGAGGCCAGAATGACCGCTTCCTGCGGCGTTTTTAGCGGCAGCCCATCAATCCGTTTCGGCCATAGCGCCGTCAGCAGGCGGGTTTGCGCGGCCTGCATTTTGGCGACCAGCGCGGCGCGCGTCATACCGCGCTCAACCCGATAGGTTTCCGGCAGCAGGCTGCCTTCCGGCGGCATATCCACCGCGCCAACCAGCACCGGCGTTGCCATCAGCAGCTCGATAATCTGCTGGCTGGTCAAGCCTTCCGGAATGGTGATGTCATGCAGCAGCACAGAGCCGGATTCCAGCAAGCGGGCAATATACGCCATTGACGCGCGCGCCGGCACTTCATATTCACCGGCCTGCACACGCAAAGTGCTGCCGCGAAGCCGCATGGCCAGCCGGAAAACCAGCCCATTATGCACTAATCCACGGGCTTCCAATACGGCAGCCACCTGCCCCATACCACTGCCTTTTGGCACAATAATGCGTTGCGCCTCTTGATGCGGCCCGGCAGCCTGAAAGCGTGATACCCCCCAAGCCAGCACCAACACACCGGCAATGGCAGCAAATAAAAACAGCGCCAGATAGGCGCGTTTGCGGGTGATGGGTCGCGCCGGTTCGGGCGGCAGGTCAGGAATGGATCCGGGTGCGCTCAACCGGATTTACTCGACAGATTTGAACACCAGGCTGGCATTGGTGCCGCCAAAGCCGAAACTGTTGGACAGGGCGGCACGCACCTTTTTTTCCTGCGCTTTATGGGGAACAAGGTTAATCGGCGTCTCAACCGAGGGATTAACCAGATTGAGGGTCGGCGGCACAATGCCGTCACGCATCGCCAGAATGGAGAAAATCGCCTCAACAGCACCGGCAGCGCCCAGCAAATGACCAATTGCCGATTTGGTAGAGGACATGGCCAGCCCGTCGCTGTCGCCGCCAAACAGACGCTCCACTGCTTTCAGCTCAATCTCATCGCCAAGCGGGGTGGATGTGCCATGCGCGTTGACATAGCCGATATCTTCCGGCGACAGGCCGGAGCGTTTCAGTGCCGCCTGCATGGAACGAAAACCGCCTGAGCCGTCTTCAGCCGGTGAGGTGATGTGATAGGCGTCACCGGACAGGCCATAACCGACAATTTCCGCATAAATACGCGCACCACGCGCTTTGGCATGTTCATATTCTTCCAGCACGACCACACCGGCGCCCTCGCCCATGACGAAACCATCGCGATCGGCATCATAGGGACGCGAGCCTTTTTCCGGTGTGTCGTTGAAATTGGTGGACAGGGCGCGACAGGCGGCAAATCCGGCAATGCCAAGGCGGCAAATCGCCGATTCCGTGCCACCGGCCACCATTACATCGGCGTCATCAAGCATAATAAGCCGCGCCGCATCGCCAATCGCATGGGCGCCGGTTGAACAAGCTGTCACCACTGCATGATTTGGCCCTTTCAGCCCGTGCCGGATAGACACCTGACCACCGGCCAGATTGATAAGCGCACCGGGAATGAAAAACGGGCTGAGCCGACGCGGGCCGCGATCGCGCACGGTAAACGCGCCATCTTCAATACCTTGCAAACCGCCAATACCAGCACCAATCAACACGCCGGTGCGGTATTGCTGTTCTTCGCTTTCGGCGGCATAGCCACTGTCGGCAAGCGCCATATCGGCCGCCGCTATCGCGTAGATGATGAAATCATCGACCCGCTTTTGCTCTTTCGGCTCAATATAGGCGTCAGGGTTAAAGGCATCTTCCCCGCGTTCAATTGAGCAGGCAATTTTGCACGGCAAATCATCAACATTAAAGCTGGTAATGACTGACGCGCCCGATTGACCGGCAAGCAGGTTTTGCCAGCTTTGCTCGGCGCTCGCACCAAGCGGATTTACTGAGCCAAGACCGGTAACAACAACACGTCTCATCGCACCGCCCTTTCGCAAGGCTTGTTTGGCAGGCCTGTTTAGGAGGCCTGCTCTATAAATTTAACGGCATCGGCAACCGTCAGAATAGTTTCCGCCGCATCATCGGGGATTTCAATGCCGAACTCTTCTTCAAAGGCCATAACCAATTCGACCGTATCAAGGCTGTCAGCACCCAAATCGTCAATGAAGCTCGCGCCTTCAGAAACTTTATCGGCTTCAACACCCAGATTTTCGACAACAATTTTTTTCACGCGTTCAGCAATATCGCTCATGATAATTCCTCGTTCCCGGCGCCTTTGCGCCTCCCCTCAGATTGATTAAAAACATGCAAAGCGACTCAAAGTCGCTGCATAGGCGGTTCCCTATCACTGTTTCGGCGATGTGTCCAGAAGTCTAACCGGCCAAATCAACACCGGCAAATTGTATTTTTGCCGTCAATTTGACCTATATCATCGCCATGCCGCCATTGACGTGCAAGGTCTGTCCGGTGACATAACCGGCCTCATCGCTCGCCAGATAGACACAAGCCGCCGCAATATCACCGCCACTGCCCAGCCGACCGGCCGGAATCGCCTCGCCCAATGCTTGTTTTTGCGCTTCCGGCAGCGCATCGGTCATCGGTGTTTCAATAAAACCCGGTGCAACGCAATTCACTGTAATGCCGCGACTGGCTACTTCCTGCGCTAGCGATTTGCTCATGCCAATCATGCCTGCTTTGGCGGCCGCATAATTGGCCTGTCCGGCATTGCCGGTGACACCAACAACCGAGGTAATACCGATAATCCGACCATGGCGGCGTTTCATCATACCGCGCAAGGCAGCACGGATGAGTTTGAAACTTGACGACAGATTGACCGCCAGCACGGCGTCCCAATCTTCGTCTTTCATCCGCAAAGCAAGATTATCGCGCGTGATACCGGCATTATTCACCAGAATATCAATGCTGCCCAATTTTTCCTCGGCGGCAGCGGCCAGTGATTGCGCGCCTTGCGTGGTCGATAAATCAGCCAGCAACACATGAGCGCCTGCGCCCAGCTCATCGGCCAATTCCTGCAACACCGCTTCGCGCGTGCCGGCCAGACCAACATTGGCGCCTGCTGCGTGCAAGGCTTGGGCAATTTGCCGTCCAATACCGCCGGATGCGCCCGTTACCAAAGCTGTTTTACCACTTAAATCAAACATGCGTTTGTCCTTTCACGCCGCTTTTACAAGCATCATTAAATCATCATTCAGCCAAAAAGGCTGCAATATCTTCTTCCGTCGAAAGCGCTTGGGCGGTCAGGCGCGGGTCAATGCGCTTGGCCATTGTGGACAGAACCTTGCCACTGCCCAATTCAACCAAATGGGTGACGCCCTTATCGGCCAGCCAAATCATCGACTCGCGCCAGCGCACACTGCCGGTCACTTGGGCGACCAGCAAATTGCGGATTTCTTCCGGCTCGGTAACCGGTGAGGCCGTCACATTGGCAATAATCGGCAAGCTCGGCGCGGCAATCTCAACATCAGCCAGTGCCGCTTGCATTTCTTCCGCCGCCGGTTGCATCAGCGCGCAATGAAACGGTGCGCTGACCGGCAGTTCCATCGCCCGTTTTGCCCCGCGCTGCTTGGCAATATCAATGGCGCGGGCAACCGCCGCCGTATGGCCGGAAATCACCACCTGCCCGACCGCATTGTCATTGGCCGCGCCGCAAATTTCATTTTCCGCCGTCGCCTCAGCCGCCACTTCGACAACTGTCTCAAAATCCAGCCCCAACAGCGCGGCCATTGCGCCAACGCCGACCGGCACGGCGCGCTGCATGGCCTGTCCGCGCAATTTCAGCAAACGCGCGCAATCTTCCAATTGCAAAGCACCCGCCGCCGTCAGTGCCGCATATTCGCCCAGTGAATGACCGGCCAGATAAGCGACATTGCTTTTAACATCATAGCCGCGCGCCTTCAGCACTTCCAAAACAGCGATAGACACGCCCATCAAGGCAGGCTGAGCGTTTTCTGTCAGCGTTAATTCGGCTTCCGGCCCATTAAACATAAGCTCCGACAGATTCTGCCCAAGCGCGTCGTCAATTCGGGCAAAAACAGCGCGCGCTTCCGCGCAATTGGTCGCAAGAGCGCGCCCCATACCAACCGCTTGGCTGCCCTGTCCGGGAAATATAAATGCGTTTGCCATAACCCCCTCCAAATCCGTCATCACATGCCGGTCGGCAAGACCGGACGCATTGGCGCTTGTCTTAACCTGCTTGCCGGCGCTTGCCAAGCTTTTGCAAAGAGCCATGATTTTGCAAAGATAACAATTTGCAAATTGCCGGTGCGAGAGGGCTTGCCATTGCCGGTATTTTATGGTGTAACCGCGCCAGTTTCGGCCGGAGGCTGAAAGGACACACATAAGATTGTGGGAAATGGTTCCAGTCCCTTGTCTCCGCTCTCGCGTTACTTGCAGGCCTCGCCCCGTCAGGGGTTCGGGTCGCCAGGGGCTCGGCGCCGAACAGATAAAGGAGTGAGGCTATGGCTCTCTATGAGCATATTTTTATTGCACGCCAAGATATTTCCTCGCAGCAGGTTGACGGTCTGGTTGACCTGATTACCGCTGTGATTGAGGAAAACAAAGGCAAAATCAGCAAAACTGAGTATTGGGGTTTGAAATCGCTCGCCTATCGGGTGAAGAAGAACCGCAAAGGCCATTACACGCTGATGAATATCGAGGCCGAGCATGAGGCGATTGCCGAAATGGAACGCCGCATCAGCTTGAATGACGATATTATCCGTCACATGACATTGCGCGTTGACGAACATGAAGAAGGCGACAGCGTTCAAATGCGGAATAAAAACCGCGATGAACGCCGCAGCCAGCGCCGCGATAATGACGGTGACAGAGACAGTCACCGAGAAAATGACCGAGACAGTGACAGCAGAAACGAAACCGCCAGCGAGGAGAAACAGTCATGAGCCAAGCCCGTCGTCCCTTTGGCCGTCGCCGTAAATCTTGCCCGTTTTCCGGCGCCAATGCCCCTGTCATTGACTATAAAGACACGCGGTTGCTGCAACGCTATGTGTCGGAACGCGGCAAAATCGTGCCGCGCCGTATCACCGCCGTATCTGCCAAAAAGCAACGCGAGCTGGCGCGCGCCATTAAACGCGCCCGCTATCTTGCCCTGATGCCCTATACGGTTGAGCAATAGGCCGCATCCGCGCGTAACGGGCTGTATGGCCTGAAAGGAAGGCCGGATATGCAAACCAATGCATTGCGGGCGGTTTTTGCCGCCATTGCCAGCTTTCTGTTGTTTGCCGCGCTTGTCAGCCTTCCCTTTGCCAGCGTGCCAATCGCCTATATCGGCCTTTGTTACGGGCTGGGTCTGGCGGTTGCCGCAGCCATTTTGACCGGCCTGTTAACATCGGTTTTGCTGTCGCCGGTTCTCGGCATTGTTTTCCTTTTGGTGTTTCTTGTGCCAAGCCTGATGCTGCTGCGCCAGTCGCTATTGTCGCGTCCGGTTGCACCTGCTGGCAATGGCGCGCCATTATGGGAGTTTTACCCCGCGGAAAGGCTTATCTTAATGGGTGGCGCGCTGGCTGCGGTCGGCACTATAGCGATTTTCGCCAGCGTCGCCGATACACCCGGTGGCCTGCCGGAGATACTGGCGCAAGCCATGTATGCCTCGCCAGAACTGGCCGATATGGTGCATCAAGTTTACAACACGCGCGATTTAAGCGATTTTCAGCTCATTGCGCGGCTTATCATCATAACCGGTCTGGCCGGTTGGCCGCTTCTGCTGCTTGGCAATCTGCAAATCGGGCAGGCGCTGGCCGTGTTCAGCGGCAAAAATCTGCGTCCGACGCCTGATTATGACCGGCTGCAATTGCCGCCGCGTCTGGTTTTCTTGCTGGCAGGTTTCGGCCTTGGCACGCTGGTTTTCGACGGCACGCTCTCCACCTTAATGGCGATTTTTCTGGCGCTTGTCACCAGCGCATATTTTCTGTTGGGTTTGGCGATTATTCATGCTATCTCCCGCCCATGGAACGGGCGTGGCTGGTTGTTGTCGGCGCTCTATTTTTTAATTTTTATCATGGCGTGGGTTATTATCCCGATTGCGCTTATCGGGCTTTTGGACACACGCTTTAACTTCCGGCAACTGGCACCGGTCGGGTCGGACAAAAACACCAATATCGGATCGCCGGATGAAGGCGGTGATACCGATAAGGATGAGGAGAAGGACTGATGGAAGTCGTATTGTTGGAACGGGTCGCCAAACTTGGCCAGATGGGCGATGTGGTCAATGTCAAAGATGGCTATGCCCGCAATTTCCTGCTGCCCCAAGGCAAGGCATTGCGCGCAAATAAAGGCAATCTCCAGCGCTTTGAAAATGAGCGCGCCCAATTGGAAGCGCGCAATCTTGAGCGCAAATCCGAGGCCGAAAGCGTCAATGCCAAGCTGGATGGTGCGAGCTTTGTGGTCATCCGTTCATCCGGTGATACGGGTCAGCTTTACGGCTCGGTGAACACACGCGATATTGCCGCCACATTGGCCGAAGAAGGGTTCAGCGTTGCCCGCAACCAAATCGCGCTGGCCGCGCCGATTAAAACGCTGGGTCTGCATGGCGTGATTGTGACCCTGCACCCGGAAGTTTCCAGCTCAGTGACGATTAACGTGGCGCGCACCGCCGAGGAAGCCGAGCGCCAAGCCGCCGGTGAGGATGTCACCATTGAGCAAATTGACGATGAAGACGTCGATGTCAATGTTGAGGAAGTGTTTGAAGAAGGCGTTACAGTTGACCTGCAAGCCGATGCAGA
>JAYPAN010000001.1:97602-114144 GCA_038123715.1 Rhodobiaceae bacterium | reverse complement strand
ATGTTGAGGAAGTGTTTGAAGAAGGCGTTACAGTTGACCTGCAAGCCGATGCAGAAGCTGAAGAAGCTGCTGAAGAAGCTGCTGAAGAAACATCCGAAGCAGATAGCACCGAAGAGGATGCTGCTGATGAGGCGTCAACAGAAGAAACCGCCTCGTAAAAAGTTTTTTCCACATAGTTCACAGGCCCGTCGGAAATTTTTTCGGAAATTTGCGGCGGGTCTTTTGATTCCTCTGGCTTTACCATGCGGGCAAAGGCTAGATTGCCTGAATGGAAACGCCCGTCACCCAGATAAATCCTGACAGTCAAGCCGCCGCCCCAAACGCTGCCGGTCAGACGCAGGATTTTCGCCAAATGCCGCATAATATTGAAGCCGAGCAGGGGCTTCTCGGCGCTTTGCTGATAAATAATGATGCGCTTGACCAAGTCTCGGATTTTCTGCAAGCACGGCATTTTTTCGACCCTGTGCATATGCGGATTTATGAGGCCGTCTCCAAACTTATCGGCAATGGCAATCTGGCCTCACCGGTCACGCTGAAGACCTATATGGAAATGGATGAGGGGCTGGTGCAATTGGGTGGGGCAAGCTATTTGGCGCGGCTGGCCTCCAATGCCACCACCATTGCCAATGCCCAACAATATGGTCGGACGATTTATGACCTCGCCATTCGCCGCGAGCTGATTGTTGTTGGCGAGGAAATGATGGCGGATGCTTTCGACGCCGAAATTGATGACAGCCCGGCAGACCAAATCGACAAGGCCGAACAGGCGCTTTATTCAATCGCTGAAAAAGGCGCGCATAGTTCCGGCTTTATGAGTTTTGAGCAATCGCTGACCGGGGCGATTGACATGGCGGCGCGCGCCTATCAGCGCGAAGGGCATTTATCCGGCCTGTCAAGCGGCTTTACCGGTCTCGACACATTGCTTGGCGGGCTTCAGGAAAGCGATTTGCTGATTTTGGCAGGGCGTCCGGCTATGGGTAAAACCGCCCTGGCGACCAATATTGCCTTTACCATTGCCCATAATTATCTTAAAGCCCAGCGTGAGGGTAATGTCGAGCATTTGCCCGATGGCCGCACGCGCGTGAAAGAAGGCGGCGTTGTTGGCTTTTTCTCTCTGGAAATGTCTGCCGAGCAGCTTGCCACGCGGATGCTGGCCGAGCAATCCGGCGTTTCCTCGTCAAACATTCGCAAGGGCGAAATCCATGAGGATGAATATGCCCGCCTTGTCACCTCGGCGCGCGATTTGAATGACGCCCCGCTTTATATTGACCATACGGGCGCGATACCTATGGCAACATTGGCAGCGCGCGCGCGACGGCTGAAACGCCAACACGGGCTGGGGCTGATTGTGGTGGATTATCTGCAATTGGTTCGCGCCAGCAGCGGCAATCGCAATGATGGGCGGGTGCAGGAAGTCAGCGAAATCACGCAAGGGCTGAAAGCGCTTGCCAAAGAGCTTGATGTGCCGGTTCTCGCCCTGTCGCAATTATCGCGGCAGGTTGAATCGCGCGAGGACAAACGCCCGCAGCTTTCCGATTTGCGCGAATCCGGCTCCATTGAACAAGATGCCGATATCGTCATGTTTGTTTATCGCGAACCCTATTATCTTATGCGCGAAAAGCCGATGGAAGGCACAGAGGAGTTTCTGCAATGGGAAGAGCGCATGAAACTTGTTGACGGCACGGCGGAAGTGATTGTCGGCAAAAACCGGCATGGCCCGGTCGGCACGGCGCGCATGGCCTTTGAAGACCGCTATACGCGGTTCAGCGATTTGGCCGAAGACGACCATTTGCCGGAACGGTTTGACTAAAGCCGATGGCGACGCCCCTGCCCCCGGATGGATTTGCCGACAGGCCAAGCCTGCACATAGATTTGACCGCGCTGGCCGCCAATTACACAATTTTGCAAAAAGCATCGGGCAAAGCGCAATGCGCCGCCGTGGTCAAGGCCGATGCTTATGGTCTGGGCATGGATGAAACCGTGCCGGTTTTGCTGGCGGCGGGGTGTCGGCATTTTTTTGTCGCCCAACTGGCCGAAGGCGTGCGCCTGCGCCATATCATCAGCGCCTGCGCCGAAAGCGACAAGAGCTTTGATGCAAGCGCGATTTATGTTTTAAGCGGGCTTGCCGCCAATGCCGAAAATGACTATGTCACCCACCGGCTGCATCCTTGCCTGATATCGCTTGCCCAAATCAAAAACTGGCAAGCCCATTGCCGCAAGGCCGGCAATCATCCCGCCGCCCTGTTTCTTGATACCGGCTTTAACCGGCTTGGCCTGTCTTTTGACGACATAGCCGAAATGTCGGAAACCAATGAAATCTTCGAGGGCTGGACACTGGACTTGATTGCCAGCCATCTGGCTTGCGCCGACACACCCGACCATCCGATGAACCGCGCCCAGCTTGAGGCTTTTCACACAATGACCGCCCTGCTGCCGCCTGCGCCGCGCTCACTGGCCAATACGGGCGGCATTTTTCTTGGCGACGCCTACCGGTTTGACATGACGCGACCCGGCATTGGCCTTTATGGCGGCATGGCTTTTCCTGATGACGCGGCGGCGCGCCAGACCGTTGCCCGCTTGAGCGCGCCAATATTGCAAACCCGCCGGTTAAGCGCCGGTGATGCGATTGGCTATGGCGCAAGTTTTACCGCTGACCATGAAATGCGTATCGGTATTGTCGGCCTCGGCTATGGTGACGGTCTGCCACGCAGTTTCGGCCAATTTAACCCGCCGCGTGTGCGATTGGGTCTTGGCGATAGGGAGGCGGCGATATTGGGGCGCATCTCAATGGACAGTTTCGCCATTGACCTGACCGATGCCGATGACAGCATTGGCGCAGACAGCATGGTCGAGATTTTCGGTGACACCACCCCTATTGACGGGCTTGCCGAACAGGGACAAACCATTTCTTATGAGCTTCTCACACAGCTTGGCAGCCGCTATAAGCGGATATATAAAACATGATAAAGGCGCGTGAAGGAGCAGCATTTTGTCGGCATTTGCAACAATAGGAAGATTTTTCCTTGGGTTTTTCACCCAGACCGGAAAGCTGGCGCATTTTACCGCCCAAGCGCTGATGGCGCTGGTCACACCGCCCGTCTATTTTCGCATGATAGGCCAGCAAATGCTGCGGATTGGCTATTTTTCCCTGCCAGTTGTGGCACTGACCTCTTTTTTCACCGGCGGCGCGCTCGCCATCCAAATCTATAATGGTGACAGCCAGTTCAATTCGGAAAGCATTGTCTCCAGCATTGTCGCGCTCGGCATTACCCGCGAGCTTGGCCCGGTGCTGGGCGGGCTGATGGTGGCCGGTCGCGTAAGCGCCGCCATTGCCGCTGAAATTGGCACGATGCGGGTGACCGAGCAAATCGACGCGCTGACCACATTATCCACCGACCCGTTCAAATATCTGGTCGCCCCACGCTTATTGGCGGCGACTTTCTGTCTGCCACTGCTGGCGCTGGTGGCCGATATTATCGGCGTTTTCGGCGGCTTTGTTGTTGGCACGCAGTCATTTGGCTTTAACGCCGCCATATATGTGCAAAGCACTTATAATTTCCTTGAATTGAGCGATGTCACCTCCGGCTTGATTAAAGCCGGCGTATTCGGTTTCATCATTGCGCTGATGGGCTGCTATCACGGCTATAACTCCAATGGCGGGGCGCAAGGCGTTGGCCGCGCCACAACCAATGCGGTGGTCGCCGCCTCCATTCTCATTCTGGCAGCCAATTATCTGATGACCTCGCTGCTGTTTTCATCGTGAGGCGAACATGGCCGCGATGATTTCCTTAAATGAGATTCATAAAAGTTTTGGCACCAAACATGTGCTGCGCGGCGTCAATCTGGAAATTGAGCGCGGGCAGTCAATGGTGGTGATTGGCGGCTCCGGCAGCGGTAAGTCGGTGATGCTGAAATCGATTCTTGGCTTGTTGCGCCCGGAAAGCGGCTCGCTGAAAATTGACGGGCGCGAGACGCTCGGCCTGAAGCGTAGCGCACGCGCCGATATTGATGCGGGTATGGGGATGCTGTTTCAAAATGGCGCGCTGTTTGACAGCCTGCCGGTCTGGCGCAATGTCGCCTTTCGTGCGCTCCAGCAGGAAGGCATGACCCAATCCCGCGCCCGCGATTTGGCGGTTGAGGCTTTGGCGCGGGTTGAACTGGGCGCCGAATTGCTCGATGTCTATCCGGCTGCCCTGTCGGGCGGCATGCATAAGCGCGTCGGATTGGCGCGCGCCATTGCCACACGTCCGGAAATCATTTTCTTCGATGAACCGACCACCGGCCTTGACCCCATCATGACCGATGTCATTAACCATTTGATACGCGATTGTGTGCGTGATTTGGGCGCGACCACGCTGACCATCACCCATGACATGACCAGCGTGCGCGCGATTGCCGACAAAACCGCCCTGCTCTATAAGGGCGAGATTATCTGGCAGGGTGACGCGGATGCGTTGGAACAGGCCGATAATCCCTTCCTCCTGCAATTCATCAATGGCCGCCCCGATGGGCCGATTGAAGTCGAAGGCCAGCAAATCAGCGCCGCCGATCCGGGCGGAGCCGCCTGATGGCGCGCGCGACCAGCGAGTTTGTCTGCCAGAATTGCGGCCATGTAAGCAGCAAATGGTCGGGCAAATGCGATGGTTGCGGCGCGTGGAACACGCTTGCAGAACAAGCTGGCAGCAGCGCCCCGCCAGCGGGACGCGGCGCCAAATCCAGCAAGGGCAAGAAAATTGACCTGACTTCTTTGGCCGGTGAAAGCAGTGAGCCGGGGCGCGTTGTTATCGGTCTTGGCGAGTTTGACCGCGTTCTTGGCGGTGGGCTGGTGCCGGGTTCGGCCATATTGATTGGCGGCGATCCGGGCATTGGCAAATCCACTTTGCTCATGCAGGCCGCCGCCGCCCTCGCGCAATCGGGCAAGCGGTGTATTTATATTTCCGGCGAGGAAGCGCTGGCGCAATTGCGGATGCGTGCCAGCCGCCTTGGCCTTGAACAAGCACCGGTATCCTTGGCGGCGGAAACAAATTGCGCCGATATTGTCCGCACGCTGTCGGGTGAGGCGGATATTGCGCTGGTCATTATTGACTCTATTCAAACCATGTGGTCACCGGCCATTGAGGCCGCCCCCGGCACGGTCAGCCAGGTGCGCGTCGCCGGACAGGAGCTTATTCATTTTGCCAAAAACAATAATGCCGCCTTGGTGCTGGTCGGCCATGTCACCAAGGATGGCCAGATTGCAGGCCCCCGCGTTTTGGAGCATATGGTCGATACGGTGATTTATTTTGAGGGCGACCGGGGCAATCAATTCCGTATTTTGCGCGCCATTAAAAACCGCTTCGGCCCGGCTCATGAAATCGGCGTTTTTGAAATGCTTTCGGAAGGCTTGGTGGAAGTCACCAACCCGTCCGCCCTGTTTCTGGAATCGCATGAGGAGCATGTGCCGGGGGCGGCTGTGTTTGCCGGCATTGAAGGCACACGGCCAGTGCTGGTGGAAATACAGGCTTTGGCTGCACCGTCTTCACTGGCGACGCCGCGCCGCGCCGTGGTGGGTTGGGATCAGAACCGGCTATCGATGGTGCTGGCCGTGCTGGAAGCGCGCTGTGGCCTGTCATTTGCCGGACGCGATGTGTTTTTGAATGTCGCTGGCGGCTTGCGGGTCAATGAACCGGCCGCCGATTTGGCCGTGGCTGCCGCCTTGATTTCATCTCTGGCCGACAAGCCTTTGCCACCGCGCACGGCTCTATTTGGCGAAGTAAGCCTGTCAGGTGCGGTGCGACCGGTCACGCAGGCCGCCATGCGGATGAATGAAGCCGCCAAGCTGGGCTTTGAAACCGTCATGACCGCGCCTTTGGCTGAAACCAAAAGCCGCGACCAAAAAAACCAGCCCCTCAATGTCAAACCGATTGACCGGCTGGCCGACCTTATGGCGGCACTTGGCGCGGCGCAAAATTAGGGAAAAGCAGCAAAACAGACCTGACAAGGCCGACTCATGATAGCAAAACGACATGGAAATTCTCGCCGTTGATTTTCTGATAACCGCCGTGTTGCTGGTCTCGGCAGCATTGTCTTTGATGCGCGGTTTTACCAAGGAAGTTTTATCCATTGCCGGTTGGCTGGCGGCTGGCTATGCGGCGATTTTTCTGTCGCCTTTGGTGAAGCCCTTGCTGGCGCAATATATGTCGGCTGATTGGATGGTAAACACGGCAGCTATGTTGCTGGTCTTTCTGGCCGTGCTTATCGCCTTTTCAATCGCCGCCGGTATTTTAGCCAGTGCGCTGAAAAGCAGCTCAATTGGTGCTTTGGACAGGTCATTGGGCGTGGTGTTCGGCCTGTTGCGCGGGGCGTTTATTGTCTGTCTGGCCTATTTCGTGGTGGTGCTTATCATCCCGGAAGACGAACATCCTGACTGGCTGGCCAAAGCCAAGCTGCGGCCGCTTTTGCAAACCGGCACACGCGCAATGGTGGCTATCGTGCCGATTGACCGCCTGCCGGTCAATATTTCCAATATTGAAGGCTTGGTGCGCCCGGAAATGCGCGACCGCATTATTGATGAGGTCAGCGGCGAGGTGTTGCGTAAAGTGGTTGAGGATAATCTGGAAAATCTGATACCCGACACAAATGGCGCGACCGAGAAGGAAAAGCAAGACAGCACGCCTGACACAGGCTATAAACGATTGGAGCGTGACCAGATGGAACGGCTTATCCGTAATACGGAAGGGGTGAAGTAATATGCCTTTGGCAGCATCCGGAGTGGGACATGATGACCGGTTGCGCGAAGAATGCGGCGTATTCGGCATTTTCGGGCATGATGACGCCGCCGCGCTGACCGCTTTGGGGCTTCACGCCCTGCAACATCGCGGACAGGAAGCTGCCGGTATCGTGACCTATGACGGCAAGCAATTTTACGCCGAAAGGCGGCTCGGTCTGGTCAGCGAGCATTTCACCAAAGCCAGTGTTCTCAATCAACTTGTTGGCAATGTTGCGGTCGGCCATGTGCGCTATTCAACAACCGGCGAAACCGTGCTGCGTAATGTGCAACCGCTATTTGCCGATTTGGCTGGGGGCGGCTTTGCTGTCGCGCATAATGGCAATCTGACCAATGCGCTGACTTTGCGCGAGGAATTGGTCAAAAAAGGTGCGATTTTCCAGTCCACCTCCGATACTGAAACAATTTTGCAATTGGTGGCGCGCTCCAATCGCGTCAATACGCTGGCGCGTTTCACCGATGCGCTGTTTCAGATTGATGGCGCTTATGCGTTGGTCGTGATGACCAATAAAAAGCTGATTGGCGCGCGTGACCCGCTTGGCATCAGACCGCTTGTTCTTGGTCAGCTTGACGGCCATTATATTCTCGCTTCCGAGACATGCGCGCTGGATATTATCGGCGCGAAATATATCCGCGATGTGGAAAATGGCGAAATTGTCGTGATTACCGAAGCCGGTGTGGAAAGCATTAAACCCTTCCCGCCAATGGCACCACGGCCTTGCATTTTTGAATATATTTATTTTTCCCGTCCCGACAGCATGGTCGGCGGGTTGAGCGTTTATGAATGTCGCAAGGCATTTGGCCGACAGCTTGCCGTCGAAAGCGGCGTGCCTGCCGATGTGGTGATACCCGTGCCGGATAGCGGCGTGCCGGCGGCAATTGGCTTTGCCGAGGAATCCGGCGTGCCGTTTGAATTGGGCATTATCCGCAATCATTATGTCGGGCGCACCTTTATTGAGCCGCAACAGAGTATCCGTGCCTTTTCGGTCAAGTTGAAACACAATGCCAATCGCGTGCATGTCGATGGCAAGCGGGTGGTGCTGATTGACGATTCTATTGTCCGTGGCACGACTTCGGTGAAAATTGTTCAAATGATGCGCGAGGCGGGCGCGACCGAAGTGCATATGCGGATTGGCGCACCGCCCATCACGCACCCCGATTTTTACGGCATTGATACGCCAAGTCGCGACCAGCTTCTCGCTGCTACGCACTCGCTGGAAGAAATGCGCGCCTATATTGGCGCAGACAGCCTCGCCTTTTTATCGGTGGATGGGCTGTATCGCGCTATGGGGCATGAAGAGGGGCGCAATGCTGACCGCCCGCAATATACCGACCATTGTTTTACTGGCGATTACCCAACCCAATTGACCGACCAGCAAAGCGATGAACGGGTCAACCAGCTTTCGCTTTTGGCCGAGCAGGCCTAGTCCTTATGCCGGACAGTGCTTCCCCTTCCGCTGCGGCGGCGACCCATGATTTCAGCGACCGGCTGGCGCTTGTCACCGGCGCGTCGCGCGGGCTTGGCTATGCCGTCGCTGAAGCGCTGGCCGCTGCCGGCGCGCATGTGCTTTTGCTGGGTCGCACACACGGCGCGCTTGAAGAACTCTATGACAGCATTGTCGCCAAAGGTGGCAGTGCGACCGGCGTGCCAATGGACATTACTGATTTTGATGCGCTTGACCGGCTTGGCGCGCAATTGGCCGAGCGCTATGGCAAGCTCGACATGCTGGTCGGCAATGCCGGTGTGCTTGGCATGCTGACGCCGATTGCCCATATTGCGCCGGATGATTTTGATAAAGCCATGGCCGTCAATGTCACTGCCAATGCCAGGCTTATCCGCGCTATGGAGCCATTGCTCATGCAATCCGACGCGCCGCGCGCGGTGTTTGTGACATCAGGCGCGGCTGACAAGGCGCGTCCGTTTTGGGGAACTTATGCGACCAGCAAGGCTGCCCTCAATGCGCTGGTCAAAAGCTGGGCCAATGAGCATGAAAATGACAAATTGCGGGTCAATTTGCTGTCGCCGGGGCCGGTGCGAACCGCCATGCGCGCCCAAGCCATGCCCGGCGAAGACCCGCAAAGCCTGCCTGCCCCGTCGGAACTGGCTCCCTTATTTCTTGACCTGCTGGCGCCGCAGAACACCAAAACCGGCGAGATTGTCAATTTCCGTTAAACCGGCACTCTATTTTTCATACGGGTTTTTGCCCTTACGAACAAACAGCCGCAACGGCACACCCGGCAAGTCAAAACGCTCACGCAGATTATTCAGCAAATAACGCTGATAGCTTTCTGGCACGGCATGGCCGCGACTGGAAAAAGTAACAAAACTTGGCGGGCGCGCCTTGGCCTGTGTGATATAGCGCAGCCGGACAGGCCGCCCCTTATCGGCAGGCGGTGGATGGCGATCCACAACCTCGCCCAGCCAGCGATTGAGTTTCGACGTGCCGACCCGCGCATTCCAAATCTGATATTGCGCCTGCACTGCCGGCATCAGCTTTTCAACACCTTTGCCGGTCGCAGCCGACAGCATCACCACCGGCACGCCGCGCAGCTTGGGCAGGGCGCGCAACAGCGTGTCGCTGACGGTCTGGCGCACTTCGCCACGGTCGAGTTTCAAATCCCATTTATTGATGGCAATCACCATAGCGCGACCTTCGCGCTCAACCAAATCGGCAAGTTGCACATCCTGTTTGTCAAACGGGCTGGTCGCATCAATCAGCAAAACCACCACTTCGGCAAATTTAACCGCACGCAAGCCATCAGCCACGGACAGTTTTTCCAGCTTTTCCGTGACCCGCGCCTTACGGCGCACGCCCGCCGTATCCCATAATGTCACCGGACGCGCCCCATTTGGCGCTTGGGCGTCGCGCCATGTCCAATTGACCGAAATACTGTCGCGGGTAATACCCGCCTCCGGCCCCGTCAGCAGCCGGTCAGTGCCAAGCAGAAAATTGATAAGCGTTGATTTTCCCGCATTGGGACGCCCCAGCACCGCCACGCGCAAAGGTTTGTCGGGGTCATCCTCAAATGGCAAATCCGGGTCAAAGGCGGGTTCGTCGCCCTCTTCTTCCCCGTCAGGAGCGTAAAGCGCGCGCGCCTCCATCGCGTCACGGATTTGCGAATACAGCATATCCGTGCCATTGCCGTGTTCCGCCGACAGGGCAATCGGCTCACCCAATCCCAATTGCCATGCCTCATGCAGGCCGCTTTCACCGGCGCGGCCTTCCGCCTTATTGGCGGCGAGAATAACCGGCACTTCGGTTTTGCGGATAAGGCTGGCAAAATACTTGTCTTCCGGCAAAAGACCGGCGCGCGCATCGGTCAGCATCAGCACCATATCAGCCTCGTCAATCGCCGCTTCGGTTTGCGCCCGCATCCGCGCTTGCAGACTGTCGCCGGTCTCATCTTCAAAACCGGCAGTGTCGATTATCTGGAACCGCAAATCACCGAGCCGCGCATCGCCATAGCGGCGGTCGCGCGTCACCCCCGGCTGGTCATCGACCAAAGCCAGACGCCGCCCAACCAAACGGTTGAACAATGTCGATTTGCCAACATTGGGACGCCCGACAATGGCCAACACAAAGGGGGTGGGTGTATCTGCCATAATGAATGGCCGGAGGCAACGCTAGCGGCGCGCCAGCAAGCTGCCCTCATCAGTCAAAACATACAGCGTGCCATTGGCGATAATCGGTTGCTGGCTGACTGGCGCACCAAGCTCGACCAATTGGTCAATCGCGCCATTTGCAGGGTTCAGCACAGCCAACATGCCTTGCGAGGACGCCAGCAAAATACGATTGCCCGCGACAACCGGCCCGGCCCAGCGAATCCGCCCCTCGCGGTCTTGCGGATTTTCAAAAGCCGGCAGAGGGGCGACCCAGCGCACCCGTCCCTGCCCGCGCGACAGACACACCAACTCGCCATCCAGCGACATAACCAGCACATAATCGCCCATCACCCAAGGCGTATCAAGCGAACCAATATCAATCGTCCAAATGCGCTCGCCAGTGCGTAAGTCAATCGAGGTCATGCGCCCGCCATGACTGACAGCAAAAACCCTATCGCGGTCAATCACCGGACGCCCGACAATGGCATTGAGTTCCGACAATGGCGTCACCTGCGTGGCGCGGCTGGTTAGGCTGTCGCTCCAGCTCACCGTGCCATTAATCGTGCGTAAGGCGGCCACTTCGCCGGAATTAAATCCGGCCACAACCGTCTGCTCGGAGACGGCCGGGCTGCTGGCCGACAAAATCGTTGCCTGCTCGGTTATCGCCAAATGGTCCCAAATCAACTCGCCATCCGTGGCGGAAAAAACTTGCAGGCGGCTGTCCTGCGATACGGCATAGACGCGCCCGTCGCGCACGGTTGGTGCATTGGAAAATGGCACAGTGGTCGTCACCCGCCAGATAATCTCGCCGCTTTGCGCGTCCAATGCCAATACTTCGCCAAAGCCGGTGGTTGCAAATACGCGGCCACCGCCATAGGCAAGCCCGCCGCCAAATCCATCATCAATATCTGCCGGTTTGTCGGCAAAGCCCAACCAGCGCGTTAGCCCATGATTGGGTTCACGATATTGCGCCGCAACGGATTGCTGCCAGCGCAGCGCGCCGGTTTCGGCATCGACCGCCACCACATCCAGCGACGCCCCCATCGCAAAAACCGAACCGGCGGCGACGATGGGCGGCGCTTTAATGCGCCGTTCGCCGCTATTGCCATCGACCACTTGCACATCAAAAAGCGGCGTCAGCCCGTCCAGTTCAAGATGATAGGCGGCATGGCTGGCAAAGCCACCCGGATTGGCCCAATCCCGATTGCGGAAAGGCGGTGGGATTTGCACCGGCTGGCCGTCAAGGCGCGGGTCAACAGCGAGTGTGCGCTCAAAACTCAAAACCGAAATGCGGTCACCGGCAAAATTGGCCTTGTCATCACTGCCGCCACAGGCTGACAGCAAAAAGGCCAAACCGGCGCAGACGACCGCGCCCAGCCTGTTGAGGCTTGATGCGCTGTCGGATGTCACCTTTGTCATGGCTGTTGTCATTGACCGGCGCTTTCCGCTGCATTCGCGCCATTGGCACCGGGCGCCAGAATAAGCTCAACCTCACCCAACATGATTTGCGCGCGCTGACGCGCCAGACGGGTTGCCGTTTCATCGGCCAATTGTTCCTGATACAGCAACCGCGCCTGCAACGGGTCATCAGCAAGCACATAAGCCAGTGCCAAAATATCGCGCGCCGTGGCGCGCAGCGCATTGTCATTGTCCAATATCGGTGTCAGCCTTGCGGCGATTTCATCTATCGCCCCATTATTGTCGAGCAATATGGTCGCTGCTTGCAGGCGCGCATAATCGCGCATGGAGTCCGGCACGCCGCCACGACCGGTCAGCGCGTCAAAACCGGCCAATGCGGCTTCGCCCTCGCCTTGCGCGGCCAATTCTACCGATTCGGCAAAGGCGGCCAAAATGCCATAGCCGTTATTTTCCGCCGCCGCAAAAGCATTGAGCCGGTCAATTTTGGCAGCACTGTCATCCAATGCGCGAATTTCATCCTGCAAGGCATCATAGCGCGCCGAAGCGGCTTCGTTTTGATAATTTGTATAGGCTTGCACGCCGGTAACGGCGCTGACGGCAACGACAATAAACAAAGCGCCGCCGATAATGAAAGCGCGATAGCTTTCCCAGAAAGCCCGCATTCTGTCCTGCCGCAATTCGGCATCCACTTCGGAAAAAATATCACTCACAGTCGCTCTCCTAATCCTTGCCGCCTAATTCTTGCCCTTTGTCGCCACCCGATTTGGCGGGTCATTGTCTATCACTGTTTTCATGGAATAGGTATGGGCTTTGTCAGGAAAACGCCGTGCGCGCACTTCTTCGGCATAGCTGCGCGCCGCATTGGCGATTTGCTGCCCCAAAGTAGCGAATTCCTTGACGAATTTCGGCACATTTGGATTGAGGCCGAGCATATCTTCGGTCACGAGAATCTGCCCGTCGCATCCAGCCGACGCGCCAATCCCAATGGTTGGCACGCCAACTTGTCCCGATATCCGGTCGGCCAGCGGCTCGGCTATGCCTTCCAGCACAATCGCAAAAGCGCCAGCTTCGGCCAGCGCGGCCGCATCGGCTTCAATTTCAGGCCATTGCGCCGCATCGCGCCCTTGTGTTTTAAAGCCGCCCATCACATTGACATTTTGCGGCGTCAGCCCGATATGCCCCATTACCGGTATGCCGCGTTGCGTCAGATAATGCACTGTTTCAGCCATGCGCGCGCCGCCTTCCAGCTTAACCGCCTGGCAACCGGTTTCCTTCAACACGCGGGCTGCATTGTGAAAAGCCTGTGACGGGCTTTCCTCATAAGTGCCAAACGGCATATCGACCACCACCAGTGCGCTGTCAGCCCCGCGCATAACGGCCGCGCCATGGGCAATCATCATGTCCAGCGTGACACCCAGCGTCGATTCCATGCCATACATGACCATGCCAAGGCTGTCGCCAACCAGCAAAATATCGACAAATGGGTCAATCAAGCGGGCTGTATGCGCGTGATAGGAGGTCAGGCAGACAAGCGGCTCGGCGCCCTTGCGCGCCATGACTTGCGGCACGGTCATCCGAGCCTGTGTGGCGGATGCGGATTGATGAACCGACATGGGGCGGTTTCCTTGTGTTATTTGCGTAACGTGCGGGGAAACTACCCGAAATCCGCCGCAAGTGCAATGAAACTGCACCGCATAACGCCCTGTCATTTACGCTTTGTCAGGAGGCTTTTTTGAGCTGGTGTATATTGGAGCGCATGACTGTGCCGGAGAGCTGCAAACAACGCTCCCACAAAGCGCAGGCGGCAATATCATTCATCGCAGGGTCATCATTGGCCAATTCAGCTTCCCCATGCACATTATGGTAATAGCTGCCATGGCACATATCCGGCTGGCTGGCGCAGGCCAGCAAAGTCTGTGCGCCCATTTCCGCCGTGACGGCAAATCCGTCCCAAAGCCGCGTTCGCCCATTATCCGTGTCATCACCGCCGCGCCCCAAATTGGTTGCCACCACACCGGGATGAACCATAAAAACGCTTAAAGACGGGAAGCGGCGTTGCAATTCGCGGCCAATCCAAAAATTACCCAGCTTACTGCGGCAATAGGCTTGCAGACCACCAAGCCGTCCGCGCCAGACATAATCGGCGCTGCAATTTTTGCTCAAGACATAAATATCGCCGGTGACAATAATCACACGGGCATTGTGCGCCAGCAGGTCTTGTTCCAAAATCCCGCGACGCAGAGCGAAATGACCTAGCACATTGGTCGCAAAACTGATTTCATGCCCTTGCGGTGACACGGCATAATCAGCCGCCATAATACCGGCATTTTCAACCAGCAGGTTGATTGGCTGCGAATACGGCAAATGGGCAATCTCATCTATCGCTGCGCGAACCGATTGCAAATCCGACAAATCGCATTGAACAAGCGTGATGGCGCTGGCCGCAAAGCCGGAAGCAACAAATTCCGCTTTCAGGGCAACCGCTTTTTCGATATTGCGACAGGCCATAATCACATGCGCGCCGCGCTCAAGCAGGCCGCGCGCCGTTTCGCGCCCAATACCGGAAGTCGCCCCTGTCACCAGCGCGGTTTTGCCGTCCAGCCGCGGGGTTGGCGGGCAGTGGCGCATTTTCGCCTGCTGTTTGTAAAAACATTGCCACAGGCGGGTCAGCGGTCGCCGGGACACGCGCGAAAGCATACTCAACTCCAGTTTAACCCGATTAACTATCGGTTTTCTTACGCAAAAACAGCGCTTTTGGATTATCCGTCACCGCATAATCAGGCAGAATTACAGCAATCGGAGGCCAAATTGTCGGGCAGCCATATCGGTGAGCAGCACCAAACCGGCGGTCATCACCAGACAAAAGGCCAGTGTGGCGGCAAAACCCCATTTGTGAATCAGCATTGGAAAGACCAGAAACATAGGCAAAGTCGGCAAAACATAGAGCAATGTATAGGACACATGAGTGGCTATTTTCTGTGGCTCATTGCCTTCAATATGCATCCACAACAAGACCAGTATTGTGGTGACCGGCATGGCGGCAATCAGCCCACCATATTTGGGGCTGAGTTTCGCCACTTCGCTGACCAGCACAATCAGCCCGGCAGTGACCGCGAATTTGAACACCAGAAATACCATGTGCCATTTTAGCCAAAAATCAGCGTGTGAAACAAGCGACCCGGTGCCAGCGTGAACAGACCAGCGACAACCAGCGCGCCGAAATAAAGCATGGTCATGGTGATGGCATGGGCGCGCCGATAGGCGGGTCGCCTTGTGCGGCGATATTGTCCGATACTCCAACTGCCAAAAATCACCGAGCCAATGGTCAGCGGTATCAGCAAATGAATCGGCGAATAATGCCCCGGATTGATTTCTTGGATGAAAATAGATGAGGCGGCGACCACCAGCATCAGCCCGCCAAACACCCGCCCGATTGCCTTGTGCCGCGCCGTGCCTTTGCGGGTCAGCAAAATATACGCGCCCAAAATTGCCGCCCCAATGGCGAATGCCGCATGTAAGGCAATCATAATCCCTCCCTTTATTATTTGGTTAGACCAATGCCAGATTAGATGATGCACCCCAAACAGGGTAGTCGATATTTCCGGTAATGTAACCTTTACTTCCCTAGCGTGTTATGATAAGTTTGCGTTACATAACGATAAGGAGAAGCGTCATGAACGAATTAGTGCCTGTTTTGGGTGTCTTGGTGCCAATTTTGGGTATTCTGTCCGGCATCATCATTCCGGTCTCGGTCTTTATTTGGCTGTATCATGATGGCAAAAACAAGCGCGAGACTGTGCTGGAAATTGCCAAACATCTCGACGATCCGTCCAAAGTCGAAGAATTGCTGGGTATTTTCGACGAACGCAAAAAGCAACCGATAGACTATCGGCGCGGTGGCGTAATTACACTGTCGGTCGGGGCTGGTATTTACCTGCTTGGCTTTACCGCATTGGGGTCGTTTTTTGAAGGTATTGGCTTTTTGGTCGGAGCCATTGGTGTCGGCACAATCATTGCGGGCTATCTCTATCCCAATACGGGCGAGGAGCTGACTTCTGCGGTTGAGGATTTCGAGAAGCAATAGTTTTGGGTAAAAATCACAAAAAGCTGCTCAACAATCTTGAGCAACGCCGGAAGGCGGCCGGATTGACGCAACAGCAATTATCCGAGCGCGCGGAAGTTTCGCGAAAAAGCATCAATGCGATTGAAAACGGCATTTATGTGCCATCGACCGTGCTGGCCTTGAAAATTGCGCGCACGCTGGACTGCGCGGTGGAGGATTTGTTTCAACTGCCCTGATTTGCCAAATTGATTGGCCGCTGCAAGCCAGCAATTTCAGACCGGCGCCAAATCGGCATAGCCTTTCAACTCAATCAGATAGCCGCTTGGACAGCGCAAATAGAATTTATGGCGCGCCATCGCGCTGCCTGCATCAAGCTGATGGATATCGGACACCATCCAGTGCTTATGGTTATTTTCTATATAGGCGGCCAATTGGTGAAACTCATCCAAAGGCAGGTTGATGCCGAAATGCAAATGCGGCAGCGCGACCTCTATATCCGGCGCTTCCTTCAGCGTGATTTGGTGGCCATACAGGCTGATATTGGCATAATCGCCCCGGTAAGTGACTTTCGCGTTCAATACTTGGCAGTAAAAATCCAATGTTTCGGTCAGAGATTTAACGCCAATCGACAGATGAAATTGATTGTCCATGCCAAATCCTTATGCCGGATCTTATTTATTCCCACTCAAT
>JAYPAN010000001.1:64205-97502 GCA_038123715.1 Rhodobiaceae bacterium | reverse complement strand
TTTATTCCCACTCAATCGTGCCGGGTGGTTTGGATGTTACATCATAGACGACGCGGTTAATACCGCGCACTTCATTGATGATACGGGTCGAGACGCGACCAAGAAACTCATGACTGAACGGGTAATAATCAGCCGTCATGCCATCGGTTGATGTAACGGCGCGCAGCGCGCAGACATAATCATAGGTGCGGCTGTCACCCATGACACCGACCGTGCGCACCGGCAGCAGCACGGCAAAGGCCTGCCAAATCTCGTCATATAAACCGGCCTTGCGAATCTCATCGAGATAGACCGTGTCGGCCTTACGCAAGATTTCCAGCTTTTCACCGGTAATCTCGCCCGGCACGCGAATGGCCAGCCCGGGGCCGGGAAAAGGGTGACGCCCGACAAAACTTTCCGGCAGGCCAAGCTCACGCCCCAAAGCGCGCACTTCATCTTTGAATAATTCGCGCACCGGCTCGACCAGCTTCATATTCATCCGTTCCGGCAGACCGCCGACATTATGGTGGCTTTTAATGGTGACGCTGGGGCCGCCATCAAAGGAAACGCTTTCAATCACATCCGGATATAATGTGCCTTGCGCCAGAAAATCCGCACCACCCACAGCTTGCGCCTCGGCCTCGAACACATCGATAAAAGTCGCACCGATAATTTTACGCTTCTGCTCCGGGTCAGAAACCCCGTCCAGCTTGCCGAGGAATAAATCGCTGGCATCTTTATGCACCAGCCGAATGTTGAAATGGTCGCGGAACAGGCCAACCACCTGCTCACTTTCACCGGCGCGCATCATGCCAGTATCAACATAGACGCAGGTTAATTGCTCACCAATCGCCTCATGCAACAGCACGGCAACAACCGAACTGTCAACACCGCCTGACAGGCCGCAAATAACACGCCCCTGCCCGACTTGCGCGCGAATATCATGCAGCGCCTTGTCGCGAAACGCGGCCATTGTCCAATTGCCCGTGCAACCGGCGATTTTATGGGTGAAATTACGCAATAAGTCAGCCCCTTGCGGCGTATGCACCACTTCGGGATGAAACTGCACGCCGTAAATGCGCCGCGCCTCATCGGCAATGGCGGCGCAAGGCGCGTTTTCACTGGTTGCAATCACGCTAAAACCGTCGGGCAAATCAGTGACCCTGTCACCATGGCTCATCCAGACCTGAATGGCCGCGCCAATATCGCCAATGCCGTCAAATAGCGGGCTGGCTGCATCAATGCTCAACATGGCACGGCCAAATTCGCGCGCCTCCGAGCTTTCCACCTTGCCGCCCAATTGCGCGCAAAGTGTTTGCTGGCCGTAGCAAATGCCCAATATGGGCAGGCCGGAATCGAGAATAGTCTGCGGCGCGCGCGGCGTGTCAGCATCGGTAACGCTGTTCGGGCCACCCGATAAAATAACCGCCTTGGGAGGCTGTGCCGCAAAGGCCGCTTCGGCCTTGTTAAACGGCACGATTTCGCAATAGACACCGCTTTCGCGCACCCGCCGGGCGATTAATTGTGTCACTTGGCTGCCGAAATCGACAATCAGAACATAATCCATTTACCGCGCATCCCCGCCGCTTTCACCGGCTTTGTCAGCATCATCTTGCTGCATGATATTGGCGGTGTCCAAGGCCACGGTCAGCTCCTCGGCAGCGGCGCAATCAACGCCGCAGATCTGCTCAATCTGGCGCAAGGATTTGCCCGCCTGTTCCAAATCACCAACTTCCAAAGCGGTCTTACCCTGCAATAACAGACCGTCAACATTGCTGGGGCTGATTTCCAGTGAAATGTTCATCAGCCGCAAGCCTTCTTCGGGATTGCCGAGCTGTTTTTGTGCGCGGCCTTTCAGCATATAGGCCTCGGCATTGGCCGGGTCTGCGGTTAATGCGAGGTTCAGCATGGCGTCGGCTTGTTGCGCGCGTTCGGCCGAGAGTTCGGTCTCTGCCTGACCGGTCAGATTTTGCGACAAGTCACGATATTTGCGCGATACCGCCTCAGCCGGCGCGACGCTTGCCCAGACAATCGTCACAATAAACGCCAGAGAAAATAAAGCCGGAGTGAAATAAAACATGTCCCTGTCTCGCACTGCTTGGCGTGAAAATCAAGCCTCGCTTCGCGTCAAAATGGCGCAAAACAGACCATCGGTCGCGCAGGCATGGGGGGAAAGCTGAATCGTGCCCTTTTGTCCGGCAAAACTGACGCTTTCATCAATAACAAATTGTGGCTGGCGCGACAGGAAATCTTGCACTTGCGCGCCATTTTCGCTGTTGAGAATCGAGCAAGTCATATAGGCCAGCCTGCTGCCGGGTTTGACATAGGCCGCCGCCGCGTCAAGAATCTGCGCCTGTTGCCGGTGCAATTCGGCAAGCGCCGGTGCGGTCAAGCGCCATTTGGTTTCCGGCGCGCGCCGCCAACGCCCTGACCCGCTGCATGGCACATCGGCAATAACCAAATTGGCTTGACCGGCAAGTTTTTGCAATTTTTCATCTGCTGCATATTCGACCATCTCGACACCAGCACGGCGCGCGCGTTGCGGCAAATCTTTCATCCGCGCCGCTACCGCATCATGGGCAAAAATCACGCCCTTATTATCCATCAGCGCGGCCAGCGCCAAAGCCTTGCCGCCAGCACCGGCGCAATAATCAATCACCAGCTCATAAGGGCGCGGCGCGCACAGGGCGGCAAGGGCTTGCGAACCGGCATCTTGAATCTCGACCAACCCTTTGGCAAAGCTGTCGCCTTCAGCAAAAAAGCCATGCCCGCTGACCCGCAAAGCCGTTTCAATATGGGCATGAGGCATGGTTTCCACCCCTTCCCGCATCAAAGCCTGCTGCGCTGTCATGCGGTCGGTTTTCAGTAAATTGACCCGCAAATCGGTCGGCGCGCGCGCCATCATGGCCGTCAAATCAGCATCGGCTCTTGCTAGTGCCGCATCCATATCGGCCAGCAGCCAGTTCGGCACGCAAAGCCGGTCGGCGCGCCGCATAGATGAATCGGCAAATATATGGGCGCAGGCATGGCGAAAGGTTTTTTCCCTGTCCGGCGACAGCGGCGCGGGCGCGTGGCGGCTGCCATCAGCCAAGGCCAGCACCTCATCGGCCGGTATGTCGTCAATCACCGCCAGCGCCAGCATGGCCAGCATCAGCGCTTCCTCACCATTGGGCGCAGGCAGGGCGGTTTCACCGCTATCGGCGGCGGTCAAATCCATGCCCAACCGCGCTGCCAGCATGGTGTAATGGCGCAAAACGGCAAACAGCGCATCGGCGATAGCGCGCCGGTCTTTGGAACCGGCATAGCGGTTTTGCCGCGCCCATTGGCGCAGCAAATTGTCAACCGGGCGCTTATCGCCCAGCACCAGGCGCAACAATGATGCCGTGGTTTGCAGGCGCGCGGCCGGACGCACTAGTTTTTACCGCTGCCCGGATAATTCGGTGCTTCGCGCGTAATGGTCACATCATGGACATGGCTTTCAGCCAGCGAAGCCGAGGTCATGCGGATAAACTTCGCCTTGCTGTGCAATTCGGCGATATTGGCCGCGCCTGTATAGCCCATTGCGGCGCGCAAGCCGCCGACAAGCTGGTGCAGAACCTGACCCACCGGCCCTTTATAGGGTATCTGACCTTCAATACCTTCCGGCACCAGCTTATGCGTATCGGCAATGTCTTGCTGGAAATAGCGGTCGGCCGAGCCACGCGCCATCGCGCCCACCGACCCCATGCCGCGATAGGCCTTATAGCTGCGTCCCTGATAGAGAAAAACCTCGCCGGGGCTTTCTTCCGTGCCGGCCAGCAATGACCCCATCATGGCGCAACTGGCACCGGCGGCAATCGCCTTGGCCAAATCGCCGGAGTATTTTATGCCGCCATCAGCTATGACCGGCACATTGGCGGCGCGCGCCGCTTCCACCGCATCCATAATCGCCGTTAATTGCGGCACGCCGACACCGGCCACCACGCGCGTTGTGCAAATCGACCCCGGCCCAATACCCACTTTCACCGCATCGGCTCCGGCATCAATCAGCGCTTGCGCCGCGTCTTTGGTTGCCACATTACCGGCCATGACCTGAATCGCATTGGATAATTTTTTAATCCGCGACACCGCTTCCGATACGCGCTCAGAATGGCCATGTGCCGTATCGACCACAATCAAGTCAACACCGGCATCGACCAGCGCCTCGGTGCGCGCAAAACCTTCATCCCCGACCGTCGAGGCCGCCGCAACGCGCAAGCGACCCTGCTCATCCTTGGCTGCATTGGGGTGCAATTGCGCCTTTTCCATATCCTTGACTGTAATAAGCCCGACGCAATGATAGTTTTCATCCACCACCAGCAATTTTTCAATTCGGTGCTGGTGCAAAAGCCTTTTGGCTTCTTCCTGCCCGACCGCTTCCTGCACTGTGACAAGATTTTCGCGTGTCATCAACTCGCTGACACGCTGGTCAGGATTGGAGGCAAAGCGCACATCACGATTGGTCAGAATACCGACCAGCTTGCCATTGGCTTCCGTCACCGGCACACCGGAAATGCGGTTTTCCGACATCAATGTCAAAGCTTCGGATAATTTGGCGTCAGGGGCAATGGTCAGCGGATTGACCACCATGCCGCTTTCAAACTTCTTCACCTTACGCACTTCGGCGGCCTGTTCTTCCGGTGTCAAATTGCGGTGCAATACGCCAAGGCCACCAGCCTGCGCCATGGCAATCGCCATATCGGCCTCGGTCACCGTATCCATAGCCGAAGAAAGCAGGGGAATACCAAGCGAGATGGTGCGTGTTACCTGCGTCGATGTATCGGCCTGCGACGGCAAAATCGCCGATGCCGCCGGTTCAAGCAGAACATCATCAAAAGTCAGCGCTTCACGAAACATGGGTCAAATCCTTCCTAGGTATTTGACGCCGTTTAGTAACACCTTTTTGCGCGATAGGGAAAAAATATCTGAATTATTTTTTTATCTATTTATTTCAGAGCCTTAATCATCATCCTGCGCGGCCTTACCGCCTTTGAAATCAAGCGCGATGACATAAAGCTCAACCGATTCCTTGCGGCTTGATTTGGGTTTCATGTGATGCACACGGCCAAAGCGGCGTTTCAGCTCTGCCAGCAAATCACCCGACGCGCCGCCCTGAAAGACTTTTGCACAAAAAGCCCCGCCCGGCCGCAACACTTCAAAACTGAACCAAGCGGCGGCCTCGGCCAGCGCCATTGTGCGTAAATGGTCGGTCTGGCGATGGCCGGTAACAGGCGCGGCCATGTCGGATATCACCGCATCGGCGCGGCGTCCGGCCAATTCGCGTATAATGGCAGGCGCGCTGTCATCAAGGAAATCAAGCTTGATAAAATCCACTCCGGCGATTGGCTCCATATCCTGAATATCAATCGCGCCGACAAATCCTTTTTGCGCCGGCCTTTTTTGCGCCGAACTGCCAACACGCTGGGCAGCAATTTGCGACCAGCCCCCCGGCGCGCTGCCCAAATCAATCACACAAGCACCCGGCGTGAAAAGATTGAAGCGGTCATCCATTTCAATAATTTTATAGGCGGCGCGCGACCGGTAGCCGTCTTTTTTGGCGGCTGCAACATAGGGGTCGTTTAATTGCCGTTCCAGCCAGCGCGTCGAAGATAATTTGCGCCCGCGCGCTGTTCGCACTTTGGTTCGCATCCGGTCGCCGCGCCGACGGCCATCGCCAAATGTAGGGTTTTTAGCCATTGGGCATGGCAACGGGCGCATTGCCCCGCCCTTTCTCACGCATATTGTCACGCCGCCGACGGCGTCGCCTTTTGCGCGCATCGCGGCGTATCATTTTCAACAACACGCCCTCACGCAAGCCCCGGTCGGCGACATGAAAACGCTCAACCGGCCATTGCCGATGAATGACATCAACCACGGCGCACCCGGCCAGCACCAAATCCGCCCTTTCGTTTCCGATACAGGGATTGGCGGCAAGCTGGTCGCGGGTTTTTGCCCGCAAACGGGCGATAATCTCATGCGTCTGGCCGGCCTCAATGGTGATGCCGTCAACCTTTTTGCGGTCATAGCGTTGCAGGCCAAGATGCACAGCAGCCAAAGTTGTAATCGTGCCGGATGTGCCAATAAGCTGCACATCGCCAATATCTTCAACCGCATGTTGGCGCGCCATGAACTCGGCCAAATGACCTTGCGCGTCATCCATCATCTGCTCATAGCCATGCCCGTTTTCGCCCTGTCCGGCGTGGCGCTCGGCCAAGCGCACAACACCAAGCGGCAGGGACGCACGGTCAGCCGGCACAAAACGCCCGCCCGCCTCGCGTGCCAGCCTTATGATTTCCGTGCTGCCGCCGCCAATGTCAAAAACAAAAATATGGCGCGCCTGCTCATCAAAAAGCGAAGCGCAACCCATAGCGGCCAGCTCGGCCTCCTCATCGCCGTCAATAATTTCCAGCGACAGGCCGGTTTCGCGGCGCACACGGGCGATAAAATCAGCTCCATTATCCGCTTCGCGGCAGGCTTCCGTGGCAATACATCTGATGCGGGTCACACCGGCGCGGCGTATTTTCGACGCGCAAATCCGCAAAGCGCCAATGGTTCGCACAATCGCGGCCTCCGACAGGCTTCCGGTTGCATCCAGCCCCTCCCCCAGACGCACAATACGCGAAAAGCTGTCACGCACTCTGAACCCGCCATGCGCCGATTGGACAATCAGCAAGCGGCAATTATTTGTGCCGAGATCAACGGCGGCATAAAGCGGTTTTCTGCCCTGTCCCAAAGACCGAAATCGGGATTTGCGGCGCGGCGCGCTGGCGCGCCCCGCTTCATCTTGACCATTTTGTGACGCATTGGCGCGCGGTGCGCCATCGTCAACCCGATTAGACATGTCAACTCCTTGGGCTGCACGAAAAGTGCAGAAGGCCATAGGGCCGTTAACCGAACACTAGCAAGCTCCTCAGCCAATGAAAAGGGCGGAAGTGCGTCGCGCCAAGCGAGCAAGGATAGGCTATTCCCTTTATCTGCCTTTTATGGGATATAGGTGGCTTTCTTTTCCGCAGTTTTTTCTTACCGATTTGCGGGCTGATTGATTATCGCTTTCTTGGAGGGAGTCACATGACCGAGTCAACCAAACCAGAAACCCTTGCCCTGCACGCGGGATGGCGCGCCGACCCGACAACCGGTTCGGTTGCCGTGCCAATTCATCAGACAACAAGCTATCAATTCAACGATACCGACCATGCCGCCAGCCTGTTTGCGCTGGCTGAGCTGGGCAATATCTATACGCGCCTGCAAAACCCGACCACGGATGTGCTGGAACAGCGCATTGCCGCGCTGGAAGGTGGTGCGGCAGCGCTGGCTGTGTCATCCGGTCAGACCGCTTCGACCATGGCGCTGCAAAACATTGCCCGCGCCGGTGACAATATCGTTTCCTCCACCGACCTTTATGGCGGGACATGGAATCTGTTCGCCAATACAATGAAGGATATGGGTCTGGAAGTGCGCTTTGTTGACCCAACCAATCCGCAGGATTTCGCCAATGCGATAGATGACAAGACGCGCGCTTTTTATGCTGAAACCCTGCCCAATCCGAAGCTGAATGTGTTCCCCATCAAGCAAGTCGCCGATATTGGCCGCGCCCACGGTATTCCGCTTATCATGGACAATACCGCCGCGCCGACACTGGTGCGCCCGTTTGACCATGGTGCGGCCATTGTTGTTTACAGTGCCACCAAATATCTTGGCGGCCACGGCACGTCAATTGGCGGGCTGATTGTCGATGGCGGCAATTTTGATTGGGAAGCCGCCGGTGACCGCCAGCCTTTGCTGAATTCGCCTGACCCGTCCTATCATGGTGCGGTTTGGTCGCAAGCCGCCAAGCCGCTTGGGCCTATCGCCTATATTCTGAAAGCGCGCACCACATTGCTGCGTGATGTTGGCGGCGCGATGTCGCCGTTTAATGCGTTTATGTTCCTGCAAGGCATGGAAACCCTGCCCTTGCGGATGCGCGCCCATTGCGAAAATGCCGGCGCTGTTGCGGCGTTTTTGAACGACCATCCGAAGGTTGAGAAAGTTATTTTCCCCGGCCTGATGGATGGCGAAATGCGCGCCCGCGCCGATGCCGTCATGTCCGGCGGCTATGGCGCGCTAATGGGCTTTGAATTGGCCGGTGGCGTTGATGCCGGTAAAAAATTCATCAATGCGCTCGAACTGCTTTACCATGTTGCAAATATCGGTGATGCACGCTCATTGGCTATTCACCCGGCCAGCACCACACACAGCCAGCTTTCGGTGGAAGACCAAGCCGCCGCAGGCGTGACACCAGGCTATGTGCGGCTGTCCATCGGCATTGAGCATATTGACGATATTCTGGCTGATATCGGGCAGGCGCTTGATAAAACCTAGCTTTTGGGCTTGCTCACAAGCAAAAACGTGAAGCAATTTCATCTATTGTCAGTTTCGGGCAAGTAAGTTAAACTTTTCTGATGATGAAGCTTGTCGAGTATTTGCTCAAACTAATGCCAGTTTGGTTCGGTATTAGTTTTTTGGGGCCGGTCATGGCGGAGCTGTATTTACGCACGCCCTTGCACAGCCTCAGCGGCTTGTCCGTTGAAAGCTCGACAGTCTATTTGACCTGTATGCTGGCGGGCGCAGCATATGGGATTGTCGCATTCATAACGGGGAGATGGATATGAGTGAGATTGCAGCCGATTATAATGTGGAAGGCATGTCCGACGCCGAGCTGACACGGCGCGAGCGCGAAATTGCGCGCAAATATATGCAAGGCATTTCCATTCCAATGGTTTTGTGGCCGATTTTGAATCTGAGCTGCTGGCTGGCGCTTTGGCCGCTTGTGCTGACCGGTATCATGCCACTATGGCTGGCTTTTCCGATTGCTCTTGTGAATATCACATTGGCCTATTTGCCAAGCCATGAAGCGCAACACGATATTTATGCCCGCCCCGGTGACAAATTGCGCTGGCTGAATGAGGCGATTGGTCATTTGTCGCTTATCCCGCTGGCCTATGGCTATCGCATTTTGCGGCTGACCCATTTGGAGCATCACAAAAACACCAATGACCCGGTGCTTGACCCTGACCATGTGTTCAATAATGGCGGCAATTTATGGCAGACTGTCTGGCTGTCCATTCAGTCTTACCAGCCCGGCTCGGAAGCCAGTTCCAGCTATGGCGACTGCTTGCAAAGGCTTGGCACAGATGAAGCCAAGCGCGCCTATATTGAGCAAATCGGCATTATCCTCGCTCATATGGCTATCCTATTCATCTGCGCCTATAATGGTTTGGCGCTGGAGGCGTTGCTTTTATGGTGGTTGCCGCTGAAAATCGGCGTGATTTATGTTCGCATTTATCTGTCATGGTTGCCGCATTTTCCCGGCCATGAGACCGGTCGCTATGCGGATACGCGCGGCTTTTCAAGCTGGTTGGGCGTCTGGAGTTCGCTGGGCATGACGGCGCATATTGTCCATCATTTGCATCCGCGCATTCCGCTTGACCGCACACCGGCCGCTTTGCGCGAAATGACGCCAATTTTGCAAGCACGCAATTGCCGTTTGGACTGATTCAGCATAGACTGTCTCCTCATTTAGCAGGGAGACAATGATGAGTGCTGAAGAATATACACCGCCGAAAGTCTGGACATGGGACAAGGAAAGCGGTGGCCGCTTTGCCAATATCAACCGACCAATTGCCGGTGCGACACATGACAAGGATTTGCAAGTCGGCAAGCACCCGATACAGCTTTATTCGCTCGGCACACCCAATGGCGTAAAAGTCACAATTATGCTCGAAGAATTGCTGGAGCTTGGCCATGCCGGTGCTGAATATGATGCTTGGCTGGTCAATATCGGTGAAGGCGACCAGTTTGGCAGCGGCTTTGTGTCCGCCAATCCCAATTCCAAAATCCCCGCCATGATGGATCACACCACCGACCCGCCAGTGCGGGTGTTTGAAAGTGCTGCCATTCTTGTTTATCTGGCCGAGAAATTTGGTGCCTTTTTGCCGGACGGCGCGGCACGCGCTGAATGTCTGTCTTGGCTGTTCTGGCAAATGGGCAGCGCGCCTTATCTGGGCGGCGGCTTTGGTCATTTTTACGCCTATGCGCCGGTCAAGCTGGAATATCCGATTGACCGCTTTGCGATGGAAGTCAAACGCCAGCTTGATGTGCTGGACAAGCATTTGGCCGAAAATCAGTTTTTTGCCGGTGATTATTCAATCGCCGATATGGCAATTTATCCGTGGTATGGCGGGCTTGCCAAAGGGCTGTTATATGAATCCGCCGAGTTTCTGCAAGTCCATGAATACACAAATGTCATTCGTTGGGCTGATGAATTGGCCGCGCGCCCCGGCGTCAAGCGCGGGCGCATTGTCAATCGCGTCTGGGACAGTCATAAAGGTCTGGCCGAGCGCCATGATGCCAGCGATTTCGACCAATTTGACCTGTAAAATCTAGCTGTCTTCTGCCGGTCGCGCCAATTGACGGGCGCGCTCGACAGCGGCTTGCGTGGCGTGGCGCATCAGGTTTTGCAGCCCGCCGCCATTGCCGTCTCCGGTCAGCACATCCAGCGCCGCTTCGGTTGTGCCGCCGGGTGAGGTTACATCATGCCGCAATGCCTTCGGGTCGGCTTCCGGCGCATCAAGCATGGCGGCAGCCCCGATAAGGGTTTGCAAAGCCAGTTGGCGCGCCGTCTCCGATGGCAGACCCAGCGTCTCACCGCAATTGACCATCGCCTCGGCCATGTAAAAAATATAGGCAGGCCCCGACCCGCTAATCGCGGTCACGGCATCCATCAGATTTTCATCATCCAGCCAAATTGTTGCGCCGACCGCAGCCATTAACGCGGCGGCTTGTTGCTTTTGTTCAGGCGATACGGCAGGCGCGGCAAACAGCGCGGTCATGCCCTGCTGAATCGCCGCCGGTGTATTGGGCATGGTGCGGATAATTGCCTTATGCATCGGCAAAAAATCAGCCAGCCGGTGTATTGGCAGCCCAGCCATCAAAGATATGCAAAGAGCATTTTCCGGCAATGACGCGGCCAAGGGCGGCAAAACCTTGTCGGCCAATTGCGGCTTGACGGCCAGAACAACAATATCCGGCGGCTGGTCGGAAAGCGCCGCCTGTGTCGGGTTCAGCGCCAACCCTTGCACCGACAGGGATTGCAAAAAATCGGAAGGGGCGGGTTCTTGCACCATGACTTGCCCAGCGGTCACGCTTGATTGCAGCCAGCCATCCAATAAGGCTGACCCCATTTTACCGCCGCCGACCAGCAAGAGACGCGCCGCGCCGAGCGTCTCCGCCTGCCCTCGGTTCACAGCGCTGTCGGGCATATCATTGTCAGGCAAATCATTGTCAGGCATCGCCGCGCGTTTCAAACAGGCTGCTTTCCAGCGCCTCACGCGGCGAATGGCTGGCCCAAATCAGGAATTGAAAAGCCGGAAAAAATCGCTCGCAGGTTTCCAACGCATGATTGATGAGTTCCTCGCACTGGCTTTCCGACAGGCCATCGCCACTGACAAACATGGTGTTGCGGAACAAAATCGCCCCATCACCCGACCAGATATCGAAATGACCGAGCCATAACTGCTCATTTATCAGCGCCAGTAATTCATGCACTTCTTGTCGTTTGCTTTGCGGTGCGCGCGTATCCAGCACACTGGCAACATGCAAGCCGCCAAGGTCAGGCCGCCAGCTTATCGCCAGATGAAAATCGCAATGGGCGCCGGAAACACAGACATTCATATCGTCTTCCGTGCCACGCTCGAAAGGCCATTCGCGCGCGGCGGCAAGCGTCTCAATCGCATCAATCGGATGCTCAATATGCTGAATGTCTGTCGCCAAAGCTGAACTCATATTCCCGTCCCTTTCCTGCAAACAGCCTTTTCAAACGCCGCTGCCTTGTAGGTTATGAAAATGAGAGTGTCTGATTCACTGAGTCGTTAAAAGGATTCTTTCCGACCAAGTGTGATTCACCAACAGGCTAGCGCAAACCCTGTGAATTAGCGCAGAAAACCGGCCTATTCAGCCGCCAAAGCCTGCACTGGTGCGGCTTGTGCGCCGCGCACCAGACGCCCCGGCTTATGACCGGTGGGGCTGCCATTCAAATAGGTAATTGCGCCTTTAACAATGGTCGCCGTATAGCCGTCCGCCCGTTGCATCAGCCGCCGCCCGCCTGCCGGCAGGTCATAAGTCACTTCCGGCAAATGCAGGCGCAGCCTGTCAAAATCAATCACATTCAAATCGGCTCGATAGCCGGGTTTAATCAGCCCTCTGTCATGCAAGCCAATCCAGCTTGCCGTGTCATGCGATTGGCGTTTGACAAGAAACTCAAGCGGCAACTTGTCACCGCGCGTGCGGTCGCGCGCCCAATGCACCAGTAAAGTGGTGGGAAACGAACCGTCGCAAATCATCCCGACATGCGCGCCGCCATCTGACAGGCCGGGAATGGTCGCTTCGCTCATCAGCATGGTGCGGGTCGATTCAAGATTGCCATCGGCATAATTCAAAAACGGGAAATAGAGAACGCCGCGCCCGTCATTGGCCAGCATTAAATCCAACGCCACCGCCTCGGCAGTGTCGCCGCGCTGCGCGGCAATGGCGGCAATAGTTTTGTCGCGCGTCGGCTCATAATCGGGCGGGTCGGTCAGCACAAACATGCTGCCGAAATTAGCCAGCAAGGCGCGCACAAACGGATTTTCCTTGTCACCCTGCTCGGCCAGCAGATTATCCCGAAAAACAGGGTCGCGCAGTGCCGTGACTTTCTCCTCGCGCGGCAAATGGGCGATTTTCTGGAAACTCGGATGACCGGAAAACGGGTTCAATGTCAAATCAAGCCCCAGCAAAACACCGACCGGACGCGGCCCCACTTGCCCGCGCATGGCCAGACCATCCGCCATGCCCTGTTCCAGCCAATCGGTCAATTCGCGCCACAATGTCGGCTTGGAATTGGCCTGTGCGATAGAAACGGAAAGCGGTCGGCCTGATTGCTCAACCAGACGGCGTAGCATGGCGCGCTCGGCAGGCCCATCGTCAAAATCGGACACAAATTGCAACACGCCCTTGCCGGCCTTGGCCAGCCCCATCGCAATACCGAGCAATTCTTCTTCACCGGCGGTCAGGGTTGGCGTCGGGTCACCGGTTGAGCTTCTGTGGTTCAATGTGCGCGACGAGGTAAAACCCAGCGCACCGGCATTGACCGCTTCTTCAGCTATTGCCTGCATTTGCGCGATATCCTCGGCAGTGGCCGGCTCCCGGTCAACACCGCGTTGACCCATCACATGCACACGCATGGCGGCATGGGGCAATTGCGCGCCAAGGTCTATGTCAAAAGGCCGGTCGGTGAGATAATCGAGATAATCGGGGAATGACCGCCATTTCCAAGGCAATCCCTCGGCCAGCACCGGAAACGGAATATCTTCTACCCCTTCCATCAATTGAATCAGCCGGTCATGGTCGTCATCATGCACTGGTGCAAAGCCGACCCCGCAATTGCCCATAATGGCGGTTGTCACACCATGCAAAGAGGACGGGTCAAGCGCATCACCCCATGTGGCCTGCCCGTCATAATGCGTATGCACATCCACAAAACCGGGCGTCACGATTTGTCCTTTGGCGTCAATTTCCTCACGCCCCTTCCCGGAGAATTTGCCGAGCATGCTAATCACGCCATTATCAATGGTGATATCGGCCTCGAACGGCGCGTCGCCCGTGCCGTCATAGACCAGCCCGTTGCGAATAATTAAGTCATGTGTGGCCATGCGCGTCTCCCATTGGCCTCTCCTCCATTGCCCTATTGGTCTTTTGCATAGAAGTGTAATGCCAATTCTGCACCCAAGGCAAGCCTGCACCCGAACCGCGCCGCAAGGGCAGGTAATTTTATGCAAGAAAACCCCACCCTGCCGATTGCAATATGTCGCGTGATTGGCCGTTTTTGTAATGCCCGTGCAAATTTCCCCGAAGCCGCATTTTGCTATGGCGCATTGCGCCAAAGCGGGGCATTAACAAATTGGCTTTTGATATTCCAGACGCGAGGGGAAAATGTCAGGAAAAAAATCAACGGCTCGCAAAGCGGCGACAGCCGCCCCGAAAACGCGGGCAAAATCGACTAAGGACAAATCGGCGGCGACGCCCGACCTTCTTACCATGTGGTATGACATGCAGGTCATCAGGCGGTTTGAAGAACGCTGCGGACAGATTTACGCCATGGGTGAAATTGGCGGCTTTTGTCATCTTTATATCGGGCAAGAAGCGGTGGTTGTCGGCATGCAAGCCGTCGCCAAGCAAGGTGACCAAGTGATAACCGGCTATCGCGATCACGCGCATATGCTGGCCTGCGGCATGGAGCCGAAATATGTCATGGCCGAGCTGACCGGTCGCCGCGACGGCTATTCCAAAGGCAAAGGCGGCTCAATGCATATGTTCAGTGTCGAGAAAAACTTCTATGGCGGTCATGGCATTGTCGGCGCGCAAGTGCCGATTGGCACAGGTCTGGCCTTTGCCAATCGCTATCGCGACAATGGCAATGTCTCTTTCGTTTATTTCGGCGATGGTGCTGCCAATCAGGGGCAGGTCTATGAAAGCTTCAACATGGCTGAATTATGGCTGTTGCCTTGCGTCTATATTATCGAAAATAACCGCTATGCTATGGGAACCAGCATTGAGCGCGCTTCGGCGCAAACCAATCTGTCACAACGCGGGCAAAGTTTCTCAATCCCCGGCGAACAAGTCGATGGCATGGATGTGGAGGCAGTTTATGAGGCTGGCAGCCGCGCCGCCCAATGGGTGCGCGATGGCAAAGGCCCCTATATTCTCGAAATGCTCACCTATCGCTATCGCGGCCATTCCATGTCCGACCCAGCCAAATATCGCAAACGCGAAGAAGTCAATAAAGTGCGCGAAGAAACCGACCCAATCATGCTGGTGCAAAACCGACTTATTGAAAGCGGGCTGAGCGATGAGGCCAGCCTCAAGCAAAAACAAAACCAAATTAAAGATGCGATAGAAGAAGCGATAGACTTTTCACTGGAAAGCCCGCTTCCCGACGCGTCCGAATTGATGACCGATATTCTTGCCGACAACGAGGTTGAAAATGGCAATTAAAATACTGATGCCCGCTTTGTCGCCAACAATGGAAAATGGCAAAGTCGCGCAATGGCTGGTCGATGAAAATGACACAGTGCGCTCCGGTGATATTCTGGCTGAAATTGAAACCGACAAGGCGATTGTCGAACTTGAAGCGATTGATGATGGTGTGGTCGGCAAGCTGCTGGTTGAGGCCGGGCCGGATTTGATAAATGTCAATGAGCCGATTGCCGTCTTATTACTGGATGGCGAAGATGCCTCGGCGGTTGACAGCGCGCTGGGCGATGCCCCTGCTGCTGCCCCTGCTGCGCCAGCCGAACAAGACACGCCGACACCAGCCCCCCAAGAGCCGACAGCCGACACCCCTGCTCCGCAGGAAACACCGCCCCATGCGCCCGAAACCGCGCCAGCACCGGAAGACCTGCCCTTGCCCGATGGCACGCAATCGCCGGAAATCCCCATGCGCGAAGCACTGCGCGACGCGCTGGCCGAAGAGATGCGCCGCGATGACAATGTGTTCATTATGGGCGAGGAAGTCGGCGAATATCAGGGCGCATACAAAGTAACACAAGGCCTGCTCGATGAGTTTGGCGACCGGCGGGTGATTGACACGCCAATTACCGAACATGCGATTGCCGGTCTCGGTGTCGGGGCGGCCTTTGCCGGTCTGCGGCCGGTGGTCGAGTTTATGACATTCAATTTTGCCATGCAGGCGATTGACCAAATCATCAACAGCGCTGCCAAGACACGCTATATGTCGGGCGGTCAGCTTGCCTGCCCGATTGTGTTTCGCGGCCCCAATGGCACAGCCTCGCGCGTCGCGGCGCAGCACAGCCAAGATTACGCGGCCTGGTATGCCCATGTGCCGGGGCTTATCGTGCTGACGCCATCCACTGCGGCAGAAGCCAAAGGGCTTTTGAAAGCCGCCATTCGTGACCCCAACCCTGTTGTGTTTCTTGAACATGAATTGCTTTATGCCAATGTCGAAGCCGTGCCGGATTGGGATGATTATGTGCTGCCTATCGGTCGGGCGCGGATTGCGCGCGCCGGCAGTGATGTAACTTTGGTCAGCTATGCGCGCGGTGTCAGCCATTGTCTCGAAGCCGCGCAAGCACTGGCTGATAGCGGCATACAGGCTGAAGTGATTGATTTACGCAGCCTGCGCCCGCTTGATATTGGCACAGTGGTCAATTCGGTTAATAAGACCAACCGCATGGTAACTGTCGAGGAAGGCTGGCCGATTTGCTCGATTGGCTCGGAACTGGCCGCGCAAGTGCAAAGGCGGGCTTTTGACGCGCTTGATGCGCCGATTGAAGCGGTCACCGGTGCCGATGTGCCAATGCCCTATGCCGCCAATCTCGAAGCGCTGGCGCTGCCGCAAATCGACCAGATTGTCGCCGCTGCCAAACGCGCCTGCTATTATCGGGAAGGCTGATATGGCAACGGGCAGCAATCGGATTATCGCTTCACCTCTGGCGCGTCATATGGCGCAAGAGCAAGGTGTGGATTTGCAATCGCTGACCGGCAGCGGGCCGAATGGGCGCATCATCAAACGCGATATTGAAGCGGCACTTGCCGGTAAAGTGACGGGAAGTGCGGCGGCAAGCCCGCAAACCGCAGCCCCAGCCAGCGCCGCGCCTGCACCGGCAATTGCCAGCCTGCCCGATGCGCGGCTGTTCTATCAAGCCGACAGCTATACGGAAGAAAAAATCGACCCGATGCGCGCCGCCATTGCCAAGCGGCTGACCCAATCCATGCAGGAATTACCGCATTTTTACCTGACTATGGCTTTGCCGGTTGACGCATTGCTGGCCTTTCGCGAACGCATGAATGAGGCACTGGCCGACCGGGGACAAAAAGTCTCGGTCAATGATTTGCTGGTGCGCGCCTGTGCGCTTGCCCTGATGGATGTGCCGGAAGTCAATGTGTCCTTTGCCGGTGACGCCATTTTGCGCCATCATCACGCCGATATTGGCGTTGCCGTTGCCCTGCCCGACGGGCTTATCACGCCGATTGTCACCAAATGCGACGACAGATCCATTGTCGATATATCTCAGGATATCAAATCTCTGGCGGCGCTGGCGCGCGAAAAGCGGCTGAAGCCGTCGCAATATGAAGGCGGCAGTTTCTCCGTATCCAATCTCGGCATGTTCGGTATTGACCAATTCACCGCCGTTATCAACCCGCCACAAGCGGCGATATTGGCGGTTGGCGGCACAAGCAGCCATCTTGAAAAACATGGCGACGAAATTGTTGAAACCAAGACAATGCGCGTCACCTTGTCTTGCGACCATCGCGCCATTGATGGCGCTGTGGGTGCGAATTTCCTGTCTGTGCTGCGCGATTATGTAAGTAAACCGCTGCTTTTATCTCTCTAGAACAATAGACATTTTTTGCGTTTGCAAAAAAAATATTGAAACGAAGTCAGTTTTTCTCCAGACTTCTTACTGAGGGGTGGGGCATGACAAACAAAAAGTCAATATGTTATGATATGTTCAAAGGGATCGTTACCCAAGCGGTGGCGAATGAAGGCCTGAGAGAAAGTCTGTCATCCAGCTATTCATTAGCCTTTCGTCTGTGTTCTGAATATCTGGTTTTATCCAATATGCTCGGCCATCAAGTCACGCCTGGTAATTTGGCGGAACTGACCGATAACAGCTCGGAAACCATAAGGCTTTATTTGCGCGATGCAGAAGAAGCCAAGCTTGTGGAAGTGTCGCAAAAATCGGGTCACATAATCAGGCCGACACCGTTTTTAACCAGACTGGTGATTGATGCAATTGACCGAGGCATTGGTAAAAGCCTGCCATCAGACCTAACTCGAGACATAATGTCGAGCAACGCGGCAAGGCAACAAGAGTTCAGCATTCTGGCGCTCAAAATCATCAATCAATGGGCTCGGCAAGCCCATAGTTGTCGAAATCACCGCAATATTTTCCGTTCGCCCGTCAAACGCAGCATATTCTGCCTGCTGGCCACCTTGGAGGAAGGCACATCCATCGCCGCGAAATCGGTGAGACAGAATTATAATATCAGCCATGAATCCTTCCGCACATTCAAAAATGATTTGAACGAGCAGGGCTTGATTGAAACATCTAAGGAAAACGGCGTTGTCTATCTCACACCGACAGCTAATTTATTTATGTTGAACGAGGAAATTGTGCGCCCGATTTGGCATAAATTGGCCAAGGAAATCGGCCTGTTTTTCGACATTGACCTCAAAACTGAGGAAACGACCGACACACAGTTGCGCAAAACAAAATCCGGTGAAATTACGCTCTGATTAGGGTGGCGCGGCGCGCCAATATCAGACTTGGCGCAATTGGCGTTCTTCGCGCATATAAGACATAAACTCATTGACGAATTCCTTGAAATTCTGGTCTTCGACAAAATCCACCGCAAAGAATTTCTTTCCCTCATCAACGCGCACCACATTAGCATGAACAGCCCAACCCTCATTGCCTGTCCGGTGCGGGAACACCATCATCAACTCCACTGTCTCGCCCTCCGGCGGAGCCTCCTTGTCAAAATGCAGCCCAGCGCCTGTCCGGCTGAAATCAATCAGCGGACAATGGGCGCCATTATAAAACACATTCATCGGCACTTTATATCGAACACTTTTGCGCGTAACCATTTCCGCTACTCAATCTGCTCTAGAAACTTTTCGGGCTTGTGAAACACATAGCCCTGTATCAAATCATATCCGAGGTTTTTAAGCCCTTCAACCAGCGCGTGCGTTTCCACGCCCTCGGCGATCAGCAACATGTCTTTTTCATCAGCCAGCGCGCGCAATTGCGTGTGCAGCGGATTGGCAAGCGCGGCTTCGTCCAAACATAAGCCGCGATCGGATTTCACGAAATCAAACGGGAACCGGCGCACATCTTCCAGCGTCAATTCCAACACGCCAAAATCATCCAGCCCGACCCATGCCCCGCTTTCTTTTAATGCCAGACTGGCAAGCTCGCAGCTATGCAATTCATCAGGCTCAAAAATCTCAGACAGTTCCAACGCCAGAACACGCTCATGGGCGGCAAAAAGCTGCGCCACACGCTTCAGCACATCTGTTGTGGTCGCATCTTCCACATCAACCGGCGTGATATTGAAAAAGGTGACGGGCGGGAAAATATCCGGCTTGCGTAAAAAATGCTGCTCAACAAGCTCAATAATGGTCGCCGTCACGCCGGGAAAGCGCGCGTCTCGGCAGATTTCGGGGAAGAAACGCCCATTGGAAATAAACCTCTCTCCCTGAAAAAGCCTTATAAGCAATTCGCAGCCATACAGGCTGTTATCCGATGCATTGTAGATTTTCTGTTGCGCCATGTGCCAGGACTTGTTTTCGAAAACTTCGAAAAACTCGTCATAATTGCGACTGTCCGACATCACATCACCAACATATTTTCACGCAACACCAAAATTTTTGGGGTCACAGACTTCGTTCAATTTGTAACATTTACCGCATGAAAACGCCAGCGGAAGTGGTTGATTTTGGGTTTGTTACGCTGCGCCAGCAAGTGCTGACGCCGTTGACGACCATTGCCGCGCATATGGCCGAAATCCGTGACCAGCTTGATGCCGGTGCTGATATTCTCGACGATTTGTTGAAAGTTGAAGAAGGCTGCGAAAGATTAAGCAAGCTGGTCAATGCACTTGGCGACGGGTCTGTGTCGGGCGCGGCTGAAGCCGGTGGCATGAGCAAAATTCGCCATGATTTGAAAAACCCGCTTAATTCTATACTCGGCTATACCGAAATCATTCTGGAAGAATATGAAGATGAATTGACGCCGCAAGCGGTCGAAAATCTCGAACATTCCAAATCGCTTGGGCTGGAGCTGGTGGAGATTATTGACCGGACATTCGCCGATAATGCCAGCCCGCAAGCCGAGGCGCGCATCGTCAATGAAAGCGACGCGGTCGAGGCGCTGCTCGCCAGTATGGAAGCGGTTGATACAAAGCTCGAAATCGCCGATGAAATCCGCGATTGCGAGATTCTGATTGTTGATGACAACCCGTCCAATCAGGAAATCCTGCATCGGCGTTTGCGCCGTCATGGCTTTGCCTGCCACCTTGCCGCCAATGGGCTTGAGGCATTGGATGTGCTGGGTGAGCAAAATATCTCGCTTGTGCTGCTTGATTTGATTATGCCGGATATGAACGGGTTTGAAGTGTTGAAGGAAATCCGTTCCGGCCCGCAAAGTGACCTGCCGGTGATTATGGTCAGCGGCCTGAACGACCCGCGTGGCATTGCCAAATGTCTGGCCAATGGAGCCAATGATTATCTGTCCAAGCCGGTCGAGCCGATTATCCTTGATGCCAAAGTGATTTCCGCCCTTGAGCGCTTCACCTATCGGCGCGAATTGAACAAAATCGCCATGACCGACCAATTGACGCAAGTGCGTAACCGCCGTTCGTTGATGCAGGCCATGAACCGGCTTGTTCAGCAATATGAGCAGGAAGAACGCGAATTTGCCGTTGTGCTGCTTGACATTGACCACTTCAAAAAAGTCAATGACACTTACGGCCATGCCGCCGGTGATTTCGTGCTTCAGCAATTCACCCAATGCCTGAAATCGGTTACGCGCGCCGATGATATTATCGGGCGCATGGGCGGTGAGGAGTTTTTGCTGGCCTTTCAGGACACATCTGTCACGGATTTGAAAAATATCTGCGAGCGTTTGCGCCGCGCGGTTGAGGATATGCGCCTCGACTTTGAAGAACATACAATCAAAATCACCACCAGTGGCGGTGTTTATATGTCGGTGGAAGGCATGTTGCCAGTTGAAAAGATGATCGACCTGGCCGACCGGCGGCTCTATTCTGCCAAGACGGGCGGTCGCAACCGCATCGAACACCGGAGCATTGGTGAGTAATTATCGCGTAACTCTAATTGAAAGACGAAAATGGCACATATTCTGATTGTTGAAGACAATGAACTGAACCGCGACATGCTGAGCCGTCGGCTGGAACGGCGCGGCTTTGAGATAAGCCTGGCGGTTGACGGGCAGGAAGGCGTGGACAAAGCCTCCTCCTTGCAGCCCGATTTGGTGCTGATGGATATGGATTTACCAATTATTGATGGCTGGGAAGCGACGCGCCAATGCAAAAATAATGAGGCAACCAAACATATTCCGGTGATTGCGCTGACAGCCCATGCGCTGGCCGAACACCGCCAGCAGGCCGAGGAAGCCGGCGCCGATGATTTCGACACCAAGCCGATTGACATGCCGCGCCTGCTTGACAAAATCAACGCGCTCCTGCCCTAGCCGCATCCCGCGCAAGCGGGTTCAGCGCCGGGCAATAGCGGCAAAACTCAACCCGCTTTGCCGACAATGCCCTGCAACAGACCCCGCAGCGTTTCTTCCTGATTCAGTTCATTCTTGCCGATAATCCCGGCCGCGCGCGCCGTCAGCTCATTGCGCTGTTCGTCATTCAGCTCCATGCCGGAGAAAATAATAATCGGCACATCGCCATAATTGCCAAGCCCGTTCATCGAGTTGATAAAGTCAAAGCCGTTCATCACCGGCATATCCAAATCAAGCACAATCAGTGAAATATCCTCATTCAGCATGTTTAACGCTTCCGCGCCATTTTGTGCCTCAGTGCAGCTTGCCCCTTCCGCCGACATTAAACGAACAACAATCTCGCGCGCATTGTCGTCATCATCAACAACCAGCACATTGACATTTTTGCCCATATCGACGCCCAAATCGGCAATGGCCGCCATCAGAACATCCTTGTCTATCGGCTTTTTCAAAAAGCGACAGCCTTCCATTTCATCTTCTTCTTTTTCCGCATCCGAGACGCTTATCACAAACACCGGCACATCGCGGGTTGTCGCATCGGCTTTGATATCCTCAAGCACTTTCCAGCCATCAGAATCGGGCAGATAAATATCCAGCAGCACCAAATCCGGCTTGTGCTCTTTGACCAGTTCAAGACCTTTAGTGCCGGACAGCGCGCCATTAAACCGGAAATTCTGGCTTTTCAGCATACGCCGTATCAAATCCTGCGTATTGGTATCATCATCGATAATTGTCACCAGCGGGCCGCTATCGCCGGAGATTTCCTCATAGGCTGAGACATCCTGTTGGTCTTGAATATAGCGCGGCACATTTATTGTGAAGCATGTGCCTTTGCCATATTCGCTTTCCACTTCCAAATGCCCGCCCATCATCTGCACAAGGCTGGTGGTGATGGTCAGCCCCAGACCCGTGCCACCATATTGCGCCGCCGTTGAACGATCGGCCTGAATATAATCTTGAAAGATTTTTGACAACTGGTCTTCGGTCATGCCAATACCATTGTCAGCCACGGATATGGCAAGCCATTTGGTGTCATCCTTATCATATTTTCTGGCCGATACTTTGATTTCCCCGTTTTCGGTGAATTTGACCGCATTGGAAATCAGATTAACGATAGATTGGCGCAGCCGCGTTTCGTCACCGCGAATATGGGTGTTGTCAATGTCACTGCTGTCGAAAATCAGCTTATTGCTGTTTTTATCAGCCAGCGATTGCGAAATATCCTTGGTCTGCGTCATCAAATCGCCGATTTGGAAATCGGTCAAATACAGCTCCATGCGCCCCGCCTCAATTTTCGACAAGTCGAGAATATCATTGATAAGCGACAGCAAATGCTTGCCCGATTGGGTGATTTTACGCAAATCATCCGCCGTGCGCTCATTGCCGTCATCTTCGGCTTCTTCCAGCAGCAAATCGGCATAGCCAAGAATGCCATTAAGCGGCGTGCGTAATTCATGGCTCATATTGGCGAGAAACTTGCTTTTCGCCTCGTTGGCCTCATGCGCTTCATCCTTGGCGATTTCCAGCTCCTGCGTCAGCGCCGTCACGCGGTCAAGCTCTTGCGATTTTTCCTGATAGGATTTCAAGGCCGATATCAGCTGGCCGACCTCATCATTCTCGCTCGACAAAAAGCCGTTATTTTTCGGCATTTGCAAATCCTGTTTGCCCGCCGCCATATCTTCCAGCGCATTCACCGCCTTTTGCAGGGGCAGGAAAAATTGCCGCTGCACCAGCCCCAGCGCGCCGATAAGCACCAGCATCGCACCGCCGCCAAGCGGCACATAAGTGTCGATAATTCTGGCCTGTGTCTCCAATTCACCGGCAATGTCGCGTGAAATATGAATGAAATAATCAGCGCCATATTCAAAAGGCTGTTCAAACTCGATGTAATAATTGGTCAATTCTTTGGGCAACAGGGACAATTTAAATGTATCCGTGCCGGATTTTTCATCAACAACACGATACAGCTCATTATTCTGCACAAAGGGCAGAAGACGGTTGTATTCCGACAGCGCTTCGCCTTCGAGCAATGTCTCATTCACCGTTCTGAAATTCTCATAATCCAAAAATTGGGCATTGCCCTGTGTGGCGTCACCCATTTCCTGCGATAACTCATCCAGACTAATGCCGATCACAGCATAAGCCACCACTTCCGGGCCATAAGTGATACGCCGAACGCCAGACAAATAATATGCACCGTCAAAATTGCCGGCATAAATCGCCGCATTATAAAACAGCCCCGACCATTGTTCGCTCAGTTGAAAATTTGTATCGAAAAATTCGCGCAAGCCTTCCGAGCCGGGGAAAAAATAGGTCTGATCCCATATCCAATACTCATCTTCTGCACTCATTGTCGGGCGAATTTGATTGTTGAAACAGGGCTTGCGGTTAATCAGATAGTCGGATTCCACGCAATAAACCCGATTGCCGGTTTTGGCATCAAATATCATGGCAAAGGAAATCAGGCCATCATCGAGCAAGGGATAGAAGGCATCATCCAATGGTGTGGCGGCGAAATCTTTGGTTTCAATTGCCTGTTGAATATCACCGCCCATGCTCCAGACTTCGGAAAAATAAACATTATAATCAATGATTTTGCTCATCACGATAGTGGACCAAGTATTGTCATATAATTCCTTGACCGACCGACTTGACGCCTCATATTCGGCCTCGGCCTGCATGGAACTGATAGACAGCGTCACCACAACGCCCATAAGTGCTGACATGGCAACCATAATCAGAAGTTTGAAACGTATTTGCATGGCAACCCCCTTACCTAAAGCCAGTTTAGTAAACCGTCAGGAAATGTGACCCCAAATTTTTTGCTACCCGTCTTGCGTGGGCGGCAAATAGCTTGCGCATTCAACTGCCTGCAAACAATGGCACTGGCTGACAGATGGCTTGAAATATGACACCGCCTATGCCAGCTTAACGCCGGAAGCGATATAAAAGGCCGACCATCTCGGCCAAGCACCATGCAAGAGGGAGAGAGACCATGTTAAAACTGCATTTTGCCCCGAACTCACGCGCTGTTCGCACGCTCTGGCTGCTAGAGGAACTCGGCCTGCCCTATGAGCTGAACAAAATGGATTTCCACCCGCGCGATTTGAAATCGGATGAACACCGCAACCGCCACCCGCTGGGTCGCGTGCCAGTACTGGAAGATGGCGATATTTCAATTTTCGAATCCGGCGCGATTGCCGATTATATTCTCGAGCGCCACAAAAATGGCGGCCTTAAACCGGCTGCCGACGCTCCCAATTTTCCCGCCTATCTGCAATGGTTCCATTATTGCGAAGGCATGGTGATGCCCCCGATTAATACGATTGTGGTGCAAACAATTTTGCTGCCGCCTGAACGGCGCGACGAAACCGTGCTGGGTCAGGCTCAACGCCTGCTGGCCAAAGCGGTGGAACCGGTCGAAGATGACATGCTGGGCAAGGAATATCTGGCCGGTGATTTCACCGCCGCCGACACCATGCTGGGCCATTCGCTGCTCATGGCCGAGCGCATGCAAATCGTCAATGACAGCCACCCCAATCTGAAAGCCTATACGGCGCGGCTTAAAGCGCGTCCCGCATTGCAAAAAGCCTTTGAATTTGACGGCTGATTGCCGGTCGCGGATTGTGCCACAAAATTAACAAAGAGTAGATATTTTATGAAGCGGGCATTTCGCAGACCAGATTTCAAAAAATGCAAAATCAGGCTTGCTTCATGGCAAAGAGATAATAAGCTGTCCCCTTCGGGAGGCTCTGGTGCCGAGTAGGCCGCGCAAAGCCAAAATTGGGTTCTGAATTGAACATGAGAGGATGCGTGCGCGAGGCATGGCTGAGTTTCTGCAATTATTGATTATTGGCATTTCGCAGGGCTGCGTTTACGGGCTTATCGCCATGGGTTTTGTGATGATTTACAAAGCCACGGAAATGGTCAATTTCGCGCAGGGCGATATTATGATGCTTGGCGCTTTTGTCGCTTTCAGCTTTTCCGCTTATGCCGGGTTGAATTTCTGGCTGGCGCTGTTGGCGGCCATGGCCGTTATGGCCGTGTTCGGTGCGCTGGTGGATATGGTTGTCGTGCGCCGGATTATCGGCCAGCCGCAATTTTCCATTGTCATTCTGACGATAAGCATGGGCTTTATTTTCCGCGCCGCGGCGGGGATGATTTGGGGGCCAAGCCCGCTCAGCCTCGACACACCTTTTGGCGGGACATCCAGCTTTGCCGGTGCGGTTATTGGCCATGAAAGGCTGGCGATTATCGCCGGCACCCTGATTATGGTGACCCTGATATGGCTGTTTATGACATTCAGCCGTTGGGGTATTGCTATGCAAGCGGCCTCACAAAACCAGCTTGCCGCTTTCTATCTCGGCATTCCGGTAAAACTGATTTATTCCGGCGTTTGGGGACTGGCGGCGGCCATATCCTGCGTGGCCGGTGTGTTGCTGGCACCCATCACGCTTATCAGCGCCTTGAACGGCTTTCTTGGCATTAAGGCTTTTGCTGCGGCGGTAATTGGCGGTTTCGGCTCGCTGCCCGGCGCGCTGGTTGGCGGTCTCATTATTGGCATTGCCGAGCCGTTCGCCGCCGCCTATCTGCCAGAAGTGAAAAACATTATCGGCTATCTCATTATGTTTGCCGTGCTGGTCATGCGTCCGGAAGGCTTGTTCGCCACGATTTACAAAAAGAAAGTGTAAGCCCATGCGTGTCTTGTTCAAAACCGATTACAATCAAGATATCCGGCTTCTCAAGCATAATGGCTACCGGTTTTGGTATGGCTTGCTGTTGCTCGCCGTGCTGGCAGCACCGGCTATGGTTGATACTTACTGGATTAACGAGCTGACCCGCGTGCTGATTTACGCGCTAGCCGGGCTGGGGCTGATGGTGGTCACCGGCTTTACCGGTCAGGTCTCGCTTGGTCATGCCGCCTTTATGGCAATCGGCGCTTATCTGCATAGCTTTTGTCTGGCCAATGGTGTGCCGTTTTTGCTGTCCCTGCCACTGGCCGCTTTGGTGTCGGGCGTGGTCGGCCTGCTGGTCGCCATACCGGCGAGCCGCATGACCGGGCTGTATCTGGCCATTGCCTCGCTGGCTTTCGCCATTGTGGTGGAAGATGTGATTATTCATTGGGAAAGCGTGACCGGTGGCAATCGCGGCATGGCGGTCGATCCGCCTGCCCTGTTCGGCTATGAGATTTTTCAGGCTTGGGAGTTTTATTACATTGTGCTGGCCGTGCTTATCGCCAGCATTTTGCTGGTGCTGAATATTTTACGCACACCGACCGGTCGCGCCATGCTGGCTGTCCGCGACAGCGAGATTTCCGCCGAAAGCCTTGGCATTCGTGTCGCGCGCACCAAAATATTAGCCTTTTGGATAAGCGCTTCGCTGACCGGTTTGGCCGGCGGTTTATTTGCCCATTTCATCCAATTTCTTGCGCCGGAAGTATTTGGTATTGTTTTGTCCATCCAACTGCTTTTGATGATTGTGGTTGGCGGGCTTGGCACAGTGCATGGTGCGATTTACGGCGCGATATTGATTGGCCTGCTGGAATCATCAATTTCGATTTTGAAAGACTGGCTGCCACCGGCCATTGGCACGCAGCCCGGCCTTGAACCCGGCCTGTTCGGGCTGATATTGGTTTTATTCATTATATTTGAACCGGAAGGCGTCTATGGCCGCTGGTTGAAGTTACGCACTTTGCTTGAGAATTTCCCGTTTTATCGCCGCAATACATTCAAACGTCAGCGCAGCTATTTGCGGACGGAGCGCATGCGATGAGTTTTCTGGAAATCAGCAATCTGAGCCTCAGCTTTGGCGGCCTGAAAGCGGTTGATGATGTCAGCTTTCATGTCGATAAGGGCGAAGTCTTCACCATTGTCGGCCCGAATGGGGCGGGCAAATCGACGATTTTCAATATGATAAGCGCCTTTTATGCGCCGTCACAGGGGCATATCCGCTTTCAGGGCAATGACATCACCGCCGCCCGGCCGGATGCGATTGCCCGGCTTGGCATTGCCCGCACTTTTCAGAATATCGAATTATTTGAACATTCCACCCTGCTGCAAAATCTGCTGATAGGGCGTGAAATTCACAACCGCCTGCCGGTCTGGCGGCAATTGCTGTTCGACCCCGGCGTGCGCCGCGCCGAGATTGACCACAGGCGGCAGGTTGAGGATGTCATTGATTTTCTCGAATTGGCGCATTACCGCGATGAACGCATTGCCAATCTGCCCTATGGCGTTCGCAAGAAAATCGAATTGGGGCGCGCACTGTGCGTGCAGCCCGACTTGCTGTTGCTTGACGAGCCGGCCTCCGGCCTTAATCCGGAAGAAACCGAGGATATGGGCTTTTGGATTGACGATATCAAAAATGATCTCGGTATCACGGTGCTGATGATTGAGCATGATATGAGCCTGGTCAATGAAGTCTCCGACCGCGTTTTGGCACTCAATAATGGCCGCGCCATCGCCGAGGGGAATGCGCGCCATGTGCAGAATCACCCGGATGTGGTGGCCGCTTATTTGGGGACAGGCGCATGAGTGAAACAGCCCCTAATGAGACCATGCTGAGCATCCGCAATTTGGAGACATTTTACGGGCCGGTTATGGCGATTCGCGGCGTCAGCCTTGACGTCATGCAAGGTCAGATTGTTGCCATTCTCGGCTCCAATGGCGCCGGCAAAACAACCGTGCTGAAAACAATCAGCGGCGCAATGGAGCCGCAAAAAGGCAGTATTGTCTATAATGGGCAGGATATTACCGGTCACGAACCCGACCGCGTGGCGCGTGCTGGCATTGGCCATGTGCCGGAGGGGCGCGAAGTATTTCCTTTTTTGAGCGTGCAGGAAAACTTGGAAATGGGGGCTTTCTCGCGGCGCGACCGGACGGCGATAGCCGAGGATTTGGAAATGGTGTTCGACTATTTCCCCGATTTGCGAAAAAGCGCCAAAAACGAGGCCGCCTATTTGTCGGGCGGCCAGCAGCAAATGTTGGCCATTGGCCGCGCGCTGATGATGCGCCCGCATATGATGTTGCTCGATGAACCCTCGCTCGGCCTGTCGCCCAAGCTGGTCGGCGAGATTTTCGATATTATCCGCCGCCTGAACAGCGAGCAGCAAATGACGATTTTGCTGGTCGAGCAAAATGCCCATATGGCACTGCAATTGGCTGATTTCGGCTATGTGCTGGAGGTTGGGCGCGTGGTGATGGAAGGCGACCGTCAACGCCTGCTCGACAGCCGCGACATTCAGGAGTTTTATCTCGGCCGCAAAGAGGAAAGCGCGCGCGGCAAGCGGCGTTGGAAACAACGCAAAACTTGGCGTTAAACGCCGCCAGCAGAGAGGGAGCAATGAGCCAACAAACACAGCCAGATAATTTGCAAACAGATGCCGTGCTGACCGAGATTGAAGGCTGCATTAACCTGCCGCAATTATTCCGCAAGCGCTGTCAGGCGCTCGGAAGCCGTGTTGCCTTGCGCGAAAAAGAGTTTGGCATTTGGCACAGTTTTGACTGGGACACATTTTACTTGCGCGCCCGCGAAATTGGCGCCGCGCTGATGGCGCTTGGTTTGCAGCCCGGCAATGTGGTGTCGATATTGGCCGAAAACCGCAAGGAATGGCTGTATTTCGACCTCGCCACCATGTGCAGTGGCGGCATATCCAATGGCGTTTACACCACCGACTCGCCCATGCAGCTTGAGCATATTTGCCGCGATTCTGCCTCGCGCTTTTTGGTGGTGGAAGATGAAGAACAACTCGACAAATATCTGGAAGTGCGCGACGCGCTGCCGGATATTGAGAAAGTCATTGTGGTGGAAGATGAAGGGCTGAAACGGTTTGACGACCCGAAAGTCATGTTCATTGACGCGCTTTATGAATTGGGGCGCGCCAATCTCGACCGCTTTGCCGAGGAGTGGGACAGGCGCATTGATGCCATTAAAGCCGATGATGTGGCGATATTGGTTTACACGTCCGGCACAACGGGCGCGCCCAAAGGGGCCATGATTACCCATAGCAATATCATGTTTCAGACCAATAACGCGCAGTCTTACATGGGCGCTTGCCATGATGAGGAAATCATGTCGATTTTGCCGCTATGCCATATTGCCGAGCGAACTTTTTCGGTGTTTTTCGCATTGCATTATCGTTGGGTGGTCAATTTTGTGGAAGCGCCCGATACAAGTTTCGAAAACACAATGGAAGTCTCGCCGACTGTGTTTTTCGGCGTCCCGCGCATGTGGGAAAAAATGTATTCCAGCGTTATCATAAAAATCAAAGAGGCGGTTTGGGCCGGGCGCATCACCTATCATTGGGCGGTTAATATCGGCATGCGCTACGAGGAAGCGCGTGAAGCCGGACGGGTTGGCCTTGCCCTGCGCGCGCAACGCTGGCTGGCCGAGAAGCTGGTTTTTCACAATCTCAAAGTCATGCTGGGTCTGGACAGGGCGCGCATTATGTTTACCGGCGCAGCCCCCGTCTCGCCCGATTTGATACAGTGGTTCCGCGCCATTGGGCTGGATTTATTTGAGCTTTACGGCCAGACCGAATGTTCCGGCATTACCAGTTGCAATCGAGCCGATGCCAACCGGCTTGGCACGGTCGGCCAAGCGGCGGCGCATGTCGAAATGAAAATCGCTGAGGATGGTGAAATCGTCTATCGCGGCCCGCATATTTTCAAAGGCTATCTCAACCAGCCGGAGAAAACGGCAGAGACGGTGATTGATGGCTGGCTGCATTCGGGCGATGTCGGCAATGTCGATAATGAGGGCTTTTTCCGCATACTTGACCGCAAGAAAGACATTATCATCACAGCAGGCGGCAAAAACATCACGCCGAGCGAGATTGAAAACCAGCTCAAGTTTTCGCCTTATATTTCTGATGCGGTGATTATTGGCGACCAGCGCAAATTCCTCACTTGTCTGGTGATGATTGACCATGAAAATGTGCTGCAATATGCCCAGGACATGAATGTGCCATTCACCGATTATGCCAGCCTGTGCGCGCGCGAAGAAGTGAAGCACTTGATTGGCGAAGAAGTGGAAAAAGTGAACAAAAATTTCGCCAGAGTTGAAACGGTGAAAAAGTTCACGATAATCGACAAGGAACTGACCGCCGATGATGAGGAATTGACCGCAACCATGAAATTGAAACGCTCTATGGTGGCGAAAACCTATAAGGATTTGATTGACGCCATGTATGCGGGATAAAGTATGCGGAATAGAGTGTGCAGTGCAGGATAGAGTATGCGCGATAAAGACAGTGCGTAAGCGAAAGGGTAGCTCAATGTTTGGAAACAAAACCATATTCAAAACCGGCCTGATGGCGGCTTTTGCCGGCGCGTTTATGGCCGCCACACCGGCTTTGGCCGAGCGCGGCGTTACTGACACGGAAATTATTATCGGCGCGCATACGGCCTTGAGTGGCCCGGCCTCAATTTGGGGGGTTTCCTCAACCAATGCGGCGCGCTTGCTGTTTGATGAGGTCAACGCCAAGGGGGGGATTCATGGCCGCAAAATCCGCTATATTGTCGAGGACAGCCAGTATCAGGTGCCGCTTGCCGTGAAAGCGATGAACAAGCTGACCAATCGCGACCGCGTTTTCGCCATACATCTGGCTTTGGGGACGCCGCAAAACAATGCGGTTTTGCGCCGCCAATTGGCTGCCAATATCCCCAATCTGTTTCCGGTGTCCGGTGCTGTCACCATGATTGAGCCGTTTCACCGGCTGAAGTTTCAGGCGCTGTCCACCTATAACCAGCAAACCCGCGCCGCCATTCGCTATTTCAACAAAAACAAAGGGCATAAACGCATTTGCGCCTTTTATCAGGACACGGATTACGGCCAAGAAATAAAAGATGCGATTATGCAGGAAGTGGACGCGCTGGGGCTGGAACTGGTCGCCGAGACGCGCCATAAATCCACCGAGACCGAATTTGTTGGCGCCATGACCGCGCTGAAACGCGCCAATTGCGACCTGATTGTTTTCGGCACGATTATTCAAGACACGATTATCGGCTATGCCACGGCGCGCAAGCTGGGCATCACCGCCGATATTGTCGGCAGTCAGGCCTCCAATGACCAAATCGTCGCCTCGGCGCAGGGCAATGCCACGCAAGGCTATTATGTCGCCGGCAGCACGCGCGCGCTGTATCGCGACTCGGCCACGCCAAACCAGCTCGCCTTTATCGAAAAATATGAAGCCCGCTATGGCACGACCCCGCCGGTCGGCACGCAATATGGCTATCTGCCGACCAAAGTGCTGATTGCCGCGCTGGAAAAAGCCGGCCGCGACCTGACGGTCGATAAGCTGATTGCGGCGATGGAGCAGATACGCGATTTCGATGATGGCATTGGCACACCTTTGCACAGCTACACACCGACCAGCCATAGCGGCAGCGACAGCGTGTTTCTCGACCAAGTGCAGGATGGCAAATTGCGCGGCATAGCCGACAATATCCACCGGTAAGGCTACGAATTCTCGTTAAGAAAAAATGGTGGCCTCAGACGGACTCGAACCGTCACGCCTTATTCAGGCCGCAGATTTTAAGTCTGCTGTGTCTACCAATTCCACCATGAGGCCGGAGGAAGCGAAGCTGGCGTCTGTATAGCATGTTTGCGGCGGCGGAAAAGCCCGTTTCGCCTCGTTAATTGATGCCGCCTCTCACGCCCTTTCGACGGATATGCCCGCCGGTCAAAAAGCAGTGCAGCCGCCGGATTTAATCGTCAAACAGGGCGGACAGGCCAATGCTTTCGCCAATCCGCATATTTAAGGTCTGGTTGCCGACCGCTTTTTCAAAACGTTGCGGCGGCTCCAAAAACGGCTCCAGCGACAAGACAAATGTCCCCCAATGCATTGGCACCATGCGCTTGCAGCCAACATCGCGGCCAATTTGCGCCACCCCTTCTGGGTCGGCATGGGCGCCTTGCATCATCGGGCGCGGATTATAGGCTCCGGCACTCATCAGGCCGATATCGCAGCCATTATGATGCGTCGCCATATGTTCGCCAATCTCGCGGAACATGTAAGGATGGGTTTCCGTGTCGCCACTGTGATAGACCGAGCGCCCATTGGCGGAAAACCCGTAAGACATCCATAAGGTGCGGTTGACATCAAACAGTGAGCGATTGGCCCAATGCACCGCCGGATAGGCGGTCAGCTTGAACGGGCCGCTGCGCCCTTCCAGCGTGACATCATCATACCAGTCCACCTCATAGACCGTGCCATAACCGCGCGCGGTAAAGTATTTACCCAGCCCCAGCGGCACAATGGCGGTAATTTTTTCGCGCCCCGGCAGGCGGTCAAGCGTCCAAGTGTCGAGATGGTCGTAATGGGCATGGCTTATCACCACCACATCAATCGGCGGCAAATCCTCAATATCCAGCCCCGGCGGCAGCACACGCTCCGGCCCGGCAAAGCTGACCGGCGAGGCGCGCCGCCCGAATACCGGATCGGTCAGCACCGTCACCCCGTCAAGGCGCACCAGAAATGTCGCATGGCCAATCCAAGCCAGCGCATCGGCATCGCCCAAAGCGGCAAATTGGGCGCGCGCTTCGGCTTTTTCGGCGGCGTGGTCGCGCGGAAATTTGCTTTTGTTTTGGGTCAGGCTGCGCCAGACGGCTTGTGCGAAAAATGGCAGGCGCACGCTTAAATCAGAGCTGCGGCGCGGGCTGTCGGGCGGGTTGCGAAAGCCTTTTTCCAGATGATGATAGGGGCGCTCACCGCCCAGCGGACGCCCCAAACCAGTGCAGGCCGACAGGCCAAAGGCAATGCCCAGCAAAACAAATATCGACCCCAGCATTGTCATTTTCATATCACCCTACCATGACCAACAGCCTGAATAGACCAGGAACTCGTGTTCATATAGACCGGAACGCAAAAACGGCGACCCGAAAAGCCGCCGCTGATGGTTTGGCGCAAAGCGCCGACAGGTTAAGCGAGAAACCCGATTTAGTTATCGAGACT
>JAYPAN010000001.1:47935-64105 GCA_038123715.1 Rhodobiaceae bacterium | reverse complement strand
TAGTTATCGAGACTTAGTTATCGAGTCCTTGCCAGACCGGCCAGCAACGCGAACCGGCTTTGGCAGCCAGCGCCGCTTGTGCTGCTTTGGCATCCTTGCCATTTTGCGAAGCTGTGTAATCATCTTTGCCGGTACACCAGACATAAAACTGGTGCTTGCCTTGTTGCGACATGGCTTCAAAGCTGGAATCAAGCGCCAATGCGGCTTGCGGCAGGGCAAACATGCCCGAAATGACGAGTGCTGTAGCGATTTTTTTCATAAGAACCTCCCTTTGGATGGAATTACCCTGCCATGATGTGCGCCGCCGGAAAACTAAATTATTTGTAAGGCTGGCCTATTTGGCCGGCACACGTTCAACAAGTTCTGCGCCGATTTCGGCCAAATGCGCCTTGATAAGCCCTTCAATTATGGCGAGCTGCGCCATGTCGCGACCGCGCGCCACCACGCTGACGCCTGCGCCATCCGGCCCGTAAAACGGATACAGCCCGATATTTACCTCTTCATATTGCGCCTGCAAGCGTCCCATTTCGGCGGCAATCGTCCCTTCCGGCACATTGGAAGTCACTGTAATGGAACTCAACGCTTCGCCGCCACGCAAATTTGGCAGCACATTTTCCATCATTGCCTGCATAATTTTCGGCACACCGGCCATGACATAAACATTTTCAATGCAAAAGCCCGGCGCGGTGCTGACCGGATTGTCAATCAGCGACGCGCCTTCGGGAATACGCGCCATGCGCTGCCGCGCTTCATTGAAGTCAGCCTCAAGCCGGTCATAATGCGCCTGTAATTGCTGCATGGCCAAAGGGTGATGATTAAGCGCCACGCCAAAAGCCGCGGCAATGCAATCGGCGGTAATGTCGTCATGGGTCGGGCCGATGCCGCCCGTGGTGAACACATAATCATGCGCCGCGCGCAGGGCATTGACGGCGGCGACCACCACATCCAATTCGTCCGGCACAATACGCACCTCGCGCATTTCAATGCCAATCTCGCCCAGCTGCAAGGCGACATGCGCCAGATTTTTATCTTGCGTGCGACCCGATAAAACCTCATTGCCGATTATCAGCATGGCCGCCGTCACCGCCCCGCTTTGCCGTTTTGCGGCCGCGCCGCTTGCATCATCCATTATGCGCTCCTGATAACTCTGTCCGAGATAGGGCCGACCGGCCTGAAAAACAAGCGCTTTTGTGAAATGCCCTTGAAACTGTCAAAACACGCTTGCGCCACGGCCTGTTTCGGGCGATATCTAGGCCGACAAGACGTGTTTCGTCCAACGGAGCCGGTGGCAAACTGGCCATGATGGGAACAGGAGAAAAAGGTGAATTATGTTGAGGCCGCCCGCGCGCCGACAAAAAATACAGGCCAGATAAAAATCCACACAGATGAGGATTTTGAAGGCATGCGCGTTGTCGGTCGCATGGCGGCGCATACGCTGGATTTGCTGCAAGACTTTGTGCAGCCCGGTGTCAGCTCGGAAGCACTTGACGCCAAGGCGGAAGAAATCATCCGCGATTTGGGCGCTGTCCCTGCCCCGCTTAATTATCGCGGCTTTCGCAAATCAATTTGCACCTCGGTCAATCATGTTGTTTGCCACGGCATACCCGGCGAGCGCTTGCTGCGCGAAGGCGACATTATGAACATTGATGTCACGCTGTTTTATGCCGGTTGGCATGGCGACCATTCGCGCATGTATGCGCTGGGCGAGGTTTCGGTCAAGGCCAAGCGGCTGATGGATGTGACTTATGATGCCATGATGCAGGGCATTGAGGTGGCACGCCCCGGCGCAACGCTGGGTGATATTGGCGCGGCAATTCAAGATTATGCCGAAGCACAGCGCATGGCGGTGGTGCGCGATTTTTGCGGGCATGGGCTGGGTCGCGTGTTTCACGACACGCCAAATATCTTGCATTATGGCCGCCCCGGTGAAGGGCTGACATTGCGCGAAGGCATGTTTTTCACCATTGAACCAATGCTCAATTTGGGCAAACCGGCGGTGAAAATACTCGGTGATGGCTGGACGGCTGTCACCCGCGACCGCACATTGTCGGCACAATTTGAACATTCGGTCGGCATTACCGCTTCAGGGGCTGAGATTTTTACCAAATCATTGGCCGGATATGACAAGCCCTATGACCATTAGGACAAACAAACAATAAAGCCATAAGTCGGAGGACAGGGTGAAAGAAAAACCAACCCAAACGCTCAAAACAAGCAAAGAACCCAATCTCAGAGCCGGTCACCGCGAAAGGCTGCGTAATCGGCTGCGTAACGCGCCGCCCAACGCTGTGGCTGACCATGAATTGCTGGAGCTGATATTGTTTCGTGCCGTGCCACGCTGCGACGTTAAAGAGACCGCGCATCGGCTGATAAACCAGTTTGGTGATTTGTCAGCCGTGCTGGCCGCCCCGCCCGCGCAATTGCGGAAAATTAAAGGCATTGGCGAGGAATCCATCACCGAATTCAAAATTGTCGAAGCCGCCGCCTTGCGTATTGGTCAGTCCAAAATCATGCATAATAAAGCACTGCAAAGCTGGGACGCGCTGATACGTTATTGCCGCACCAAGCTGGCCGAAAAAAAGGTTGAAGAGTTTCATGTGCTGTTTTTGAACAAGCAAAACCAGATTATCGCCGATGAAGTGCTGGGGCGCGGCACGGTTGACCACACACCAGTCTATCCGCGCGAAGTGATTAAGCGCGCCCTTGAGCTTGACACCACCGCGCTGATTATTGTGCATAATAACCCCAGCGGTGACCCGTCACCCTCGCGGGCTGATATTGACATGACCAAAAAGCTCGACGATTTGTGCCGAGAGTTTGGCATGACTTTGTTTGACCATTTGGTGATTGGCCGCAAAGATGAATATAGTTTCAAAAATAACGGCCTGCTGAACTGATAATTGGCGCCGCTGCTTTTCTCCGCGCCGCATATCTGCTATGGGGTGTCGCAGAGGAGATTCTCGCCATGATTCCAAGATATGCCCGCCCCGAAATGACCGCCCTTTGGGAAGCCGAAAGCCGGTTTTCCATCTGGTTGGAGATTGAAACCCACGCTATGGATGCGATGGTTAAGCTGGGCATTGTGCCGGCAGATGCCGCCGAGGCGGTGCGTGCGCGCGGCGGCTTTGATGTGGCGCGGATTGACGAGATTGAGCGCGAAGTCAAACATGATGTGATTGCCTTTCTGACCAGCCTGGCCGAGCATGTCGGGCCGGAAGCGCGCTTTGTGCATCAAGGCATGACCTCATCGGATGTGCTGGATACTTGCCTGAATGTCCAATTGGTGCGCGCTGCCGATATTTTGCTGACCGATATGGAGGCGCTGCTGGCGGCGCTGAAAAAGCGCGCTTTTGAGCATAAAATGAGTGCCTGTATCGGGCGCAGCCACGGCATCCATGCCGAGCCGACCACATTCGGGCTGAAACTGGCGCAAGCCTATGCCGAGTTTGACCGCAATAAGAGCCGCTTGCAGGCGGCACGTGCCGAAATCGCCACTTGCGCCATTTCCGGTGCGGTCGGGACATTTGCCAATATAGACCCGTCGGTTGAAGCCCATGTCGCCGAACAAATGGGACTGGAAGCCGAGCCGGTCTCGACACAGGTGATACCTCGCGACCGCCATGCCATGTTTTTTGCCACGCTTGGCGTGATAGCCTCATCCATTGAGCGTCTGGCGGTGGAAGTGCGTCATTTGCAGCGCACCGAAGTGCTGGAAGCGGAGGAGTATTTCTCGGAAGGCCAGAAAGGCTCCTCGGCCATGCCGCATAAGCGCAATCCGGTGCTGACGGAAAATCTGACCGGATTGGCACGGCTGGTGCGCGGCATGGCGCTGCCGGCGATGGAAAATGTCGCACTGTGGCATGAGCGCGATATTTCCCATTCTTCGGTTGAGCGCATGATTGGGCCGGATGCGACAATCACCTTGGATTTCGCGCTGGCGCGGCTGACCGGCGTGATCGAAAATCTGGTGGTCTATCCCGACCGGATGCAGGCCAATCTCGACAGGCTGGGCGGGCTGGTGCATTCACAAAGAGTGCTTTTGGCACTGACTCAGGCCGGTATCAGCCGCGAAGATGCCTATCGCTTGGTGCAACGCAATGCCATGCCGGTCTGGCGCGGCGAAGGGCAATTTCTCGACCTGCTCAAGGCCGATGCAGAAGTGACACTGGATGATGCGGCGCTGGAAGCCCTGTTTGACATTGGATATCACTTCAAACATGTGGATACGATTTTCGCCCGCGTATTTGGCGAGGCTTGAGCGATTGCACGACTCATTTGCATCGTCTAATTTCCTTGTAATGTCGGGCTATCAAGCCGCCGCACATCGGCCATGCACCCCGACCGCTTTTTCAGCCGGACAGCAATAAGAGGTTGTCATGTCAAAACGTCGCCGCATTTATGAAGGCAAGGCCAAAGTCCTCTATGAAGGCCCGGAACCCGGCACATTGGTGCAGCATTTCAAAGATGATGCGACCGCCTTTAACGGCGAAAAGCATGAGATTGTCGAAGGCAAGGGCGTGCTGAACAACCGGATTTCGGAATATATCTTCACCCGACTTGAACAGATTGGTGTGCCGACGCATTTTCTGCGGGCGCTGAATATGCGCGAACAGCTTATCCGTGAAGTCGAGATTATCCCGCTTGAAGTGGTGGTTCGCAATATCGCCGCCGGCTCCTTGGTCAAAAGGCTGGGACTGGAGGAAGGCGCGCGCCTGCCACGCCCGCTGATTGAGTTTTACTACAAGGATGACAGCCTTGGCGACCCGATGATTAGCGAAGACCATATTGCCGTTTTTGGCTGGGCGGGGCCGCAGGAAATGGACGATATTATGGCCTATGCCATGCGGATAAATGATTTTATGACCGGCTGCTTTGCCGCTGTTGGCATTACGCTGGTTGATTTCAAACTGGAATTTGGCCGCCATTGGGAAGGTGAAACCGCCCGCATTGTGCTGGCCGATGAAATCAGCCCCGACAGTTGCCGCCTCTGGGATGCCGACAGTCTCGAAAAGCTCGACAAAGACCGCTTTCGGCAGGATTTGGGCGGCATGGTTGACGCCTATCAGGAAGTGGCGCGGCGGCTCGGTATTTTTTCCGGCAGCAAGCCGGATGGCTCATCCGGGCCGGTTCTGGTCAGTTAAACTATCGCGCATGGGCGCGATATGCGCCGGTTTGGAGTAGGACAAGATGAAAGCGACCATTCAGATTACATTGAAAAGCGGTGTTCTTGACCCGCAAGGCAAGGCGATTGAAAACGCGCTTGGGCAGCTTGGTTTTGATGGCATTGGTGAGGTGCGCCAAGGCAAGTTGATTGAGATTGACCTGCAAGCCGGCAATGCCGAGACAGCGCGCGCGCAATTGGCCGATATGTGCGAAAAATTGCTGGCCAATACAGTCATTGAAAATTACGACATCCAACTCGACAGCGCGGAGTAACCCGACATGCAGGCAGCGGTGATTGTCTTTCCCGGTTCAAATTGCGACCGCGATGTGGCGGTGTGTCTGGAGGCGGCATTGGGGCGCGCGCCGCTTATGGCATGGCATGGCGATGCCAGCCTGCCCGATTGCGATTTGATTGTTCTGCCCGGCGGCTTTTCCTATGGCGACTATTTGCGCTGCGGCTCAATGGCCGCCAACAGCCCGATTATGCGCGATGTGGTGGCGCAAGCCCAAAATGGCGCGCGGGTTTTGGGCATTTGCAACGGCTTTCAAGTGCTGACCGAATGTGGCTTGCTGCCCGGTGTTTTAATGCAGAATAAAGGCCTGAAATTTGTTTGCCGCAATACCCACCTGATTATTGAACGCAATGACACGCCCTTCACCCACCATTATGCACAAGGCGAGGAAATCATCATTCCGGTGGCGCATAATGAAGGCAATTATTTTGCCGATGACGACACGCTGAAAAAATTGCAAGACGAAAATTGCATTGCCATGACCTATGCGCCCGATGACAATCCGAACGGCGCCTGCCTTGATATTGCCGGTATTTGTTCGCCTGATGGTCATGTGCTTGGCATGATGCCGCATCCCGAACGGCGCGCCGAGGCCGCTTTGGGCGGTGATGATGGCAAGCGGATGTTCACCGCCATTGTGGAGACATTATCATGACCCTGCACAACCGCCATATTAACGAAACCGAAATCACCGATGCGATTGTCGCCGAGCATGGTCTGACACCGGCGGAATATGCCGAGATTGTCGTCCATATGGGGCGCACGCCCAATATGACCGAACTGGGCGTATTTTCGGTCATGTGGTCGGAGCATTGCTCGTATAAATCATCGCGCAAATGGCTGAAAAAACTGCCGGTGGACGGCCCGCAAGTGATACAGGGGCCGGGCGAAAATGCCGGTGTCATTGATATTGGCGATGGCGATGCGGCGATTTTCAAAATGGAAAGTCATAATCACCCATCTTTTATTGAACCTTATCAGGGCGCGGCGACCGGTGTTGGCGGCATTATGCGCGATGTCTTTACAATGGGCGCGCGCCCGGTCGCCAATCTGAACGCTTTGCGTTTTGGCGAACCGTCACACCCGAAAACCCGCCATCTGGTCTCCGGCGTGGTGGCTGGTATTGGCGGCTATGGCAATTGCATTGGCGTGCCGACTGTAGGCGGCGAGGTCAATTTCGATGCCAGCTATAATGGCAATATATTAGTCAATGCCATGTGCGTCGGCCTTGCCCGCACTGACAAGATATTTTACGCCGCCGCCACCGGTGTCGGCGCACCGGTGGTATATGTCGGCTCGAAAACCGGACGCGACGGGATACACGGCGCTACAATGGCCTCGGCTGAATTTGATGACGCCTCTGAGGAAAAACGCCCAACCGTGCAGGTTGGCGACCCATTTACTGAAAAGCTGCTGCTGGAAGCCTGTCTCGAATTGATGGCCTCTGATGCGATAATCGGGATTCAGGATATGGGCGCGGCCGGGCTGACCTCATCATCGGTGGAAATGGCCGATAAGGGCAATGTCGGCATTCATTTGAACCTTGATAAGGTGCCATGCCGTGAAACCCATATGACCGGTTATGAAATGCTGCTGTCGGAAAGTCAGGAACGGATGCTGATGGTGCTGAAACCGGGCCGCGAAGCGGAAGCCGAAAAGATTTTCCAACGCTGGGGTCTGGATTTTGCGGTGATTGGCGAATTGACCGACACTAACCGGATGCAGGTCAGCCATGAAGGGCGCGAAATCGCCGATATGCCGCTTAAGCCGCTGGCCGATGGCGCGCCTGAATATGACCGCCCGCATGTTAAAACCCCGCCAGCGCCTGCTTTGTCCGATATCACTCATAAAGTGCCGGTTGATGCGGCGCTGAAACAGCTCATGAACAGCAGCGAAATTGCGTCGCGGCGGTGGATTTGGGAACAATATGACAGCATGGTGATGGGCGACACAATTTCCGGGCCCGGCGGCGATGCGGCGCTGGTGCGCGTGCATGGCAGCCGCAAGGCGCTGGCCATCAGCACTGATGTCACGCCGCGTTATTGCTTGGCCGACCCTGTCACTGGCGGGATGCAGGCGGTTGCAGAGACATGGCGCAACATTACCGCCACTGGCGCAAAACCGCTTGCGATTACCAATTGCTTGAATTTCGGCAATCCGGAAAGGCCGGAAATTATGGGTCAATTTGTCGGTTGCTTGGAAGGCATGGGCGCGGCCTGTGAGGCACTGGATTTCCCCGTCGTGTCGGGCAATGTATCGCTTTACAATGAAACCAATGGGGCGGGCATTATGCCGACGCCAGCCATTGGCGGTGTCGGTGTGATGGCTGATTTGGGCAAAGCCGTCGGCAATGGATTTATTGAAACCGGTCACAGCATTTATCTGATTGGCGAGACAATGGGTCATTTGGGATGCTCGCTTTACCAGCGCGCGATTCTCGGTGATATGTCGCAGGTCGCGCCGCCACCGGTAGATTTGCACGCCGAACGCGCCAATGGTGACTTCCTGCGCGCGGCAATTGATGGCGGGCTGGTCGCGGCTGCCCATGACCTGTCCGATGGGGGCTTGGCTGTGGCACTTGCCGAAATGTGCTTGAAAAACGCCATTGGCTGCCAAATAGACAATCTTGTTGACAGGCCGGAAATACTGTTTGGCGAGGATCAGGCGCGCTATCTGGTCGCCATTGCGCCCGACAGCATGGCCGCCTTTGAAGCGCAAGCCGAGGCCAGCGCAATCCCCATTGCCGCGCTCGGCAAAACCGGCGGCGCGGATTTGACAATCGGGGAAACAATTCACATATCCATTGAAGAGTTGGGCGAATTGCATGAAAGCTGGTTGCCCGATTTGATGCAATAGAATGAAACGGGGGCATGGCCTCCGACGGGAGCCAAAAATGCCAATGCAAGCCGGAGAACTCGAACAGCTCATTCGCGCTGCCCTGCCCGATGCCAAGATTGAAATCACCGATTTGCGCGGCGATGGCGACCATTATGCTGCCCATATCATATCAGCCGCCTTTGCCGGAAAAACCCGTGTGCAGCAACACCAGATGGTTTATGATGCGTTGAAGGGCGGTATGGGCGAGGCTTTGCATGCGCTGGCGCTGCAAACCGCGACACCCGACAACAAGTAACACGGACGAGACAAACAGGAGCCGATAGTGGAAGAGATTGCGAAAGTCATTAAGGATGAAATCGACAGCGCCGATATTGTGCTGTTCATGAAAGGCACGCCGGTTTTTCCCCAATGCGGATTTTCCGGTCAGGTGGTGCAAATCCTGTCGCATATTGGCGTCCCCTTTAAAGGCATTAATGTGCTGGAGGACGATAATTTGCGCGAAGGCATTAAGGCTTTTTCCAATTGGCCGACCATTCCGCAGCTTTATGTCAAGGGCGAGTTTGTCGGCGGTTGCGATATTATCCGCGAAATGTTTGAGGAGGGCGAATTGCGCCCCTATTTCAGCGATAAGGGCATTGAGGCTGAAGCCTGAGGCGAAAATGCCCAACCCACAAAAAACCCGCCAAAAGGCGGGTTTTCTTTTGCGGCAATCAGTATTCTTCTAATTGCGCGAATAGAATTCAACCACCAGATTGGGTTCCATCTGCACCGGATAAGGCACATCGGCCAATTGCGGCATTTGTGTCAGCGACGCGGTCAGCTTGCTGTGGTCAACGCTCAGATATTCCGGCACATCGCGCTCGGCGCTTTGAATGGCTTCCAGCACAATGTTCAGATTGCGCGATTTTTCGCGCACTTGCACCACATCGCCGACTTTCAAACGACGGCTGGGAATGTTGCACCGCACGCCATTGACCAGCACATGACCGTGATTCACAAATTGACGGGCGGCAAAAACCGTGGTGACGAATTTGGCGCGATAGACCACTGCATCAAGACGGGCTTCCAACAGACCGATAAGGTTTTCGCTGGTATCGCCTTTCACGCGCACCGCTTCGGCATAAATGCGGCGAAATTGCTTTTCGGTTATATTGCCATAATGGCCTTTGAGCTTTTGCTTGGCACGCAGCTGGATGCCGAAATCGGACAGCTTGCCGCGACGCCGCTGACCATGCTGGCCGGGGCCGTAGTCACGACGATTTACGGGGCTTTTCGGGCGACCCCAGATATTCTCGCCCATGCGGCGGTCAATTTTGTATTTTGTCGATATCCGCTTGCTCATGCGGGGCTCACCTCATTTGGCACAAATAAAAACGGCGAGAACAAATCTCGCGAGTTGGCGCGGAGTATAGCCATTCGCTTGGCCTTGTCAAACGGGATTTTCAACCTTTTTCACCAGCCCTCCGCCCCGCCAAAAGAGGCTGCAATGCAGAAGATATGGCTTAGTCCAGCTTCTCTTTTTCCGGTTCATTTGCTTGCGCTGACGCCGTCTCGCCAGGGTCGGCCAAGCCGCGTGATATGGCTGCCACGCGCGGTTTCAGCGCTTCATCCGCCGCCCCGCGCGGCCATCGGAGCAGCGCATTTATCACGCCGCGAAATGTCCGCACATCCTGTTCGGTAAGACCGGCGCGGTGGAACATATTGCGTAAATTGCGCGCCATGGCTGGTTTTTTCTCCGGCGGGGCAAGAAATCCCGCCGCATCCAGCGCCGCTTCAAAATGGGCAAACATGGCGTGTATCTCGCCGCGCGTGGCTGGTCGCGTATCCGGCATGGGGCTGGAACTGGCCTGCGTATCATCACCGGCCTGAAACCACTCATAGCCGAGCAATAAGACGGCTTGCGCCAGATTGAGCGAGCTGAATTCCGGGTTAAGCGGCACACGGCAAATCGCGTCAGCCAGCGAAATATCCTCATTGGTCAGGCCGGTGCGTTCCGGCCCGAATAAAATACCGCCCGGCACTTGCTCTGCCGTATCCGACAGGCTGGCACGGGCGCGTATTTCCTCGGCCACACGACCCGGCGTCAAAACCGGCTTGACCATGTCGCGCAAGCGCGCCGTTGTCGCCACCAGATAGCCAACATCGGCTGTCGCGTCGGCCACATTGTCAAACAGGCGGTGATTGTCTATCAGGCTTTCCGCCCCCGACGCGGCTTTGCGCGCGCGCTCCATTTGCCAGCCGGGGCGCGGATTGACCAGCCGTAAATCTGTCAGGCCGAAATTCAGCATGGCGCGCGCCACTGTGCCAATATTCTCGCCCAATTGCGCGCCGACCAAAATGATTGCCGGCGGTGTCATATCGGAAGAATTTTTGTCCATAGGTGTGACATAATGGAATCCCCCCCTTTTATCAATTCCCGGCTTTTGCTACAAGGAAACCCGATTTGCAGCGTTTTTGTCGAGAGGGGACATTATGACAAAAATTAAAGTGGAAAATCCTATTGTTGAGCTTGATGGCGATGAGATGACACGCATCATCTGGCAGCTCATCAAGGACAAGCTCATCCTTCCCTATCTTGACATTGATTTGCGCTATTATGATTTGGGCATTGAAGCGCGCGACGACACGGATGACCAGATTACCATTGATGCGGCCAATGCCATCAGGGATATCGGGGTCGGCGTGAAATGCGCCACCATCACGCCGGATGAGGCACGGGTCGAGGAGTTTGACCTGAAAAAAATGTGGCGCTCGCCCAATGGCACCATCCGTAACATTCTCGGCGGCACGGTGTTTCGCGAGCCGATTATCTGCAAAAATGTGCCGCGCCTTGTGCCGGGCTGGACGGATCCGATTGTTATTGGTCGTCACGCTTTTGGCGACCAATATCGCGCCACGGATTTTGTCGTGCCGGGCAAGGGCAAGCTGACTATGAAATGGGAAGCCGAAGATGGCAGCGACGTTAAAGAGTTTGAAGTGTTTGACTTCCCCGGCGGCGGCATTTCAATGGCCATGTATAATCTTGATGACAGTATCCGCGATTTCGCCCGCGCCTGCATGATGTATGCGCTCGACCGCAAATGGCCGCTTTATCTGTCCACCAAAAACACCATTATGAAAGCCTATGATGGCCGCTTCAAAGACTTGTTTCAGGAAGTGTTTGACGCCGAATTCAAAGATCGTTTTGACGCGCTTGGCATTGGCTATGAGCATCGCCTGATTGACGATATGGTCGCGGCGGCGCTGAAATGGTCGGGCAAGTTTGTCTGGGCGTGTAAAAACTATGATGGCGACGTGCAGTCCGACACAGTGGCGCAAGGCTTTGGCTCGCTTGGCCTGATGACTTCAGTGCTGATGACGCCAGATGGCAAAACCATTGAGGCCGAAGCGGCGCATGGCACGGTGACACGCCATTATCGCGCGCATCAGCGCGGCGAGGAAACCTCGACCAATTCGATTGCCTCAATTTTTGCCTGGACGCGCGGCCTCGCCAAACGGGCGGAAATCGACCAGAACGAGGCCTTGGCCAATTTTGCCAGAACGCTGGAAAAAACCTGCGTCAGCACGGTTGAGCGCGGCTCCATGACCAAGGATTTGGCCTTGCTGGTCGGCTCCGGCCAAAACTGGCTGACCACACAGGGCTTTCTCGATAAAATTGCGGAAAATCTCGACGCCGCGCTGTAGGCACGGCGCTCATTTTCGGGGTCAAGCTGCGGCAATAATTCAGGCTGCGCCTATTGCCGCTTCAACCGCCTGCAAGGCGGCCTCACCGGCGCTGGTGTCAGGGCCACCGGCTTGTGCCATATCTGCACGCCCGCCGCCGCCCTTGCCGCCCAGCTTCTCAGCGCCAACGCGCACCAGCGCCACCGCGTCATAAGCATCGGTTAAATCATCGGTCACACCCACAGCAATTCCCGCCTTGCCATTATCCAGCCCGACAAACACAACAATACCGCTGCCAATCTGCTTTTTGCCTTCATCCACCAGACCGCGCAATTGCTTGGCCGGCAGATTGTCAACGCAGCGTGCCATCAGCGATATGCCGTTAACCGCACGCACAGCCTCTTGCCCGCCACTGGCACTATTGCCTGCCAAAGCGACTTGTTTTTGCGCCTCGGCCAATTCGCTTTCGAGTTTCTTGCGGTCATCGAGCAGGCGTGTCAGACGGGTAGGCAAATCCTGTTGGGCGATTTTCAAAATATCAGTGGCTTGGCGCAGTAATTTTTGTTGCTCGCCAATATGCGCCAGCGCCGATTGGCCGGTATAGGCTTCAATCCGACGCACGCCGGAGGCAACCGCCCCTTCATGGGCGATTTTCAACAGCCCGATATCACCAAGCCGCCGCACATGTGTGCCGCCGCATAATTCAACCGAATAATAGGCTTGTGCATCATCTTCCGCCGCGTCAACGCCCATTGACAAAACCCGGACTTCCTCGCCATATTTTTCGCCAAACAGCGCCAGCGCACCGGCCTCTATCGCTTCATCCGGCGTCATTAACCGCGTTGAAACCGCGTCATTGCGGCGGATAACATCATTGACCAGCCCCTCCACCGCATCAATATCATCCTCGGTCATGGCGGTGGGATGGCTGAAGTCAAACCGCAAATGCGCCTCATTGACCAGCGAGCCTTTTTGCGTGACATGCGGCCCCAGAACACGGCGCAATGCCTCATGCAGCAAATGTGTGGCGCTGTGATTGGCACGAATGGCCGTGCGCCGCGCGCCATTGACTTTCTGATGAACAATCGCGCCGGTCGTCAAATCACCCGCATCAATTTTGCCATAGAGAACATGCAAATCGCCGAGCCGTTTTTGCGTGTCGCTGATTGCCATGGCCAGCCCGTCATCATCACTGACATGGCCGGTGTCACCGACCTGCCCGCCGCTTTCGGCATAAAATGGCGTCTGATTGACCAGTAAGGCCACCTCGTCACCAGCTGTCGCCTTGTCCGCAATCTGCCCATCAGCCAAAATGGCAACCACTTGCCCTTCCGCCGCTTCCGACTGATAGCCGACAAATTCGGTCGGCCCCAGCCGGTTGCGTATATCGAAAAAGACTTCTTCCGTCGCCTCCTGACCGGAACCCGCCCAATTGGCGCGAGCATCGGCGCGCTGTTTTTCCATTGCCGCATCAAATCCGGCAATATCAACCCCAAGCCCGCGCTCGCGCAGCGCATCTTGCGTCAAATCCAGCGGAAAACCGTAAGTGTCATAGAGCCGAAACGCGACATCGCCCGGCAATTGCTTGCCCGACATATCGGCTACCGCATCGTCAAGCATACGCAAGCCCCGCGCCAGCATGTCGCGGAACCGGCCTTCTTCATGTTTCAGCGTCTCGACAATCAGCGCTTCGGCGCGCCCCAATTCGGGATAGGCCGCCGCCATTTGCGTTTTCAGCGCCGGGACAAGCTGCCATAAATGCGGCTCCTTTGTGCCGAGCAAATGGGCATGGCGCATGGCACGGCGCATGATTCGCCGCAGCACATAGCCGCGCCCCTCATTGGAAGGCAGCACACCATCGGCAACGAGAAAGGCGGCCGAGCGCAAATGGTCGGCAATCACGCGGTGGCTGACGCGGTGGTCGCCGTCAATCGCCGTGCCGGACACATCAGCCGACGCCTCAATCAGGTGAAACATCAAATCCGTGTCATAATTATCATGCTTGCCCTGCAACACCGCGCCAATGCGCTCCAGCCCCATGCCGGTGTCAATGGAGGGTTTGGGCAGGTCAATGCGCGTGCCATCGCCCTGCTGTTCAAACTGCATAAAGACCAGATTCCAAATCTCAATAAAGCGGTCGCCATCTTCATCGGGGCTGCCGGGCGGGCCGCCTTCAATATCGGCGCCGTGATCGAAAAAGATTTCCGAACAGGGGCCGCACGGGCCAGTATCGCCCATTGACCAGAAATTATCGCTGGTCGCAATGCGGATGATTTTCTCCTCCGGCAGACCGGCTATTTTCTGCCACAGGCCATAGGCTTCATCATCCTCGGCATAGACGGTGGCAAGCAATTTTTCCGGCGGCAGACCCAATTCTTTGGTCAGGAATGTCCAGGCAAACTCAATCGCATCGGCCTTGAAATAATCGCCAAAGGAGAAATTGCCGAGCATTTCAAAAAATGTGTGATGGCGCGCCGTGTAACCCACATTGTCGAGGTCATTATGCTTGCCACCGGCGCGCACGCATTTTTGTGAACTGGCGGCGCGTGCCATGGGCGGCACTTCCTGTCCGGTAAAATAGTTTTTGAACGGCACCATGCCGGCATTGGTGAATAAAAGCGTCGGGTCATTCAATGGCACAAGCGGGCTGGAGGCCACGGGCTTATGGTCATGGTCGGCGAAAAAATCCAAAAAGGCTGTTCTTATATCTGCAAGACCTGTTGACATGTGCTTTCCATTCGCAAACTTCCCCCACTTTTTACCGCCCTTGCCGCCTGACCACAAGTCAAACACGACATGGCGGCAATGGGCGGGCAAATCGCCGCGCTGTTTTCATCGTTCAGCGCATGAAAAACCCGACTGCCGAAGCAGCCGGGCTATTTGTCTTGCGGGTTTGCAAAGCGCGGTTTAACCGGCAGCTTCTTCCATTGGCGGGGCGTCATCCTGACCTTCCGTCATGGTTTTTTCTTCCTGTGTCAGCGCCTCAATATCTATCAGACCGGCATCGGAGCGAATTTTCTCCTCTATTTCAGCTGCCATATCAAGATTTTCCATCAGGAATTTGCGGGTGTTTTCCTTACCCTGCCCGATGCGCTGGTCGCCATAGCTATACCAGCTGCCCGATTTCTCAACGACACCGGCCTTGACGCCCAAATCAATCAACTCACCGGTTTTGGAAATGCCCTCACCGTAAAGAATATCAAACTCGACAACGCGGAAAGGCGGCGCCACCTTGTTTTTCACCACTTTCACGCGGGTCTGGTTGCCTATCACCTCATCGCGGTCTTTAATCGCGCCAATGCGGCGAATATCCAACCGGCAGGAAGAATAGAATTTCAGCGCATTGCCGCCGGTTGTGGTTTCGGGGCTGCCAAACATCACGCCGATTTTCATGCGAATCTGGTTGATAAACACGACCATTGTATTGGAGCGCGAGATTGAGGCGGTCAACTTACGCAGCGCCTGGCTCATGAGCCGCGCTTGCAACCCCGGCAGGCTGTCGCCCATATCACCCTCAAGCTCGGCGCGCGGCGTCAGCGCGGCAACCGAGTCAATGACCAGCACATCCACCGCACCGGAGCGCACCAGCGTATCGGCAATTTCCAACGCCTGTTCGCCATTATCGGGCTGCGAGATAAGCAAATCCTCAATTTGCACGCCGAGTTTTCGGGCATAGGCCGGGTCAAGCGCATGTTCGGCATCAATAAAGCCGCAAATCCCGCCATTTTTTTGCGCTTCGGCCACTGTATGCAGCGCCAAAGTGGTTTTGCCGGAGCTTTCCGGCCCGTAAATCTCAATAATCCGCCCGCGCGGCAGGCCGCCAATGCCAAGCGCAATATCCAGCCCCAGCGAACCGGTCGAAATCGCCTCAATTTCCACCACATTTTCCGGGTCGCCCAGCTTCATCACCGAGCCTTTGCCGTAATTTTTCTCGATTTGCGACAAAGCCGCCTCAAGCGCCTTTTTCTTGTCTTCGGACTTTTCCATCAGGGTCACCACATTTTCAGCCATCATTGCCTCCGTTATTTCATAGCCCCCAAAGGGGAGCAATGGCTGATTATGTTCCTATTTTGTTCATATTGTCCAGCAATTTTTTAAGGCACTGATTTTACAAAGATTTTTGAAAATTACCCGGCCAGCAGGGCGACAGAATCGGGCAGAACCCTGTGGACAAAGCGGCGCGCCCCACCCGCGCGCGACAGAATCAGTCGCG
>JAYPAN010000001.1:35814-47835 GCA_038123715.1 Rhodobiaceae bacterium | reverse complement strand
AGAACCCTGTGGACAAAGCGGCGCGCCCCACCCGCGCGCGACAGAATCAGTCGCGCCATTAATCGTCGCGCCATTAATCGTCGCGATAGACGCGCTCGCGCTTTTCGTGGCGTTCCTGCGCTTCAAGCCCCAAAGTGGCAATCGGGCGCGCATCGAGCCGTTTCAGGCTAATCGGCTCGCCGGTTTCCTCGCAATAGCCATAGGTTTTGTCTTCCAGCCTTTGCAGGGCGGCGTCAATTTTATTGATAAGTTTGCGGTGTCGGTCGCGGGTGCGTAATTCAAGGGTTTTTTCCGCTTCAGAGGCAGCGCGGTCGGCATCATCCGGATGCTGCACGCTTTCATTTTGAAGGCCGACCACAGTTTCGCGCGTGCCACGGATGATATCATCCTTCCAATCAGCCAGTTTGCGGCGAAAATACTCACGCTGCCGCGCATTCATAAATGGCTCATCATCGGATGGAACATAGTTTTTTGGAAGTCTTGTTGCCATATTGCTCTCTTCCCAGCCAATCCAACCGGCACAAGACCGGAAATATGACGGGGTGATACAAAATGCGGTCGGGAAAATCAAGCCATTAAAGCGGGCGCAATGTCACATGACGATAAGATGTCACATGACGATAAGATGTGCGAAGTGAGATAAGCCAGATGAGATGGCGCAAACAGAGAATTTCCGTTTTGCCCTTGCCGAGGGCATGACAAGACCTTAGGTTAACGCCCATGAAAGCCGTCAAGGCGATGGTGCTGCGCCTGTTCAGGCGGTCGCCATTCAGGAAGCACCCTTTTGGGGAGCCCTTTTAGGGAAGAAAGAGGAAAGCCGAGCATATGTCGCAAAAATTTGAAGGAACCGAAAACTATATCGCCACGGAAGACCTGCGCGTGGCGGTCAATGCCGCTTTGACGCTGGAGCGTCCCTTGCTTATCAAGGGCGAACCCGGCACTGGTAAAACCGTGCTGGCCGAGGAAGTGGCGCAAGCGCTGGGCATGGAGCTTATCACTTGGCACATTAAATCGACCACCAAGGCGCAGCAGGGCTTGTATGAATATGACGCCATTACCCGCCTGCGCGACAGCCAGCTTGGCGATGAGCGCGTCAAGGATGTGAAAAACTACATTAATCGCGGCAAGCTGTGGGAAGCCTTTGACAAGGAAGAACGGGTTGTCCTGCTGATTGACGAGATTGACAAGGCCGATATCGAGTTCCCCAATGATTTGCTGCAGGAACTCGACCGCATGGAGTTTTTTGTCTATGAGACCGGCGAGACGATTAAAGCGGCCAAACGCCCGCTGGTTATCATCACTTCGAATAATGAAAAGGAATTGCCGGATGCGTTTTTGCGCCGCTGTTTCTTCCATTATATCTCCTTCCCCGATGCCGATACGATGAGCAAAATCGTGCAAGTGCATTATCCCGACATTAAGGAAAGGCTGGTGAAAAACGCCCTCAGCTCGTTTTACGAAGTGCGCGATGTGCCGGGGCTGAAGAAAAAACCCTCGACCAGCGAATTGCTGGACTGGCTGAAATTGCTGATGAATGAAGATATCGACCCGGAAACATTGCGCGAGCAGGATGCCGGCAAGCTGATACCGCCTCTGCATGGCGCGCTCATTAAAAATGAGCAGGATGTCCATTTGTTTGAACGCCTGGCCTTTCTTGCCCGCCGCGAGCGCAATTAGGGTTGTCGGGGGAGAGCTGAGCCATGTTCGTCAATTTTTTCCATGAGCTGAAAAGCGCCAATGTGCCGGTTTCCTTGCGCGAATATCTGTCGCTGCTGGAAGCGTTGGACAATGATGTGATTGGCGCGCAGGTCGAAGATTTTTATTATTTGTCGCGCGCCGCGCTGGTCAAGGATGAGCGCAATCTCGACAAATTCGACCAGGTTTTCGGCCATGTTTTCAAAGGGCTGGAAAATCTGACCGAAGGCGAAATGGCCGAAATCCCCGAAGAATGGCTGAAAACCCTGACCGAAAAATTCCTCACCGAAGAAGAAAAGGCCGAAATTGAGGCGCTGGGCGGCTGGGAAAAAATTATGGAAGAGCTGAAAAAGCGGCTTGAGGAGCAGGAAAAACGCCATGAAGGCGGCAATAAATGGATTGGCACGGGCGGCACGTCGCCCTTTGGCGCTGATGGCTATAATCCGGAAGGCGTGCGTATCGGCCAAGACAAGAACAAGAATTTCAAAGCGGTGAAAGTCTGGGACAAGCGCGATTTCAAAAATCTCGATGACAGTGTCGAGCTTGGCACGCGCAACATTAAAGTGGCGCTGCGCCGCTTGCGGAAATTCGCCCGCGATGGCGAGGCCGATGTGCTTGACCTTGACGACACGATTCACTCCACCGCCAATGCCGGTTATCTCGACATCAAGCTGATTCCCGAACGCCGCAATAAGGTGAAAGTGCTGGTCTTTTTTGATATTGGCGGCTCAATGGATCCGCATATCCGGCTGTGCGAAGAGCTGTTTTCGGCCGCCCGCACCGAGTTCAAGAATATGGAGTATTTCTATTTCCACAATTGCCTTTATGAGGGCGTGTGGAAAGACAATCGCCGCCGCCATAATGAGAAAATGAACACTTGGGATGTGCTGCACACTTACCCGCATGATTACAAGGTGATTTTTGTCGGTGACGCCTCCATGTCGCCCTATGAGATTACCTATGAGGGCGGCTCGGTGGAGCATTGGAACGAGGAAGCCGGCGCGCTGTGGCTGAAACGTGTGACCGATATTTATGAAAGCTGCATCTGGCTGAACCCGATGGCCGAGCGCTATTGGGAGCACACGCCATCGTGCCAAATCATCAAGCAGATTTTCGGCGACCGCATGTTCCCGCTGACACTGGAAGGCCTCGACACCGCCATGCGCGAGTTAAGCCGGGGGTAGGTAATACCTTGGTCGCAGGGTAAGGTGGCAAATCCTGATATGAGAAATGCGGGCCGAAGCATAAGTTCCGGCCCTTATTCGTCTTAGATTTGGCGGATGAGGCGCGTTAAGCTTTCCGGCCAGCTTTCAAATCAGGCCGCAAAACCCGATCCTTCACCTAGCCCTCACTTACATCCCCTCACCTACACCAAAGATGCACAAAAACGCTGGATGCGGGTGCAGGCTTCGGTCAGATTTTCATCCGAGGTTGCATAGCTGATGCGGAAAAATGGCGACAGGCCAAAGGCCGCGCCATGCACCACCGCCACGCCTTCGGCTTCCAACAGCGCCGTGGCAAAGGCTTCGTCGCTGTCAATCAGCGTGCCATCCGGCGTTGATTTGCCGATACAGCCGGCGCAGGACGGATAAACATAAAACGCCCCTTCCGGCGTTATGCAGCTTATCCCGTCAGCCTCAATCAGCATGGCGACCACCAAATCGCGGCGGCGTTTGAAGGCGGCATTGTTTTCGGCAATGAAATCCTGCGGCCCGTTCAGCGCTTCCACCGCCGCCCATTGGCTTATCGAGGTCGGGTTGGAGGTGGATTGCGATTGGATTTTGGTCATCGCCTTGATAAGCCCCAGCGGCCCGGCGCAATAGCCAATCCGCCAGCCGGTCATGCAATAGGCTTTGGAGACGCCATTCATGGTCAGCGTGCGCTCATAAAGCTGCGGCTCGACTTGTGCCGGTGTGGCAAAATCGAAATTGTCATAGACCAAATGCTCATACATATCATCGGTCAGCACCCAGACATGCGGATATTTCACCAAAATATCGGTCAACTTTTTCAGCTCATCCGCGCTATAGGCCGCACCCGACGGGTTGGAGGGCGAGTTGAAAATAAACCATTTGGTCTTGTCGGTAATCGCCGCTTCCAGCGCTTCCGGCTGCAATTTGAAACCGTCCTCCTCGCGCGTCTCAATAGCTACCGGCGTGCCACCGGCCAGATTGACAATATCGGGATAGCTGACCCAATAAGGCGCGGGAATAATCACCTCATCGCCGGGGTTCAGCGTCGCCATCATCGCATCATAAATCACCGGCTTGCCGCCGGGCGCGACAAACACCTGCGCGGGTTCATAATCCAGCTCATTATCGCGTTTCAGCTTGGCGCAAATCGCTTGTTTCAACTCATCAATGCCGGTCACGGCGGTATATTTGGTTTCGCCGCGGCCTATCGCATCAATCGCTGCCTGTTTGATATTGTCCGGCGTGTCGAAATCCGGCTCACCCGCGCCCAGACCAATCACATCACGACCGGCAGCACGCAATTGGCGCGCCTTGTCGGTCACGGCAATCGTCGCCGAGGGCTGAACCCGCGACAGGCTTTCAGCCAGAAATGTTGCGGGCAGATTTTGCGCCGATGATGAGGTCATGTGCGGTTTCTCCTTGAAAGACGAGGCCAAGGCGGTCAAAGTAATCGCGTCAGGTTGTGAAAACAAGAAGGAATAACCGGCCAATGAAAAAACCGCTATTCTCATTGCTCTTGCTGCTGCCGGTGATTGTGCCGGGCATTGGCCTTGGTGTCTGGCTCGGCATAAGGGCTGTCAATGATGTGCCGCGCCCCGCCTTGCTGCACAGCCGCGCCCGCTTGCCCGGCGAGGCAGTGTTGCTGGTCGCCGAAGCCGGTAAAATGCTCGAACATGGTGGCAGTGCCGCCTTTACGCATTTCACCGAACGGCCGCGCTTTACCGACCCGGATTTATATATTTTTGTTCTCGGCCCGGATGGCACAATCCTGTTTCATGGGCGCGACAAGGCGCTGGTCGGGCAATCCATCGCCAAACGCAAAGACAGCGCCGGTCGCCCGCCTGGCGATATGCTGGTCGGCGCGGCCAATCAACAAGGCATTTGGGCGGCGCGGCAATGGCACAATCCGGCACGGCGCAGCGAGGAATGGCTGCTGACCTATATTCGCCGCACCGGCAATGGGTTTCTGGTAGCGGCCGATATTTTTGGCGGGGTCACAGCCGACAGCGCCGCCCGCTAATCTTTCTTTAATCCCTGTTTACCGGCTTTTCAGCCTTCTCCGGTCATAGTCACGCGCAATGCAACCGGCTCCCCCCGCGAGCCTATCGGAGTGAGATATATGGCCCAGTTACTCAGCAATAATATCGTTCTCGCGCTTGCCTATATGACCCTGCATGCGCTGATTATCGTCACCCTGCTTTACAGTATTTTATGGCTGTTCCGCGCGATTGACTGGCTGTTTTATATTTTCCGCCATATTGCCGCGCGCATCACCACACGCTCCAAAGCGGCGCGGCAGGCCGAAATGGCGCGGCGGCAATCATCCACCGGCCAATAAGCGACAAAGCCGCACAGCGCGTGACAATCGCGCCGGTTCGACTATATTTGCCCTATGGTCGAAACACAAAAGAGTCTGACCGGACGCGGTGAATTGGCGCCCGTGCCGGAGCCGGGAATGAGCGAAGCGCAGCTCGCCCGCTTTGTGCCGCACAGGCCGGACAGGCCGGAAAAAACCGAAGGCGGCATTGCCTTTGAGCTGGAAACCGCGTTCCAACCGGCGGGCGACCAGCCGCAGGCGATTGACGAGCTTGTCACCGGCATTGCCAATGAAGAGCGCGATCAGGTTCTGCTCGGCGTGACCGGCTCGGGCAAGACTTATACAATGGCACAAATCATCCAGCGCACCCAGCGCCCTGCCCTTGTGCTGGCGCCCAATAAAACGCTGGCAGCGCAGCTTTACGGCGAGTTCAAAGGCTTTTTTCCGGAAAATGCGGTCGAGTATTTCGTCTCTTATTATGATTATTACCAGCCGGAAGCCTATGTGCCGCGCACCGACACCTATATTGAAAAAGAAAGCAATATCAACGAACAAATAGACCGGATGCGCCACTCCGCCACGCGCGCTTTGCTGGAGCGCGATGATGTGGTGATTGTTGCCTCCGTCTCTTGCATTTACGGCATTGGCTCGGTTGAAAGCTACACCAATATGACTTTGGAACTGGCGCGCGGCATGGAAATTGGCCGCACGCAATTGCTGGCTGATTTGGTGGCACTGCAATATCGGCGCAATGATATGGCCTTTGCGCGCGGCGATTTTCGGGTGCGCGGCGATGTGATTGACTTGTTTCCGGCGCATTATGAAGACCGCGCCTGGCGCATTGAATTATTTGGCGACGAAATTGACAGCCTGACCGAATTTGACCCGCTGACCGGTCAGAAAAGCGCCGATTTGGATCGCGTGCGCGTCTATGCCAATTCGCATTATGTGACACCGCGCCCGACGCTGAAACAGGCTATGGTGCATATACAAGATGAGTTGAAAACAAGGCTGGAAGAGTTTGAGGCGGCAGGCCGCCTGCTGGAAGCGCAAAGGCTGGAACAGCGCACGCTGTTTGATTTGGAAATGCTGGAAGCCACAGGCAGTTGCGCCGGGATTGAGAATTATTCGCGCTATTTGACCGGCCGCAAAGCCGGCGAACCACCGCCAACCCTGTTTGAATATCTGCCTGACAATGCGCTGGTCTTTGCCGATGAAAGCCATGTCACCATCCCACAAATTGGCGGCATGTTCCGGGGCGATTTCCGGCGCAAGTCAACCTTGGCGGAGTTTGGCTTCCGCCTGCCCAGCTGTGTCGATAACCGGCCAATGAAGTTTGAGGAATGGGACATGATGCGCCCGCAAACCGTGCATGTGTCGGCGACGCCCGGCCCGTGGGAAATGGAGCGCACGGGCGGCGTTTTTGTCGAGCAAGTTATCCGCCCGACCGGGCTGGTTGACCCGCAATGCGAAATCCGTCCGGCCAAATCGCAGGTTGATGATTTGATTGCCGAATGCCATGAGGCGGCGCGCAAAAGCCATCGCGTATTGGTCACCACGCTGACCAAGAAAATGGCCGAGGATTTGACCGAATATATGCATGAGCAGGGTCTGCGCGTGCGCTATATGCATTCCGATATTGACACGCTGGAGCGCATTGAAATCATCCGCGATTTGCGGCTCGGCGCGTTTGACATTCTTATCGGTATCAATCTGCTGCGCGAAGGGCTGGATATTCCCGAATGTGCGCTGGTCGCCATTTTGGATGCCGATAAAGAGGGTTTTTTGCGCTCGGAAACTTCATTGGTGCAAACCATTGGCCGCGCCGCCCGCCATGTTGAAGGGCGCGTGCTGCTTTATGCCGACCAGATGACCGGTTCGCTGGAGCGCGCTATGGCCGAGACCAAAAGGCGGCGCGAAAAGCAAATGGCGCATAACCGGCAAAATGGCATCACACCGGAATCGGTGAAGAAGAACATTACCGATATTCTCGAAGGCATTGCCGACCGTGAAGACCGCACCGCGCCTGGCCCCTATCGTGTGCGCGAGGCATTGGCCGAAGCACAAGCGCCGCTGCTGGGCGGCAATTTACGCAGCCATATTGAAGGGCTGGAGGCGCAAATGCGCGAAGCCGCCGCCGATTTGGAGTTCGAGACGGCGGCGCGCTTACGCGACGAAATCAAGCGACTTCAGGAAACCGAGCTGGCGGTTGCCGATGACCCATTTGCCCGCCAATCTGATGTCGAGCAGAAACTGGCTGACGCAGAAGGAAAGGCAGTTGCGCCCAAACGCCCGAAGCGTGGCCGCCGCCGCCCCGGCCTCTAAGACCCATCCCGTAAGACCCGCAAGACCCATAAGATCCGCAAGGGCAGCCCTCACAATCCAAGCGTCAGCGTGAAAAGCTGAAGGGCAGCATATAGGTAACCGACAGGGTTTCCACATCGCGCGGGCTGAAATCATAAATCTGGTATTCCAACCGCAATGGCCCGTAATTGGCACCGGCGCCGAATGTCAGCGCCGTATCGTCATGGATATCACCATCATGGGCGAAAAAACCGACACGCAGGCTGGGTGAAATACCCGACAGCGACAGGTTGAATTTATGGACAAGGCCAAGCTCAAATACTTGATTATAATCCAAATCAACATTGCGAATGCCACCATCATTTCTCAGGCCAGCAGAATCAAGCCGCACCACATTGACGGCAGAGCCTAAATCGGCCAAGGCTAACAAAATGTTAGCGCCAAGCCGGTTATGCCGCGCCGCAGGGCTTTGTTCGGGCAAAGGCGGTTTGTCATTATTTCAAAAACTGCTACATCACGAGTATGAGCGAATCAGCAGTAAAAAATGTCCTGATTACCGGCGCCGCCAAACGCATTGGCCGCGCGCTGGCTTTATCATTAGCCGAGGCGGGCTGGTCGGTCGCCGTGCATTATGCAGGCTCAGCCGAATATGCCCGCAGCGCGGCGCAAGAAATTGCCGGTCTTGGTCAAAGGGCGGTGACGCTGCAAGCCGATCTGCAATCAGCCAAGGCAGTGGGCGCATTGCTGCCGGCGGCGGCAGAGGCGCTGGGGCCAATCACCGCGCTGATAAACAATGCCTCGCTGTTTGAACGCGATACCGCCCACTCAATCACGCCGGAAAGCTGGGACGCACATCTGAATATAAACTTGCGCGCACCGGCGCTGCTCATGCGCGATTTTGCCAATCAGCCGCATTGGCAAACCCCACCCGCCCCTGATGCCGATGGCGCCATTATCAATATCATTGACCAACGCGTTTGGCGGCTGACACCGGATTTTACCAGCTATACGGTTTCCAAAACCGGCTTATGGACATTGACGCAAAGCTTCGCGCAAGCACTTGCGCCGCAGCATATCAGGGTCAATGCCATTGGCCCCGGCCCTACCCTGCCCAATCCGCGCCAAGCGCAAAGCGAATTTGACAAGCAGGCAGGCCTTGTGCCGCTGGGTCATGGCGGCGATCCGGCCGATATTGCCGCCGCCGCCCATTATTTACTGTCAGCGCGCGCGGTTACCGGTCAAATGATTGCTGTCGATGGCGGTCAGCATTTGGCCTGGCAAACGCCCGATGTCACGCAAGTCGTCGAATAATGCCGTCCCGCCTTTCTCTCTTGCCAAGCATTATGTGACCGCATAGACTTTCAGGGCTGCAAAAAGAAGGTGTTCTGACAAGTCGCAGCATTTTTCGGGTATCGGGTGGAAAGCGTCTTTTGGCTGCATATGTAGGCTCTCCGGGACACTTCCCGCTTCCATCATCCGAAATTTTGTAATTCATGAAGTCACTGCCTGCTATCGGCATTGCAGGCATTGTTGGGGCGGATGGCTTCTTTTTCCGTTCCGGCGGGGCGGGTTTTTTCTTGTTCTTGCCCGTCCCGCTTTGCGCCCCTATTTCCCCGATTCGCGCGCCCAAACTGTTGGCTTTACCTTTCTTGACTTTTCCTTTCTTGGCTTTTCCTTTATTGGCAAAGCTGATATGTCATGACAGACCTATTTGCCAGTGACCCCTTGCCGGACAGGATTGCATGAACCAGCACGCATTTGATGACCTCCCCGCCTTTGCCAGCGCGCAGCTTGCCTTGCGGCATGTTTTTGTGCGCGATTTGACCTTGCAGGCAAGGATTGGCATTCACCCGCATGAGCGCGAGGCCAGCCAACCCATTATCATCAACGTCAACGCGGCGGTGCGCGAAATGCCCGACACCGCACCCGAAGCGCTGGATGAGGTTGTCTGTTATGAAAAACTGAGCCGGAAAATTGCCGGTATTATTGAACGCGGCCATGTTGATTTGGTGGAGACGCTTGCCGAAACCATTGCCGATGACCTGCTCGCCGATAAGCGGATTCAGCGCTTGCGTTTGCGGATTGAAAAGCCGCAAGCGATTGCCGAAGCCGCTTCCGTCGGGGTTGAAATCGAGCGCATGCAACGCGCCTGACTTTGTGACCCATTGTCCCCATATGGACAAAATGTCACGCCAGCGCCGGAAATCAGCCATTTTTATTGCCGCGATAAGCGCGCAAGCGAGTTTTTCACACGCGCCTGCAAGAAAATGACAATTTTGTAAAGCCATAAAAATGGCCGAAAAAAATATTTTTTTTCGCCTCTTGCATTTAATTTATATAATAAAATCAACAAATTAACTGATTTGCTCAATTTTTAGGCAAAGAGCAGTGATTCATTAAAAATCAAACACTTGGCCGATGAATCGGTTTTTTTCACACAGACTTATCCACAGAAGCCGTGGGTTAATTTTTTGCCATAATTTTACCCTTTGCGGCGCAAAATCGCCTGTATATTGGCAGCATGGACAGCGACCAACAGAGCGATTTGCAAACCACCAAATCTGACGGTGAAAAACTGCATGGCGCGAGCCTGATTGAGCAGAAAGTGGCGACCCTGCCCGGTGGCCCCGGCGTCTATCGGATGATGGATGCACAGGGCAATGTGCTTTATGTCGGCAAGGCCAAAAACCTGAAAAGCCGCGTGCGCGCCTATACCAAATTGATTGGTCATAATAACCGCATCATGCGGATGATTGAGGCAACGGCGGATATGGAGTTTATCCGCACCGAAACCGAAACCGACGCGCTGCTGCTGGAAGCCAATCTGATTAAGAAACTGAAGCCGCGTTATAATGTGCTGTTGCGCGACGATAAGAGCTTTCCCTATATTTTGCTGGCCGAAGACCATGCCGTGCCGCAATTGCTGAAACATCGCGGCAGTCACAAACGCGCCGGTGATTATTTTGGGCCCTTCGCCTCCGCCGGGGCGGTCAACCGCACGCTGAACACGCTGCAACGGGCGTTTTTGTTGCGCTCCTGCTCGGACAGCGTATATGACAGTCGCACCCGCCCCTGCCTGCTTTACCAAATCAAACGCTGCGCCGCCCCCTGCACTGGCGAAATCTCCGAAGCCGATTATGGCGCTTTGGTGGAAGAAGCGCGCGCTTTTTTGAAAGGCCAGAGCCGTGCTGTGCAGCAACGTCTTGTCGAGAAAATGCAAGCCGCCAGCGATGCGCTCGACTTTGAGGGGGCGGCGCGCGCGCGCGACCGTATCCGCGCCCTGACCTATGTGCAGCAGGAAAGCGGCATTAACCCGCAAGGCATTGCCGAGGCCGATGTCATTGCGCTGGCGAAAGCTGGCGGGCAGGCCTGTGTGCAGGTGTTTTTCTACCGCGCCGGCCAGAATCTCGGCAATCGCGCCTATTTTCCCCGCCATGACAAGGATGAGGCAGATGCAGCGATTTTGGAGGCTTTTATCGGCCAGTTTTATGACAATCGCCCTGCCCCGAAACTGATATTGGTCAATCAGGCCATGCCCGGGCAGGCTTTGCTGGCCGAGGCGCTGAGTGTGCAAATGGCGCAAGCCGTTCATATCCGCCACCCGCAGCGCGGAGCCAAAGCCGCCTTGCTGACCCATGCGGCGCAAAACGCGCAAGAGGCACTGGCGCGCCATCAGGCCGAAAGCGCCAGTCAGCGACGCCTTTTGCAACAATTGGCCGATGTTTTCGATTTGGAAGCCCCGCCGCAGCGTATTGAGATTTTCGACAACAGCCATTTGCAAGGCTCCAACCAGCTTGGCGGCATGGTGGTTGCCGGGTCGGAAGGATTTTTGAAAAACCAATATCGCAAGTTCAACATTAAGGATGCCGCCACAAAACCGGGCGATGATTATGCCATGATGCGCGAAGTGTTTACCCGCCGCTATAGCCGTCTGGCGCGTGAAATGAGTGAAGAAGAAGCAAATGAAGCAAGCGCGGACAATAATCGGCCGGATTTGGTGCTGGTCGATGGCGGGCGCGGGCAGTTAAATGTGGCTCGCGAAGTCATGCAGGAATTGGGGCTGGAAGATATACCGCTTGTCGGTGTCGCCAAAGGCCCCGATCGCGATGCCGGACGCGAGCGGTTTTTCATGGCCGACAAGGATGATTTCATGCTGCCGCATAATTCACCGGTTCTCTATTACCTGCAAAATCTGCGCGATGAAGCACACCGCTTTGCGATTGGCGGCCACCGCGCCAAACGGCGCAGCGATATCCGCAAAAACCCGCTGGATATGATTGATGGCATAGGCGCGGGGCGCAAGCGCGCTTTGCTGCATCATTTCGGCTCGGCGCGGTCGGTCGGGCGCGCCTCATTGGCAGAATTGGAAAAAGTGGACGGTATCAGCGCAAAAATCGCTCAACGCATTTACGACCATTTCCACAATCGGGAATCCTGATAATCTAGTCGCGATTTCATCCGGCGCCCATTCTTCCGGCGACAAGGAGGCAGCGTGCAACATCTCCCGAATTT
>JAYPAN010000001.1:0-35714 GCA_038123715.1 Rhodobiaceae bacterium | reverse complement strand
TCCGGCGCCCATTCTTCCGGCGACAAGGAGGCAGCGTGCAACATCTCCCGAATTTTCTGACGCTGGGCAGAATTGTGCTCATCCCGGCACTTATTATCGCTTTTGCCCTTGAGGGGCATTTTGGCGATTGGCTGGCCGTGGCGATATTTTCACTGGCCGCGATTACCGATTTCTTTGACGGCTGGTTGGCGCGCAAGCTGGATGTGCAATCAGGCTTTGGCCGGATGCTTGACCCGATTGCCGATAAGCTGATGGTAGCGACCTGCCTTTTATTGCTGGCCGCCGGGCAAGTGATTGACGGGTTTCATGTGCTGGCAGCCATTATTATTCTGTGCCGCGAAATTCTGGTCTCAGGCTTGCGCGAATATCTGATGGAACTGCATGTCACCCTGCCGGTTTCAACCCTGGCCAAATATAAAACCACTATCCAGATGATTGCCATTGGCTTTTTGCTGTCCGGCGAAGCGGGCAATGCGTTTCTGCCGGGCGCGCATATTATCGGGCTTGGCCTGCTCTGGCTGGCCGCTTTGCTGACACTGGCGACCGGCTATGATTATGTGCGCCAAGGCCTCGCCCATGCCGAATGGGGCGACTAAGCCGACACGCTATTGAACGCCGAGCTTTTTCTGCAAACTGGTGCTGGATGTTGTGTATTGGAAAGTCAGCTTCTGGTCGGGATAGACGCGCTTAAACGCATGATGCGCCATCAGCGCGGCTTCGTGAAAGCCACTTAAAATCAGCTTTAACTTGCCCGGATAAGTGTTGATGTCACCAATCGCGTAAATGCCATCTGTATCTGTGGCGAATTTTTCCGTATCCACCTCAATCAGATTTTCATTCAGATTCAGCCCCCAATCGGCAATCGGGCCAAGTTTCATGGTCAGGCCGAAAAATGGCAGAAAGCTGTCGCAAGCCAGTGATAACGGCTCACCTTCTTTTTGTTTCAGCACCGCCCCGTCCAGCACACCGTCAGCGCCGGTCAATTCGCTTATCTGGCCGATATGCAATTGCATTTTGCCTTCGGCGACCAGTGCGCGCATTTTATTGACACTGTCTGGCGCGGCGCGGAAATCATCGCGCCGATGCACCAAAGTCATGCTGTTGGCAATAGATTGCAGGTTCAGCACCCAGTCCAGCGCGCTGTCGCCGCCGCCGGAAATCAGAATATCGCGGCCGCGAAACGCCTCCATTTTACGCACCGCATAATGCACGCCGCGCCCATTGCTGCTGTCGGATTGCTCAAACACCTCAATGCCCGGAATGGGCGGCTTTTTCGGCTGGAAACTGCCGCCACCGGCAGCAACCACCACCACTTTGCAGATGAACACATCATTTTCATCCGTGGTGACGCGCCATTTCAGCTCGTCGAGTTTTTCAAGCTGCGTCACCATGCGGTTGAAATGAAACACTGGGCCAAATGGTTCGGCCTGCTGCATAAGCTGGTCGGTCAATTGCTGCCCGGAGACTTCCGGCATGCCGGGAATGTCATAAATCGGCTTTTCGGGATAAAGCTCGGCGCATTGCCCGCCCGGCTTGTCGAGAATATCAATCACATGGGCTTTCATATCGAGAAGGCCAAGTTCGAAAATTGCAAAGAGACCTACCGGCCCTGCGCCGATAATGACAACATCTGTCTCAATCACTTCTTGTGACATGGGTATCTCCCGTTAGGCTTAATATACATTTTTTTTATGTATATTAAATAATTTAACATCTGATATGCGGTTAATAGGCGTTTACACCTTGCTTGGCAATATATAATTTGCTCGACGCGAATGTTTTGCAGCCTTTTGCCGCAGCTTTCGCGCTGGGCATTGCGCCCAATATCGGATAGGGAAAAGGCCTATGCCGCAAATGGATATCGCCAGGACACGCAATGATGACAGATGAAATGCAAAGGGCGCCCGTTCCTTGCCCGGAAATGACCAATATACGCGCGCAGATTGACCGGCTTGACCGCGATTTGGTGCGGCTGCTGGCACAACGCCAAAAATTGATTGCCGCTGCCGGTCAGGTCAAACCACGCCGCGACCAAGTGCGCGATCCGGCGCGTATTGAGGAAGTGGTGCGCCTTGTTCTGGAAACCGCGCAGAAAGAAGGGCTGGCGGCAGAGATTGCCGAGCCGGTCTGGCGACAGCTTATTGAAAGCTCCATCGCCTATGAATTATCGGTTTTTGACCGCCGTTAAAACTGCTTTTCCGGCATGGTGACAACCAGTCCGTCAATCTGGCCACTGACTTTGATTTGGCAGGAAAGGCGCGAATTGTCCTGAACCTCAAAGGCGAAATCCAGCATGTCTTCTTCCATTTCCGTGCGTTCACCGACTTTGCCCAACCAGTTTTCATCAACATAGACATGGCAAGTCGCGCAAGCGCAAGCACCGCCGCAATCAGCGTCAATGCCCGGCACAGAGTTTTTAATCGCGACTTCCATCACGGTCATGCCGTCTTCGCCTTCATGCACATGCTGTGTGCCGTCATGTTCGATATATGTAATTTTTGCCATTGGTCGCTCCCTTAGGTTTCGGCGGTTATTTATAAAGAAATTACGCTTGAGGGCAAGGGCGAGTTGGCGTCATAGTGTCACTGTAAAACAGACAGGAAACAGCCCATGCAGCCCACCGCATCAAGCCGCAAAATGGTTCTGGAAATTGAAAGCTGGCCTTTGGCGCGGCGTTTTGAGATTGCGCGCGGCAGTAAAATCAGCGCCGAATTGGTGCGCGTCACGCTGAGCGAGAACGGCTTTTGCGGGCGCGGTGAGGCGGTTCCCTATCGCCGCTATGGCGAGTCGATTGAAACTGTCTCGGCGGCGATTGAGACCCTGCAACCGCAAATCGAAGCCGGTATGACGCGGGCGCAGCTTGGCGAAGCCATATTGCCGGGGGCAGCGCGCGCCGCCGTTGATTGCGCGCTGTGGGATTTGCAGGCCAAGCAAAGCGGTCAAGCGGTTTGGCAATTGGCCGGCATGGCAAGGCCGGAAGCGCTGACCACCGCTTTGACCATTGTCATTGATGCGCCCGACAAAATGGCACGCGCCGCAGCCAAAGCGGCTGACTGGCCTTTACTGAAAATAAAATTGGGCGGGCGCGACGGCTTTGCTGCCGATTTGACCCGATTGACCGAATTGCGACAGGCAAGACCGGATGCGGAAATGATTGTTGATGTCAATGAGGGCTGGCAGGTTGAGGAATTGGCGCGCTATGCCGACCGGTTGGCCGATTACAATATCAGGTTTTTCGAACAGCCCGTGCCGGAGGCGCAACAAGCCGCGCTGGCCGCCATTGACCTGCCCTTTTGCGCCGATGAAAGCGCCCATGAAAGCGCCGATATTGCAGACCTCGCCAAGCTTTATGATTGGGTCAACATTAAAATTGACAAAACCGGCGGCCTGACCGAAGCGCTGGAAATGGCGGCCACCGCGCGCCGCCACGGGCTGAACATTATGGTCGGCTGCATGGTCGCCACTTCGCTTTCTATGGCACCGGCGCATCTGGTTGGGCAATTGGCCGATTATGTCGATTTGGATGGGCCACTTTGGCTGGAGCGCGACCGCGAAAACGGTCTGGCCTATGAAAAAGGTGTCATTCAACCGCCCGAACCGGCCTTATGGGGATAATCAAATGGGGATAATCGGGAATGGTGATTGACGCTTGACAATCTTTATTGCGAATGATTATTATTAACAATAATGAAGCATGCAAGGCCATAAGCAAAGAGGATATTGGCATGACCCGCTTTCACGCACCTTCTGAATTTCTGGCTGAATTTCTCGCCAATCGGCTTGCCGACACTGCGACCGAAATGACCAATCGGAAATTGGTTTGGCTGGCCGATTATCGCTCGGCGCATACCAACAAGCGGTCAGATCGACAAAAGCGCGGAAACAAGCCCGCCCCCTGCCAAATTATTGATTTTGTCGGTGGCGCGCGCGGCGGCTGAACAATTTGCAATTTTGCTGGCAAGGCTATAGTTTCGCTACCCGCAAGAAGGGGAGATTGCGATATGATTGACTGGCATGCGCCGAACCATGTTGATTTACCGGATTTACGCATGGCGGTGTTTGAAGCTGGCACGCCGCGCGACGACCGCCCGTCAATTGTGCTGTGTCACGGCTGGCCGGAACTGGCCTATAGCTGGCGGCATATTGTTGCCCCGCTGGTCGCCGCCGGATTTCATGTGCTGGTGCCGGAGCAACGCGGCTATGGCTATACCGGCCCGGCGCTGAATGATGCGGGCGACGAAACCGGCATCCCGCTTTATGACATGCCGCATTTATGCGGCGACCTGGCTCATTTGCTCGATGCTTATGGTCTCGAAAAGGCTGTTTTCGTCGGCCATGACTGGGGCGGCATTTTGATATGGAGCATGCCCTTTTACCATCCAAACCGCATCGCAGGGCTGGTCGGTGTCAACACACCCTATATTCCGCGCCTGACCATTGACCCGATTGAGGCGTTTCGCGGTGCTTACACAGATGATTTCTATATTGTGCAATTTCAGGATTACGGCAAAGCCGAAGCAGTGTTTGAAGCCGATATTGCCCGCACATTGCGCTTTTTATATCGCCGCAGCGAGGCCGATGCCCCGGCAAGCAATCCGGAAGAATTCAAAAAACACGAAGCCGATTATCTCAATGTCGCACTGTTGAAATTGGTCAATACAGACGAGACAAGCTGGCCGGGCGTTGAATTATTCGATACTGAAGATTTTGCCTATTTCCGCGACGGCATGGCGCGCAATGGTTTTCGCGGCGGTATTAACTGGTATCGCAATTTTTCGCGCAATTGGGAATTGAGCGCCGATTTTGAGAATAAGGTTGACCATCCTTCCCTGATGATTTGCGCCGCCAATGACCGCGTGTTGCCGCCAGACATGGCAGTGAATATGCCAAAATATATCAAAGACTTAGAAACCCATATCATCGACAATTGCGGTCACTGGACACAAAATGAGCAGCCCGAGCAACTGGCTGCCCTGATGTGCGACTGGCTGACACGTCGCTTTTCCGCCTAGAGCATTTATATTTCAAAGGCTTGAGCCGCAAGGCATGGCAGATTATAGTGCGCCCGCGAGTAGGCCAAAAGAGGTGGGAAAATGAACAAGCCGGAACAGATTTCCGCCAATACACCGGCCTCGCCCATTGACCCGACCCGCGATGACGCGCAGTTGCGGATTCTCCTGCCCAGCTATCGCAGCGACCCGCATACGGGCGGTCAGGGCATTTACATGCGGCTGATTTCAAAGGCTCTGGTCGATTTAGGTCATCATGTTGATGTGATTTCCGGCCCGCCCTATCCTGAGCTTGACCCGCGTGTCGGCCTGATAAAATTGCCGTCGCTCGATATGTATGCGCGCGAAAACCCGATTTCTTGCGTGACTATGGATATTCTGCGCGATCCGACAGACCGGTTTGAATGGTGGAGCCATAATTGGGGCGGCTTTCCCGAACCCTATACATTCGGGCAGCGCATGGCCGCCTATATGCGCGATAAAATTGGCGATTACGACATTATGCATGACAATCAAACATTGTGTTATGGCATGCTGGATGTGCGTGATATGGGCTTGCCGGTGGTCGGCACAATTCATCACCCGATTACCATGGACAGGCGCATTGATATTGCCCATGCAAAATGGCCGCATATGAAGTTTCTGAAATGGCGCTGGTATTCTTTCCTCAATATGCAGATGAAAGTGGCGCGCGCGCTCGACCCGTTAATTGTGGTGTCCGACAGCACCAAGCGTGATGTGCATCGCGATTTCGATGTGCCAATGGAGCGCATGGTGCGTATTCATCACGGCATTGACCATGAATTATTCACCCCGCAACCGCATATCATCCGCAAGACCAACCGGCTGGTGGTCACAGCCAGCGCCGATGTGCCACTTAAAGGGCTGATTTATCTTATCCGCGCCTATCACCATTTGCTGCAAACCCATAAAGACCTTGAATTGCTGGTCGTGGGACGCCTGCGCGAGGGGCAGACAATGGATGAGTTGAACCGGCTCGGCATTCGTGACCGCGTGCAATTCATCTCCGGCCTTTCCGGCGAGAAAATACGCGACCTCTATGCCGAAGCGACCATTGCCATTTCGCCTTCCGTCTATGAAGGCTTCGGCTTTCCCGCCGGTGAGGCGCTGTCTTGCGGTGTGCCATTGATTGCCACGGATGGCGGCTCGCTGCCCGAAGTTGTCGGCAATGCTGGCATTATTGTGCCACATTCCAATCCGGCCGCCTTGGCCGAAGCCATTGACAGCTTGCTGAACGACCCCGACAAACGCGCTGCCATGTCGCAAAAAGGCCGCCAGCATATTCTAGACAGTTTCAAATGGGAGCGTTGCGCCCGTGAAGTGGTCGCGCTCTATCGTGACACCATCGCCCGCCACGCAAGCACCAGCCCCGCATAGACCATGCAGACGATTAAACTTGATACGCTTCGCCTTGAAGACGGCCAGCATTTTCTTGATTTGGGCTGCGGTCATGGCCGCCATTCCCACGCGGCTTATGCCACACGCCAATGCCACACGGTCGGGCTGGATTTGGGTTTTGAAGATGTGCAAATCACCCGTGCGGGGTTCCAGAGCCATCCGGTTTTGCAGCCGGAAACCGGCCCGACGCGCCGTTATTCACTGATGGTTGGGGACGCGCTGTCCCTGCCCTTTCCCGATGACAGTTTCGACCGGCTGATTTGCTCGGAAGTATTGGAGCATATTCCCGATTATCAGGCCGCCATGACAGAAATCTGGCGCGTGGTGAAGCCCGGCGGGCGTATCGGCATATCCGTGCCGCATGGCTGGCCGGAGCGCATTTGCTGGATGCTGTCGGAAGCCTATTACAACACGCCGGGCGGGCATGTGCGGATTTTCAAACAGGGTGCTTTGCGCCGCGAATTTGAGGCAATGGGGTTTGTCTTTGACCGCAAACATTTGGCACATGGGCTGCACAGCCCCTATTGGTGGCTGAAATGCGCGGTTGGCGTCACCAATGAAACCAATTTCTTTGTGTGCGCTTATAAAAAATTGCTTGAAAAAGAGATTTTGCAAAACCCGCTTTGGCTGCGCGCCGTCTCTGCCCTGGCCGACCCGCTTATGGGCAAGAGCATTGTGTTTTATTTCGACAAGCCGGCAGCAAATAATGACCAGCCGGAGATAAACGGGGCGAGCCGGTGACAGCTGATTTCGCCGACCCTTATTTTGACGGCGCGCGACAGACCATATTGCGGCTGCAAAATACCGATGGCGCGATACCTTGGTTCAAAAATGGGGTGATTGACCCTTGGAATCATCTGGAAGCGGCAATGGGACTGAACCTGCTTGGAGAACGCGCCGCCGCTGAAAACGCTTTCGCCTATCTCAAAAACAGCCAATTGCCCGATGGGTCATGGATTGGCCAATTGGGCAGCGCCGTGCCGATTGACGAGGAATTGCATCAATTCACCACCAAGGGCATGGATACCGGCAATAAGGTGCGCGACACGAATTTCATCGCCTATATAGCCACCGCGCTGTGGCATCATTACAGCCTGCATGATGACCGCGACTATATCGCCGCCTATTGGCCATGCATGAAAGCGGCGATTGATTTTGTCGTCGCGCTGCAATATCCCGAAGGCGATATTCGCTGGACGGCGCGCGATGCCAACACGCCGGAAGAAGACGCGCTGCTGACCGGCAATAGCTCAATCTATAAAAGCCTTGGCTGCGCGATAAGGCTGGCCGCCGTAATGGGCGAAGCGGTTGATGGCTGGCAGCAGGCGCGTGAAAAGCTCGGCAACGCGCTGGCGCATAGGCGGGAACGCTTTGACCGGACTTGGGACGCCAAAACCCGCTATTCAATGGATTGGTATTATCCGGTGCTGTCGGGCGCGCTGTCGGTTGAGGCGGGCGATGACCGACTGGCCGCACGCTGGGAAACATTTGTCATTGACGGCTTTGGTTGTCGTTGCGTCACTAATGAACCTTGGGTGACAGTGGCGGAAACGGCGGAGCTGGTCATGGCGCTGGTCGCGCAGGGCGCGCGCAATAAGGCGGCGGCCATGTTGGCTAATCTCGACCGCTTCCGCGATGAAACCGGCGCTTACTGGATGGGGATGCAAGTGGAACAGCACGTCTTTTGGCCGGTGGAGCGACCGGCATGGACGGCAGGCGCTGTGCTGCTGGCGCATGATGCGGTGCATGAAATCACCCCCGCCTGCCATGTGCTGACCGCCCGTGGCACAATCCTATAGGCGGCGCAACAAGCGCAGGGAAGCCACCGCGCCTTCCTCTTGAAACATGCCCGAATGAAGCGCCAGCTTGTAAATCTCATGCGGCGGTCGCCCGCCATCGGCCACATTTGGAAACACATCATGAATAGCCAATATGCCGCCTGTCACAATACGCCCCGCCCAATTGCGATAATCGGCCAGCGCGGCAGGCATGGAATGGCCGCCATCAATAAATACAAAGCCGAAGCCGCCTTGCAGGGCGCGCGCCGCCAAAGCAGATGGCGCAACCACCGGCACCACAACATCTTCCAGTCCGGCGCGGCACAGCGTGTCACGAAACAAGGTCAATGAGGACATACCGCCCTGCCCGTCGGCTAGATCCGGGTCGTGATATTCCTCGCCCGGCTGGTTTTCCTCCGAGCCGCGATGATGGTCAATAGCCAGCAAGACCCCGCCTGCATGTTTCAGCGCACTGCCCAAATAGACAGTGGACTTGCCACAATAGCTGCCAATTTCTACCGCCGCCCCCAAATGCACGACCGAGGCCGCCGCCTCAGCCAGCGCGAGGCCTTCTCGCGGGTCAAGAAAGCCTTTGACCGTCTCAATATCAATTGGCAGATGCACCCGTTACTCTCTCCAACCGGCTAGCGGGAAATCGCGCGACGCAAAGCCGATGAGCCGAAATCACGCGGCCTGACTTTTGCATTATCCATATTGGCTGGCCCATTGCCCAATTTCAAATGGTCAATATTATAGCGTCCGGACTCGAAATCATACATGACATCAAAATCGAAAATGCAGGTCGGCACTTCGTAATAGTTTTTTACAAAAGCCTCCTGAAAACGCTTGAGCGTGCCATCATGACCATAGAGTTCGGCGCCGACAATAATCCAGCTATCCTCGTCAAAATACATAATCCGGCGCGGATGGGTAGGATTGGTGTTCGGCTTGGCGGTCAGTTCAACCTCCCAGACACGGTGCAATTCATAGCGCATATAATCGCGGTTCAAAAAACGCGCGGTCAACAAATCTTGCGGCCTCACATCCGCCTGCAAGGCGCGATAGGGATTATAGGGAATATAGACTTCGCGCTTTCCTTTCAGCTCCCATTCATAGCGGTCGGGCGCGCCGCTAAAGCCGAACATATTATTGGAATAACGCAAGCCCTCAGCCGATGTCAGCGGCGCATCATGGGTAAAACTGCTGCTTGGCGCGCGCGCTACTTTGCGGGTTTCAGGCCGGAACACAAAGCCGTCGCGCGGCTGTGCGACCTGATTGATATAGTTTTTGGCGGTAAAACCCGACCCGTTCATGCGAGGCGGCGCCGTCCATATACCCATCCATTCATATTGCACATTGTCCAAATCGCGCCCGATATTTTGCGGGTCGGCATAATGAACATAGCGTTTGTCTTGACGCTCAACCCGCGACCACGAACCGCTTGGATAAATTGTGCCGCCAATGGTTTTGGCCGAACTGCGATAGCCTTGAAAATGGAAATTATGATTCCAGTAAACGGCTTTGGCTGAGGGCGGCACAGGAAAAGGATAGCCAACCCATGCGTTTTCCACATTATTGCCATCCTCGGTCAGGCGTGCCTGTGTGGCATTGCGCTTGGTCGCCTCATAGACATGCGGCGGCACGGCACAACTGCGCCGCGTGGCATAGACCGGCATGGTGTAGTCGGGATATTTTTTGAATAATTCCAACTGCCCCGGTGTCAGGCGGCTTTTATATTGAGCGAGATTTTGATTGTTTATCGTGAACAAAACCTTGTCATCACCATAAGGGTCGGGATGGTAATCGCCCTTGCGATAGCCCGCCGGTGGTTTGGTCAGACCGCCCGTCCAAGCCGGAATTGTGCCATCAGCCGACGCCTTCGGATTAGCACCGACCGGCGTCAAATCATTGCCCAGACGCGCCGCATTATCCGCCTGTGCCGGCATATGCGCTCCCAGTGCCAGCACCATCACAACGCCAAAAGCGCGCAAGCTGCCGTTCTTCACATTATTGCTCATGTTATCCTCCCCATTTATTTGTCGTAAATTTAGGCACATAACCTTTGGCAGAACAATCAGAAAATCGAAACCGCCAAACGGCCATTTATCAACTGGTCGTTTCTTGCGCCTCGCGGTCGCGGCGAATGATTTCCAACTCGGACTGCACATGCTTATGCTCTTCTTCATTAAAGGCAAAGCGACCGAGCAGATAAGCGCCGACCAAATAGGCAATAAACGGCACGCCCGCATAAAGGAAGCGCAAGGTGAAAACCACCGCCTCATTTTGCTCGACTTTCGGCACAAAACCGGCCAGCGACAAGGCAAATCCGGTGACCATCAGCATCACGCCATAAGACAATTTCGAGACAAAAAACCAGGCCGAGAAATACGCGCCTTCCTTGCGTTCGCCGGTCAGATATTCGTCATAGTCAATCACATCGGATTTTATCGACGGGTTTATCGTGCCGCCGCAAGAACCCGCCGCACCGGCAATTGCCGCCAGCGCCACCAATATCCAGTCATCGCCCGGCTCAAGAAAACCCATAAAGCCGAAGGCAAAGGCGGTGACAATCATCGAATAAATCCATAATTCCTTTTTACCAATGCGCCGTGCCAGCGGCATCCATAGCGGCGTCAGCACAAAGGAAAACACCATATAAGAGAGGATGAAAATCGGTGCCATAGCTGGGGCATCCAGCACATATTCGGCATTGTAAAGGGTCAAAATCGTGATGACCGCGCCACCGAGATTCTCAATAAATATGGCAATGATAAGCAGGCGCGCATGGCCGTTGGCCCAAATATCACGCGCCGCCAGCCACGGTTTTTGCGGCGCTTTGCCGATAAACTCAGGGCGTTCTTTCACCCATACAGCGCAAAACAGAAGGCAGACGCCGCAAAATATCGCCGCATAAAGCGATTGGTCGGCGGCTAATGTTCGCACGGCGGCGGCGCTTTCATTTTCTGCCGCAATCAGCAGCGACATGGTAAGCAGAGCGCTAATATATCCGGCAATCCAACCGGCATGGCGCGCGCCGAAAATCTTATTGCGCTCATGATAGTCATCGGTCAATTCAGCGCCGAGTGACATATGCGGCACAATGAAAATCGTCATGGCCGAATAAAAACTGACAATCGCCACTGCCATCCAAATCACCAGCCCGGAAGCGGACAATGTGTCGGGCGGGGCGGACAGCATCCAGAAGCTCAACCCAATCGGCACGATTGAGGCGAAAATCCAAGGCCGTCGTCGCCCCCAGCGCGTATTGGTTTTATCGGACAGATAACCGGCAAGCGGGTCGGATATCGCATCCCAGAAACGCGAAAAGCCGAATATCAGCCCCATAATGGCCGGTGCAATCAGCAATACATCGGTCGCGTATTTCATTATGTAAAGTGAGACGAGGCAGAACATATAGCCCGCACCGACGGGCGGCAGAGCAAAACAGAATATCGTCCACCAAGAAATGCGCGGGGAAACATCCCCCTGTGACTCAGTCATTTGCAGCGACATGTAAACTGCCTCCCTGAAGACACGCCATCATGATTTATATTTCCGTGCAAGCGAAAATGCGGCCAAATCGGGGAAACGCCAAGCCTCTCGACAGTATGGCAATGGCATGATTAAACTGACCCCTGCGGGAGGGGTTCATCGTGCCTGAGTCAAATGCATCACAAAATTCGGCGCTGTTGCAGGGGCTTATACTGCTTGGCCTGATAATCTTCGGCATTTATCTGGTGCATGAGCGCGGGCTTGTCGCTGTGCTATTGACCGGTGACCGCAGCTATTTGTCGCTGGTGATTTTCAGCGTCTGGGGCGCCATGTCGGTGCGCTGGCTGTATCTTTTGCGCTATGTGCAGCAATGGCGCGACCGGTTGGCTGTCCCGCAACAGGCAGCATCGACCGCCAATCCCGAATATGTGGAAGCCATGCTGGCGCGCTGGCTCAATCATGGCTGGCTGGCCGCCGACAGCGTGCTGAAACTTGGCCTGCTCGGCACGATTATCGGCTTTATTCTGATGCTGTCACCAATTGCTGGTTTGAGTGGCTATGACGCGGCCAGCCTGCAAGCCGCGCTGACCAAAATGTCCGGCGGCATGGCGGTGGCACTTTACACAACACTGGCCGGGCTGGTCGCCAATTTGCTGCTGCGTGTGCAGTTTCAATTGTTGGCTGATGCTATGCAGGCGCTGTTGCTCGACTTGAGCGAGACCGCCCCCAATAAAGACAAGGCGGCAAGCCGGTGATAGGCGGCAAGCTCTATCAGCAGGGCGATGATCAAAACGCCTTTACCGATATTTTGTTCAACGCTCTGCTTGGCTTTGCCTTTATGTTTTCCGTCGCCTTTATTCTTATCCGACCGGAAACCACTGAGGCTAAAATCAACCCCAAGGCTGAGTTTCTGATTACCGCCCAATGGCCGGACGGCCACCGCGACGATATTGACTTGCTGGTCGAGGATGGCGAGGGCAATCTGGTCTGGTTCGATGTGCGCGAAGCCGGGCTGATGCATCTCGACCGCGACGATCGCGGGGTCTTGGGCGACAATATCACCGTTAATGGCCAGACTATCAACAACCCGCTTAATCAGGAAACCGTCTCCTTGCGCGGCATTGCGGCGGGCGAATATGTGGTCAATTTGCTGCATTACAAAGCGGTGGAAGGCCGCCCCGTGCCGGTGCAGGTGAAGATTGAAAAACTCAACCCGCAAGTCTCGCTGGTCTATGCCGGCACAACCCGATTAACCGGCGCGGGCGACGAGCAGACCGCCATTCGCTTCCGCCTGAACGCGCTGGGCGAAGTGGTGGCCATGACGCGGCGCGGCAAATATCTCATTCGCGCGACCCCCGCCAGCGGGCAGGCGCAAAAGACAGCGCCATGAGCCTGGCTTTTCCCTTTCCCGTCATGTTGGCGCTGGCCTATGCGGCATTGGCCGCGCTCTTGCTGGCGCTTAATCTGAAAACCCCCTATGCGCGCCCGATTAAGCTGGCTGGCATTGTGCTGGTCACGCTGTTTTATATTTTCGCCTATCATGGCAGCCAGAATATGCGCGGCTGGGCAATTGCCGATACGCCACCCAATCCGTTCAAACTGCATTGGGCGGTGATTGAGGAGCCGGACAAAATTGCCAAAACATCCGGCGCGATATATTTGCTGGCGCAAAAACTGTCGGATAATGGCGCGCTGCTGTCTTACCCAAGGCTTTACCGCCTGCCATTTTCGCCGGAACTGGCCGATGCCGTAGAAGAAGCGCTCAGCGCCATGGAAGGCGGCAAACCATTGGAAGGCCGGTTAAGCTATAAGGTCAAAAAGCCGGAAACATTGGAAGATGAGATGCAAAAACGGGACGGCCGCGAAAGCCGTCCCGACTCGCAAGGCGAAGAAGAACGCCTCAAACTCGAATTCCGCGAGCTGCCCGTGCCGGATTTACCGCCCAAATCTGCGAGCTGAGCGACACACACCCCATTATTGCAGCGCGCTTTGCTTGTCCTGACCGGCATCCTTGCCGCGCGATTCTTGCTTTGCCGCTTCCTGCGCCTGATAATCCTGCCACTGACGGGCATTGATAAAGGCATAAATATCTTCGACATCCTGCTCGCTCAAACGGTCGGCAAAACCCGACATGCCGCGATCGGCCAAAGTGCCTTCCAGCACAATTTCCTTGAACATGCGATGGGTCGGTTCGCTCATTTTACGCAAATCGGGAATCGCTGCCGTGCTGATAACGGCAAGCCCGTGGCAGAAGGCGCAAATCTCGTGAAACTGCTCCATGCCGCGATTGATTTGCTCAGCCGACGCATTCAGCATAGGCGGCTCAGGGATTTCCCGCGCCCAGATTTCCGGCTCTTCTATTGTGCCGCCACCATTCAGCTTGAAGGCCAGCATCCGCCCGAAATTGCCATATTTGGCTGATGCCGGGGCTGTCGTACCATCGGTAATGCCAGCGCCACCGGAGCCGACCTGAATGGCGACATATTGCTCGCCATCAATCTGATAGGTGATGGGCGGCGCGATAATGCTGGTATAAGTGTTGACTTTCCAGACTTCCGCACCGGTTTGCGCGTCATAGGCGACGACAAAGCCGTCACTATTGCCCTGAAACACCAAATCGCTGGCGGTGGACAAAGTGCCGCCATTCCAATGCGAGGCATGTTGGCGCGTCCAATGGGTTTTGCCGGTCAGCGGGTCAAAGGCGGTGATATAGCCCTTGGCGGCGGGGAAATCCGGATGCTCACCGAGCAGCGCCAGCAAGCGACCAAATTCAATGCCGGTATTCCAGCCCCCTTCGACATATTTATAGCGGCCTGTCGCTTTGAAATCATGGTCAACATCATAGACAAGCGGGCTTTCCAGCGCCGGAATATAGACCAGACCGGTTTTCGGATTATACGACATGGACTGCCAATTATGGCCGCCAAGCGGGCCGGGCAATATCCATTGCGATTTACCGCTTTTGTTGAAATCGCGGCTGGCAATTTCAACCGGACGCCCGGTTTTCATGTCCACATGGCTGGCCCAATTAACCGCCACATAAGGGTGGGCGCGCAATAATTCGCCTGTGCCGCGATCCAGCACATAGAAAAAGCCGTTTTTCGGTGCCTGCATAATGACTTTCCGCATTTGGCCGTCAATTTCCATATCGGCCAGCATCATGTCCTGCACGGCGGTGTAATCCCAAGTGTCACCCGGCGTGGTCTGGTAATGCCATTTTTTGCTGCCAGTATTCGGGTCAAGCGCAACGATTGACGACAAGAACAGATTGTCCCCGCCGCCCGGCGACCTTATTGAGCGTGTCCAAGGTGAGCCATTGCCGACACCGAGGAAAACCGTATCTGTGTCCGGGTCATAAACAATGGAGTTCCAGACCGTGCCGCCACCGCCGATTTTCCACCATTCGCCGCCTTTCCAAGTTTTCGCGGCTTCTTCCATTTCAGGATGCTCAAATGGCTGTGACGGGTCGCCCGGCACAGTGTAAAAGCGCCAATCCAATGCGCCGGTTTTGGTGTCATAGGCGCTGACATAGCCGCGCACGCCATATTCACCGCCGCCATTGCCGATAAACACGCGACCATTGGCAACCCGCGGCGCGCCGGTAATGGTATAGGGGCGCGAACGGTCGGTCAGCGTGTCAACACGCCAGATTTCCTCGCCGGTTTCGGCATTGAGGGATATCAGATGACCATCCAGACTGGCCAGATAAACCGCGCCCTCATAAACGGCAACGCCACGATTGACCACATCGCAACAGGCATATTTCGCCCAATCGCCCGGCACTTCCGGGTCATAAGACCAGATTTCCGTGCCGGTTTTGGCATCAACCGCATAAACCACACTCCATGAACCGGTCATATACATAATGCCGTCCACGACAATCGGCGTCGATTCCAGCCCGCGATTTGTATACATGTCGAAAGACCAGCTCAATTGCAGGTCTTTGACCGTCTCGGCATTGATTTGGGTCAGCGGCGAAAAACGCTGCTCTTGATAATTGCGGCCATGCGACAGCCAGTCACCCGGCGCTTCATCGGCATTGACAATGCGCTGCGTGTCAATGCGGGCAATGCTGCTGCTTGCAACGCCATTTTTGCCGTCACTGCCGGAACCCACATCATCCGATGATGATGATGACATGCCGACCAAAACCATTGCTGAAAGAAATGCCAGCGCCGCCACATTGACTATCGTGGCCTGCTGCTGCGAAAGCGTGGGATGCCCCATTACCTTTTCCTCCCTTGGTAATATCAAAAAAAATCTTAATTGATTTAATGGGCAGGACAAGCGCAAAATGCCTGCAAGGGTTGCGACAGGGAGACAGATAATGACTGAACAGCCGCATGTGACCATTATTGGCAGTGGCGTTGGCGGGATTTGTATGGCCATGCAATTGCGCCGCAACGGGTTTGACAATTTCCAAATCATCGAAAAAGCCGACGACATTGGCGGCACATGGCGCGATAACAGCTATCCGGGCTGCGCTTGCGATGTTCCATCGCATTTTTATTCCTTTTCCTTTGAGGGTCGGTCGGATTGGTCGCGTACATTTCCGCCGCGCGACGAGATTTTTGCTTATTTGGACAGTCTGGTCGCCAAATATGACCTGCGCGCCAAAACCCGTTTCGGCACGGAAATCGCGGCCGCCCGTTTCGACGAAAAAGCGCGCCAATGGCAGCTTGAAACGACAAGCGGCGACCGGCTGGAAACCGATATTCTGGTCACTGCGCTCGGCCAGCTCAACCGCCCAAAAATGCCCGATATTAAAGGCCATGATGCATTTCAGGGCGCGATTTTTCATTCCGCCGAATGGCGTCATGATATCGACCTGACCGGCAAGCGCGTGGCGGTTATCGGCAATGGCCCCTCGGCGGCGCAATTCATTCCGGAAGTCGCCAAAATCGCCGCGCAATTGACAGTGTTCCAACGCTCGCCCTGCCATGTCGTGCCGCGCAATGACAAACCCTATAATGCCCTGCAAAAAGCGCTGTTCAAATATGTGCCGGGTTTTCGCAAATTCTATCGCGGCATGATTTACTGGGCATTGGAGCGCAATTTCACAATTTTCAACAGTTTTGAAAAAACCCGCTTTCTGGTGCGCGCGCTGAACCTGTCAGGCGATATGACCAAAACCGTGCGCGACCATTTTGACGAACAAGTCACCGACCCGGCCATGCGTGAGATTCTCTGGCCGGATTATCCGGTTGGCTGCAAGCGCGTGGTGATTTCAGATGACTATTACCCGGCTCTGCAACAACCCAATGTCGCGGTGGAAACCACACCGATTGACGCCATCACCGCCACCGGCATTAATATGCAGGGCGGCATGTCGCATGATTTCGACGCCATTATTTACGGCACCGGCTTTGCCAGCACTGATTTTCTGGCACCGCTCCAGATTACCGGCAGTGCCGATACCGAGCTTAATACGCAATGGCGCGAGGGGGCGGAAGCTTATCTCGGCATCACCATGCCGCATTTCCCCAATCTGTTTATGCTGTATGGCCCGAACACCAATCTCGGCCATAATTCGATTATTTTCATGATTGAATGTCAGGTGAATTACATAATTGATGCGTTGAAAACCATGCGCGCCAATCATGCCAGCGTGATTGACCTGAAGCCGGAAAAAATGGGTGATTTCGCCGATTATCTGAAAGCGCGGCTCGACACCTCCGTTTGGTCAAAGGAATGTGACAGCTGGTATAAAAATGAGGCGGGCAAAATCACCAATAACTGGCCGGACTTCACCTATATTTATCAAGAAGCGACGCGCCATTTGGACGCGGCCGATTACAGCTTCACACCGGCGGCCAATAATGCGATGAAGGAGCCTGCCGAATAGGCAGGCCGGAAATTAAGTCGCAGGATTGAGTAAATGCCGAATAAAATCAGTATGTTGAACCGTCTGAAGCCGGTTCGTAAATTGGTCGTGCTGGCCTTATTGCACCTCGCTTTGCTGCCCGTTGCCTCGGCAATTGCCTGTGACGCGGAATCAATGGTTACAAGCCTCACCATGCGCCATGGCATTGGCGCGCGTCCCGGTGTGGTGCATGGCACATTTCACAATAAATCAGCAAATGAATTGAAACTTGTGGCCGTGGACAGCGATATGTTCGCGCGTATTGAAATACACACAATGGGCATGGATAAAGGCATTATGCGGATGCGGCGCTTGGATGCGCTGTCGCTTCCGGCAGGTGAAACAATCACCCTTGAACCCGGTGGCCTGCATCTCATGTTATTTGGCTATCGCGGCGACGCGCGCAATGAGGCGGTGAGCTTGCGCCTGACCATGCTGGACGGCGAAGGAAAAAAGCATAACCTCAATGTTTCGGTGACGCCCAAGACGGTAACGCCCAAGACGATGCAGCAAAACGGGCATAATAACGGACATCACGGCCACCATTAAGGCGGCTATTCGTCAAACCCACCCTCTCCGCCATAGAGTAAATCTTCACTGTCGCCGCCATCAGCCATAGCTGCTTCGAAATTGCGTAAATAAGCATCGCGGAAATGCAAGAAAATTGCTTCAACCAGCCTGTCGCGGCTGTCCATGCGATAGGCTTCGCCGGTAAAATCATCAAGCCGCGCATAAACCGGCTTTTTGAGTCGGTCGAAATCGGTCGAAAGCAGCTCGCCTTCGAGAAAAACCAGCCCGGCAGCGGAAACATATTTATTTTTGGTGACGGCGGCTGTGACGGTTATCGCCGTGCCATTATCGCGTTTTGCCGTGTCAACCTGCTGACCCGGTAGCCAATCCAGCAATTCATGTAAATTGGCGGCAATGGCAATCGCTTCGGCGCGGGTGAGTCGGTCAACCGCCCGTGAACGCGAGGCTTTCTGCGCCTCAACGAGCAATGAGCGCGACCGGATTTGCGACAAATCATTTTTGAAACGCTGTTTTAACGAGCCAATATCCAAGCCAAACTCCTGCTGCGAGACAATCATGGCGGGGTCAAAACCGGTAGGCAATAAAAATAATTGAATGAAAAAAAATAAATGAATCTCATTTTTTTGCTTGATGCGACAAACCGTCGCTTTATGTTAGTCGATGTAGGGACAAGGGAGTATTATGTCATGACACTATTTAAATCTTTGAAAACTTTGGCTGCCTCTGCTGCGCTTGCGACATTGCCGTCGCTTGCTTCGGCCGCTGACGCCAATTTGCAGCCTGACGATTTCGTCGGCATCAGCTTCTGGCTGATTTCGATGGCTCTGGTTGCATCAACAGTATTTTTCTTTATTGAACGCGACCGCGTTGCTGCCAAATGGAAAACCTCGCTAACGGTTTCCGGTCTGGTGACATTGGTAGCGGCTGTGCATTATTTCTATATGCGCGATGTGTGGGTCTCCACCGGGGAAACACCCACTGTCTATCGCTATATTGATTGGCTTATCACAGTGCCGCTTTTGATGGTTGAGTTCTTCCTGATTCTGTCTGCGATTACCAAAGTGCCGGCTGGCGTTTTCTGGCGCCTGCTTATCGGCACCACGCTGATGCTGGTATTTGGTTATCTCGGCGAGGCCGGTTACATGAATGTAACTGTTGCTTTCGTTATCGGGACGGCGGCCTGGTTATACGTTCTGTATGAAATCTTTGCTGGTGAAGCCGGCAAGCTGAACGCATCCAATGCCAGCCCTGCTGTTCAATCCGCCTTCAATCTGATGCGCTGGATTGTGACAATTGGCTGGGCCATCTATCCGGTTGGCTATGTTGCAGGTTACATGATGGGCACGGCAGATGCCGACACGCTCAACATCATCTACAATCTGGCTGATGTTCTGAACAAAATTGCGTTTGGCCTGATCATCTGGCACGTTGCCGTGACAGAAAGCGAAAACGCCTAAGTTTCTGGATTAAATTTGTCCCATGGGGCCGGCCTTCGGGTCGGCCCTTTTTTTGCGCGATTTGCCAAGCTGTCGGCAAATTGGTAAGAGGGGAAAAGTCAGGGAGGTATCACATGGGTATCGCGTTAAAGGAAAAATGGCACGCTTATATGGACAAGCCGTCGCCCGAACAGCTTGACCTCATGCTGCATCCCGATTGCTGCTTCGTTTCGCCCGTTGTGTTCACACCGCAAAAAGGCAAGGACATCACAACCAAATATCTGCTGGCCGCCGGTATCGTTTTTGGCGACAGCAAATTCCGCTATATTTCTGAAACCGTGGATGACAATCGCATGATTTTGGAGTTTGAGGCCGAGATTGACGGCAAATATATCAATGGCGTCGATATTATTGACTTTGATGATGACCAGCTTATCACCCAGTTCAAAGTCATGGTGCGCCCCTTGCAGGCAGTCAATATGCTGTGGGAAAAAATGGGCGCGCAACTGGCCGCTGAATGAACCGGCTGCGCCCTTCCCGCACCGCCGCATAAGTAATTGGAACCCCCTATGACACAAGAGCAAATGCCATCGCCCCTCATATCTGCGCGCAATATCTGGCTTGCCAAGGCGCAGGGCTGGATATTGGAAAATGTGTCGCTCGACATTGCCGCCGATGATTTCGTCACGCTGGTCGGCCCCAATGGGGCAGGCAAATCCGTTCTGTTGCGGACGCTTTTGCAATTGCAGCAGCCGACCCGTGGCACTGTGCAACATGCAAATGGGTTGCGGATTGGCTATGTGCCGGAAAAAATTGCCATCGGCTCCGCCATGCCGCTTGACGTTGAACGGTTTTTGCGACTGAACAGCAAAATATCCGCCCCCCAATATACCGAATTGGTCGGCGAAACCGGCATTGACCACCTCCTGTCGCGTCCGCTGGCTGCCCTGTCCGGCGGCGAATTGCAGCGCGTTTTGCTGGCGCGCGCTTTGGCTTGCGACCCGCAATTGCTGATATTGGATGAACCGGCGCAAAATCTTGATGTGAACGGCCAATTGCACCTCTACAAGCTGATTGAGCAATTATATGAAAAACGCAAAATGGCGGTGTTGATGGTGTCACATGATTTGCATTTGGTGATGTCCTCAACCCGCAAAGTGGTGTGCCTGTATCATCATATTTGCTGCTCCGGCGCGCCGGAAAATGTGGCGCGTGACCCGGAGTTTATTTCCCTTTTCGGTGATGATATGGCGCGGCTGATGGCGGTTTATCCACACAGCCATGAACATGACCATGAGCATCACCATGACTATGACCATGAGGAGCCGGCATGACCAGTGCCATTATTATTGCGACAGGCGCTTTAGCGCTGATGGCCGGGCCGATTGGCTGTTTTGTTGTCTGGCGACGCATGGCTTATTTTGGCGACGGGCTGGCGCACAGCGCCCTGCTCGGCGTCGCGCTTGGCATGATTGCCGGAGCCGGCCACCAATCCGGTATTTTATTTGTCGCCATTCTGTTTGCGCTTGGCATGATTGGGCTGCGCGGCCAAAACTTGCTGGCCAATGACACTTTGCTCGGCATTCTCGCCCATGCCACTTTGGCCGTTGGGCTGGTCAGCATGTCACTGATGGGCATGGAGGAAATTGACATGCATGATTTCCTGCTCGGTGATTTGGCGGCCATAACCATGAATGGCGCGCTGCTGCTGGCACTGGCCGCCGCGGTTACAATAGCGGTTTTGATGAAATTATGGCCGGGGCTGGTGTTGATGACGACCAGCGAGGAATTGGCCTTTGCCGAGGGCATCAGCGTGCGCCGCCATGAATTCATGCTGATTTTGCTGATGAGCCTGCTGGTCGCCACTTCCATCCAGATTGTCGGTGTGCTGCTGATAACCTCGCTGCTGATTATCCCTGCTTCCACGGCGCGCCTTTTTGCCAATTCGCCGGAAAAAATGGCGATATTCGGCATTATTGCGGCCGCGCTGAGTCTGTTTGGCGGCATTTTGGTGGCACAAAATCTGGCTATTGAAGCCGGGCCGACCATTGTTACCCTGTCGGTTGTTTTGTTTTTGCTGGCACTTATTGTGCAGCCTGTCTTGCAGCGGCTTGGCCAACAGGCTTGAACAAAGCCACTTCAACCCAACCAAAGCCGCTATCTTGAAAACAGGCTTTTTGCGTCGGAGCCGCCGCCAACCGCATCGCCTCCAGCCCGTGCATTGACCATTGGTCGGCCAGCGCCATATCCAGCACAATAGCCAGGCTTTGCGCCGTATAGCGCGACAAACCGGCATAGCCGCCCGCGCCCATAATCTGTGTAAACACGCCTTCGGCAATAATGCGGGAGGCTGCATCAAGCGCGCTGTCGGGCAGAAGATATTCGGCCAGCACACAATCGGGACGCAATATGGCAACCAGCCGGTTCACATGCGCGGGTGCCAGATAATAGCTGATGCCTTCCAGAACCAGCAGGCTGGGTTGGTCACTCAGCCAGCCGGCACGCGCCAGTGCGGCGCGCATTGCGGCAGCGTCGCGAATATCGGCTTCAATAAAGGATAGGTTGCGACAGTCTATGAGCTGTTGCTTGTCGGCCATATGCGCCCAGTCCAGCTCGTAAATATGGCAGTCGGGCAGGCTTTCGGCCAAATCCAGCCCCATTGCTTTCAGCCCTGCCCCGGGCAGGATGATTTGCTTGCGGTAATGGCGCAACGCCAATTGCCGTATGCCGGTTTTGCGATTATTTATCACCGCATCATAATCCGGCCAAACCGCATTGCAGGCTTTGTGCAATGCCCGCCCGGCCGATAAATCAAGCTTTTCGACATAGGCGCGCGCGCTTGGCTGGCGGTAAAACCCCTCCTGCAACCACAACATGACAAGGGCGGAGGTTTCTTCCAGAGAAATTGTCGCTGTTTTCGGGTTTCGACCCATTTATTTGTTCTTCTCAAGGCAAATTATTCTTATAACAAAAGTCAGGCTAGAGGAGAGCGTCGCATGTCACAAGCCAAAAATTTCAATGCCGGTGAGGCACAAGTTGACGGGGCGGCGATTGAAGCCCTGCCCAATAGCCAAAAAATCTATGTCTCCGGCTCGCGCGCTGATATTCGCGTGCCAATGCGCCAAATCAGCCAGTCCGACACACCAACCGATATGGGCGGCGAGACCAATCCGCCGATTTTTGTTTATGACACATCCGGCCCCTATACCGACCCCGACGCCAAAATCGACATTCGCGACGGCCTGCCCGCCTTGCGCGCCGCATGGATTGAAGAACGCAATGATACCGACATGCTGGATGGGCCAAGCTCTGATTTTGGCCGCGAGAGGCAGGCCAATGAAAAACTGGCGGATTTGCGTTTCAACCTGACACGCCGCCCGCGCCGCGCCAAGCCCGGTAAAAATGTCACGCAAATGCATTATGCGCGCCAAGGTATTGTCACGCCGGAAATGGAATATATCGCCATACGCGAAAACCAGAACCGCGCTGCCTATCTTGACAGTCTGGCGCAAACCGGTGAGCGCGGGAACCGCATGGCCGAAATGATGCAGGCGCAGCATGGTGGCGAGAGTTTCGGTGCCAATATCCAAACCGAAATCACGCCGGAATTTGTCCGCGATGAAGTGGCACGCGGGCGCGCCATTATTCCGGCAAATATCAACCATCCCGAAACCGAGCCGATGATTATTGGCCGCAATTTCCTTGTCAAAATCAATGGCAATATCGGCAATTCGGCGGTCACTTCGTCAATCGGTGAAGAAGTCGATAAAATGACATGGGGTATTCGCTGGGGCGCTGACACCATTATGGATTTATCCACCGGCAAGCATATTCACGAAACCCGCGAATGGATTTTGCGGAATGCGCCCGTGCCGATTGGCACTGTGCCGATTTATCAAGCCTTGGAAAAAGTCGATGGCAAGGCCGAGGAACTGACTTGGGAAATGTTCCGCGACACGCTGGTCGAGCAAGCCGAACAGGGGGTTGATTACTTCACCATCCATGCCGGTGTTTTGCTGCGCTATGTGCCGCTGACTGCCAATCGCATGACCGGTATTGTCTCGCGCGGTGGCTCCATTATGGCCAAATGGTGTCTGGCGCACCACAAAGAGAGTTTCCTCTACACGCATTTTGAAGAAATTTGCGAAATCATGAAAACCTATGATGTCTCCTTTTCTTTGGGCGACGGTCTGCGTCCCGGCTCAGTATGGGATGCCAATGATGCCGCCCAGCTTGGCGAGTTGAAAACTTTGGGCGAATTGACCCAAATCGCTTGGCAACATGATGTGCAGGTGATGATTGAAGGCCCCGGCCATGTGCCAATGCAGCTCATCAAGGAAAATATGGACAAGCAGCTTGACTGGTGCGACGAGGCGCCGTTTTACACTTTGGGGCCGCTGACAACCGATATCGCACCCGGCTATGACCATATCACCTCGGCCATTGGCGCGGCGCAAATCGGCTGGTATGGCACGGCCATGCTTTGCTATGTCACGCCGAAAGAGCATCTCGGCCTGCCCAATAAGCAGGATGTCAAAGACGGCATTATCACTTACAAGCTGGCCGCCCATGCCGCCGATTTGGCGAAAGGCCATCCCGGCGCGCAAATCCGCGACAATGCGCTGTCGAAAGCGCGCTTTGAGTTTCGTTGGGAAGACCAGTTCAACCTGTCGCTCGACCCTGATACGGCACGCGCCTATCATGATGAAACACTGCCCAAACAATCCATGAAAGTGGCGCATTTCTGCTCCATGTGCGGGCCGCATTTCTGTTCGATGAAAATCACCCAAGATGTGCGCGATTATGCCGCCAAGCTGAATATGGCGCCGGAAGAGGCGTTGAAAGCCGGTATGGATGAGAAATCGACCGAATTTCGTATTGGCGGCGCACAGGTTTACAAGAAAATCTGACCTGAAATCGTGGCTTGAGGCCGACATTCACCGATTATTTACCTGCCGCGATTATGCTTTAGGGGCAATCGTGACCGCGCGGATACATCCAATTTGTCCTTTCCGACGTAGAATGATTGAAGATATGTCTCCTCCCGACATATCGATCAACGCCCCCGGCACTCCCTCCTCCCAGCCGGGGGCGTCTTTTCCCCGGTTTTGCTGGCTTAAACAGCCATCTTTATGGGCTTAAACAGCCAGTGCCATTAAATGATGGGCAATCATGGCGGCGGTAAAATCGCTGACCGGCTGGCCGTCAATCGGAGCCAATTCGACAATATCCATGCCGACAATATGCCGCCCGCTGGCCGCCGAGGCGACCAAATCAAGCGCCTGATAAAAGCCCAATCCGCCCGGCACAGGCGTGCCGGTGGCCGGTAAAACAGACGGGTCAAGGCCATCAAGGTCAAAGCTGATATAGACATGCTCCGGAAAATCCTCCGGCAGGGTAATTGCGTGGATATTGTCGCGCACCAGACGGCTTGCATCATGGGTTATCACACCATGGGCGCGTCGTGCCGCTTCTTCTTCCTCGGCCAGCGCCCGCACCCCGAAGGACACCATAGGCAGGCCTTCACCGGCCAGCAAATGCATGACGCTGGCATGAGAATGCTTATGCCCTTGATAGGCATTGCGGAAATCGGCATGGGCATCGACATGGATAAGACCAATCGGCGCGTCAAGCGCATCAACAACGCCCATCACCGCACCATAGCTGAGACTGTGTTCGCCGCCCAATGTCACCGGTATCGCGCCTTGCGCGGCAATGGCGCGCGTGACCCCGCGCAAATCATCCATCACCGCCTCAATCGCGCCGCTGCAATCAATTGGTGGTGTGGTAAACATTCCCTTGGCACAGGGCAGCTTGCCGTCAATCAGTCGCTCAAGCTGGTGGCTGGCGGCAATCATGGCCGACGGCCCCTTGGCCGCGCCTGTGCCGTAAGACACGGTTTTTTCCAACCCGCATGGCACAATATGAAACAGCGCCGTCGCCGGATTATTTTCCGCCTCCGATAATTCTTCCCCAAGAAACTGATCGCGCGCCGCCATTACGATAACCGCCCTTCAAAATCTTCATAATCAAATTGTCGAACCAGCCGCAAGGCATCACTGTCACTGTTCCAAATCGCCAGCGCCGGCAGGCCAACCCCATTAAAAGTCGTGGTCTTGACCATTGAATAATGCGCTTGGTCAAGAAAGGCCAATCTTTGACCGGCTTGCGGCAAAGCGTCGAAATGATAAGTGCCAATCACATCACCAGCCAGACAAGTCGGCCCGCCAAGCCGCACCGCCATGCCGGCATTTTTGGGTTCGCCCAACAGAGCAGGCCGGTAAGGCGCTTCCAACACATCGGGCATATGGCAACTGGCCGAAATATCGGTAATCGCCAAAACCCCGTCATTATCCATCACATCCAGCACTTCACCGACCAAAATACCGGCATCAAAGACGACCGCCGCGCCGGGTTCAAGATAAAGCTGCACGTCATATTTTTCGGCAAGGCTGCACAGCAGCCCAACAAGCCCTGACCGGTCATAATCGGGATGGCTGAGCAAATGCCCACCGCCCAGATTGAGCCACTGCAATTGCCCTTTGACGCTGTCAAGCAATGGCTCAATCGCCGCCACTGTGCGTTCAAGCGGCGCAAAATGCTGCTCGCACAGGCTGTGCATATGCACACCCGCTACCCCGGCCAGTGCCGCCACATCCAATTGCGAGACCGGACTGCCCAGCCGCGAGCCTGCCGCACACGGGTCATATTTGGCAATGTCGCCTTCCGAATGTTCGGGATTGACGCGCAAGCCAATTGACGCCCCCTGCCCGCGCGCCATATCGCCAAAGCGGGCAAGCTGGCGCGGCGTGTTGAAAATCATATGGTCGGACAAAGCGGCAATTTCTTCTGCCTCGGACGGCTTATAGGCCGGTGCATAACTGCCCAAAAGACCGGCAAAATGCGCCCGCGCGAGTTTCGCCTCCCATAGGCCGGACGCGCAACAGCCATGCAGATAGTCGCTTATCACAGGCGCCAGCGACCACATGGAAAACGCTTTTAAGGCCATCAGAATACGGGCATTTGAGGCTTGCGATATGTCGGCAATCAGCGACAGGTTTTCACGCAGCTTCACCTCATCAATCACAAAACAGGGCGACGGCACGCGCGACAGGTCAAAACCGGCAAAGCGCCCCGCGCCAGTCGATTGCGTGGCCATGACAGGCGCGCTCATCAGAAATTAACCGCCGCATCAAGCTCGACATATTGCCAAGGCAGACCATGTTCATTGAGCAAGGCCATAAATGGGTCGGGGTCGAGTTGTTCAAGATTAAACACACCCGGCTTGCGCCATGTGCCATCCAGCATCAGCGCCGCACCAATCATCGCCGGCACGCCTGTTGTATAACTGACCGCCTGTGAACCGACCTCGCGGTAACACGCCTCATGGTCGCACACATTATAAAGGTAAATATGGCGCGGCTTGCCTTCATGCGTCCCGCTAACGATATTGCCGATACAAGTCTTGCCCTTGGTGGTTTCCCCCAAAGAGGCCGGTTCAGGCAGAACCGCTTTCAGAAATTGCAATGGCACAATTTCGCGGCCTTCATAAATCACCGGCTCAATCGAGGTCATGCCGATATTTTGCAGCACATCCAAATGGGTGAGATAGGCGTCGCCAAATGTCATCCAGAAGCGCGCGCGCTGCAATTCAGGGAAATGCTTGCCCAGCGATTCAAGCTCTTCGTGATACATAAGATAGGCATTGCGCGGGCCGACTTCGGGAAAGTCAAACTGATGGCTGTGCGACAGTGCCGGTGTCTCCACCCATGCGCCATTCTCCCAATGGCGCGCCGGGGCGGTGACTTCACGGATATTGATTTCCGGATTGAAATTTGTGGCAAAGGGCTGGCCGTGGTCGCCGCCATTGCAATCAAGGATATCCAGCGTCTGCATTTGCCCGACCAAATGTTTGCCGATATAGGCGGTGAACACATTGGTCACGCCGGGGTCAAAGCCGGAGCCGAGCAAGGCCATCAGACCGGCCTGCTCAAACTTTTCCTGATAGGCCCATTGCCAGTGATATTCGAATTTGGCTTCGTCGCGCGGCTCATAATTGGCGGTGTCGAGATAATCGGCACCGGCCATTAAACAAGCATCCATAATTGCCAAATCCTGATAGGGCAACGCCAGATTGACCACTAATTGCGCGCCGGTTTTTTCAATCAGCGCGGCGGTAGCGGCCGCGTCATCAGCGTCAATTTCTGCCGTGGCAATGCGCTGGCCGGTGCGTTTTTCAACTTCGGCGGCAATCGCCTCGCATTTATGCACGCGGCGGCTGGCCAAGGTGATGTCGGTAAAAATATCGGCCAACATGGCCATTTTATGCACCGCCACCGAGCCGACACCGCCCGCACCAATCACCAGAACCTTGCTCATTAATGGCTCCCTTCCTCACGCTTTGCTTTTAATGTTCAAAATAAGTATAGCCGTGAATGCTGTCCTTATAGGCAGCGATAAACTCTCGGCGTTCATGCGGGCTGAGCTTGCCTGCCTTCATGGAGCGTTCAACAATCATTTTGAAATCATCAACCATGCGGCGCGGATTATATTCAACATAGGACAACACTTCCGAAATCGTGTCGCCTTCCTGCTCATGCATCAGCTCAAAACCGCCATCATTTCCCAGCCCGATTGTCACCACATTTGTGTCGCCGAACAGATTGTGCAAATCGCCCAATGTCTCCTGATAGGCACCGACAAAAAACACGCCGAGATAATAATCTTCGCTGGCCCCAAGTTTATGCACGGGCAATGTGCCGGAAATGCCCTCACCCAGCACGAAATTGTCAATCTTACCGTCACTGTCGCAAGTAATATCGCTTAGCACGGCGTGCCGTGTCGGCTTTTCATCCAGCCTGTGCAAGGGCGCAATCGGGTGAATCTGGTCAATCGCCCAGACATCGGGCAGGCTTTGAAACAGCGAAAAATTACCGTGATAAATATCCGCCGCCTGCTGCAAAGCCTGTTGCATATCACTGCCCGGCTGTTCTTCGGCATCGGCCAGCAAGGCCTTGATGCGGTTCATCAGATAAAGGTGGATGCGTTCTGCCTTGGCGGTTTCGCGCAAAGAGACTTGCCCGGTTTTCAAAAGCGCGCGCATTTCATTGCGGTAAAACACCAAATCATTCCAACACTCATGCACACGTTCAAGCGTCAAATAGCTTTCAATGCCGAACATGCTTTCGAGAAGCGCATGGTCGCCCGGCTCCGGCGTGACGCGCAAGTCGCTGTCAAAATGGGTGACTTCAAGCACATTGAACAGCAGCATGGAGGATTGCGCGACGCAGGAACGCCCGCTTTCGGTGATAATCACCGGATGCGCCATGCCCGCTTCATCAAGCGCATACTTCACGGTTTCGACGATATTGGTGCAATATTCCGACAGCGTGTAATTGGTTGAGTTTTCGCTGGCGCGGTGTTCGCCTGTATAATCAACGCCCAGACCACCGCCCAAATCAAGAAACTCCAATGGCGCGCCTTCACGCACCAATTCGACAAAAAACCGGCAGGCTTCCTGCGCCGCCAGCCGGATTTCAAGTATATTCGGCACTTGGCTGCCCAAATGGCTGTGCTGCAATTTCAGACAATCAAGAAAGCCCCGCGCGCGCAGTGCATCCACCACATCCATGACTTGCGCGATGCTCATGCCGAATGTCGAACGGTCGCCGCTTGAGGCCGCCCAATTGCCACTCACCTCATGGGTCAGCTTAATCCGCAAGCCCAATTGCGGGCGCACTTCCATGTCTTCAGCAATGGCCAGCACAAGGTCAAGCTCGCGCGGACTTTCCAACACCAGAAATGTGTTAAAGCCCAGCCTTTGCGACATCAGCGCCAGACGGATAAACTCTTCATCTTTCACGCCATTGCAGATAAGCGCGGTTTGCGGGCTTAAATCATGCGCCAGCGCAATCAGCAATTCTGCCTTGGAGCCAACCTCCAGACCAAAATCATGGCGGCTGCCATATTCAACAATCCGGTCAATCACTTGCGCCTGCTGGTTGACTTTAATCGGGAACACGCCCTGATAGCGACCCTGATAGCCCTGATCCTTAATCGCCTGCTGAAAGGCTTCATTTATCTGGTCAATCCGCCAAGAAATAAAATCAGACACGCGCAGCAGGATTGGCGCGGTAATGCCGCGCTGGTCAAGATTTTCAATCACTGACAATAAATCGACCGGTGCGGCTTCAGGCCGACCCGGATGGACAAGCCCGATATGACCATTTTCCATAATGGTGATAAGCCCGTCGCCCCAGCGCGACACGCCATACAGGAGGTCGGCCGCATCAAGCGCTGCTTTGCGGCTCGACCCATCACCCTCCGACACCAAATAAATGGCTTCAGACATATAAACTCTCCTGCCCTGTCCCGACGCGCGCTGCTTAGACGCTTTCCCGTAAACTGTAAACCATTATATAGTGTTACCAAACCTCAAGGAAATGAATGCGGAGCATGAGATTTATGGCAAAGGCGGAAAAACCAGCCCCGGAAGCCAACCGCCACAGCCCGAAACCTTGCTATGTTTATCTTATCGCAACTTGCGATGACGGCGCGCCCAAAAGCTATGTTGGCTGGACGACGGATGTAGCCGCGCGGCTGGCGAGCCATAATGCGGGGCGCGGCGCCAAAGCCACGCGCGGTCGGCAATGGATATTGGTGCATAGCGAAGTCTTTCTGACCCGCAGCGATGCAATGGCACGCGAATATGCCCTGAAAAACGACCGCAAAGCGCGCCAGAGACTGCTTGCGCGGTGAAAGCGGCCTGTCTATAACCACGCCATGACCGCATTTTCTTCTTTGCTGGCGGATTTCCGCGCTTCAGCACCCCATTATGAAATTGAAATTGGCGAGAACTGGAAACAGGGGCGCACCGCTTATGGCGGGTTAACCGCCGCCTTGCTGCATGAAGCTATCGTCAACAGCCATGATGATTTGCCCCCCCTTCGCACGGCGCAAATCAATTTTATCGGCCCGACCGATGGCAGATTGCGGGTCAGCCATAAACTGCTCAGACGCGGCAAAAACAATGTGACATTTGAAGCGCGCCTCGACAGTGATGCCGGCCCCGGCACTTATGGCTATTTTACATTTGGAATCAGCCGCGAGATAGCCGTCGAAATGGATTACCCGAAAAATGAAGTATCGGTCAGCCCCGAAATGGGCGAAGAATTGATACCGCATAATGCGGGGCCGAATTTTCTGGTTAATTTTGACCGGATACGCGCCACCGGCCCGGCTTTGCTCAGCGGCTCCGACGACCCTGACCTAACTGTCTGGTCGCGCCATATTGACCCGCAATCGCATCAGGGCGTGACCGAGCTGATTGCGCTCACTGATGCGCCACCGGCTGCCTTGACCGCCGTGACACAATTAACCGCGCTCAGTTCAATGAATTGGAATATCAATATGCTGCGCGACAATCCGGCCACGACAGATGGCTGGTTTCTGCTCCGCACCGCCACCAAACATATTCGGCATGGTTATTCGTCACAGGAAATGCAGGTTTGGAACCGCGACGGCGAACGGGTGATGGATTGCATCCAGCACCTCGCTATTTTTACCTGAGCCTTACACCGCGCGGGTAAAGCGCGTGCCGGGCGCAGGCGGTGTTTCCGGCGGGCCGGCAAAGCATTGCGCCTTTGACATCCAATCCTGCGCCACTTCACCAATGACCTGCAAATCAACATCGGCGATATTGCGAACCTGTGTGACCACTTGGCAGAAATCACTCGCTGCGCCTTCAATATAATTGCTTTGCGACGGCTCGCCAAACGCCCAAATATCGCCGGACGGGGCGGTCAGGTGCACATAGGGCATCGGGCCGGGCGGGGTTTCCTCGCGTGTCGCATAAGTCCAGCCAAATGTATTTGTGCCAAGCACGGCAATGGCGCGAATCCGGTCGCCATCGCGGCGCACAATACCCAAATGGTCAAACACTTCCTGCCCATGCGCCCATGTCTCCATAAGCCGCGCCGAAATGGATGAGCGCGCGCTCATATCAGGCCCCGCCCATTTCAACCGCCGCCTCGGGTCAATCTCGACAAAACGCGCCGCCATATCCGTGTAAAAGCCGTGCCAGGCATCAAGCAAAGCGCGACCCGAAAGGCCGTCCACCCAATTGCCTTCAAAGCCCCGCATACTGTCTTTGGCAATACCTTCCATCACTTGCCCCAAAAAGCGCTCGAAATTTTCTTCATCCACCGCGCTTTCATTGGCCGCCCAATTCCACATATGCAAATGTTCCAGCACATTATTCAGCGTCCATCCCTTGAATTGGGTCGGCGCGGCGAAATCGGCATCATCCAAATCTTTCAAAATCGCGTAAAGCGCATCCGACTCTTCCTTGAAATCCAAAGCTTCCTGAAGCATTTATCCCTCCCCTGCCGCCTGCGCGGCAATGCTTATCATTAAATCATCGGCCGCCACTTGCTGCTCGGCAGCGACCAGAATCGCATCAATTGTGCCATCAATTTCGGCCAGTATTTCATGCTGCATTTTCATCGCCTCGACAATCGCCAGCCGGTCGCCGCGTGTTACAGACGCACCCGCCTCAACAAATATCTCGACAATTTTGCCATGCAGCGGCGCCAGCACGCGCGTGCCATCGCCACTTTCATCAGCCGCCGCCCCGCGCGCCAGCAAATTGGTGCTGGTGAGGCCGCGACCATCCAACATGACATGCAAACTGTCACCGCTTGGCACGGCTTGGCTGACAACCGCCTTGCCGTCAACAAGAACAGCCAGCCGCGTCATGGTCTCGTCGCCACGGGAAACCAGCTCGATTTGCGTATCATTGATATGGGCGGTGTAATGATTGGCACTATGGGCGCGCAATTGCACCGGATAGACCATATCGCCGATTTCAAGCTTATAGCAGGTTTTCAGGCATGGGTCGGAAGTGAAATTGCGTAACGCCGCTGGCACACCCAGCGACCGGCTTTCAGCCAAATGCCGGTCAGCCAGAAAATGCCGCAGCGCAATCACCGCCAAATCCGCCGCATCCGGCGCTGTTTGCTGCATACCGTCCTCGCCAAAGGTTTCAGCGATAAAGGCGGTTGAAAAATCACCTGCTGCAAACGCCTCATCTTCCAGACAAGCAATCAGGAAATCGCGATTGGTGCGCGGCCCGAATAAAACTGTTTCCTTGAGCGCGGCAATCATCCGTTTCAGTGCCGTTTCGCGGCTGTCACCATAAGTTATCAGCTTGGCAATCATCGGGTCATAAAAGGGCGAAATCTCCTGTCCGGCGACAATGCCCGTATCATAACGCACGCCGACGCCCGTCGCCTGCCCGAACGCCTCAATCTTGCCGGTGCTGGGCAGGAATTGATTATACGGGTCTTCAGCATAAAGCCGCACTTCCAAGGCATGACCGGTCAGTGTCACATCAGCTTGCGTCAGCCCCAAAGGCGCACCCTCGGCCACACGGATTTGCAGCGCCACCAAATCAAGACCCGTCACTTCTTCTGTCACCGGATGTTCAACCTGCAAGCGCGTATTCATTTCGAGGAAATAGAAATCTCCATCCTTGTCGAGCAAAAACTCAACCGTCCCCGCCCCGCGATAATTGATTGACTGCGCCGCATCGACCGCCGCCTTACCCATAGCCGCACGCAAATCTTCGCTCATCACCGGACAAGGCGCTTCCTCAATCACTTTCTGGTGCCGCCTTTGCACCGAGCAATCGCGCTCCCCCAAATGAATCACTTGCCCATGCATATCGGCGAAAACCTGTATCTCGACATGGCGCGGCTCAACAATCGCCTTTTCCAATATCAACTCGCCGGAGCCGAAAGCATTTTCCGCTTCCGAGCGCGCCGTGGACAATGCCGCCGCCAACCCGTCCGCGCTTTCGACCAGCCGCATGCCGCGCCCGCCACCGCCTGCCGCTGCCTTGACCATTAGCGGAAAGCCGATTTTGCCAGCTTCCTCCATGAGAGCCGTGTCCGACTGGTCTTCGCCCTCATAGCCCGGCACGCATGGCACACCCGCCTCAATCATCCGCCTTTTGGCCGCCGCCTTATTGCCCATTAACTCTATCGCCTCGGCGGTCGGGCCGATAAATATCAGCCCCGCCGCTTCCACCGCTTTGGCGAAATCGGCATTTTCCGACAAAAACCCATAGCCGGGATGTATCGCGTCAGCGCCGGTTTCGCGCGCTGCCGCAATAATGTTTTCCGCCACCAGATAAGACCGGCCAACCGGGCCGGGGCCAATCAGCACGGCCTCATCAGCCATAGCCACATGCGGCGCTGTCGCATCGGGATCAGAGTAAACCGCCACACAGCCAATGCCCTGCGCCTGCGCCGTGTGCATGACACGGCAGGCAATCTCACCGCGATTGGCCACCAAGATTTTGCGTATTTGCGCCATCACCTACTCCTGCACCCAATCGGGTTTGCGTTTTTCAAGAAATGAGGCCACGCCTTCGCGCCCCTCATCGCTTTTTACACTGTCGGCAAAAGCCTTACCGGCTGCCGCCACCATATCCGCACCGGAAAGGCGCTTATTAACTTCCAGCAATTTTTTGGTTGCCGCATTGGCACCGGGCGCACAACGGCGCACACCGGCTTGCAAGGCGGCCAGTTCCGCTTCGGCTTCGGCCATGTCATTAGCCAGAAAATCGACAATGCCGAATTGCTGGCCTTCAGCTGCGGTAAACCGCAAGCCGGTCAGCATAATGCGGCGCGCATTAAACTCGCCAACCCGATTGACCACATGCGGCATGATTTGAGCCGGCACAATGCCAATCGCCGTTTCCGTCAATGCCATGCGTGTGTCCTTGACGGCAATCACTTGATCGGCAGCACAAGCCATGCCCAGCCCGCCGGCCATCGCCGCGCCATGCAGCAGGAACACAACAACTTGCGGCATTTCCTTGACCTGCAAAAACACAAAACCCATTTTGGAGCTGTCGGCAATCACCTCTTGCTCATTGCGGGTTTCCTGAAAATTATTCTTAAAACCTTTCAAATCGCCACCGGCGCAAAAAGCGTCACCATTGCCGCGCACGGTAATGCCACGAATATCATCGCGTTGCGCCAGATAATCCAGCAAGGCGGTCAAGTCAGCGACCAGCTCGTCCGACAGCGCATTGCGCGCGTCAGGCCGGTTCAGCCGCAAAGTCGCCCAATCACGGTCTTCTTCCAGCAAAACGGTCTGTGTGTCCGGTTTTTGCATATCATCCTCCGTGCCTATTTTGTCGCTACATGCGCCCGACGCCAAAGGCGTTGGGTTGCAGGTCACGATTTTTGCGTTCCCATATTGTGTCGAGCAGAAAGCCCAATATATTGCGCGTGTCGCGCGGGTCGATAATGCCGTGATCGAGCAGGTGACCGGATGTGTAAAACGCATCTTCCTGTGCGTCGAACACCGCTTCAATGGCGGCGCGCTGTTTGGCCAGCGCGTCCATATCCGGCTCCTGTCCGCGCCTTTTGGCACCGGCAATCGCCACGGTTTCCATCGTGCCGGCAGCCGACTCGCCACTCATCACACCAGTGCGCGCGGCCGGCCATGAAAACAGAAAATCCGGGTCATAACCCAGACCGGCCATGCCGTAATTGCCCGCCCCGAAACTGGCGCCAATATAAAAGCTCAATTTCGGAACGCGGATATTTGACACGGCCTGTATCATTTTCGAGCCATGCTTAATCATACCGGCGCGCTCATATTCTGTGCCGACCATATAGCCGGTGATATTATTCAGAAAAATCAGCGGCACATTGGCCTGGTCAATGATTTGGAAAAAATGCGCGCCCTTGGCTGCTTCATCCGGCCCCATTGGCCCATTATTGCCGACAATGCCGACCGGATGACCAAACACTGTGCCTTGCGCGCATACGAGATTTGGCCCGAAGCGCGATTTGAAATCAGTAAAGGATGAACCGTCAAACAGCCGCGCCATCACCTCGCGCGCGTCATAAGGCACTTTATAGTCAACCGGCACAAGGCCGAGAATATCTTCCATATCATAAAGCGGCGCATCATAGCTGCGCGTCGGCATGGGCGGGCAATGTTCATTCCAGCCCAGACCGGCCACCACATCGCGTATCTGCCTGATGCCGTCACTGTCATCCTCCGCCAGATATTCCATCAAGCCGGAAACGCTGGCATGCATTTCCGAGCCGCCCAATTCGCGCTCATCGGCAATTTCACCGGTCGCCGCCTGCACCAAAGCCGCCCC